>DATIBC010000022.1:0-17894 GCA_035457725.1 Alphaproteobacteria bacterium | reverse complement strand
CGCGGCGCGCGTCGGCGCCGCATGTGCGCATTTATCGTCGACTGAAGGTGTCATCGCTCGGGCCCTCATGATGGTCGTATTGTACGGTAAAGCTACGAATATAATATCAATTATCCATTAATAGTCTGTTGGTCATATCGCCGCGCCGGCGGCGCGGCGGATCCGCTTGCGGGCGCATCGGCCACCGGCGGGACGGTCAGATGGGCGGCCTCGTGCCCCCGTTGCTCTATTCCGCCCATCCGAGCGCGGCTCGGACATCGCCGCCGCGGCATGGTCGGCGCGTCGCACCGTTTGGCGTCCTCGCCGCACGACGTCGCATCGCCTTGCACGCGCCGACAGCCAAGACCGCCTCGACGTATTGCCATCGCGCGGCGATTTAGTATAGTCCGCCCCGCTTCGACGTGGCCCGGGCGCGTAGCTCAGCGGGAGAGCACTACCTTGACATGGTAGGGGTCACAGGTTCAATCCCTGTCGCGCCCACCATCGCGTGCGTACGTCGAACATCCCAGAGGACCGAGGCCATCGGGCGTCGAATCGCCGACATCATATTATAGACGTCGGGCCGCGGCGACCCGCGCTTAAGTTTGCGACGCCGGGATGCGCTGCTTGAATTGCCCGATGGTGGCGATCGTCGCCAGCCATACGACGGCGAGCGCCAGCAGGAAGCCCTGCGCCATGCCATGATCGACGAACCAGCCGAGAACGAGCGGTGCGATCATCGAGCCGATGTCGAAGCCCGAGTAGACGAGGCCGAATGTCTTGCCGGTCGCTCCGCGCGGCGCCGCCGACTTCACGAGCATGTCGCGCGCCGGAGTGGTGGTGCCGACGCAGAATCCCGCCGCCGCCATCGCCGCGAGAACCAGGGCGAAATCGTATCCTCCCATCGCCACGATCGACACCAGCAGCGCGCCGCCAAGCAGACCGAGCATGGCGATCGCCTCATGGCGGCGCGACATGTCGGCGAGCGGCCCGCCGGCGAGGATGCCGGCGGCGTTGCCGATCAGGTAGGCGCTGATCGCCCCGGTTGCGACGGTATACGGCACGGCATAGATCACCGTGAGCGCCGCCGCGGCATAGGTCTGCAGCCCGGCCCCGGCGAGCGCGATCAGCGTCAAGTACAAGAAGGCGAGGAACATCACCGGCATTTGCAGCAGCTTCACGAACCCCGGCACGATCGCCAAACCGTCGCCGGTTTTCGCCGGCCCTGGGCGGCCGTCCAGCAACCGGCCCGACAGCGACACGCCGAGCGTGATCGCAAATCCCCAAACAGCGGCGGCTGAAAGCGCGATCCGCCAGTTCGTCGCGTAGGCGATCGAGCTCAGCAAGACCGGCGACAGCGCATAGCCGAGCGTGCCGCTGAAGGCGTGAACCGAGAACGCGCGGCCATGCCGGCGTTCGCTCACCGAATGGGTAAGGATCGAGAAATCGGCCGGGTGGAATACCGAGTTTCCCAACCCGGCGACAAGCGCCAGCGGCAACAGCGTCCAATAGCTCGGCGCAAGCGCCATCGCCCCGACGGCGCTGGACAACAGCGCCAAGCCGGCGACCAACACAGGCTTGCCGCCATAGCGATCGACGAACACGCCGACGAAAGCTTGGCCAATTCCCGACGCGCCATAAAACACCGCGACGATGAGACCGAGCGCGCTATAGCTGACGTCGAACTCCTCGCGCAGCAGCGGAAAGATCGGCGGCAACACGAATTGAAAGAGATGACTTGTGAGGTGCGCGAAGCCGACGAGCGATATCACCGTGGCGTCCCGCTTGAAGGTCGTCGCAACCGCGCTCATCGCACGCCCGTTGGTTGAAATCTTCTCCGGCGCCCCGAGGCGACGCCCGCCACGCTCGCGCGAGACTATAGCCGAACCGACTTCAAGGGCATCGCGGTTGTTTCATGTCAGCAATGCCGCAGCGCCGCCCGAGGCGGATTCGAACAACTTGCGCTTGACAAGCGCCGCCGGGAGGAAAGACCGGGTCGAGGCGAAAAAGCCGTTGCAATACGCCGATTTTGCTGGAAAAAGACTCGGGTAAGGAGCGAATCCGCGCTCCCGCCAACCAAGATGGAATAATCATCGATGCCCGTGATCACCCTGAAGCACATCTCGGCTTCCTTGGCCGAGAAGCACTCCATGTCCAAAAAGCAAATGACCGAGGTGCTCGAGGGGTTCGTTGCGACCCTGGGCAAGCATCTCAAGAAAGGCGAGAAGATCCGTATCCCAAGCCTTGGCATATTCGCCGTCGCCAAGCGCGCCGCCCGCATGGGCCGCAATCCGGCGACCGGCGAGCCGATCAAGATCAAGGCCAGCAAAAAAGTCCGCTTCCGTCCGGCCAAGGACCTCAAGGAAGCGGTCTGACGATCCGCACTCCGATCGACGCGCGCCGAGGACGAATCGACGTTTCGCCGGCGCGTGTCGACCGGCCGCCTTTAGGCCGACCGCATAGTTGCCGGCGGGCCGCCGGCACCGAGGGTCGGCTTCGCGTTTGAATTTGGCCGGGTTAGCAGGGGTCCGGCCAATTCGCCGGCCGATGTGTCGCGCCAGCAACATCGGCCCCGTTCGTCGCGCCAAGACGCGCTCCAAGACTAAGCGGTTGACGAGCCGATGGTTTCGCTTCGGCGCACCGAAGCGTCTGCGTCGGTGGTAACGATTCATTAAGGTTATGATTAAGTAAAATTTAGTAAGTTAATGGACTGCTAAGCTTTTTTTGTGATATAGGTCTCGTTTACTGGGTAATGTACGTGCGCCGAGGCGCGCATTTGGGGGGTGGTTTCCATGCTGAAGAGGAGCGTATCCGCGCTCGCCATCATGGCGGCGCTTGCGGCCTGCACCAATCAGCCGCTGGTTCAGCCGCGCGAAATCGTCATGCAGGAGCGCCTGCAGACCGCGTATCACTGGCAGGTGATCGCCGAGCGGACGACCGACAAGCTGTTGGCCAAGCTCGCGACGGTCGAGGACTTCGACCAGTCCGGGCACTCGGTGGCCGGCGCCTCGTCGCGCAAGATGATGGCCGAACGGCCGATCTATCTGCGGCCGCTCGATCCGAATATGCCGTTCGCCCGCGCGTTCCATGACCTGATGATTCGCGAGCTGATGCTGCGCGATAAGCGCGTGGCGTCCTCGCCGCACGGCGCGACGGTGGTGAACTACAACGTTCAGTCGATCCTTCACAACCAGATCTCGCCGCGCGACAAGTATCACCCCGGCGACCTCACCTACGTCACCGGCATCGTCGCCGGCGCCGCGTTCATCAACGAGCAGTGGTCGACCCACCACGCCTATCTCGGCTACATCGGCATCGCCGCGCTCGCCGATCTGTACCTCATCGGCCGCTACTGGTTGACCGACGCGCCCAATGGCGAGGTCGTCATCACCGCCGAGGTGGCGAACGAGCAGGGGCCGATCTTCCGTTCGGCCGATATCTTCTACGTCAACGACACCGATCTCGGCCAATACGCGCATACGTTCGGCGTGCGCCCGATGACGCCGATGCTGACCGGCGCCAAGGGTCCGGCGCCGGAAACGCCGATGCGCACCGTTCGTTTGAACGCGCGCTAAGCCGCCAAAGCGACATACCGAAGAGGTAGGGGGCATTCAAATGAAACTGCATCCGATACTCGCCGCAACCGCGGCGCTCGCGTTGGCGGCTTGCGGCGGCTACTATCAGGCCGAGGCGCCGCGCTCGACGGCCGATCTTTACATCGTGCCCGCCGACGCCGATCTGGTTCAGGTCAACTACGCGGCGACCGAGCGGCTTGTTTCGTTGTCGTCGGACTATATCGATCCGAAGAAGACCATTCTGGTCGCCACGCTGGCCAACGTCGACAACCTCGATCAGTCGTCGCGATTGGGCCGTCTGGCGAGCGAACAAATCGCCGCGCGGATGGGCCAGATGGGCTACACGGTCATGGACGTCAATCTACGCACATCGATGGCGGTCAATGCCAACGGCCAGTTCATGCTGTCGCGCGACCTCCGCCAGTTGGCCCAGCAGCATTCGGCGCAGGCGGCGGTGGTCGGAACCTACGCCGCGGGCGCGCGCGAGGTCCATGTCAATCTGCGGCTGGTGCGCCTGTCCGATAACCGGGTGATCTCGTCGTTCAACTACAGCCTGCCGAAGGGCCGCAATACCGACTCGCTCCTCCGTACGGCCACCTCGACGCAGCGCTAATCGGACGAACGCTCCTCTTGCCTGAACAGGGCGTCCGGCGGGTCCGGACGCCCTTTCCTTTTCGACTGGTTCTATTTACGAACGCGGGCGAGGCACGCCCGCGCCGCGGCGTCGAGAATGGCGTCGGCATCGATCCGGTATGCGCCATAGAGCTCGGCGATGTCGCCGGATTGCCCGAAGCGCTCGACGCCGAGCGCCTCGATGCGCTGTCCGCCGACCGCCCCGAGCCACGACAGCGCCGCAGGATGGCCGTCGATGATCGACACCAGCGAGGCATCGCTTGCGAGCGGCGCCAGCAGCCGGCCGATATGCGAATGCCTGGACTCGCCCCCGCCGCTCGCGCGGCGCCAATCGGCATGCAAACGATCGGGCGAGGTGACGACGAGTAGGCCGGCGCCAGGGACGTCCTCGAGAATGGCGCGGTGCACGGCTTCGGCCTCGGGCGTCACGGCGCCGCATGTCACGATCGACAGCTCGGCGCCTGGCGCCGGCGGCGACAGCCAATATGCGCCGGCGACGATCGCGCGGCGCGTCGCGTCGTCGAGCGAGCGTCGCGGTTGATCGACCGGCCGGGTCGATAGCCGTAAATAAACCGAGCCGCCGTCCGGCGCCTGCATGTGGGCGAAGCTCCATTGCATGATCGTCGACAACTCGTCGACGAACGCGGGCTCGAAATAGGCCAGGCCGTCCTGTGCCATGCCGATCAACGGCGTGGAGATCGACTGGTGCGCTCCGCCCTCCGGCGCAAGCGTCAGGCCCGAGGGCGTCGCCACGACCATGAACCGGGCGTCCTGGTAACAGGCGTAATTGAGCGCGTCGAGCCCGCGTTGAATGAACGGGTCGTACAGCGTGCCGATCGGCAGCAGGCGGACGCCGAACAGGGGCGCCGCCAGACCGAGCGCGGCGAGCAGCAGGAACAGATTGTTCTCGGCGATTCCCAGCTCGATATGCTGGCCGTGACGTCCCATCGCCCAAAGCTGGGCCGACACTACTTTCTCTTCGCGGAAGACGTCCTTACGATCGCGCCGGTCGAAGATGCCGCGACGATTGACCCAACCGCCGAGATTGGTCGAGATCGTCACGTCGGGCGACGTGGTCACCATGCGCTGCGCCAGGTCGCTGTCGCCGCCGGCGAGTTCATAGAGGATGCGCCCGAAGCCGTCCTGGGTCGACATCCGGTCCTGGCGCGGAGCCGGAAAGTCGCTCGGCGCCGCCACCGCCTGCGGCGCGAATTCTCGCGGAAACCGCGCCACAAACGGCGCTCGACGCAGAAAGGCCTGGAGCCGGTCGGCCGGAAGGTCGAGCCCGGCGAAGCGATCCCACTCCGCGCCGTCGGCGACGTGCATCGCCGTCTTGAAGCTTGCCATCTGCTCCGGCGTCATCAATCCGGCGTGGTTGTCCTTGTGGCCGGCGAAAGGTAGTCCGTATCCCTTGATCGTGTAGGCGATGAAGCAGGTCGGCGCATCGTCGGCCTCGGCGACGTGAAACGCCTCGATGACGCGGGCCATGTCATGGCCGGCGAGATTGGTCATCAGGCGATGCAGCGCCGCATCATCGCGGCGGGCGACCAGGGCACGAATGCCGGCGACTTCGCCGAGATCGTGGTTCAGGCGTTCGCGCCACGCGCCGCCGCCCTTGTAGGTGAGCGCCGCGTACAACGTGTTGGGGCAGTCGTCGATCCATTTGCGCAGCGCTTCACCGTCGGGCTCCGCGAACGCCGCCTCGAGTAGATTGCCGTATTTGAGCGTGACGACATTCCAACCCATGGTCTTGAACAAGCTGTCGATGCGCGCGAACAGGCGGTCGCTGACCACGCTGTCGAGGCTTTGGCGGTTGTAGTCGATGATCCACCAGACATTGCGGACGTCGTGCTTCCAGCCTTCGAGCAGGGCCTCGAAAATATTGCCTTCGTCGAGCTCGGCGTCGCCGACGATCGCCACCATCCGGCCAATCGGGGAATCCGGCGGGACCAGCTCCTTGAAGCGGACGTAATCCTGCACCAGCGCGGCGAAGATGGTCGCCGCCGCACCGAGGCCGACCGATCCGGTCGAGAAATCAACGTCGTCCTTGTCCTTCGTGCGCGATGGATACGACTGCGCTCCGCCGAGCGCCCGGAATCGCTCCAGCGACAAACGATCCTGATGTCCGAAGAGATATTGCAGGGCGTGAAACACCGGGCTGGCGTGCGGCTTGACCGCCACGCGGTCTTCGGCGCGCAAGACGCGAAGATAGAGCGCCGTCATCAGCGTCACGACCGAAGCGCTGGAAGCCTGGTGGCCCCCGACCTTGAGTCCATCGCGGTGGACGCGGAGGTGGTTGGCGTGATGGATCATCCACGACGACAGCCACAGCGTCTTGCGCTCGAGGGCTTCGAGGCACGCGAGATCATCGGCGTCGATCAGATTGGCGCTTCGGCTGACCTGCGCCGGAGGGCTCGCCTTCATGAGGCTCCTTCTCGATCGCTTGGAAGACCGGCGAACATCGGTTTCCGGTTCATAGCCGACGACCCGGTGCGCGACGATGGTCATCCGCAAAGTGGCGAGCGATCAATGCCATTTACTCCCAATCTTACCGCCGAATCGGAAAGTTCCAACCCTGCCACGGCCATTTGGCAAGCTCTGTTTCCGCTGCGACTGGCGCGTCGCAACCATCCACTGCAGCCCATCGTCGCTTGACACGACCGTGGGTTGACACGTTAGCTTTGTCGCGTACGCCCGCGGCGACCGTCGCGGGCAAGCCGTTCGGCGGACGGCAAGGCGAGCGTTTATGTCGTATTTGGCGGTCCTGTGCGTGCGGAACGAGCAGGTTTATATCGCCCGCACCCTCGAGCATCTGCGGGCGCACGGCTTCGAGATCGTGGTGATCGACAACGAATCGGACGACGATACGCCGGCCATCGTGCGCTCGTATCTCGGTCGGGGCGTATGCGAGTTGCGCACGTTGGCGTTCGCGGGCGCGTACACGCTGTCCGATCAACTTCGCGCCAAGGAGCAGATCGTGCGCGATTTCGCCCCCGACTGGGCGCTGCACCTCGACGCCGATGAAAGGCCCGATGGCGGCGAGGCGGGCGTGACGCTTCGCGAAGAATTGGAGCGCGCGGCGCGCGACGGCTTCACTTGCGTCAATTTCGACGAGTTCGTGTTCGTGCCCGCCGTCGGCGAGGATCATGAGCGCGAGGATTTTGTCCGCGCTATGCGGCGTTATTACTTCTTCGAGCCGCGACCGCTTCGGTTGATGCGCGCTTGGCGGCCGGCCGCCGGCGTCGTCGGCTTGCGGGGCGGCGGCCATCTCGCCGAAGGCGCGGGTCTGCGCGTGATGCCGCGCAATCTGCCGCTGCGTCACTACATCGTGCTGGGCCAAGCGCACGCGCGCCGCAAATACTTGAATCGTCGATACGCCGAGAGTTGCATCACGCGGGGCTGGCATGGCAATCGCTTGGCGATCACCAAAGCGAACCTGCGGTTGCCGGCGGCGACGGCGCTGAAGGAACTGCCCGATTGGCGTTCGTACGCCTTCGAGCGCGACGACCCGCAGCGGCGGCATTTCTGGCAGTGGTGAGGCTTGCGCCGGCGAGGACGGCCGGTTCAATCGTCCTCGGCGACCAACTGGCCGAGCGAGGCTATCGATCGCCGCAGCTCCCGGCGGCGCTTGAGCTTGAGACGGACGATCTCGGGAAGGTCGTCGGCGGCGATCGTGCCCTTGGCGATGAGGAGTTCGATGAGGTCCTCGATGACGCGCGCCATGTCGATATCCGAGATATTGAGCTGCTCCTTGATGTCGGAATCGACCGCGCGACTGGCGACGAAGCGCAAGACCTCGGGATCCTCGGCATCGAGAAATTCGATGGCGTCGCTTCGCGCGTGGTCGCACGTATCGATGATCGCGCCGTTGCTGTCGCGTCGGATAAATGGCATACGGCGCTCCCGTTGGCCTAGCGTTCACGCAGCGCGCGATCGCGCGCCTTGAGCAGCGGCTTGACCAGGTATTCGAGAACCGTCTTTTGGCCGGTCAGGATCTCGACCGAGGCCGTCATGCCGGGAATGATCGGCAGCGGCGAGGCTGGGGATCCGAGAAAGTTGCGATTGGTGCGCAATTGGACGCGGAAGAAGCTGTCGCCCTTATCGTCCTTGATGGTGTCGGCGCTGATCTGCTCCAGTTTGGCCTTGAGGCCGCCGTAGATCGAGAAATCGTAGGCGGTAATCTTGAGCGTCGCTTCCTGGCCCGGCCGCAAAAACGCGATGTCCGCCGGCCGGATGCGCGCCTCGACCACCAGGGTGTCCTCGAGCGGCACGATCTCGATCAAGTCCTGACCTGGGCGGATGACGCCGCCGATCGTGTTGATCTTGATCTCCTTGACCGTTCCGCGGACTGGCGAGCGCACCTCGGTACGGGTGACGCGGTCCTGTTCGGCGCCAAGCTTCGCTTCGATGGCGGAAATCTGGATGCGGCGTTGGTTGAGGTCGTTGCGCGCCTCGGTCTTGAAGATCGCCTGGCGCTCCTGGGCGCGGCGTTGCGCCTCGGCGAGCGCCGCCTCGGCGCGCGGGATGGCGAGGCGCGCGTTCTCGAGCTGGCCCTCGAGCTCGGCGACCTGCCGTTGCAAGCGCACCAGATCGACCCGCGCCGCGACGCCTTGGGCCACTAGCGGCTCGGTGATGGCGCGCTCCTCGCGCGCCAGGCCGAGGGTCCGCTGCGTCGTCTGGATTCGGCTCTTGAGCTCGACGATCTCCTGCTGACGTTGGCTTTCCTGTTCGCGAATCACCGCGAGCTGGCTGTCCAGCTGGGCCCGCCGGGCGCGAAACAGCGCCAGCTCGGTCTCTACCGCTTGCGGCGCCTCGCGCGCCACCTTGGGCGGGAAGAGGGGCTGGCGATCGTCGACTTCCGCCTCGAGTCGCGCCATCGCCGCCATGAGGCTGAGTTGCTGCGATCGGCTCTCCTGAAGGTCCGACTGGGCGACGGCATTGGTGATGCGTAGCAGCGGCGCTTCCTTGGCGACGATGTCACCGTTGCTCACCAGCATCTCGGACAGAATGCCGCCCTCGAGATGCTGGATCACCTGCACCCGGCTCGATGGGATGACGCTGCCGTCGCCGCGCGTCACCTCATCGAGCACCGCCTGCTGCGCCCACACGATGAAGAAGATCACGAAGGCGACGATCGACAGCATCAGCGCATTAACGAAACGTCCCGAAGCGCGCTGCATGGTGGCCTGCAGTTCGGGCAGGAAATCCAGTTCGGCGATTTGGCGGGCCATCGGCGAGCGTAATTCCCTTGGCTCAACGCGCGACGCGGATCTGACCTTGGGCGAGCGAATCGAGCACTCGCTGCTTGGGGCCGTCGGCGACGACGCGGCCGCCGTCGAGGACGATGAGGCGGTCGACGAGTTGCAGCATCGAACTGCGGTGGGTGACGAGGATGAGCGTCTTGTCGGTGGCAATCTGCGATAGTCTTTCGCGCAGCCGGCTTTCGGTCGCGTTGTCCATGGCGCTGGTCGGCTCGTCGAGAACGAGAATCTTAGGATCGAGCAACAGCGCGCGGGCGACGCCGATGGCTTGGCGCTGGCCGCCCGAAATCAGCCGGCCTTGCTCGCCGACCGGCAGGTCGTAGCCTTGCGGATGCCGCTTGAGGAAATCGTCGACCCCGGCGATGGTCGCCGCGCGCAGCACCGCCGCGTCGTCGACATTGGGCACGCCGATGCAGATGTTTTCACGCACCGTGCCGGAGAACAGGAACACGTCCTGCGGTACGCAGCCGATGCTGCGCCTGAGTTCCGCCGGGTCGATCTGCCGGATGTCGGCGCCATCGAGCAGAACCGACCCGGCGCTCGGCTGGTAGAGGCCGAGCACCAGTCGGCCGATGGTGCTCTTTCCCGAGCCGATCCGGCCGATGATGCCGACGCGTTCGCCCGAATCGATGAAGAACGACGCCTTTTCGAGCGCCTGCAGCTTTTGGCCCGGATACTGAAAACTAACATCCTTGAACTCGATCTGGCCGCGGAACGATCGCCGGATCAGGAAATTCCGCCCTGCCTCGCGCTCGAGGGGCAGGCTCAGCAGCCGTTTCAGCGAGGCGAACGATGCCATCGACTGATGCAAGCGGACGAGCAGCCCGGCGATCTGGGTCATCGGCGCCATCGCGCGGCCGGCGAGAATGCTGGCGGCGATTAGGCCGCCGACGGTGAGCTCACCAGCGGCGATGGCGTATACGCCGACGATCACCACCAGCACGTAAACCATGTTTTGCGCGAACAGCGCGAAGTTGACGCCGATCGTCGACAGCGCACGGCTCTGCATCGCCGAATCGGCGGTCTTGCCGACGTGCTGCTCCCAGCGTTGCTGCAGCCGCGCTTCCGCCGAGGTGATCTTGATCGTGTCCAGCCCCTCGATCGCCTCGACCAGGACCGAGTGCTTCTGCGCCGCCTCGCGAAAAGCCCGGCGGACTACGGCGCGCAGCGGAAACTGCACGATCGCGCCGACCATCACCACCAGCGGGATGGCGAATAGCGGCACCAGCGCCACCGGCCCGGCGATGAAGTGGATTATCACTACGAACAAGAACACGAAGGGCAGGTCGATCAGCGCCACCAGAGAGGCCGAAGTGAAAAAGTCGCGCACCGACTCGTACTCGCGCATGTTGTTGGCAAAGGCGCCGGTCGACGCCGGCCGCGACGCGTATTGCATGCCGAGCATGCGTTCGAACAGCCGGGAGGCGATCAGGATATCGGCGCCCTTGCCGGCAGCGTCGACAAAATATGCGCGCAACGTGCGCAGCAGAAAATCGAAGAAGAACACCACGAAAACGCCCGATGCCAGCACCCACAATGTCTCCACCGCGTTGTTCGGCACGACCCGGTCGTAGACGTTCATCACGAACAACGGGCTGGCGAGCGTCAGCAGATTGATGATGATCGACGCGATGACGACTTGGCTGTAAAGCGGCCACAGGCGCAGCAAGCCGCCGAACAATCCTGACTTGCGGTCCGGCGCGAATAGGTCCTCGAGCGTCGGCGCGGCGACGTCCTCGAGCTTGACGAAAAGCGCGTAGCCGGCGTACTGCGCCTCGACCTCGGCGAACGTCCGGCGTAGCCGCGATGTCTCGCTTTCCGGCATGATCAGCTCGAAAGTACCGTCGGGCTCGCGCTTGGTGAGGATCGCCGCGCCGTTTTCCTTCAACAGCAGCACGCACGGAAAATTTAGCGGCGAGATCGACTTCAGCTTGCGCTTGGCCAGCCGCGCAGCGAAGCCGGCGCGCGCCGCGGCACGGACGAACAATTCGGGTGTGAAGCCGCGTTCGTCGACCGGCAGTCCGGCGGCCAGGGCGGTGGTCGACAGCGGCTTTTCGAGGCAGCCCGATATGATCGAGAGCGACACCAGCAGCGGGTCGTCCCAGCTCACGGCTCCCGCCGAAATCGCCGCCACCCGCTCGGTCGCGACGGCGGTGACTGCGGGGGCAGGTCGGACTGAGGCGGTGGGTGCTTCCGAGCCGTCCTCGCGCCGCAACTGGGTGGTCGAACCGAACAGGCTCATGGCGGGTTATGCCTTGTTTCGCGGTGCTAGCGTGGTGTTTTCCACAAATTTAATAAATAGTGTCCGTAAGTTAATTAACGATTAAGCAAAAGACTGATAAAGTGAGTTATATTTCGTTCAACCGGCGGCGATTCGCTGATTTGGAAACGCTAGCCGGAGCGGACGAATAAATGGTTAAGCCCGTCGCAATGCCGATGGGCGGCCAACCGGCAAGCGGACGGCGTGGGGCCCGCGTGTGTCGGCTTGCGCAAAATGCGAAGAGGCAGGGGAAATGACCATGGATGTTCGGAACGAACGCTCGCAACGGATGATAATTGCGGCGATTACGGCGCTCGCCGGAGTATTCGTCGTCGCTGCGGAGTCGCCGGCGCAGACGCTGCAAGAAACGGTCGAAAAGGCGGTGCGGACAAATCCGACGATCGGCGTGGTGACGAGCAATCGCCAGGCGGTCGATCAGGAGCTACGTCAGGCGCGCGGCCTGTATCTTCCGCAAATCGATATTCGCGGCGCGGTCGGCCCGGAGTGGACGGACAGTCCCGGTACGCGGGCCCGCGGGTTGGGCACGACCCAGGAGACGCGCATCGAGCGCCAGATCGTGCTGCAACAGCGGCTGTTCGATGGCTTCGAGGCGGTCAGCGAAGTCGAACGCCAGCAAGCACGCTCGAAATCGGCGGCCGAACGGGTGCGCGAGTCGAGTGAGTTCACCGGTCTCGACGCCGTCGAGGCGCATATTAACGTACTCCGCCAACGTCGCCTGGTACAGATCGCCGAAGAAAACGTCGAGGCCCATCGCCGGCTGGTCAATCGCGTCCGCCAGCGTGTCACGGGCGGCGCCGGCACGACCGCCGACATCGCCCAGGCGCAAGCGCGACTGGACCAAGCCTCGGCGACGCTCTCCGATACGCGCAACGGGCTGCGCGACGCGGAAGCGTTGTTCATCCGCGTCGTTGGCGAGCGGCCGGGCCAACTCGCCGAGGCGCCGTATCCTCGCGACGCTCTGCCGGCCAATCTCGACGCGGCGGTCAGCACTCTCACCGCCACGAGCCCGACGGTGGCGATCCGCGAAGCCGATGTTGTCGCCGGAGACGCCGAAGTCGATGTCGCCGAATCGCGCTTCTATCCGCGCCTTTCGCTGGAGCTGTCCGGACGCGCCGATCGCAACATCGACGGCGTCGAGGGCAGCGACAACGACGCCATGGCGTTGGTCGTCCTGCGATGGAACCTCTATCGCGGCGGCATCGACGTCGCCAATCGGCGCGAGGCGCTGGGCCGCCTCGCCCAGGCGAAGAACGCGCGCCTCGTGGCCGTGCGTGGCTCGGAGGAAGAGTTACGCCGCTCATGGGCGGCGCTCGAGTCGGCGAGCGAGCGCACCGAGTCCCTGCGCAGCGCGGTCGAGCGCAACGTGCAGGTGCGCGACGCCTACAATCAGCAGTTCGAGATCGGCCAGCGCAGCCTGCTCGACTTGCTCGACTCCGAGAATGAACTATTCGTATCGAAGGGGCGGTTGTTCACCGCGGAGGCGCAGCGCGTTTTCGCCGGATATCGCGTGCTTGCCGTTCAGGGAAAGCTCGGCCCGGCCCTGGGCGTGGCGCTCCCCGTCGAAGCCGACGCTTCGAGACCGGCGCCGGAGCCGCCCGATCGCGACTGGCGCATCACTCGGTAGCTTTCCATCCTCGGGTTGGCGACGCCGTCGGCCGGCGATCAAGGCTTGGCGGCGCGCACCAGTTGCAACCAAACGAAACAGACGAAATCGCCGATCGCGCCGAACTGGATCGGCTGCAACGTCGCATCGGCGGCGCGCACTCTTCCGGGAACGATGCTGACGATGCGCCCGTGTTCAGCAGCCGCCCGGCCCTCGCGGAAAGCCCGCCATAGGTCGTTGATTGTCGCGCTGAACCGGAATCGAAAATTGCGTTGGATGCGTCGGCCGACCAAGCGCTGACCGGGTGCGCCCAGCCAATCCGAAAACGGGCCGTTGGCGAGCAGGACTTCCTGAGTGGCCGACACGACCAAGCCGGGAAACGGACTCGATTCGGCCAGCGCGATGACGTTCGCGGGCTGCAAGCTGAAACGGCCGCGCTGTGCGCGTTGACGCAGCTCGGAGACACAGAAAGCGCGGACCCGCGAAGCGAGGTTGGCGGCCTCCCCGGTGTCGGCGGCGACCTGCGCGACCAGGCGATTGACGCCGAGGCGCCGGTCGCGCGCCATATCCTCGAGCGCCAGCCAAAACGGCCGCTCGAGATTGAGCGAATAACGGCGGCCGCCGTGCTGGAGCACGCGATGAACGGTCCAATCCGCGCCGGCCGCGCTGGCGGGTTGATCGCGTCGCGAACGTCGCGACGTCGATTCCTCGGGTACGGGTCCTGCGGGTCGTTCCATTTCGCGTGAGCCTGGATGGCGACGGACGGTGCGGGCGACGGAACCGGCGGAATTAACGATCGTTATAGCGAATTTCACATCCGGATGTGAGGTGGAGATTAGCAATATGATCGTAAATTAAGATTTGATTGCCTAAGATCGAGGCGACGTATCGTCAAGCCCGCATCGCCACGATCAGTGGACGTGCCATGTCCGAGCCCCGCGCCGTCGACAGGCTGATCGCCGGACAGGATGAACCCGAAATTCCGGCGGCCGATGTCGCGCCAACAGTCGAACTCCCGGCCGATCTGGTGGTTCTTTCGCTCGATGATTTGCTGCCCGATCCGCAAGGGGAAATCGTCGTTCTCGACGATGCCGCCGACGGCGTGGCGATCGCTACCGGCGGCCGGCCGATCACCGAGCAGGGCGTGTCGGAGCCGCACGTGACGGCGACCGGAATCGAGGTCGGCGGTTTGGCGTATTGCACCTTCAGCGACGGATTAACGCTCTACTACCCATCCACGATGCGGGTCATCGTCGAGCCGGACGCGGTTTAACCTGTCGGCGGCCAAATTTTGACACGACCCTGCGAGCGTTCTGTTGGTGTACCGTTGCATCCGGGCAACATCGCTCATTAACGCTTGGTGCAAGGAAACTTATCCGCAACGGTGACAGCGACGTCTGGTGATGACGGCGAATCTGCTGCTGTCTCAGACCATTGCGTCGCTCGTCGGCTTGACCGACGCGATGCCGTCCGTGGTCCGATTTGACCAAGCGTTAACGGATTTTCAACGCTGAACGGAGATAGTGACGATGGCGAAAGATCATGGCGTCCTGAGCAGCTTCTGTAATACTATAAGTTTACGGTACAGGCTTCAGGAGTCATGGTAAATTCGCTGTCCAAATTTGGACGAAAGCGCTTGATCACCGTGGCTCCGAGGTCGATCTCGGGAAGGGGGTAAGATGCGCGGCCGTGCGTTCATAATGTTCGGTATCGCGTTGGTCCTATCGGTCATCGCGGTCTTCGTGGCGCGTCAGTATCTGACGCGACAGGCCGCCCCGGTTGCGACCCAGCAGCAGCCGGCGATGCAGCTCGCCACTGTCGTCGTCGCGCGCACGCCGTTGTACTTCGGCACGCGTATCGGCCGCGAGCAACTCTCGGTGGTGCCGTGGCCCGCTAACGCAATCCCGCCCGGAGCGTTCCGGGCGGTCGACGAGTTGATCAAGCCGGGCGAACAGCGGGTCGCGCTGCGCACGGTCGAGGCCGGCGAACCGATCCTGCAATCGAAGGTATCCGGATTCGGCGGCCGCGCGACCCTGTCGGCGGTGATGACCGAAGAAAAACGCGCGGTGACCATTCGCGTCAACGACGTGAGCGGCGTCGCCGGCTTCCTGCTGCCGAGTGATCGCGTCGACATCCTGCTCACCCGCGACGAGAACACGCAGCGCCAAACCAATGTGCTGCTGCAAAACGTCAAGGTTCTCGGCATCGATCAGATCGCCAGCGACCGTCAGGACAAACCGACGGTCGTACGCGCGGTTACCGTCGAGGTCGAACCGCTCGACGCGCAGAAGCTGACGCTCGCCCAGCAAGTGGGTTCGCTTAGCCTCAGCCTTCGCTCGCTGACCGACAACGAAATCCGTCAGGTGCGGCCAGTCAACCTGTCCGATCTGCAGGTCGCCGGAGTCGGCGTGACCACGCCCGCGCAGCCCGAGCCGGAGCCTGAAGTCAAGGCCGCGCCGCGGCCGGTGGCCGAAGTCGCGCCGCCGCCGGCCCCGGTGCCACAGCCCGATCCGATGGCGCGCGTGCGCGTCATCCGCGGACTGAACACCGCAGACGTGCAAGTTCCTTTCGACGCCGGCCGGGTGACCCGCTGATCGGTCCGCGACGCAGATAAATTCAGGGTCCAATTCTGGGGGGTTGGATTATGAGGACCAAACTGCGACAGATATGGCTGGCCGCGTTCGCCGGCGCAACGATGGCGGCCGCGATTTCCGCCGCACCGGCTGCGGCTCAGACGACGACGGAGACGCGGCCGCAGCGCGCGGTGACCATCGAAACTCGCGGCGACAGGCATGCCGGCGAGTTCATGGTGCCGCTGAACAAGTCGCAAGTGCTGCGGCTCGAGCGGCCTTTCACCGACCTTACCGTCGGCAACCCGGCGATCGCCGATGTCCTGCCGCTCACCAACCAGACGATCTACGTGCTCGGCAAGGCGATCGGTTCGACGAACATGCTGATCTACGGGCCGAATCGCATGCTGATCGCGGTAGTCGACCTGGTCGTGACGCCCGACGTCGCCGGCTTGCGCGCGCGCCTGCACGAGATTCTGCCGAATGAACGCATCGAGGTGCGTCACGCCGGCGGATCGGTCGTCATGAGCGGCACCGTCTCGAGCGCCATCGCGCAATCGAGAGCGCTGGCCGTGGCGCAGCGCTACATCGGCAACGAACAGGCCGATCGTGGCATCGCCAACCTGATGCAGGTTCGCGGTAGCCAGCAGGTCATGCTGGCGGTTCGCTTCGCCGAAGTGTCGCGGAGCGTGACGAAGGATCTTGGGCTCAACCTTGGCGTGTTCTTCAGCCGCGGCCGCACGACGCTTGGCTACGCCAGCGGAAACAATTCCGCCCTGCTCAACAGCGCCGGCACCAACATCATCCCGCTCGGCGACGCGTTCGCCGGCGGCACGCTGGCGCGCCTGGCCGGTTCGTTGTCGCTCTCGGCCGCGTTCGATGCGCTCGAGAACAAGGGGCTCGTCAAAACGCTGGCGGAGCCGAACCTAATCGCGCTATCGGGCGATTCGGCGTCGTTCCTCGCCGGCGGCGAATTCCCGATCCCGGTCGCCCAATCGGGCGCGTCGGCCACTGGCTCTGCCGCCATCACGGTGGAGTTCAAAGAGTTCGGCGTCAGCCTGGCGTTCACGCCGACAGTGATCGACGAGAACCGCATCAATCTGGTCGTGGCTCCCGAAGTAAGTCAGCTCGACTTCACGCGAACCATCACCTCGCAAAGCATCACCGTGCCGTCGCTGGTGACGCGCCGTGCGCAGACGACGATCGAACTCGGCAACGGGCAGAGCTTCGCCATAGCCGGCCTGCTGAACAACACCTTCACCGACCAGATCGAGCAGTTCCCATGGCTAGGCGACGTGCCGGTGCTGGGGCTGCTGTTCCGCAGCACGAATTATCAGCGCAACGAGACCGAGCTGGTGATCGTGGTCACTCCGTATATCGTCAAGCCGTCGTCGCCCGATGCGATCATCACGCCGGCCGATCGTTTCGTGCCGCCGTCCGAAAACGAGCTGTTCTTGCTCGGGCGCATCGCCGGCCGGCTACCGGCGCCAGCGGCGACGCCTGAAAGGGGCGGCGCGGCGGCGCTGCGCACGTCGGGCGGCATCAGCGGTCCGTACGGCTACGTCATCAAGTAATCGCGCCGCGAGCGCCACGCTTCGGAAGGGGGAGCAGCCGACCATGAAAAGCGTCCTGACACGATCGACGACCGCCGGCATCGCGCTGCTGGGACTCGTCGCCTGCGGCCAAGTGCAGCAGGAGATCGTCGAATCGCGCGAGACGACGGCGACCAGCCGCAACTTCGGCGACGCCGTGTTGAGCTCGATTTCCAACCAGATCGTCGACCCGACGCCGGTCAGCACCGAAACGCCGCCGGACTTCGATGGCGATCGCTCGGCGCTGGCGACTCAACGGTACAAGACAAACACGGTGCGGCGTCCGGCAGTGGTCGGCACCGGCGGCCCGCTGAGTGGCGGCGGCGGCGGGGGCGGCGGCTCGCAATAGGGTCGCGCAGGAATGGCATAAGGCCCGGAAATATTGGTGGGGGGCTTGGCT
>DATIBC010000021.1:0-7688 GCA_035457725.1 Alphaproteobacteria bacterium | reverse complement strand
CGCAAGGCGCGGCGGTCACCTAGGGGGCGAGCGGACCGGTATCAGGATATTTTGGGGAACTTCGCTCACGGGCGTACGGCGCGATCGGGTCGGCCGCGAAAGCGTTGGCCGTTGCGCCATCGAGCCGCGAGCCTTTGCCGGCGTGCATCCAGGGATTCGGGGGTGTCGAGTGCGTTCTGATATTGGGCTGGTGCGCATGCAATGGATCGAGGTCGCATCGACGCGGACGCAGGCATCCCATCCCCGCTTGTGGCCGCCAGTCGAGCGAGTGGGCGAGACATGTATTGATTGCCGGTGCCATGGCGCCAGAAAATTCGCCTGATATCACCGTTGCGGTCGGCCAAATGCCGCGCGCCGACGCCCTCGAAGCGAAATGGCGTGCCTTGGAGATCGCCGCCGAGCCGTCGTTCTTTCAGACCTGGAACTGGATCGGTCCATGGTTGGACTCCGCCCGCTTCCCCGTTCCGCCGCGGCTCATCGAGGCGACAAGGGAGGGGGTCTGCGTCGGCCTTGGAATCCTGTCTTCGCGACGCATGGTGCGTCGTTACGCCGTTGTCAGCCACGGCCTATTTCTTAATGAAACCGGAGATCCCGAGCATGACTCGATCGCCATCGAGCATAACGGATTTCTCGTCGACCGGGTAAACGCCGGAGACATCCAAGCAGCGTGTCTTCGCTGGCTTATCGAGCACGATCGATCCTGGAACGAAATTCACCTTGGCGGTGTGCCATCCTACTACGCGGACCTTGGATATCGGTTGGGCCTTCGCGCATGGATCAAGAAGGCCACGTCCTCCATGGTCGTCGACCTGCAAGGCTGTTCGTCGTTCGACGATTTCGTGGCGCGGCTCGACGCTAGTACGCGCCGGCGGTACCGGCAATCGCTACGATACTATCGGGAGTCCGGCGAGATCCGACTCGACGCGGCGGAAGATATCTCCCAGGCGCGCGAATATTTCGCCGAACTTAAACGACTGCACATCCTGCGTTGGCAGGCGCTAGGCCAGCCGCACGCCTTTCGCGGCCCGTTCTTTGAACGGTTCCATCTGGCCCTCATCGAGCGTGGTTTGCCCGAGGGCCGTATCGAGCTGCTGCGACTAAGCGTCGGCGGACGCCCGATCGCGTATCTATACAACTTCCTACTCGGATCGCAGGTATATAATTACCAAAGCGGATTCGAGTATACGAGTGCATCGCGGGCGCGGCCGGGCCTGGTGTCGCACATCGCGGCGATCGGCCGGGCTATCGAGCAAGGCGCTCGCGGTTACGACTTGCTTGCTGGAGCGACGCGGTTCAAGTCCAGCCTCGCCAATCGGGAAGTGCCGCTGGTTTGGTTGACGCTGCAACGCCCCCAGGTGATTCTGCGGGCGGAGGGCGCCGCCCGCGCGTTCAAAAATTGGCTTACATCTCGCAGTTAAGATTCTGATCCGCTTAAGTGCGGCTATGCGGCGCTCCCCCGCTCACTTCCTTCGACGGCCGACCGACTAATCCGGGCTTGCCGCCCCATAGACGTCCAGCCCTGACGCCTCGACGAGCCGTGCATACCGATGTCGCGCGAAACGATAAAGCGCAAGACAGCGGGCGCGCGTAGCCTCGTCGATCGTGTTCTGACGTCGCGATTCATAGGTTCGCCGCGCTGGCTATCGAGCGCCGCTGCGCGCCATCCAAGCGGACAGTTCGGCGTGACGGCGCTGCGCCTCGGCGTCTCCGGCCTCCATCGCCTGACGATACCATTCGAGCGCTCGCTGTGCGTTTGGCGACACGCCAATGATACGCAACCGTCTATGCTCGATCGGATCGTAAGTCATGCCGATACGACGGGCCGCGGCGGCGTTTCCCAACCGTACAGCCGCTTCGTAAAGCAGGCGCGCGGAAGCGATGTCGCCATCGCGAAGGTAAATATCGCCGCGGGCGATGAGTTGCTCGGCGCCGATCCCCCCGCCGCCCTGGGTCAATTGGAATTCCCCGGAACTCGGACCATGCACGACCCCGACCGCTGCCGGACGCGTCGGCTCGGCGACTCTGGTGCTGGCGGCATCGGCCGGCGCAACGGCTCCTGGCCCCGCGCTCGTTCGCCGCGCGGGTCCCGCGGGCTCGGTCGGGATCGATGCGGCCGCCGACGTGGTGGGAGGCTCGACGACCGCGGGCGAATTCGCCGGCGCTGCTGCGGTGGCGACGTTCGACGCAGACGGCGCTTCGGTGCGCTCACTCGTCGCCTCCCGGGTTGCCGTCGACTGTGGGGGATCGGGCGTCGCTGTCATCGAAGGTGGTACGGCCGGAGGCTTGTCGACCGTCGCACTCGTCGCCGATCGTGATGCCATGGCCCGATCAGCCTCCTGTTCGGCCGAAGCAATTCGAGGAATTGGATCGGCAGGCCCTGGCGGCGTCAGTTCCCGCGCCAACGTCGGCGTCGATATTTCGGACGTCGGTTCCGAGACTATCGCCGGGTTGGCCGGCGATGCCGGCGCGGGAGAGATATTCGGCACCGCAGGCTGCTGCGGCGCGCGGTCGCGAAGATCAGGCGAGGCTTCTACGGCGCGCGGCGATTGTTCAGGCCCGCCGCCGCCCGTGACCGGCGCGACACTCAGCGGAAATGGCGGCAGCTCGCCGCTTGTGAAGCCGCCGCGGTCGCCAGCGACAGTGCCCGCCAACTGCGACAGGTCAACCGCAGCGGTCGACATATTGGCCGCGTCGGTCGAAGAGGTTCCGCTCGGAAAAAGGTTACCGGGCGTTGATTCACCTGACGGTGCGTTTGCGCCGCGCTCCGGCGGCTGACGTGGATCGATCGTCGGGAGACGAAGCACTTTGGGCACAGGAAGCGCCGGCCGCTCCAAGGAATCATCGTCGACAACATCCGTGGTCGCCGGGTCCACGGCCGTGCGAGGGTCCTTGTCGTCAATTATTCCAGTGGGCGATGCTTGTAGACCGCTCGGCGGCGGCGATGCGGAAACGGGAGGCGTCGGCGTTACCCTAGGCCCCGTCGTGTCGACCGTTGTCGGAGGCGCCTCGGGGAAAGGCGCGGGCTGCAGATAAAAATACCCTGCCGCAGCGGAGCCCGCGATCAGGAGCGCAACTATCGCCACGCGACGAAGCCAGCCCGATGACCGTACAGCGTCGGGTGCCACAGGCTCGTTCGCAGTCTCAAATACGCTCCGCCGACGCTGTGGCTCGAGCTGCGGCGAGACGTCCGATGACGCCGAGGCCGATCTCGAGGTGACCGCCGCGTCGCTTCCAGGCCCGCGCGGCACGGGTAGCTCGTCCGACGGAAGGGACTGCGGCGTGCTTGCTGCCTCAATACTCGACGCTCGAGGACGACGGCGGCCGACCAGCTTCGACACAGCCGCCCGGCTAATAGGCACGTACGATGGACTGTCGTGAGGAAATGCACGCTCCGCGGCAGCCTCTATGGGCGATGTACTGGCCGTTTGCGACGTCGCCGACAGCCCTGCTCCCTCCTCGGCCTCGCCTTGCTGCTCGTTGGCGGCGCTATGGCGGATTTCGGTGCGCGTCCCTTCCGGGGCACCATGTTCCGCGCCGAGCAAGACGACTTTGGTTAGCGGACGCGGCGCGGCCTCCGTGACATGTACTGCCTGCGGGCTCATGATCGCCCTCGGAGGCGGTTCAAGAACCGTCTCGGTCTCGCCCGCGATGGTGGGCGCCGAGACTGTGTCGTCATCTCTCCCTTCCGCCCCGTCGTCAGGGGCGACGTCGGTCGTGTCAGTAGGCACTGCCGGCGCCGCGATAAGCGTGACGAGCGGCGGCGCCGACATAATTTCGCCTCCGGGCCTGGGTTGGACGGCCGGCGGTAGCCCCTCGTTGACCTCATGGCTCTTCGCTGCGCGTTTGGTCCGCTTTTTCGGCACCGCTGGCGTTGGTATCTCGACCGAGGACGTCTCGGCGGTGGAGAACGCCGCATGATCTTGAGCCACGGCTGCCGATACGGCGGTGGTGCTGTCCGATTTCGCCGCAGGCGGGTCTACCGGCCGCTTTTGCTCGACATGCTTGATTTGGGAATCGGCCAGACGCTCGACCGGTTTGGGATTGGGGATATCGAGCGCGTCGGTGGGCGGCGGAACTGTCGCGACGTGTCGCCGTGCGACGAACTGCTCGGCTAGGACGGCTCGGGGCGCGGCACCCGGATGCGGGGCTATGACTGGGGCGACGGTCATCGCTTCCGATCCGAGCAGCATACAATCGCGTGCCGCCTCATCGAGCGTTCGATTCGATATCACCTCCTCGCCAGAGTCGTGCGCCAACACCAACGCACGGCCGCAAAGGTGATTGATCAGCCGTGGAACGCCCCCGGTGAGCTCGGCGACACGCGCGACGAGATCGCCTGCAAACAAATCGGGCCCGGCATAGCCAGCGAACTGGAGTCTATGCCGAATATACGCCTCGACTTCGGCGGGCGAGAGACGCTCGAGATGGGTCACTACGGCGACCCGTTGACGTACGTCGGGAGCCTCGAGGTTGAGGCGGGTCTCGAGAACCTTCTGGCCAGCAAGGACCGTCTGGATGCCGTCCCCGCCGTCATCGGACGACTCGCCGAGCGTGACGAGGTCGCGCAGCAGCGCCGCGGAACAGTGATCGGCCTCGTCAACCAGAATGGCCGCCAACGCATCTCGGCCAGCGGTGCGCCGGCGAGCGCGGATGGCGGCGACGAGCTGAGCGCGATCTTTCGATTCGCTCGAAATGCCCAATTTCTCGGCCCACCGATTGAGGATATCGTCGATGCCGGCTCGCGGCTGCGTAACGATAAGGGCGATGCTGCCGGCGTCCTCGAGGTCAGCTTCCATCTTGCGCAGCAGGGTCGTCTTGCCGGTTCCGCTGTCGCCCAGGACGAGCAGCAGTCCCCGCCTGCCGATCAAAGCTGCAGCAAGTTCGTCGAGCCCCGGCCGCATCGTGGCTCCCACGAAGAAGAACTGCGGGTCGGGCGTAATCCGGAACGGATCCTTTTTCAGGCCGAACGCACCGACGATCATTTGGCCTCGCGACAATGTCGTGGCACCGGACGCGGCGATGGCTGCCGATCAAGGAGGGCCGTCAGCGCATTCACGGATGTGGGCTGCATCACCGAGACCATGCAACCGAATCGAGTTTTAAGGAACAGATTATTTGCTTTCGCTGCGGAGCCACGGAATTCAGTAATAATATACCCGCCTTAGCCCTGCAGGGCGTCGGCGGCCATTGCCGTGGCGCCGTGCAGGCCCGGCGCCACGGTTTACGCCAAAACGCGCAGTCCAGCGGGCCTCGCCGCCGGCGCTTTCTCCTCGATGGCGCTGTCCGGCTTCAGTTGCTGTAGCAACCGACTCAATAGCTCGTAGGTTTCGCGCTTGGCTTGCTCCGCGCGACGGAGCTCTTCGGTGGCGCGCTCCGCCTTGGTGCGAGCCTCTTGCTCGATCTGCGCCGCCCGCACTTGCGCCGCGTGCTCGGCGGCCGCCATCGCTCCGACGAGTTGCTCGCGTTCTTTTTGCATGGCGATGAGCTGCTGAGCCATTTCGGTGTATTGGGCGCGGGCATCGGCTAGCCGCTGGTCGTACTTCATGACCTCTTGGGTCAGGTCGGCGTGGCGTTTTTCCTGGACCCCAAGAACGTTTTTAAGCTCGCGCTCGCGCGTAGTTAGCTCCGCCACGGCGCGCTCGGCCCGTTGCGCTTCAGCGGTATTGGTCGCCAATTTCTCGCGACAAGCCGACAGTCGTACGACCTCGGCCTCGAGCGCGCCCTTCTGTTCCTCGCCATCTGATACAGCGCATTCCAATCGCGCCGTCTCCTCGTCGAGCGCTGCCTTGCGCTCGGCCAGCGCGGCGATTCCCGCTTCGGCCTCGCTTAATTTCGCCTCGATGTCGCCCAAACGCGCGATTCGCAAGGTGAATTCAGCCTCGACGGCAAGGCGGCGACGGGCGATCTGTTTCTCGGCCGCCTCCTCCGCGGCGACCGCCTCCGCGATAGAGTCGCGCCGGGCTTGCAGTCCCGAGACCTCGTTTGCGAGTTCGCTTTGACAGAGCTCGAGGTCCATTACCGCCCGCTCAGCGGCGGTAGCGGCGGACGCGGTTTGCTCGCGCCGTTGGTCGAGCTTGGCGATTTCTTCGACCAGGGCGGCGCGGCGTGCCTGCAGATCGGCGATCGCCTGGGCGGTCTCGACCTCATGCCAAGCCATCTGCTCGCGACGATCATTGACCTCGGCGAGCTCACGAGCCGCGATTTCCGCGGCGGTGCGTTTTTCGGTCAGCGAAGCATCGGCAGCCTCAAGCTCGCGAATGATCGTGTCTCGCTGTGCAATGAGCGCCTCCAGTTGCGTCATCGCTTCGCCTAGCCGCTGCTCGCTGTTCAAGTGCGCAGCTTCGCACTCGGCGGCACGTGTCTGGGACTCGGCGCGTAGGGCCTCAAGTCTTTCGATCTCGCCCGCCACGTTATGGAGCCGCGTCTCGAGGCCAGCCAACTCTTCGGCTTTGGACGCCGCTTCGGCGACCAGACGATCGGTTTCGGTCTTTTGCGCCGCCATCGCGCTCTGAAGCGCAACACGTTGGGTTTCGAGCGCGTCGCGGTGGCGCTCAAACTCGCTCAACGTCAGCGCGCAGGCTTGGTGACGGTTGCGGAGCTCGGCGATCTCGGTCTCGAGCCGCAACTTGGCATGCTCCAGTTCCGTCACTGCCTGACCGTTCTCGACCAGGTAGGCGCGAATTTTTTCGGTCACGCCCCACGATTCATAGTGCGTCTGAAGCGACTCGAGCGCCGTGATGATTTCGTTGACCTGCATCTCCACCACTCCGCCAACTCGGTGCGGCTGAGTCTGCACGAATTAGGGTAAAGCGACCGTTAATCGCTGGTGGATGAATGACTTCGTGCCCATCGCTCGAGAATTGACGTTAACGATTTCGCGGAACGGGATACCGCGCCTTTTTACTTCAAAACCGCGCGACCACCGTTCCGCTGGCGCGGCAGGATCGTGATCTCGGTGCCCGGAACGGGCGCGCCGCCCATGCCGACATGGGCGGCCTTTTCGTACGGGCTATTCCCATGACGAAGAGGGATAAAGTTCGAGGCTCGTGGGTTTTAGTTTTCGGTCGGCAGGGCGGGTTTTCGACATTAACCATTAACCATAATACTCAAAGAGAGCCGTCGCGTGTCGCGGTAGCTTATGCCGCGCTGCGCCTTTAATCGGCCACTCGGGGTTGGCGGGAGGCCACGTCGTCCTTAAGGAACGGTCCAGGTTCTGCTGGCACCTCGGGTCCCGCCTAATTAGGGTCGACAAGCTACTTGGTGTGCAAAAGGCAGGCCGCGGTGACGCGATAAAGAGTGCTAAACTAATCTTTGGCATGAGCACGCGCGGCAAATTTGTGTTGGTCCTAATTCTCCTGGCTATTACCGCCAGCGGCGCCTTCGCGTACCTCGGAGGTGACACCCGGGAAGTCGGCGCTTACCGAACGGCGCGCGTCGTGCGCGGACCGATCATCGATACGGTCGCCGCCACCGGCACGGTAACCGCAGTCGCGCTCGTGCAGGTCAGTTCGCAGCTGTCGGGGCAGGTTCGGGAACTGCATGTCGACTACAATTCGCGCGTCAAACGGGGCGATCTTCTGGCGCTGATTGGCCCGGAGACCTTTGTCGCGCGTGTCGAGGAGGCTTCAGCCGAACTCGCAACCGCGCGGGTGGGCATATCCTTGGCGGCTGCGCAACGCGAGCGTGCG
>DATIBC010000020.1:0-46377 GCA_035457725.1 Alphaproteobacteria bacterium | reverse complement strand
GTCCCTCCCTTCCCCGGCGTCACGCCCCCCACCATCTTCGTCCCGTAGGCGATCGCCTGCTCCGAGTGGAACGTCCCCTGCGCCCCAGTGAACCCCTGGCACATCACCTTCGTATCCTTGTCCACCAATACTGCCATGGCGTTCACTCCGCCCCGAGGCTCGGGACTCGCGATCAGAGCAGCCCGGCGGCGCGCGCCCAGCGGTATTTGGCGCCGAGTACGGCGACCGGCTTCTCAGTCGTATATGGATAGGCGACCACGCCGCGGTCATAGAGGTACTCGCAAGCCCGCTCGACCTCGACGTCGCCGACCAGCGAGGCGACCACCGGTTTGTGGATGCCCTTGGCGCGTCCCTCCTCGACCACCCGTGCGCATAGTTCCGCAAACACCATCGGCGGCGTGATGATGGTGTGCCAGTAGCCGAGGATGAGGGCGTGTACGCGCTCGTCGGCGAGTCCATAGCGGATGGTGTTCTCGTAGGTCGTCGGCGGTTCGCCGCCGGTGATGTCGACCGGGTTGCCCGAGGCGCCGAAAGGCGGGATGAACTTCTTGAAGCCCTCGTCGAGGTCTTTCGGGAACTTCATCAAGGTCAGCCCGTTGTCGATGCAAGCGTCCGACAGCAGCACGCCCGAGCCGCCGGCCCCGGTGACGATCACCACGTTCTCGCCCTTGGGCGTCGGCAGAACCGGGAGGCCGCGCGCGAATTCGAGCATGTCGTTGAGCGACATGGCGCGGACGACGCCGGCCTGACGGAAGACGTCGTTGTAGATCTTGTCGTTTCCGGCGAGCGCGCCGGTGTGCGAGCTCGCCGCCTTGGCGCCGGCCAGCGTGCGCCCGGCCTTAAGCACGATCACCGGCTTCTGTTTCGACACGCGCTGGGCCACCTCGGCGAACGCGCGGCCGTCCTTCAGGTCCTCCATGTGCATGGCGATGACCTGGGTGTTGTCGTCCTGCTCGTAGAAGGTCAGCAGATCGTCCTCGTCGATGTCGCATTTGTTGCCGAGGCCGACGATCGCCGACACGCCCATCTTGGTCGAGCGCGAGAAGCCGATGATCGACATGCCGACGCCGCCCGATTGCGAGGACAGCGCCGTCTTGCCCTTGACGTCGTAGGCGGTGCAGAACGTCGCGCACAAATTCTTGTGCGTGTAGTAGAAGCCGTAGATGTTCGGTCCCATCAGGCGGACGTTGTGCTTGCGGCCGATCTCGACGATTTTCGCCTGCAGCTCGTGGTTGCCGGTCTCGGCGAAACCCGAGGGAATCAAAATGGCGCCGGGAATTTTCTTGGCGCCGCATTCGACCAGCGCATCGGGCACGAACTTGGCGGGAATCGCGAAGACCGCGATGTCGACCGGCCCGGGAATGTCGCGCACCGTCTTGTACGCCTTGCGTCCCATGATCTCGGGCGCCGCGGGGTGCACGGGATAGATTTGCCCGCGATAGCCGCCGTTGATCAAGTTCTTCATCACCGAATTGCCGATCTTGCCCGTCTCGTTCGAGGCGCCGATGACCGCGACCGAGTCGGGCTTCATGATCCGGTTCATTTGCGTGACGATCTGCTCATGCGGCGGGCGGTAGCGCGCCGGCGCCCGGTTGAAGTCGCAGACGATCCGCACGTCGACCGCGGTAGCGCCGTTCTTGCGCGCGAACACCGGGTTGAGATCGAGCTCGACGATGTCCGGGAAGTCGCTCACCAGTTTGGACACCGCGACGATGATCTCGGCGAGCGCCTTGCGGTCGACCGGATCGCCGCCGCGTACGCCTTTCAGAACGTCCTTCGCCTGGATGCTGTCGAGCATATCGAGCGCATCGGCGCGGCTGGTCGGGGCGAGACGGAAGGTAATGTCCTTCAACACCTCGACCAGAATACCGCCAAGCCCGAAGGCGACCAGCTTGCCAAACGACGGGTCGCTGACCGCGCCGATGATCACCTCGGTGCCTTTGGCCGCCATCTCTTGCACCTGGACGCCGGTGATCTTGGCGTTCTTCTTGTACTTTTTCGCGTTGGCGACGATCGTGTTGTAGGCCTTGCTCGCCTCGCCGGGATTCTTGACGCCGACGATCACGCCGCCGGCATCGGTCTTGTGCAGGATGTCCGGCGAGACGATCTTCATCACCACCGGAAATTTGAGCTTGCGCGCCAGCGAGGCCGCCTCCCTGGCGCTCGTCGCCAACGCTTCCTTGGGTGTCGGAATCCCGTACACCTCGCAGACGATCCGCCCCTCGGGCGCCGTCAATGCGGAGCGCCCGTCTGCCTTGACCTTGGCGAGAATCTCGCGGACCGCCGCTTTCTTAACCGCCATTTACCCCTCCCAACCCTGAATGATTGCATCGCGGCCGACGCGGCCGCTCAGACGACACCTTCGTCCTTGAGCCTCTCGATCGCGTCTCGGTCGAGCCCGATGAACTGGCGAAGGATCTCGGTCGTATGCTCGCCGAGCAGCGGCGAGGATTTCACGGTGACCGGAGAATCGGAAAGCCGCAGCGGACAGCCGACGGTCTTGAACGTGCCGCGCGTCGGATGCGGCACCTCGACCATCATGCCGCGATCGTAGAGCGACTTGTCCTCGAGCAGGTCCTTCATCGACAGGATCGGTCCGCACGGCACGTCGATCTCGTTCAACATCCGCATGACCTCGAACTTGCCGTGCTGCTGGGTCCAGCCTTCGACGATCGCCCACACCTCGTCGAGCCGCGGCAGGCGCGCCTCGGGCGTGGCGAACTTGGGATCGGCGACCAGTTCGGGCCGGCCGATGAGCTTCATCAAAGGCTCCCAGACATGCGGCTGGATGATGACGTAGCAATAGTCGTTGGCGCCGCCGCCCTTGCACTTGAGGGCGTTGCCGGGCTGGCCGCCGCCTGACGCGTTGCCCGAGCGCGGCACCTCGTCGCTGAACTCCTTGTTGGGATATTCGCGCAAGGGGCCGTGCGCCAAACGCTGCTGGTCGCGCATCTTGACCCGGCAGAGATTCAGCACGCAGTCCTGCATGGCGACTTCGACGCGCTGGCCGCGACCGGTCTGCTGGCGCTGGATCAGCGCGGCGAGGATGGCCGCCACGCAATGCATGCCGGTGCCTGAATCGCCGATCTGGGCGCCGGTGACAGTCGGCGGACCGTCCCACCAGCCGGTGGTCGACGAGCCGCCGCCCATGCATTGCGCGACATTCTCATAGGCCTTACAGTCCTCGAACGGACCGGGCCCGAACCCCTTGATCGACGCGTAGACGATGCGCGGGTTGATCTTGCGTATGGTCGGCCACGGAAACCCCTGGCGATCGAGCACGCCCGGCCCGAAATTCTCGATCAGGACATCCGAGGCGCGCATCAGCGCGCGAAGGATCTCCTTGCCCTTCTCGGCCTTGAGATTGATCGTGATGCTGCGTTTATTGCAGTTCAGCATCGTGTAATAAAGGCTGTCGACGTTCGGCACATCGCGGAGCTGACCGCGCGTGATGTCGCCGCGCCCCGGCATCTCGACCTTGATCACATCGGCGCCGAGCCACGCCATGATCTGGGTCGCCGACGGCCCCGCCTGAACGTGACTCATGTCGAGCACGCGGATGCCCGACAACGCCTTGTTGCCTTTCGGCGGCGGTACGATCCGCGCCGCCGCCCGCGCCGATTCTCGCGCCGCCGCCTTCGCCGTCGGCTTGCGCTTCGCGGCGGTCCTGGCGGGCGTTTTCTTCCGCGTCTGTCGCTTTACCTTCTTCTTTGCAGCCATTGCCTTCCCCTTACAATCCTCGCCCGGTTTCGATGCCGCGCATGCTCTTCTGCCACGGGAAGGGGGCGTCGATCGCCCGCTCCCCGCGGCCCCTCCCCGCGAACGGCCTACTTGTACATCGTCTGGTTGGCGGTACCGGGCGCCACGGCCTCCGGATCGATCCAGACGTTGATCAGCGTCGCCTTGCCCGAATCTCGAGCGCGACGGAGCGCCGGGCCGATCTGAGCCGGATCGCGCACTTCCTCGCCGTAGCCGCCGAGCATCTGGGCGAACTTGCTGAACTCGATATCGCCCAGGACATTGCCTATATCGCCGCGCTCGCGCCCATACTTGGCGATCTGGCCGAAGCGGATCTGGTTGTGGCACGAGTTGTTGCCGACGATGCCGATGAACGGCAGGTTGAAGCGAACCGCCGTCGCCATGTCCCAGCCGGTGAGGCCGAACGTGCCGTCGCCGAACAGCACGACGACCTCCTTCTTGGGATGGACGTGTTTCGCCGCCATGGCGAACGGCACGCCGATGCCAAGCGTGCCAAGCGGACCCGGATCCATCCAATGTCCGGGTGCTTTCGGCTTGATGACGTGGCTGGCGTTGGTCACCACGTCGCCGCCATCGCCGATGAAGATCGAATCCTCGGTGAGGAAATCCTGGATCTCCTTGGCGAGCCGCAGCGGATGGATCGGCGTCGCATTCGAGGCGATCTTCGGCGCCCACTCCTCATCGGCCTTCTTCTCGGCCGCGCGCAGCTCGTCGATCCACGCCTGCCGTTCCCTGGCGCCGTTCGAGGCGCGGCCCGAGGCCGCCTGCTCGACCGCGGCGAAGATGACTCCGCAGTCGCCGACCAGGCCCAAGGTCACGTCGCGATTCTTAGCCACCGTGCGGTAGTCGAGATCAATCTGCACCACCTGCGCCTTGCTCGACAGTCTCCGGCCGTAGCCCATGCGGAAATCGAAGGGCGTACCGACGATGATGATGAGGTCGGCGTTGGCGAAGGCGTAGGAGCGCGTGCGGTGGAAGAAGTGCGCATCGCCCGGCGGTAGCGTGCCGCGCGCGGCGCCGTTCATGTAGGCAGGGATGTTGAGCGACTTGACCAGCTTGATCGCCTCGTCGGTCGCCCGGCAGGTGTGGACCTGCGTGCCGAGCAAGATCGCCGGCTTGCGCGACTTCGCCACCATGTCGGCGAGCTTTTCGACGTCGCGCGGATCGCCGACCGACTTGGTCGAGCCGCGGTAGTGGCCGAATTTCGGCAGCCGCGCCTTGGCGGGATCGACCTTGGCGTCGAGGATGTCGCGGCCGATCTCGAGATAGACCGGTCCTGGCGCGCCGGCGAAGGCCTCACGGAACGCCATCGAGATCATGTCGGGAATGCGCTCGGTGGTCAGCACCGAGGAGGCGAACTTGGTGATCGGCTTCAGGATGTCGACATGCGGCAGGTCCTGCAGCGAGCCCATGCGATGCTGGTCGAGCGCGCCCTGACCGCCGATCAACAGCATCGGGCTTTCCGCCCGAAACGCGTTGGCGACCCCGGTGATGGCGTCGGTCGTGCCGGGTCCGGCGGTAACGACGGCGCAGCCCGGTTTACCGGTGACGCGAGCGTACCCGTCGGCGGCGTGCGCCGCCACCTGCTCGTGGCGCACGTCGATGATCTTGATGCCTTCGTCGACGCATCCCTGGTAGATGTCGATGATGTGGCCGCCGCATAGCGTCCAGATGACGTCGATCCCCTCGGCCTTGAGCGCCTTGGCGACCAGGTGGCCGCCGGAGATCTTCTCGGCCGCGGTATCGGGGCCGAGTTTGTCTTCCAATTTCTTGGCTGGTGTAGCCATGGTGTCCTCCTCCGCTACTCCGAAATCCGATGTCCGTTGGTTTCCCTGACTCCGGGCGCAAGGCACGCTCCGCCCCGATCTTTTCGAGTGCTCATTCGAGATAGGTGGCGTGCCGCGCCACGTGGTCGGCAAGATCGAGGGCGTGCTGGCGCACCAGATCCTCGGCCCGCTTGGTGTCGCGCCGCTCGAGCGCCTCGATGATCGCCATGTGATCCTGCATCGAGCGGATGGCGCGTTGATTCTCGCCGATCGTCCGTCCGCGAATCATCCGCATGTGGGTGAATAGATTTTCGGCGATCTTGATCAGCGTGCCGCAGCCGCTCATCATGATGATGGTCTGATGGAAGTTGATGTTCGCCTCGGAATACTCGTTGAGCCGCGCCTGCACTTTCCTGCCTTCGAAGGTGGCGAACATTCGCCTCAGCCGGGCGATCTCATCGTCCGAAGCGCGCGCGGTGATCAGCCGGGCCGCCATGCTTTCGAGCGCCGCCCAGACGGTGATCATATCGATCACTTCTTTCTTCTTTTTGCGGACGACGAAGATTCCCCGGCGCGGGATGGTGCGCACGAACCCCTCTTGCTCGAGGAGCTGCATCGCCTCGCGTATCGGCGTACGGCTAATGCCGAAATCCTGTGCGAGCTGGCGTTCGTCGAGCCGCACGTCGCCCGGCGTGTCGTAGATCTTCATCGTCATGATCGCATGCTTCAGCGCGTCGTACGCCTTGTTCTTGAAGCTGAAGCTGGTGTCGATCGGCTCGACGGCAAGGCGCTGGACCGCATGCCGGCCGAGCTTGCCGTTGTGGCGGCGCGCCCGCGAAGCGGCGGCAGCGCGCTTGCGGGTGTTGGCGCGGGGAGTCATGGTCGACATCTGATATATCACATATCTAAAACCATACAAGCCGGATCACTGGCGCCCCGCCGACTTACGCCGGCTTGGCCACGCGCACGTGGCCCCACGCCCATTGGATCAGCGGCCAGAACAGCATGAGCACGCCGAGCCCGAAGATCGTCCCCACCAGTGGGTTCGACCAGAATATCGAGACGTCGCCCTGGCTCAGCAGCATCGCCTGCCGGAACGAGCTTTCCGCCATGTCGCCGAGCACCAACGCCAACACCAGCGGCGCCAACGGGTAGTCGAGCTTCTTGAACACATATCCGATGACGCCGAAGATCAGCATCAAGGTGATGTCGAAGGCGGCGTTGTTGACCGTGTACGCGCCAATCGCGCAAATGACGAGAATGATCGGCGCGATGATGCTGAACGGTATGCGCAGGATCGCCGCAAAAAACGGGACGGTCGTCAGCACGATGACCAAGCCGAAAATATTGCCGATATACATCGAGGCGATCAGGCCCCAAACGAAATCCGGTTGCTCGACGAAGAGCAGCGGCCCCGGCTGCAGTCCCCAGATCAGCAGACCGGATAGCAGCACGGCGGCTGTCGGCGAGCCCGGGATGCCGAGGGTGATCATCGGCAGGAGCGCGGCGGTACCAGCCGCGTGTGCCGCCGTCTCAGGGGCAACAACGCCTTCGATTTGGCCGCTTCCGAAACGCTCGCCGTTGCGCGAGAAGCGCTTGGCGATGCCGTAGCTCATGAACGAGGCCGGCGTTGCGCCCGCCGGGGTCACTCCCATCCAGCAGCCGATCAGGGATGAGCGGATGGACGTGATCCAGTAGCGCGGAAGAATCTTCCACGTCTGCAGGACGACCTTGAGATTGATCGACGCGCTCTTGCCCTTGAACGCCAACCCTTCTTCCATCGTCAGTAAAATCTCACCGATGCCAAACAGGCCGATCACGGCGACAAGGAACTCAAAGCCACGCAGCATCTCGATCGAGCCGAATGTCAGCCGGAGCTGTCCGGTGACCGTGTCGATGCCGACGGCTGCGAGTGCAAAGCCGATCATCATGGCCGTGACGATCTTGAACGGCGAGCCGCGGCCCATGCCGATGAAACTGGCGAAGGCAAGGAACTGCACGGCGAAGAACTCGGGTGGCCCGAACTGGAGCGCGAAATTCGCCACCAACGGCGCCACGAAGGTAATCATCAGTACGGCGACGAAGGCGCCGAAAAACGACGAGGTGAATGCCGCCGTCAGCGCCTCGCCGGCCTGACCTTTCTGCGCCATTGGATGGCCGTCGAACGTCGTCGCCACTGACCACGGCTCGCCGGGAATATTGAACAATACCGAGGTGATGGCGCCACCGAACAATGCCCCCCAGTAGATGCACGACAACATGATGATCGCCGAGGTCGGCGACATCGAGAAAGTGAGCGGCAGCAGAATCGCGACGCCGTTGGCGCCGCCAAGACCCGGCAACACCCCGATCAAAACCCCGAGCGTGATGCCGACGCAGATGAGAAGCAGGTTGAAGGGGTCAAGAACGACCGCAAAACCCTGGACCAGTGCTGCGACTTCGCTCATCGGTCGGTGTCCCTCGGAAGCATTATCGGCCGGTCGAATTCGGCAAGATCTCGATCCATCAGTAGCCCAGCATCGCCTCGAGCGGTCCCTTGGGCAGTGGCACCAGAAACCATTTTTCGAAGGTGATGAACGCGACGACCGGCATGCCAATCGCCACCGGAACCGATTTCCGGAACGGATAGCCGCCGAGCCGCCACATGAACAGGCAGATGAAGACCGCTGCCGAGACGTAAATCCCCAGCAGCGGGATCACCAGCACGAAGACCGTAGTCGGAATCAGTACCGACAAGACCAACCGAAGCTGCGGCAGCGTAACGAAGACCGCTCCCTGCTTTTTGTCGCCACTGCGGCGGCGCGCGATCGCCTGAGCCAGCGTCACGCCGCTTGCGGCAGCGATGATCAAACCGATGTAGAACGGAAAGTACCCTGCCTGCGGCCCATCCGCCGCCCAGCCGGCTCCGATCCGGGCGCTGTCCCACATGACGATGGCCCCGAACACGATTAGCAGCACGGCAACGATGATTTCGACCGTGCCCGTGCGCAGGCCACGGTTAGCGTCCAATGACGATTTTTCTTGCATCCTGATTGCCTTCCCAGCCGCGATTCATCTTGCGCGGGCGCGCCGGAGCGCCCGCGGACGGGTTGTATTCCCTCCGCGAGACGCCCCTAGTGCGAACAATGCTACTTGGCGAGGAAACCCGCTTCCTTCATCAGATCGCGGTGCCTGGCCTCTTCGCGCTCCACCCACTTGGCATAGTCGGTGCCGGCCATGAAGCTGGTGTTGAAGGCACCGTTCTTCATCAAATCGGCCCATTCGGGCGTCGCGCGGACTTTCTTGAACAGTTCGACGTAGTAGTTAACCGCCGCCTGCGGCACGCCCGCCGGCATGAAGATACCGCGCAGCATGAGATAGTCGATGTCGAGGCCCGCTTCCTTGCAAGTCGGGATATCGGCCCACGACATCGTCGCCGTCATCTTCTCCGTGATTGGAAGACGCTTGGTGTCGAACACGCAAAGCGGCCGCAGCTTGTCGGCGCGCCATTGCGCCACCGCTTCGATCGGGTTGTTCACGGAAGAATCGACATGTTTGCCGACGAGTTGGGTCGCCACGGTGCCACCGCCCGGGAACGGAACGTATGTGAACTTGGCGCCAGTCGCCTGTTCGATCGCAACGGTGATGATTTGGTCTTCCTGCTTCGAGCCGGTGCCGCCCATCTTGAACTTGTTGGGGCCGCCAGCCTTAACCGCCGCGACGTATTCCTTCGCTGATTTGTATGGCGTCTCGGCATTGACCCATAAAACGAACTCGTCGAGCGCCAGCATCGCAACCGGCGTCAAATCGCGCCAATTAAACGGAACGCCGGTGGCGAGCGGAGTGGTGAACAGGTTCGACAGCGTAATGATGATCTTGTGCGGGTTACCCTTGTCGCCTTTGACGTCGAGGAATCCCTCGGCGCCAGCACCGCCCGCCTTGTTGATGACCACCATCGACTGCTTCATCAGGTTGTGCTTGACCACGATGCCCTGGATGACCCGCGCCATTTGGTCAGCGCCGCCTCCGGTGCCGGCGGGAATGATGAATTCGACGGTTTTCGTCGGCTCCCATCCTTGCGCTTTGGCGCCGGGAGCGTATCCGGCCAGCGCCGCTACTGCGACGGCGGCGATTCCAAATCCCGTATGAACCAGTCGTTGCATGTCGCTCCTCCCGAGGTGAAACAAAGTTCAACCGGGCGCCGCGATGCCGGGGTGCACGTGGAGTGTCGAATGGTCAAGGGCACGTCCTCGTCCTCCCGACGACGGCGAACGGTCATCCTCTTGAGGGACGCGATCGAGGCCGATGACCAGCGATCCTGCGCCCTCTCGCGTGGATTCGGTTAAGTGCGCCGACGGCTTGCTGCTCTGCCACGCGATGAGGCTGGTATACCATATATGACCGATCCAACAAGCCTAATCGGCGCGTGCGACGCGGCAAGAAGCCAGGGTTCTTGCTATGGCAGTGCAGCATACCGGTTCGCCGATCGATGCGAGCGGTTTGTCGCATGAGTCATCGCGACTTTTTTACAACGACAGGACAATTGGTTTGGCCGCCGTTCGCGACTGCAAACGGCGGGGCGTGAATCGATCAGGCAGCCATGAGGGCACGCACATGCGCGGCCGCGGAGGATGCGAGCGCATGCAAGTCGTAGCCGCCCTCGAGCGCTGAGACGATTCGTCCCTTGGCGTGCGTGCGCGCCACCTCGGCAAGTGCCGAGGTGACCCATGCATAGTCATCCTCGACCAGCATCAGGCTGGCGAGCGGATCATCCTGATGAGCGTCGAACCCGGCCGAGATGATGATCAAGTCGGGCGCGAAGGCGTCGAGCGCGGGAAGGATCTTGCGCTCGAATGCATCGCGAAACTCGCGTCCGCCGGAATGGCTGCGTAGCGGCGCGTTGACGATGTTGCCGACGCCCCGCTCGTCGGCGGCGCCGGTGCCAGGATAGAGCGGCCATTGATGGGTCGATGCGTAAAACAGCGAACGGTCGCGCTCGAACATGTGTTGCGTGCCGTTGCCATGGTGCACGTCGAAATCGATCACCGCTACCCGGTCGAGGCCATGCGCGGTGCGGGCATGCAGCGCGCCGATCGCCACGTTGTTGAACAGACAGAATCCCATCGCCGTCGCCGCCTCGGCGTGATGGCCAGGTGGCCGAACGGCGCAGAAGGCGTTCTTCGCCTTGCCCGCGACAACAGCGTCGATCGCCGCCACGACCGCGCCAGCCGCGCGCAGCGCCGATTCGCCCGATCCTGGCGAGACGACCGTATCGCCGTCGAGCGCATGGCGTCCCGCCGGCGGAATGCAGCCGAGCACCGCCTCGACGAAGGCGGCCGGATGCGCGAGCATCAGATGCCGGTCTTCGGCGCGCGGCGCGGTGACGCGCTCGAGTGCGCGAAACTCGTCCTCGGCCAAGCCGGTCAAGACCGCCTTGAGCCGTTCCGGTCGCTCAGGATGATAGGTGCCGGGATTATGGTCGAGGCAAGCCTGGTGCGAGACAAGCAACGTCGTCATGATTGGTTTCGCGTTTCGTCCCAGGCGTTTTCCTTAAAATTGCGAGCATTGTGACAGGCGGACCGGCGGCCGCCAAGCCATGCCAGTGCCCGGAGGTTGCTATTTACCTGTTCATCCTGGCCACGGGCGTGGCTTTCCCTTAGAGCGACGTTCGGCGTATCATGTAAAATTGTGAAACCGGCGGCACGCGCCAACGACAATATCGGTACTTCAGGCACTTAATCGGCGGTGGCCGAGGCGGGACGAGGGACCTGTAGCGGAATGCGGTTGATTACCCAGGCGGCGATCATCGTCGTGCTGGCGGGGCTCGGCGGCGGCGCCTGGTACCTCTGGCAGCAGCACGCGGAGAACGGCGCGGCGGCGACGCCCGCTGGCGCGCAGCGGCGCGCCGGCGGTCAGACCTTGCCGGTCGACGTCGTGGCGGCGCGGAGCGACGTGGTGGCGGAAAAAGTCGAGTCGGTTGGCACTGCGCGCGCCAACGAATCGGTCGTGATCACCGCCAAGCAGACTGGCAACGTCCTGGTGATAAATTTCGACGAGGGCCAGCGCGTACGCGCCGGCCACATGCTTATCGAGCTCGAGACGCGCGAACGCAAGGCCGACATCGACCAAGCGAAGAGCGATCTCGACCAGTCGAAGGCAGTTCGTGACGACGCCAAATCCCGCCTTGATCGCGCGCGCCAGCTGCGCGGATCGGGCAACGTGACCGAGGCGCGGCTCGACGAGCTCGAGGCGGCACTCCGCGGCGCCGAAGCGCGCGTACGCTCGGCCGAGGCGCGTGTGCGTTCGCTGGATGCGCGGCTCGATGACGTGCGCATCACCGCGCCGTTCGATGGCCGGGTCGGCATCCGGCAGGTCAGCCCTGGCGCGCTGGTTCAGCCGGGAACGCCCATCACCACGCTCGATGACATCTCGAAGATCAAGTTCGATTTCTCGGTGCCCGAGACGGTGCTCGGTCAGCTCCGTCCAGGCCTAGTGGTGGTCGCCCGCAGCGTGGCTTTTCCCGATCGCGTCTTCGAGGGCGTCGTGAGCATCGTCGATACGCGCGTCGATCCGATCACGCGCGCGGTGCGCGTCAATGCGCTGTTCGAGAACCCCGACGAGGCGTTGCGGCCGGGCATGTTCTTGAGTCTCGATATGGCGCTGTCGCGGCGCGACAACGCGGTCCTCGTGCCCGAAGAGGCGATCATTCCCGAGGGCGTCAAGCATTTCGTCTTTGTCATCGTCGACAACCGGGCGCACCGACGCGAGGTCCAGATCGGCGCGCGGCTGCCCGGCGAAGTCGAGATCCGCGACGGCCTCAAGGCCGGAGAGACCGTCGTGGTCCGCGGCGTGCAGCGCGTGCGCGATGGTCAGCAGGTCAACCCGCGACCTCTTCCCAAGCCCGGTAGCTGAGGCGCGAAACGAAACCATGATTCTTTCCGACGTATCGATCAAGCGCCCGGTCTTCGCGACGGTCATCAGTCTCATGGTGCTCGTCCTCGGATTCGCCGCCTATTTCAAGCTGCCGGTGCGCGAGTATCCGGCGATCGACCCGCCGATCGTTTCGGTGACCACGGTGTACAAGGGCGCCTCCAACGATGTCGTCGAAAGCCGGGTGACCGAACTCATCGAATCGACGGTCGCCGGCATCGAGGGCGTAAAGACGATCACCTCCACCAGTCGCGAGGAGCGCAGCAACGTCAGCATCGAGTTCCGTCTCGGCCGCGACGTCGACGCGGCCGCCGCTGACGTGCGCGACAAGGTGGCGCGCATTGCATCGCGGCTGCCGGAAGAGGCTGACGATCCGATTATAGCCAAGGTCGATTCCGACGCTCGCGCGATCCTCTGGATCTCGCTCTCGAGCGATCAGCGAAGCCAGCTCGAACTCACCGATTTCGCGACCCGCTATCTGCGCGACCGTCTATCCATCGTGCCCGGCGTCGCCAATGTCTTCATCTCCGGCGAACGCCGTTACTCGATGCGCATCTGGATCAACCGCCAGGCGCTCGCGGCGCGCGGGCTTTCGGTCGACGATGTCGAGCAGGCGGTCAAGCGTCAGAACGTCGAACTTCCCGGCGGCCGTATCGAGGGTCGGACGCGCGAGCTCACCGTCAAGGCGGATTCGCGGCTTCGCACGCCCGCGGAGTTCGCCGCGATCGTGCTGGCCAGCCGCGGCGGTTATCAGATTCGCCTTGGCGAGGTCGCGCAGGTCGAGCTCGGCGCCGAAGACGACCGCTCGGCGATGCGCACCGCCGGACGCACGACGATCGGCCTGGGCATCGTCCGACAATCGACCGCCAACACGCTCGAGGTCGCCGACGGCGTCAAGGCGGAGATCGAACGTCTCCGGCCCTCGATGCCGCCTGACATTCAGCCGATCGTCGGTTACGACGAATCGGTATTCATCAAGCAATCGATATACGAGGTCTATCACGCATTGCTGATCGGAATGAGCCTGGTGATTCTCGTCATCTTCCTCTTCCTGCGCTCGGTGCGGGCGACCATCGTCCCGGCGGTGGCGATCCCGGTGTCGATCGTCGGCTCGTTCATCGTCACCGGGGCGTTGGGCTTTTCGATCAACGTATTGACGCTCTTGGCGCTGGTTCTCGCCATCGGCATCGTCGTCGACGACGCAATCGTCATGCTCGAGAACATCCACCGCCGCATCGAGGAGGGTGAGGCGCCGCTTCTCGCCGCCCTGCGCGGGGCGCGACAGATCGCCTTCGCCATCGTCTCGACGACGTTGACCCTGGTCGCGGTCTTCGTGCCGATTTCGTTCATGGAGGGCAACACCGGCCGCCTGTTCACCGAATTTGGCATCGCGCTTGCCGCCTCGGTGATGTTCTCCGGTCTGGTCGCGCTGTCGCTGACGCCGATGATGTGCTCGAAGATTCTGAGGCCGCACGAATCCGAAGGATGGCTCGTGCGCGTGACCGAGCCGGCGTTCACCGGAATGAACGCCGTCTATCGCTGGCTGCTCGCCCGCAGCTTGGGCGCGCCGCTGATCGTCTTGTCGATCGGTCTCGCGGTTTCGCTGCTTGCCTACAATCTATGGCTGGCGTTGCCCAAGGAGTTCGCGCCGGTCGAGGATCGCGGCATCATCATCGTGCGCATCTGGGCGCCGGAAGGGGCATCGCTTTCCTACACCCGCGACCACGCGATCGAGATCGAGCGCATCGTCCAGCCGATCGTCGATCGCGGCGATGCTTACGTCATCATGAGCAATCTCGCGCCGAGCTTCCAGCGCCCGGCGCCGGTAAACCAGGGGCTCGTCTTCGTGCGGCTCAAGCCCTGGAACGAGCGTGAGCGCAAGCAGCAGGACATCACCCGCGAACTCACGCCGAAGATTCAAGCGGTCACCGGCGTGCGCGCCTTTCCCACCAACCCGCCGTCGCTCGGCCAGCGCGGCTTCCAGCCGCCGGTCCAGTTCGTCATCGGCGGCCCCGACTACGAGACCCTGCGCGAGTGGCGCGACAGGATCATGGCCCGCGTTTCGCAGGATGATCGCCTCCTCAACCTCGATTCCAACTTCCAGGAGAACAAGCCGGAGCTGCGGGTCAAGATCGACCGCGCCAGGGCGGCCGATCTTGGCGTGTCGGTCGAGCAGATCGGCCGCACGCTCGAGACAATGTTCGGCTCGCGGCACGTCAGCGATTTCTCCGACCGCGGCGAAGAGTACAAGGTGATCCTTCAGGCCCGCCTCGAAGATCGGCTGACGCCGAGCGATCTCAGCAATATCTACGCCCGCTCGGCGACGACCAACCAACTCATTCCGCTGTCGAACCTGGTGTCCTTCGTCGAGGCGGCAGGACCGCAGGAGCTCAATCGCGTCGACCGGTTGCGCTCGATCACGATCACCGCGTCGCTCGCGCCGGATTTCAGTATCGCCGAGGCGCTGGAGGAACTCGAGCGTATCACCGCCGAGGAGCTGCCGCCCGAGGTGCGCATCAGCTATCAAGGCCAGAGCCGGGAATTCAAGGAATCGAGCGCCAGCCTCTACTTCACCTTCGGCCTCGCATTGATCATTGTCTTTCTGGTACTCGCCGCGCAGTTCGAGAGCTGGATCCACCCGATCATCATCATGCTGGCGGTGCCGCTGGCGGTGACCGGCGGCCTTCTTGCCCTGGTGCTTACCGGGATCAGCCTCAACGTCTACAGCCAGATCGGCATGATCCTGTTGATCGGGCTTATGACCAAGAACGGCATTCTCATCGTCGAGTTCGCCAATCAGCTTCGCGACGGTGGTAAATCGATCCACGACGCGGTGCTCGAAGCGGCGGTCATCCGCCTGCGGCCCATCCTCATGACTTCAATCGCGACGATCGTCGGCGCGGTGCCGCTGGCGCTCGCCACCGGCGCCGGCGCGGAAAGCCGCTCGGCGATCGGCTGGGTGATCATCGGCGGCGTGGCGCTGGCGACGCTGCTTACCGGCTTTGTCGTTCCGGCCCTTTACCTGCTTCTGGCGCGCTTCACCCGGCCAATCAACGCCATCGCCCGGACGCTCTCGCAACTCGAACGCAGCCACGCCGCGGCAGAATGAGCGCAGGCCAACCGGCGCGCTTCGATGTCGCGGTGATCGGCGCCGGCATCGCCGGCGCGGCGGCGGCGTACGAGCTGGCGTCCACCCGCCGCGTCGCCCTTATCGAGCGCGAGGAGCAACCGGGCTATCACACCACCGGCCGTTCGGCGGCGCTCTACACCGAGAACTACGGCAACGCGGTCATTCGTGCGCTCACCTTCGCAAGCCGCCCGTTCTTCGATCGCCCGCCAAACGGGTTCAGCGATCACCCGTTATTGACGCCGCGCGGCACAATGTTGATCGCCGCCGAGGGACAAGCGCGAGCCTGCGATGCGGCCCTCGCCGCGGCCGGCAACGGTAACGCCGCGTCCTTGTCCGAGATCACGCTCGACGAAGCGCTTCGCCGTGTCCCTGTCCTCGACCCGGCATATGTGCGCCGCGCGCTATTCGAGCCAGCGGCGATGGACATGGACGTCCACGCCATCCACCAGGGATTTCTGCGCGGCTTTCGCGCCCGCGGCGGGCGCATTGCCCTCGACGCCGAGGTGCGCGCGCTCGACCGCCTGAAGGGCGAATGGCGGCTTGCCACCAAGGTGGGGCAGTTCGCGGCGCCGCGGGTGGTCAATGCGACCGGCGCCTGGGTCGATGAAATCGCCAAATTGGCCGGGCTCCGGCCGATCGGTCTGGTGCCGAAACGGCGCACCGCGTTCACGTTCGACCCGATGCTGGGCGGTCCGATGCCGGGCGATCCGCCGCGCCCGGTCGATCCAAGTGCGTGGCCGGCGGTCATCGACGTTGAGGAGACGTTTTATTTCAAGCCGGAGGCCGGTCGCGTCCTGGCTTCGCCAGCCGACGAAACGCCTTCGCCGCCGTGCGACGCTCAGCCCGAGGACCTCGACATCGCGCTCGCCGCCGAACGCGTCGAGCGGGCGACAAAGCTGCGGCTGCGTCAGATCCATCGCAAATGGGCCGGTCTGCGCTGTTTCGTATCCGACAAGACCCCAGTTGTGGGCGAAGCGCATGACGGTCCAGGTTTTTTTTGGCTCGCCGGCCAGGGCGGCTACGGAATCATGACCGCGCCAGCGTTGGGGCGGGCCATCGCCGCAATCGTCACCGGCCAAGATTTACCGCAAGACTTACGAAGCACAGGTGTAAGCGCGGCAAGTATTTCGCCTCACCGTCTCGTGATCCAAGCCCAATATCGCCACAATTAAACCTAGGTTAATGTTATGATCCCGCGCGATGAAGTTTCAAAAACTACACCATCAAGCCAAGCGGGCCAGCCGACTGCTCAAGGCGATTGGCAACGAGCGGCGGTTGATGGTGTTGTGCCACCTCGCCGACGGCGAGAAATCGGTGGGGATGCTCGAGGATCTCGTTGGTCTTAGCCAGTCAGCGCTGTCGCAGCACCTCGCGCGCCTGCGCCGCGACAACATCGTCCGGACGCGACGTGCGGCCCAAACGATCTACTATTCCCTCGCCTCCGGAGCGCCGCTCGGGATCTTGCAATCGCTCCACGAACTATTCGACCCGGAAGCCGTCCAAGACGCCGGAAATGCCGGCGACAATAGCGCCAAAAGCGCGGGCGTTGACTCGCATTAACCGAGCAAGTGATTGGTTTATTGACAAAAAATCGGCATTCCCCTGTGACCTCCGTCACAGCTTCGGCGCTCCAGTCAACTTATTCTTCCCCCCCAGATCAGCGGATCGGGGGCGATCCGCACCGCACGTGGGAGGCTGATATGACCACCACCGTTCGTGCCGGACAGGTAACTCGCTTCGCCGAGCTGCCCGAGACCTTGGTCGAAGAGCTGCGCGAAATGACCGAGGCAGGGTTCGCTCGCGCCGACAGCGAACAGTGGACCTCGCAGCAGGCGAGCCCGTTTTCGACCGCGCTACGCCGCATCTTCGGCGGGCGTGCAAATTTGCAATAGCGGCCGAAAATCCGCGGCATTTGACGACAACCCGAGACGGTCGTCTTTGCCGCTATGGCAAACGCAACCTATATTCTGAAAAAGGTGAGCGTCCAAATTCCGTACAAGGGCGACCCGACATGCGCCGAAGTCTCACGTCATCCTTGGCGGTTATCGTGGTTACCCTTGGGCTTGTCGCCCCCCGGGTTGCAGCGCCCCAGCCGGAAAGCAGCGGCGCGAATCCCGGCGCGATTTCCGCGACAGGCTACGCCGCTCTTCCGGCGGCCGCTCCCCTTGCCGTCCGTCCGCTCGACAATACGACGCTCGCGCTCCAGCTCAAGCCGCTCTTCGAACAAGCGTTGATCGCCCGCGGGTTCAAGGCCGGCGGCGCCGACGCGCCACTCGCGCTTACCTTCGAAACCGAAGTTCAACAACTCGGACCTTCCCCGGGCCCCAGCGAGGTGCGGGCGAGCGATCCCGGATCGCCATCGCTCACCTCCGACAACGAACCGCGGCGCGACGAGTCGCAGTTCCGCCTCGGGTTGCCGGGGGCCGACGACACCTTGCGGAGCGGCGCACACGGCATCACCAGCCTTGGCCGCTTGCGTTACGTTTTGCTCGCCACGGTCGATGATCAACAGACCGGCCGCCGCATTTGGCAGGGCGAGGCGATGTATGACGGCTTCGGCGCCGAGGAAGACTTGGCGTTTCGCGCCATGGCGCCGATTCTGGCCGAACACGTCGGCCGGACCGTGCGGCAGAAAGGCTTCCGCCTGGACTGAGCGGTCTTGGACGCGTTTTCCCGCATCGTCGCCGTCAAGGCGGACATTACGACGCTGGCGCTCGACGCCATCGTCAACGCGGCCAACGAAAGCCTATTGGGCGGCGGCGGGGTCGACGGCGCGATCCATCGCGCGGCAGGCCCGGGGTTGCTCGCCGAGTGCCGGACGCTGGGCGGCTGCCCGACCGGCGACGCCAAGATCACACGGGGTCATCGGTTGCCGGCACGTTTCGTTATTCACGCGGTCGGACCGGTGTGGCGCGGCGGTGGCCACGGCGAAGACAGCTTGCTCGAATCTTGTTACCTGCGTTGCTTCGCGCTGGCCCGCGATCACAATCTGGCGACCATCGCCTTTCCGGCGATCAGTACCGGCGTCTATCGTTTCCCGCTCGCACGTGCGACGGCGATCGCGGTGCGCGCCACGGTGGACGAGCTGACCCGTTCGAGCGACATGCGTGCGACGTTTGCCTGCTTCAATGACGAGGCGCTTGCGGCATACCGTGCGGCGCTTGACGAAGCCTCACGACGCTGAGCGCGCAAGAAAGCGCGCCACCAACGTGTTCGCCGCGCCGAGCGCCCCCTTGAGAAAGCGCCGCGTCGCCTGCTGACCTGGAGAAGCGTCGTTCGCCCATACACCGATCGTGGCGACGAACAGCCAGGTCAGCGCGATCTCCTCAATCTGTCGACGCGGCGGGCCGCCGTCCAGCAGCGACGCCTCGCGCCACCACTGCACGGTGCGCGAGAGGCGGAAGACCAAGGCCGCCAGATGATGCGGATGGCCGGGATATAGTTTGCCCAGCAATATCGACCGCGTAACCGCGCGATGGCGAGAAAGCGCGTCGAGCCAGGCGAGCAGCGTTTCTTCGAGGCGCACGGCGGGTGCACGGCGGGCGAACGCTCGCCCGCGCCGCGCCAGCATCGCGCGATCGGCGCGCGACAACCACGCCTCGGCGATTGCGTCAGCGTCGACAAAGTGACGGTAGAGCTCGCTCAGCGAAAGCTCGAGCCGCGCGGCGACGCGATGTAGCCGCAGCGACGGCCAGCCGGTGCGCTCCGCCTCGTCGAGGGCGGTCTCGACGATGCGCTCGGCCAAGCTTTCGCGGGACGGACGACCGGCCATGGGACCCCGACTCTATCGCGCGCGGTCGGCACTGGATACAGTCACCGGCCATGAGCGGCGGCCGTCGAACCCGAATCGATCTCGACGACATCGCGGCATTGATTCGCCGCGTGGCGGAGGAATGCATTCTTCCGCGCTTCCAGCGTTTGGCGCGACACGAAGTGCGCGAGAAAAGCCCCGGCGACATTGTGACATCCGCCGACCTCGATGCCGAGCGCCAGCTGACCCGCCTGCTTTCCGCGGCGCTGCCTGGCGCGGCGGTGATCGGCGAAGAGGCGGCGGCGCACGACCCGGCGATTCTCGCCCGCCTCGGTGAGCACGATGCGGCGTGGATCGTCGATCCGGTCGACGGAACGCATCAGTTCGCGCAAGGAAAGCCGGAATTCGCGGTGATCGTGGCGCTCGTCGAGCGCGGCGCCGTCGTCGCCGGCTGGATCCATGATCCCGTCCGCAACACTACCGTGGCGGCGGAGCGCGGCGGGGGAACCTGGCATCTGGGCGGCCAGGCGGAGCCGACGCGCCTCAAGCTTGCGCCAGCTCCTCCGCTCGCCATGGCGCGCGGCGTGCTGCTTGGAAAACTCGCCTCGGGCGCGCGGGCCCGCGAAGTTGCCGAGGCTCGCCTTGCCGCCGGGCCGATCGGCCTCGTGCGCTCGGCCGGTCAGATCTATTTGCGTCTGGTCGAAGGCCAACTCGAGTATGCGTTCTTCACCCGGGTGCTGCCATGGGACCACGCCGCAGGCTGGCTGATACATGCGGAGGCCGGCGGTTTTGGCCGTTTCCTCGACGGCGCGTCCTATTCGCCATCGCGCCACATTGGGCCGATACTGTACGCGGCCGATCGCGAGATGTGGCGGACCATCGCCGCGGCGCTCGAACGCGGCTGAGCGGCGCCATCCTCGCCTATTCGTGCGCCACAACGTATAATCAAAACGAATCGATGTATCAGCGAGGCGGCGTCAATGGGCGCGCTCGGCCGGCTGGCGCGAATCGTGTTCCTGGTCGTGTTATGCCTCGCGTCGGGGCCGCGGACCGCTGTTGGCGAAGACGTCGACCTCTTGTTGGTGCTCGCGGTCGACGTTTCGCGCAGCATCGACGACGACGAATTCGTGCTGCAGCGGCGCGGCTATGCCGACGCATTCACCAATGCGGCGGTGATCGGCGCCATCCGCTCGACGCCGCGCCACAAAATCGCCGTCCTCTTCGTCGAATGGGCCGGAGCCGATTTCCAACGCGTCGTCGTTCCATGGACCGTCGTCAGCGACGGCGAGAGCGGCCAGCTTTTTGCCGAAGCGATCTTGCGCGAGCCGCGTTCGTTCTGGGGATGGACATCGATCAGCGGGGCGATCGATTTTGGCGCAAAGGAGATCGAACGCGCACCACACCAGGCAAAACGCAAGGTGATCGACGTCTCCGGCGACGGCGTCAACAACAGCGGGCGCGCCTCGGGCGACGCCCGCGACGAAGCGGTGGCCTCCGGGATCACCATCAACGGGCTGGTCATCATGAACGAGCGCCCGACCCCGGGGTTCGACTATCGCCCGCAGCCGCCGCTCGATGCCTTCTACCGCGAGCACGTCATCGGCGGCCCGGGCGCTTTCTTGGTGGTTGCCGAGAACTTCAATACCTTCGCCTTTGCCATCGTCAACAAGCTCATTCGCGAAATTGCCGACAATTCGTCAACGACGAACACAGCCGCGGCGCTCAGGTGAGGCGAGTGCGCCGGGCGGGCGCGCCGATCAGCGTCGAACGTCGCTGACGCCGGCCGATCTCCCCACCGCCTGGACGGCGTATCTCGCAGCCGAGCGCTACGTTTTGGAGCTGGTCGCCGAACTCGGCGATGCGTTCGCGACGTTCGGCCGGCTGGCGCTAGCGCCCGGGCCGCCACGCACGGCGGCATGGGCGCAGAATACCTGGTTCGAACCGTCGCTGATCCGTATCGACTCGATCGGCGACGGCGCTAGGGCGTTGCGAGGGATCCAGCGCAATTGGGCGCTTTACGCCTTTCATCTTCATCGCCGCGCGGCGCTCATCGAATCGAAGCTGCCGCCGGTCAAGACGCGGCCGATTCCCTTCATGGCGCCGCTGCCCGAAGCACCGCTGGGTTCGTGGACGCTGATCGATCCGGCCACGATCATCGCCGCCGCGCGATGCAGCAGCCCATTTCGCCATGGAGAGGTTACGTTCATCGAAGACAAGGTCTCGCCGCCCAATCGCGCCTATCTGAAACTGTGGGAAGCCTTCACGCTGTTGCAGGCAAGGCCCAGACCGGGCGAGCGCTGCCTCGATCTCGGCGCTAGTCCTGGCGGGTGGACTTGGGCGCTGCAGCGCTGTGGGGCGAGCGTGATCGCCATCGACAAGGCGCCGCTTGCGCCTGCCGTCGCGCGCCTGCCCAATGTCGAGTTCCGTCGCGCAAGCGCGTTCGCGTTCGAGCCAGCGTCGGTGGGTCCGGTCGATTGGCTGTTCTGCGATGTGGTCTGCTATCCAACCCGCCTGCTGCGACTAGTGCGGCGCTGGCTCGACACGGGCCTCGCCCGCCGATTCGTCGCAACGCTCAAATTCCAGGGCGAGACCGACCACGCCACGGCGCGAGCCTTCGCCGCCATCCCCGGCTCGCGGCTGATGCACCTGTCGCACAACAAGCACGAGCTGACCTGGATCAGGCTGTGACGCGTTCCGCCGCCGGTGCCGCTCCCACACGAGCGCGCCGCGCGCGTTGCAGCATCACGACGATGCCAAGCAACGCCAGCGCCGGAATGAACATCAGATAAGGCGAAGGCCGGTCGGCCGGGACCTTGACGGCCAAAATCTGCTGACCGGGCTCAAGGCCGGCGCGTTTGGCGTAGCTGCCGAATTGCACCTGTCCCACCATCGGGCCGCTCGCCCCGGGGACGATGCGCAGCCCCGCCTCGACCAGCCGCGCCCGTCCATCGCCCGGGGGGCCGGCGATTCTGATCGTCACCGTCTTGCGGATCGTTTCGCCTTCGAGGTTGTCGCCTTCGACGACGATCGGCAGGCGCGCGCCATCCGGGGCGACGCCCGCCAGCTCGACCAGACGGCGCGGATCTACCTCGTCGAACGGCGGATAGAGCTTGTTCATCCAGAAATCAGGCCGCATCAAGGTGAAGGTGACGAGGAGTAGGACCGCCGATTCCCACAGCCGGCTCTTGGTCAGGAAATAGTTCATCGTCGCCGCGGCGAAGAGCATCATGCCGAGCGTCGCGGCGGCCACCACCAACGCCAGCTCGACGAAATTAGTGACGCCGATGAGGATGAGCTGCGGATTGAAGATGAACAGGAACGGCAGCAGGCCGGTGCGCAGCGAATAGACGGCGCCCTGGAAACTGGTTTTGATCGGGTCTTCGCCCGAGATCGCCGCCGCGGCATACGACGCAAGGCCCACCGGCGGGGTTACGTCGGCCATGATGCCGAAGTAGAACACGAACAAATGGACGGCGATCAGCGGAATCGATAGCCCGCCCTGCCCGCCCAGCTCGACGATGACCGGCGCCATCAGCGTCGCGATCAGGATGTAGTTCGCGGTGGTCGGGATGCCCATGCCGAGAAAGAGGCAGATCACCGCGGTCATGATCAGCATGATGAAAACGTCGCCGCCCGACACGTACTCGACGAAATCGGTCATGATCAGGCTCATGCCGGTGAGCGTGACCGTGCCGACAACGATGCCGGCGGTCGCGGTGGCGACGCCGATCGAGATCATATTGCGCGCGCCGAGCGCGAAACCGTCGATCAGCTCGTCGAGCCCCTGGCGGGCGGCGGCGGCGATCTCGGCCCCGCCACGAAACGCAGCGACGATCGGGCGCTGCGTCACCAAGATGCCGGAGATGGCCACCGTCGCCCAAAACGCCGATAGGCCGGGCGATAGCTGCTCGACCATCAGGCACCACAGCAGGACCACAAGCGGAAACAGGAAATGCAAGCCGGTGCGCACCGTCTCCCACGTTTCCGGAAGACGCAAGAGCGGCGCGTTCGGGTCGTCCATCTTGAGGTCGGGGAACCGCGCCGCGTACCACAGCGTCGCGACATAAAGGACGGCGCCGGCGATGAAGATCATCCACGCCGCCGCGTCGCCGAACAGCGCCTGCGCGGCGAGGATGCCGTAATAGATCGCGGCGATGACGATGACCGTGCCGCTTATCCCGAGACCCAGCGCCAGCAGCCGCTCGCGCCGCGTGCGTTCGCGGTCGCGCTTCAGCGGCTGAGCGCCGATCTTCATCGATTCGAGATGGACGATGTAGAACAGCGCGACGTACGAAACCAGCGCCGGCAACAGCGCGTGCTTGATGATCTCGGCGTAGGGAATGCCGACGAACTCGACCATCAGGAAGGCGGCTGCACCCATCACCGGCGGCATGATCTGCCCGTTGACCGACGCCGCGGTTTCGATCGCGCCCGCCTTGATGCCCGACAGGCCGGTGCGCTTCATCATTGGGATGGTGAAGATACCGCCTGAGACGACGTTGGAGATCGACGAGCCGGAGATGAACCCGTTGAGCGCCGAGGAGACGACGGCGACCTTCGCCGGCCCGCCGCGCAGGTGGCCCAGCAGCGCGAACGATACCTGCATCATGTAGTTGCCGGCGCCGGCCTTCTCCAGCAGCGAGCCGAACAGTACGAAGAGAAAGACGAAACTGGTCGACACGCCGAGCGACACGCCGAAGACGCCCTCGGTGGTGAGCCATTGGTGGTTCACCACCTTGGTGAGCGAGGCGCCCTTGTGCTGGATCACCTCGGGCATCATTGGGCCGGCGAAGGTGTAGACGAGGAAGACCAGCGCGACGCAAACGAGCGGCGGCCCCAGCGAACGCCGCGTCGCCTCGAGCAGGATGATCAAGCCGCCGATCGCAGCGACGAAATCGAGCGTGGTCGGCAGGCCGGGCCGCTCGGCAAGCTGCTTGTAGAAGAGGAAGAGATAAGCGGCGCAGAATGCGCCGAACAGCGCCAGCGCCCAGTCGAGATAAGGAACGTGATCGCGCGGCGAGCGGTTCGTCGCCGGATAGGCGGTGAAGGCCAGAAAGACGGCGAAAGCGAGATGGATCGAACGCGCCTCGGTGTCGTTCAGGATGAAGACGCCGAAAACGAACGGCAGCGGCGAGGCGTACCAGATCTGGAAGATCGACCAGGCGACGGCGGTGAAGAAAAGCAGCCGTCCGGTCCACCCGGGCGGCTCGCGCGCGCCCGTGTCGGCGGCGGCGACCATGGCCTGCAGTTCGGCCTCGGTCGCCGGCCGCCGTTCAACGTCGTGCTCCGCCATCGGCGCGCCCCCTGTGCGCGTCTCAGGCCGGGGAGCGGACTACATCAGCCCCTTCTCCTTGAAGTACTTCGCCGCGCCGTCATGCAAGGGTGCGGAATTGCCGTTCTTCACCATGTCCTTCGGCTCGAGATGCGAGAATGCCGGGTGCAGCTTCTTGAACTCATCGAGATTGTCGAAGGTCGCCTTGACGACGGCGTAGATCACGTCCGGCGGAACCTTCGCCGACGAGACAAGCGTCGCCATCACGCCGTAAGTCGGCGTCGCGTCCGGGTTGCCAGCGTAGAGACCGCCCGGAATCGAAACCTTGGCGTAATAGGGCGCGGCGGAGACCAGCTTGTCGACCGCGGGTCCGGACAGCGCAACGAGCTTGGCGCCGCAAGTCGTGGTCGGATCTTGGATGTTTGCCGAGGGATGGCCGACGCCGTAATAAAACCCGTCGATCTTGTTGTCGCAAAGCGCCGGGCCGTGCTCGTCGGCCTTGAGCTCCGAAGCCAGCGAGAAATCGCCGACCTTCCAGCCCATGGCGTTCAGCAGCTCCTCCATCGAAGCCCGCGTGCCCGAGCCAGGGTTGCCGACGTTGAACCGCTTGCCCTTGAAGTCGGCGAAGGTCTTGATGTTGGCCTCCTTCCGCGCGACGACGGTGAACGGCTCGGGATGGACCGAGAACACCGCGCGCAGGTCGCTGAACGCGCCGGCGTCCTTGAACGCCGAGGTTCCCTTGTAGGCATGGAACTGCCAGTCCGACTGCGCCATGCCGAGGTCGAGCTCGCCTGCCTTGATGGTGTTGATGTTGAACACCGAGCCGCCGGTCGATTCGACCGAGCAACGGATGCCGTGCGATTTGCGGTCCTTGTTGACCAGGCGGCAAATCGCGCCGCCGGCGGCGTAGTAAACGCCGGTCACTCCTCCGGTTCCAATGGTGATGAAGCGCTGTTGCTGCGCTCCTGCCGGCGTCGTCGCGGCGGCGACGAGTCCGATGGCAAATACGGCGGCGAAAGTGGACGATGTCTTGGCGATCATTGCTTCTCCTCCCTTCGTCGTCTGTCATTGATCCGACAGTAGACCATATTATCTACCTGCGCAGCCATTGAATTCCTGCTTATTACCGGACTTCCTGCAGAGCATCATCGACCGCGCGGCCGAGCTTGTCGACGATCTCGTCGAGTTGCGCGTCTTCGAGGATATAGGGCGGCGCCAGCATGACGTGGTCGCCGCGCTTGCCGTCGATCGTGCCGCCCATCGCGTAGCTCATGAGTCCGTGGTTCATCGCCGCGCGCTTGACGCGAACGTTGAGTTTGAGCGTCGGATCGAAGGGCGCTTTGCTTGTTCGATCGGCGACGAATTCGAGCGAGCGAAACAACCCGCGGCCGCGGATGTCGCCGACATGCGCGTGATTGCCGAAACGGTCGTTGAGTCGCGCCTCGAGACCTTGGCCGAGCTCGCGCACGCGGGCGAGGAGGTCGCGCGATTTGATCGCCCGTTGCACCGCTAGCGCCGCCGCCGCCGCGGCGGGATGGCCCATGTAAGTGTGGCCATGCTGGAAGAAGCCGGTTCCGGCGAGAATGGCGTCATAGATCGTCTTGCTCGCCAGCATGGCGCCGATCGGCTGGTAGCCGGCGCCGAGACCCTTGGCAACGCAGGTGATGTCGGGCGTTATCCCTTCCTGCTCCGATGCGTAGAGCGTGCCGGTGCGGCCCATGCCGCACATTACTTCGTCGAGAATCAACAGCACGCCGTGGCGATCGCATATTTCACGCACGCGCTTGAAATAGCCGGGCACCGCCGGAACCGAGCCGAGCGTGGCGCCGACCACCGGCTCGGCGACGAAGCACATCACGGTGTCGACGCCGAGCATCTGGATCGTCTGCTCCAGATCGTCGGCGACGCGGCTTCCGTACTGCTCCTCGCTCTCTTCGTCGCGACGATCGCGATAGGCGTAACACGGGGCGATATGATGCGCCTCGAATAGCAATGGCTTGTACTGCTCGCGTCGCCACATGTTTCCGCCGGCGGCGAGCGCGCCCAGCGTATTGCCGTGATAGCTTTGGCGGCGCGCCACGACGTAGCGGCGCTGCAGTTGCCCAACCTCGACGAAGTACTGGCGAGCGAGCTTGATCGCCGCTTCGACGGCCTCCGAACCGCCGGAGACGAAGTAGACCCGGTCGAGGCCGGCCGGCGCGTCGGCGATCATCGTATCGGCCAGCGTCTCGAGCGCCTCGGTGGTGAAAAACGACGAGTGCGCATAGGGCAGGCGATCGAGCTGCGCCTTGATGGCGTCGACCACCTCGCGGTCGTTGTGTCCGAGGCATGACACTGCGGCGCCGCCCGAGGCGTCGAGATAGCGCTTGCCATCGCGATCGACGATATAGGCACCCTCGCCCATTACCGCCACGGGAAGCGTTTCCTTCGGCAAGCGATGAAAGACGTGACTCATGACGAACGACTCCCTACCAGAAGAACCCAAACACGCCGAACCGACGTCCGCGCGTCACCGGTGTTGCCTCGTGCAACAAGGAACACGAAAAGATGACGGCGGCGCCCACGCCCGGCTTATAGGCAATTCCCGGAAATTCGGGGAAACGGAGAATTCCGCCCTCGAAATCGTCGTTGAGATTTAAGCTCATCGCGAAGCGCCGCTGCAGATTCGCGCCGGCGTTGTTATCGCGATGCATCCTGAAGCGCCCCTCGTTGGTTGCCTCGTAACAGCCGATTTTCAAGGTCTCGCCCTCGCGGATTGCATAGCCGAAGTAACGATGAATCTCGCTCAGCACGCGGCGCTTGAGGAGCTCGGCGATCAGCCCGGCGAGTTTGGGATCGTCGATCGGCACGTCGCTGCGTCGCTTCATGCCGGGATCGTAGACGTTCCCGCCAGCCTCGCCCGAAGTCACGACGTCGACCATCCGATCGCTGTGGCGGCGCCAGTATTCGATAAGGCGCTGGCATAGCGGCGGGGGGAACACGTCGCCGAGCAGCAGTACCGGCGGCTGTACCGCCACCAGCCTGTCCTGCGCCGGGGTGAGCCGCGCCGTGCAGGCGGCAAGTGCCTCGCCGAGCGGCGAGCGTCCGTCATGGCCGACCAGACGATGGCTGACACGAAGGTCGGGTCCGGCGACAAGGATGTGCGCCGTTGCGCCGGGATCGATGCCGAGATAGGCGAAGAGCTGCGCAGAGGGATCGGGAAGCAGGGCGAACGGCGGCCGGCGACGCTCGAACAGCTCGAGCAGCGCATCGTTCGAAAGCCGCGTGATGGCGACGACGCCGACCCCAAGATGGCCAAACGGGAGGAATCCGTCGCGCAATGCCGCGAGTTCGCGGCGCGCCGCGTCGTCGTCGCCGGTGACATGCAGCACTACCGGGCGGCCGTACAGCGTCATGTGGTCGAGCATGACGCGCTTACCGGTGGCGTCGGGAAACTCGAAATCCCGGATTCGGTCGCCGACATCGAGCGTGCGCGGCGTGAGATCGTCGAAGTTGAGCGTCGGTGCGGTCATGGCGGCGTTGCGTTTGGGACGCCGCAGTGTGCGACGTGCGCTCCCGCGAGGCAAGGCGATGAGCCGTTGCGTCCATGCGCCGACCGCGACAATCTCCGATCATGAATGCGTCCACGCCCGATCCGACCGGCGATGCCCGACAACGACAGATACCGCCGAGAGGCGCGATCAATCTCGATCACATCGCGCACTTCGTTCCCGATATCGAGGCGGCGCGCGCGGCGCTCGAGCGTCTCGGCTTCGTGCCGACGCCCTTCTCCGAGCAGCGGAACCGTCCGCATCCGGGCGCGCCGCTCGAATCGGCGGGAACCGGAAACCGCTGCGTCATGCTGCGTCGGGGTTATCTCGAATTCCTGACCGCGTTCGGCGCCACGCCGACCGCAGAGCGCATGCGCGCCACGATGTCGCGCCACGTCGGCGTTCATCTGGTCTGCTTCGGAACCGCCGATCCTGCCGCCGTCGCGGAGCGCTTGACGGCGCAAGGTTTCGCGCCAGCTGCGCCGATCACGCTCGAGCGAAACGTCGCCACGACAGGTAGCGACGGGCTGGCGCGCTTCACGGTCATCCGCGTGCCGCCTGAATCGATGGCCGAAGGTCGTATCCAGTTCGTCCATCATCGCACGCCTCGCCTGGTCTGGCAGCGGCGCTGGCTCGACCACCCCAATCGCGTAAGCGCGCTGACCGCAGCGGTGCTTTGCGTAACCGATCCGGCTTCCGCCGCGGCGCGCTACGCGCGCTTCACGGGGCTCGCCGACGTCCCGGCAGGTGGCGTCCGCAAGATCGAAACGGCGCGCGGCGCTTTATTGTTCGCGGACCATACTACCGCAGCCCGGATTTTCGGGGTGGCGCCGCCGCCGCCTTGCATTGCGGGATACGGGCTCGAAAGCGACGATCTGGGGGCAACCCGCACCGTCATGGCGCGGGCGGGCGCCGTGTTACGGCCGCTCGACCGGGATGCCTTTGCGGCGGCGCTGCCGTCGGAGCTGGGGGGAGCGGTGATCGTCGGAGGCGGAGGACAGCCCATCGCCGAGCTTTTTTGATCCGGCCGCGACTCTAGAATCCAGCCAAAACTCGGCGATTCGTTAACGTTAGCGCAAGTTTTACGGTCAACAATATGGCGCAATTGGCGGCGCTGGCGCGCGATCGGCGGCTCAGGCGATGCCTTCGCCGTCGCCGCGCCCTGGGCGGTAGGGTAAAATCGTGACCGATCATCCGATTTAACCTTTGCCGGCGGCCAAGAGCCGCGTCCGAACATGGCGCAAAGAGCGGAGATTGACGATATGCACCTCGGTGACCTTCTCGTCGCGCATGGCGTGTTGACGCACCAGGAGCTGCAGCAGGCCAAGGAGCGCCAGCGCGCCCATGGTGGCCAGCTCGGGGAAAACCTCGTGGCGCTAGGCCGCCTCAGCGAGGGCCAGCTCACCGAGTATCTTGACTATTTTCCGAACGAGCCCAACACGATCGAGGAAACCGGCGTGCCGGAGACGGTTCTGCTCGCGCTGACAATGAAGATCCTGTACGTGCGCGCGCTCGACACCGCTTCGAAGCTGGCCGATGCCCTATGCCTCTCGAGCAAGATCGCCAATGACCTGCTCGATATCGCGCGCGAGCGCAAGCTCGTCGAGGTGCTCGGCACCGCCGGCTCCAGCATGGTCGCGGAGCTGCGCTACGCGGTCACCAGCAAGGGCAAAGAGTGGGCGATCGAGGCGCTCGAGCTGTCGCAGTATGCCGGCCCTGCGCCGGTGCCGTTGGATGCCTATTGCGCCCAGGTCGAGCGACAGACGATCGCCGCTGAGCGCGTGAGCTACGACTTGTTCATGCGCAAACTGCAGCACATGGTGTTGCAGCCCTCGCTGGTCCGCGAGTTCGGCCCGGCGATTAACTCGGGGCGAGCGATCCTGATTTACGGACCTCCGGGCAACGGCAAGACGATGATCGCCGAGGCGATCGGCCGTACGTTCCAAGGGGTGGCGCATATTCCGCACGCGGTCGAAATCGACGGGCAAATCATCAAGGTCTTCGACCCCACCGTCCATGAGGAGCTGGACCGCCGCCAGGGGGGAAACGGCCGCAGCCGCGTTTCCATGCGCGCCCAGGAAAAGACGATCGATCGCCGCTGGGTGGCGTGTCGCCGGCCGGTCATCGTCGCTGGCGGCGAGCTTTCGCTGGCCATGCTCGACCTCGGATTTAATCCGCTGGCAAAGTTCTACGAGGCGCCGCTGCAGATGAAGGCGATGAACGGCGTGTTCATCATCGACGATTTCGGCCGACAGGCGGCCGAGCCACGCGATATCCTCAATCGCTGGATCATTCCGCTCAACAATCGTATCGACTATCTAGCGCTCAATACCGGGAAGAAATTTCAGGTTCCGTTCGACTGCCTGTTGATCTTCTCGACGAACCTTCAGCCGGCGGATTTGATGGACGACGCGTTCCTGCGGCGTCTGCCCTACAAGATCATGATGGGCCGGCCGACGCTCGAGGACTATTGCGAGATCTTCCGGCGCGTTTGTCGCCAGCACAAACTCGAGAATCCGCCCGGCATCCTTGAATACCTGATCAACGACTATTATCGGAAGTTCAACCTGCCGCTATCGGCGAACCATCCCCGGTTCCTCATCGACTGCATCGTCGATTATTGCCGATACATCGACAAGCCGCCGGCGCTGACCACTGATCTCATGACCTTCGCGCTGCGCAACCTTTCGGTCAACGACGCCGACCGGCCGCCGCCGCCCGCCGCGCTGCCCGAATAGCCGTCCCGGCCGTCGCCTAATCGCGACGAAGCATCCTCGCCACAGCCTCTTCGCCTAGCGGGCGGTGATCCTTGGCGCGCAGGCTCTCGATCCATTCACTGGCGAAATCGCGCTGCAGTCGGATATTGATTGCCGCGGTGATCGACATCGCGGTGAGCGCGCCGAGGCTGGCGAGCGCCATGTCTTTCTGGGCGTCCCACTGATCGCCCTGGGTGCCAAGATAAGCCACTCCCAGATCGCCCCCGAAGAACTCCGCCGCGCCCCATTCGAACAGCTCGAACACCATCGACGTCGACATCGTCAGGTCGAGTGGCAGAAAATATCCCCAAAAGCCGCGCACGCTCGCTATGCGCAAGAATAGTTCGCGCACCGGATACGCCAGCAGCAGACCGTAAAGAAAATGAACCAGCCGATCGAAGTGATTGCGGCGCCAGTCGAGGAACTCGTTGAGCGACACGCCGAGTAGCGTGCGTGTCCACGCGTCGTAGGGCACCTCCGAGTAGGTGTAATGGGCGCCGACTTCGTGCAGGCACAGAAAGAGAAAGATCAGCGTGTAGGACAGTCGCGAGAATGCGAAGCGACGAAACGCGAGCGTCATCGCGGCGATGAAGACGATGACAAGCGCGTTCTCGAGGGCCCAATCGGCGCGATCATACGGATCGATCGCGAGCGCGGCGAAGACGGCGAGAAACGCCGCGGCGAGCAGCATCTGATATCGCTGATGGGAGACGAAAGTCACCGCGCCCTGCTCCAAATCCGCTCGCTTCACCGATCTTGGCCCAGCGGCGCCTCCGGCGCTAGACTTGGGACGACCGGGCTTAGCGGAGATCCGCCCATGGGCGCGAAACGCCGAAAGCCGAATCCGATTCGCGACCGTCAGTTCCTCCTGTGGCTGACGTTCACGGCGCTGCTTTTCTTGCTTTTCGTCTGGTGGATCGGCCGCGCCTGACCTCGGATCATCGCGTAACTATCTGATATAAAACACTTAAGTAGGAATTAACGATTGCTCGCGTAAACTTGCCCCGTGAACTGGGGCAACTTCGCGAGTACAAGTATCATGTCCACTGCCATGTTCCGCGGCATGTGCCGCGGCCTGGGCGCCATTGCCGTCGTAGCTGGGCTCGGGGCATGCGACGGCGGCCCGAACAACCAGGCGAGGCTCGACTGCGAGCAGGCCTCCTACATCGTTATCGAGGGCGCTCGCTGCATGATGAACGGCGGCGACCTTCGGGGCGACGCCAAGCTCGCCAGCGCGCCGATCGGCCAAAGCGCGTCCGATCCGACCTACTGTAAGCGCCGCATCGATGACTTCCGCGATTGGGGCCTGGGCCGCTACGACGCGGAGGAGATCCTGCGCACCAGCCTCGACTCGTATTTCAAAAAGTACAAGGATCGCGGGTTTTGCGAGGAGCTCAAGGTCAAGCAGGCCTTCGGCTTCAGCATTCGCTGATCGCCCCGGCTTCGATCAGTCGAACTGCGTCCCAGCGGCGAGGCCGATCATCGGCGCGAGTTCACCGGCTTTCGTTTTCGGTCCGTCGCCGAGCTTGATCCGCAGCAACTTCATGCGCCCGTCGGCGCAAGCGACACTGATCGACTCGCCGTCGACGGCGACCGCTTGGCCCATGCGGCCACCGATTCCAGCCGGCTGACGCGCCGGGATAGGGCGAGCGTCGTAAATCCGCAAGACCTCACCCTTGTACATGGTCCATGCGCCGGGTTGAGGGTTGCAGCCGCGAATTAGATCGTAGGTCTGGCGCAGCGGCTTGCTCCAATCGATGCGCGCGTTGTCGTGGCCGCACCAGCCTTCGTAGGTCGCGACACTCTCGTCTTGCTTGAGCCGCGGTGCCTTCCCGGCTTTGATCAAGTCGATGGCCTCCAGCATCGCCGTCACGCCCATCGGAAACAGTCGGTCGAAATAGACGCTGCCCAACGTGTCGTCGGGGCCGATCGGTGTCGATCTTTGCAGCAAGATGTCGCCGGTATCGAGACCGTCGTCGGGCCAGAAGATCGACAATCCGGTATCGCGCTCGCCCATGATAATCGGCCAGTTGATCGAGCTCGGCCCGCGATGGCGCGGTAAAAGCGAGGGATGAAATTGAATGCTGCCCCGCCTCGGGATGTCGAGAAAGGCCGAAGGCACGTACAAGGTCACGTACGCCATCGCCTGTAGGTCGGGCGCGAGAGCGCGAAACTCGTCGATCACCGCCGGATCGCGAAACGATTTCGGCTGGCGAACGGGCAATCCCGCGGCGAGCGCCGCCGCCTTGAGCGGATCGGCCTTCTCGCCTGCGCGATCCGGCGCCGCGTAGACCGCGACGACGTTCTCGCCGCGTTTCAGCAGCGCCTCGAGCACGGCCTTGCCGAAAGCCTGCTGTCCGTGGACGACGATTCGCATGCCCCCTCGCCAATGCGCCGATTTCGCGCTTGCGGCGCTAAAGGCTGCCAGCATCCGCGCGCCGCGGCAAGCGCGTCGCGAATTTTACTCGGGGGAACTCCGCCTGGCGTGGCAGCGCGCAGTCATTTCTTGGCGCGCGCGGGGCGTCGCTTGGCCGGCGCGGTCGCCGGCTTATTGGCGCGTTCGGCGGCGGCCTTGGTTTCGTGCGCGAGACGCGCGGCGCGTTGCTTGGCGGCGAGCGCGTCGCGCTGCTTCGACTCGGCGTCCATAATCGTCTTCCACTCCGGCACCTTGTTCGCGGCGGCGCGAATGCGGCGCGCCTCCTCGGTTAAGGCCTCAAAGCCGGGGATTTTGGCACGGACCATGAGTCGCTCTCCCTGCCGCCCGCATCATGGGCCGCCTCAGAAATTCAAACGTCGGAGCGGCGGCAATCGCGCCGCCGCTCCTTCGTTTTTCGTCTATCGATCGGGCGTGTGCCCGATCGACTCAAGCAAGCTTGAGATTCGCCGCCGCCGACTTGCCGCGTTCCTGCACGACGTCGAACGAGATTTGCTGACCCTCGTTGAGCGTTGCAAGACCGGCGCGTTGCACGGCCGAAATGTGGACGAAGACGTCCTTCGAACCGTCGCTCGGTTGGATGAATCCGAAGCCGCGCTGGGCGTTGAAGAACTTTACTGTACCGATAGCCATGATGGCCTCCGTTAGTGTGACGAATCCCGCGCCCACACGAATTTGTCGCGCGAACACGAGGCAGTTATCGGCTTCATGGGTATCTTGAAGAGACGCCCCGTTGCGGGGCGGATCGGCAAGCGGCCGAAGCAGATAATTACAGACCTGTATATAAGGGGTTCCGGCGCGATTTGCAACGCAGCAGCGCAATCCGCGGTCAGTTCAGGCGTTCGTCGAATCGTATATAACCTATTCATACTAATTGCATAATTCTGTTTCACAGCGACGCCGTGACGCCGCCATCGACATAGAGGATGTGGCCGGTCACGAAGTCGGACGCCGGAGAGGCGAGAAAAATGGCCGCCCCGATCAGCTCGTCGACCTCGCCCCAGCGTTTGAGCGGCGTTCGCGCCAAAAGCCAGCCGGTGAACGCCTCGTCGGCGACCAGCGCCGCGTTAAGCTCGGTCTTGAAGTAGCCCGGCCCCAATCCGTTAACCTGGATGTTGTACTTGCCCCAGTCGATGGCCATCCCTTTGGTCAACATCTTCACGCCGCCCTTGCTTGCCGTGTAGGGCGCGATCGTCGGCCGTCCGAGTTCGCTTTGCACCGAGCAAACGTTGATGATCTTGCCCTTCCGGCGCTTGATCATGTGGCGAGCCACCGCCTGGCCAACCAGGAAAACGCTGTCGAGATTGGTTCGCATGATCTCGCGCCAGGTCTCCTCCGGATAGTCCTCGAGCGGCATGCGACGTTGCATGCCGGCGTTGTTCACCAGGATGTCGATCGGGCCTATGTCGCGCTCGATCCGGTCGACCGCGGCGCGCACCCCGGCGCCGTCGGTAGCGTCGAACGGCGCGAGCGCGACGGTGCCGCCTTGGCGGCGCAAATCCTCGGCGGCGCGCTCGAGCGCCGTCTGGTCGCGCGCATTGAGCACCAGCGATGCGCCCGCGGCGGCGAACCCGCGCGCCAGCGCCAATCCGATCCCGCGGCTGCTCCCGGTCACGAGCGCGCGCCGGCCGGTCAAGTCGAATAAAGCAACGCTCACGCTTTTCCCGTCATCGTTCGTTCCTGCTTAGCGCTGGTCATCGACGGTAGTCCCAGCGCGTCGCTCGGGCAATCGGCCGCAAGCATTGTGCGATGGTCGCTCGTGGGATATTCCTTGCGTCGTCCGCGCAGCCAACGGGGAATGCACATGCGCGCTGCGGTCATCCATGCACCTGGCGATCTTCGCATCGAAACGCTCGCCCTGCCCGAGATGGGGCCGCGATCGATCAAGCTGCGGGTCGACGCGGGCGGTATTTGCGGTTCCGATCTGCACTATTACCAGCATGGCGGCTTCGGAACCGTGCGAATCCGGCAGCCGATGATCCTCGGCCACGAGGTCGCGGGAACCGTGACCGCGGTCGGCGATGGGGTCAGCGCCGTCAAGCCCGGGGATCGGATTGCGGTAAATCCGAGCCGCCCCTGCGGCGGCTGTCGGTATTGTCTCGAGGGCCTTCCCAACCAGTGCCTCGACATGCGCTTTTATGGCAGCGCCATGCGCTTTCCGCACGTTCAGGGCGCGTTTTGCGACGAGCTGGTGATCGAGGAGCGGCAAGCGGTTCCGGTCGGCGCCGCGACGTCGCTGGGCGAGGCGGCGTTTGCCGAGCCGCTGGCGGTGGCGCTGCATGCCGTACGTCGGGCTGGCCCGCTGATCGGTCGGCGCGTTCTCGTCACCGGATGCGGTCCGATCGGATGTCTGTCGATCATCGCCGCGCGGCGTGCAGGCGCGCTCGAAGTCGTGGCGACGGACATCCTCGACGAACCCCTCGCCGCGGCGCGTACAGCGGGCGCCGAGCGGACCGTCAATGTCGCGCATTCGCCGGCAGCGCTCGCCGAGTTTACCCGCGACAAAGGCTATTTCGACGTCGCCATCGAAGCGTCGGGAAACGCCGCAGCGCTGACCGGCGCCATGACTTGCGTCCGGCCACGCGGCGTGATCGTTCAGCTTGGCCTCGGCGGCGAGGCGATGTTTTCGCTCAATACATTGGTCGCCAAGGAGATCGACCTGCGCGGCACATTCCGTTTCCACGAGGAGTTCGAGTGGGCGGTCGCCATGATCGACCGCAAGCTGGTCGACGTGCGCCCGCTGCTCACCGCGAGCCTGCCGTTGTCCCGGGCGCGCGAGGCGTTCGAGCTTGCCGGCGATCGCCGCAAGGCGATGAAGGTGCAACTCAGTTTCGAGTGAGCCGCGTCCACGCGCCGGCGGGAGCGTCAATCCGGTGAGCGAAAGCGCGCGCTTCGCCGGCATCTACCCGATGCTGTACACGTTCTTTCGCGCCGATGGCTCGCTCGATCCGGTGGCGCTCCGGCGGCAAGTCGAGGCCTGCGTCGCCGGCCGCGCCAACGGCGTGGCCGTTCTTGGCCTGGCGAGCGAAGTACGCGCGCTGAGCGTCGCCGAACGTCGCCAGATGATGGATTGGACCGCTGACGCACTTGGTCGGCGATTGCCGCTGGCGATCACGATTTACGAGCCGACTGTCGCGGCGCAGATCGAGTCCGCTCGCCATGCGCGCGCCGTCGGCGCGGACTGGGTGATCTTGCAGCCGCCTCCCGGCGGTCAAACGCCCGAGGCCGAGCTGATCGATTTTTTCTCCCGCGTCGGCGATGGCATCGGGTTTCCGTTCGCCATCCAGAATGCGCCCGAATATCTCGGCGTCGGCCTGACGCCCGAGGGGATCGGCGAACTGGCGCGACGTTGCGGCAATTTCCGCCTTCTCAAGGGGGAAGGGCCGGCGGTGCGGATCAGCGAAATCGTCGAAGCCATGGCGGGGCGGCTCACCGTCTTCAACGGCCGCGGCGGCCTCGAGATCGCCGACAATCTGCGCGCCGGCTGCGCCGGCATCATCCCCGCGATCGATTGCTTCGATGCGCTGGTCAAGGTTCACGCCGCGTTCACCCGCGGCGACGAGCGGGCGGCAGACGCCGCGTATGCTCGCGTGCTTCCGGTCATTGTTTTCGTCATGCAGTCGCTCGAGACGCTGCTCACCTACGGCAAGGCGCTGGCGGCGCGACGGCTCGGGCTGCCGCCGCCCATCCAACGCGACAAGACGCTTCAGGCCACGTCATTCGGACTAGCTTGCCTCGCGCGGCTGGCGGGTCATCTTGGGCCCCTTCCCTGACACGGCCCCGGGACCGGCATCGGCGTAGCGGCGAATCGCCATTCCCCGTATCGTTAAGGGTCCGTCCAGGCACTGCGAGCGTGGCGCCCGCGTATGTCCGATCAGATTACCTTCGTATTGAACGGCGAGATCGAAGTCGCCCGTGACGTTCCGCCGACGACGACGCTGCTCAATTATCTACGCCGGGCCAAGCGTCTCACCGGCACCAAGGAAGCCTGCGCCGAGGGTGACTGCGGCGCCTGCACCGTCGTGGTCGGCGAATTGGACGGAGAAGCGGTGCGCTATCGCGCGGTCAACGCCTGCATTCAACTCGTCCCGATGCTCGAGGGCCGCGCGGTCGTCACGGTCGAGCATCTCGCGCGCCCGGACGGCGGGCTGCATCCCTGCCAACAGGCAATCGTCGATTGCCACGGATCGCAATGTGGCTTCTGCACGCCGGGATTCGTCATGTCGCTCTATGCGTTGTATCTGACCGGCGTGAAGCCGGATCGGCAACGCATCGGCGACGTGCTGGCGGGAAACCTCTGCCGCTGCACCGGTTACGGACCGATCGTCTCCGCCGCCGAGACGATGTATGACCTGCCGCGCCCGCACTGGGACGAGGCGCGGCGCGGTCGCGATCTGTCTCTGCTCAAGGAGATTCGCCGCCAGGGCACGTTGTCGTTCGAGTATCGCGGCCAGCGCTGGTTTTCTCCCACCGATGTCGAGGAGCTGGCGCGCCTGCGCACCGCGCATCGCGACGCGGTGATCGTCGCCGGAGCAACCGATGTCGGCCTGTGGGTCACCAAGCAGCGTCGACGCCTCGCTTCGATCATCGACATCGGTCGCGTCGCCGCGCTACGCGAAATCGTCGCGACCGGCACGACGCTCGAGATCGGCGCAGGTGCGGCCTATAGCGACGCCGAGGGGATCATCGCCCGTCACTTCCCCGATTTCGCCGAATTGATCCGCCGGCTCGGCGCCCTGCAGGTGCGCAATGTCGGCACTATCGGCGGCAACATCGCCAATGGCTCGCCGATCGCCGACGCGCCGCCAGCGCTGATCGCGCTCGGTGCGCGTTTGGTCTTGCGTCGAGGTATCGCGCGGCGAACCATGCCGCTCGAGGATTTTTTCATCGCCTACGGCAACCAGGACCGTGCTCCCGACGAGTTCGTCGAGCGGATCGACGTTCCGCTGCTCGACGATCCGACGCGCCTCAAGTGCTATAAGCTTTCGAAGCGCTTCGATCAGGATATTTCCGCGGTCTGCGGCTGTTTTAACGTCCGGGTCGCCGACGGCAAGGCGGTCGAGGCGCGGATCTGCTTCGGCGGCATGGCCGAGACGCCCAAGCGCGCCCGCACGGTGGAATCGGCGCTCGTGGGACAACCTTGGACGGAGGCGACGGTCGAGCGCGTCATTCCGGCGCTCGAGCGCGATTATGCACCGATCAGCGACCACCGCGGCTCGGCGGCTTATCGCATGCAGGCGGCGAAGAATCTCTTGCGCCGCTATCATCTAGAAACGCGATCACAAACGCCGGCGCTGCGGCTCGCCGGCCGCGCCGCCGCCTTCGGATGACCGGGCGGTGAGCAAGACCGCGATCACCGGCGGCGCACACGCGGCGTTCAGCCACGACAGTGCGGTGAAACACGTCACCGGCGAGGCGCTCTATACCGACGACATTCCCGAGCCGCCGGGAACCCTGCAAGTTCACATTGCCATGAGCGAACGCGCCCACGCGAGCATCGCGCGCGTGGATCTCACGAAAGTTCGCAATCAGCCCGGAGTCGTCGCGGTGCTAACGGCGCGCGACGTCCCGGGCAAGAACGACGTCAGCCCGCTCAAGGGCGACGACCCGGTCTTCGCCGACGGGCTGGTCGAGTATTTCGGCCAGTCGCTGTTTGCCGTCGCCGCCGAAACGATCGACCAAGCGCGCGCCGCCGCCAAACTGGCGCTCGTCGAGTACCGCGACCGTCCGGCGATCCTCACCGTCGATCAGGCAATGGAGGCGATGTCGCTGCTCGAGGCGCCGGTAACCCTTCGACGAGGCGACCCGGCCGCCGCAATCGCCGCCGCGCCGCACAAGCTCGAAGGACGCTTTTACGTGGGCGCCCAGGAGCATTTCTACCTCGAGGGGCAGGCGGCGCTGGCAATACCGGGGGAGGATCGCGACGTCCTGATCTTCTGTTCCTCGCAGCATCCAAGCGAGATCCAACACAAGGTGGCCGACGTACTCGGTGTGCCCAATCACGCAGTCACCGTCGAGGTGCGGCGCATGGGCGGAGCGTTTGGCGGCAAGGAGAGCCAGGGCAACCTTCCAGCCGCTGTCGCGGCGCTCGCCGCCAGGATGACCGGCCGGCCGGCGAAAGTTTGCTACGACCGCGACGACGACATGACGATCACCGGCAAGCGGCACGACTTCCGCATCGATTATCGCGTCGGCTTCGACGCCGCCGGCCGTATTCTCGGGCTGGAGCTCGATCATGCCATCCGGTGCGGCATGTCGTTCGATCTTTCGCAGCCGGTCGCCGATCGCGCCATGTTCCACATCGACAACTGCTATTACCTGCCTGCCGCCAGGGTCACCTCGTATCGCTGCAAGACGCACACGCAGTCGAACACGGCGTTCCGCGGCTTCGGCGGGCCACAAGGCATGATCGGCATCGAGCGGGCGATCGACGAGATCGCGCATGTCCTGGGTCAAGACCCACTTGCGGTGCGGCGCGCCAATTTCTACGCGCATAAGCGCACGGCGCCGTCGACCGAGCGCCGCGTGACCCATTACAACATGGTGGTCGAGGATTGCATCATCCAAGACATCGTCGACGAACTCGTCGCGAGCTCCGACTATGCCGAGCGGCGTGCGGCGATCCGGGAGTGGAACGCGCGGAGCCCGGTCCTCAAACGCGGCATCGCGCTTACCCCGGTGAAGTTTGGCATCTCCTTCACCAAGACGTTTCTCAACCAGGCCGGCGCGCTGATCCACGTTTACACCGACGGCTCGATCCACTTGAGCCACGGCGGAACCGAAATGGGCCAGGGTCTGCACACCAAGATCGCGCAAGTCGTGGCCGAGGAGTTCCAGGTCGATTTCGAGCGGGTCAAGATTACGGCGACGACGACGGCCAAGGTCCCGAACACCTCGGCCACCGCGGCCTCATCGGGCGCCGATCTCAACGGCATGGCGGCGCGTGCGGCGGCGCGCAAGATCAAGCGGCGGCTTGCCGCCTTCCTCGCCGAGCGTTACCAAAGCGACCCCGAAAGCGTGGCGTTTCTGCCCGGACGAATTCGCGTTCGCGACTCCGAGATCGCGTTCGAGACGGCGATCCGCGACGCTTACCTGGCGCGGGTTCCGCTGTCGGCGACCGGCTACTACGCGACGCCGAAAATCGGCTGGGACGCCGCAACCGGCGAGGGCCGCCCGTTCTTCTACTTCGCCTATGGCGCCGCGGTCAGCGAGGCGGCGATCGACACGCTGACCGGCGAAAACCGCATTCTGCGCGTCGATATCCTCCACGACGTCGGCAAATCGCTCAATCCGGCGATCGATCTCGGACAGGTCGAGGGCGGTTTCGTGCAAGGCGCGGGCTGGCTGACTATGGAGGAGCTGGTGTGGGACGACCGCGGCCGCCTCGCCACCCATGCACCTTCGACGTACAAGATTCCGGCGTGTTCCGATCGCCCGCTCGACATGCGAATGAAGCTGTTCGAACGCGGCGAGAACGTCGAGGAGACGATCTTCCGCTCGAAGGCGGTGGGCGAGCCGCCATTGATGCTTGCCATCTCGGCGTTTCTGGCGCTTTCCGACGCGATCGCCAGCGTCGGCGATTATGCGATCTATCCGGCGCTCGATGCGCCGGCGACGCCCGAGCGGATCTTAATGGCCGTCGAGCGGATCAAGCGCGCGACGAATCGCTGACGCACGGAGAATCTTGGCGATGGAGTTCTTGCTTGCTTGGGTCGAAACCTTCGTGCGCTGGCTGCACGTCGTCGCCGGCGTCGCCTGGATCGGCACGTCGTTCTATTTCATCCACCTGGACTACAGCCTGAAAGCGCCGCCGGGGCTGCCGCAGGGCGCGCAGGGCGAGGCTTGGCAAATTCACGGCGGCGGCTTCTATCATATGGTGAAATACGTCGTGGCGCCGGCGCGGATGCCCGACGAGCTTACCTGGTTCAAATGGGAGGCATACGCCACCTGGTTCTCGGGCCTGGCGCTGGTCGTCTTGGTTTACTACATCGGTGCCGAGCTCTATCTGATCGACCGGCACGTTCTGGACATGTCGCCCGCGGCGGCGATCGCGTTCAGCATCGGCGGTCTTGTCATCGGCTGGCTTGCCTACGATTTCCTGTGCCGTTCGTCGATCGGCCGCAACGAGGCGAGGCTGGCCGCGATCGGCTTCGCCTTGCTGGTGGCGCTCGCTTTCGGCTTCACGCAGACTCTGAGTGGACGCGGCGCGTTCATGCAGATGGGCGCGATCATCGGCACGATCATGGCCGCCAACGTGCTGTTGGTGATCATCCCCGGCCAACGTCGCGTCGTCGCTGACCTGATCGCCGGACGGACGCCCGATTCCGAATACGGCCGGCGCGGAAAGCAGCGCTCGCTGCACAACAACTACCTCACGCTCCCCGTCATCTTCGTCATGATCGCCAATCACTACCCGCTCGTGTTCGCCAGCCGTTGGAGCTGGCTGGTCCTGGCGCTGGTGATCGTCATCGGCGCGGCCATCCGCCATTTCTACAACCAGCGGCACCGCGGGCTCCCGTCGCCGTGGTGGACGTGGGGGCTGGCGGCCCTTTGCGGTGCTGCGATCATCTGGTTGAGCGCGCTTGGACCGGCCGAAAGCCAAGGCGATTCGCGCGGCGGCCGCGCACCGAGCTTCGCCGAGGTGGAGGAGATCGTCGTCGCTCGCTGCGCCGCTTGCCACGCCGCCGAGCCCGTATGGGCAGGCATCGTCGCGGCACCGAAGGGCGTGATGCTCGACACGCCCGAGCGGATCCGCATGCAGCGCCGGGCCATCGCCTTGCACGCCGCGTGGACCGCCGCGATGCCGCCGGGAAATCTCACCGAAATGTCCCCTGAAGAGCGCGCTGCGCTGGCCTTGTGGGTGGCGGCGGCGCGCTAGGTTCCGGGCGCCGGCTGCACGCATCGAACGGCGCGGCGACGCCGGATTGGCTTGCCGCGGGCATGCGACGTACGCATTCTCGTTTGACCTGTCAGCAGGCGGAAATCGGCTGGCCGAGACGCCTCGGGTTTGGTGGATCGATGGCGATGCAGGGATCGGTGACACAGTACCTGCGCTTCACGCTCGCGTGCATTTGCCTCGGCCTGCTGCTCGCCTGCACAGCGACGCCAGGGCCCCCGGTCCATTACGGCGAGGACATCAATGTATATGTCGTCCGCCATGGCTGGCATGCGGGAATCGTCATCGCGCGCAACGACCTGCCGCAAGATCGTCTGCCCGAGGCCGATGACTTTCCGCACGCCCGATATTTCGAGTTCGGTTGGGGCGATCGCGAGTACTATCCGGCCCTCGATCCGACGCCAAGCATGGCGCTCCAGGCCGCCTTCGCCTCGACGGCGGCGACGATTCGCTTGCGCGGGCTAAGCCAACCGCCGACCGGCGGCGGTCCCGATGTCGAAGTCGTCGGCCTATCATTGACCCGGATCGAACTCGATCGTCTGGCCACGGAAATCGCCGCCGATTTCGACCGGCCCGATGGGGGTCGCGCCGCGGTTATCACTCGCCATGCATCGAGCGCCAGCAATTTCTATCCGGCACACGGGCAGTTCCATCTGTTCAACAACTGCAATACCTGGGTGGCGACCAAACTGGCGGCCGTCGGCCTGCCCGTCTCGCCCTCGGGCGTGGTCACCGCCGGCGATCTGATGGCGCGCTTGCAGAATCTTCCGATGGCCCGTCCTGGCGGCGGATAGCGGCGGCACCGCACATCAAAATTTCGCAGGAAGATGGACGCCTCGCATGACCAATGGCCGCACCAGTGAGCGCGGTCGTGCGGCCGCTGGCCTCAAGCAGTATCGTCCCGAACCGACGCGAAATAGCATCATCACGGGCTGCCGAAACTTGTTCAAGTGCCGACTCGCCGCGACGCAAAGGAGTACGCGATGAAATTTATCAATTCGCCTGCGGCCAAGGCCGCAAAACTTCCGTTTAGTCAGGCGGTGCGCGTCGGAAACGTCCTCTACCTCTCGGGCGCGCTCGGCAACGCGCCGGGAAAGGCGGAGCTGGTGACGGGCGGTATCGAGGCCGAAGCCCGGCAGACAATGGAGAATATAGGCGCGGTGCTCCGCGAGAACGGATTGTCCTTCGCCGACGTTTTCAAATGTACCGTGATGCTGGCGGACATGTCGAAATGGGCGGCCTTCAACCAGGTTTACCTGACCTACTTCAACCCAGACCGGCTGCCCGCTCGCTCGGCTTTCGGCGCAAGCGGGTTGGCGCTCGGAGCGCAGGTTGAAGTGGAATGCTGGGCTTATGCCGGGGAATGACGCGCATCGCCTGACAAATCACCATCCAGGCGCATCGCAGGCGCAGTCGTATGATGTTGTATTGGGGGCCGTTAGCGGCAGCAGTGTGCCGCCATTTCGACAGTGGCGCGTCAATATCGTCGGCGAATTGGAATCGCGCCCTCTGAATGGCGGCCATACTCGTCCGTCGACCGTCAGGCGTTCGAGCGAATATGCGCGACCGTGACGCAAGACAGCCGCGCCATCGGACGCGATCATTCGCGTGATCGTCCGTCTACGGCGGATATTTGCGTGCCTGCGCCACGCCCGCGGCGCGGGTGTCGGAATCAACCCTGAAGTGAGTCTGGCAATGGTGACCCAGTTCACACCCAGCCCGAGCGATCGGCAGCGACAATAAGTCCCGACGGCAGCGCGCACCGGGCCGTGCCACGCGCCGACCGATAGTCCGACGATCCACGTATCGTCGCGCCAGGGAGGGGACGATGAATCGGACCACTTTCCCGCTGGTGTTTCTGACCGGTTCCATGTCGTTACTCTCGGCCTGCGGCACCTCGTTGTTCGCCGAGCCGAAGACGAATCCGGTGATCGAGGACCGCATCAGCAACGCCGCCGGCACGCTGGCGACCACCGCCGAGCGCCGGCTTGTGCTGATGCCGCTCGACGACGCGAACCGCGGCAAGTTCTGCGCCGAGCCCTCGCCCGACGCCGCGGAGAGCATAGCCTCCACATTCAAGACGGCGCTCGAGGGCGAGGCGACGGTCAAGGGCGAAGGCCAGGACGTCGCCGCCAAGCTAAAGGCGGAGTTAGTCAAGAATCTGCTCACCTCGGTCGCCGCGCTCACCCGTCGCACCCAGGGTCTGCAGTTCTATCGCGACGGCGTGTTCGCATACTGCCAAGCGCGCATGAACGGCTTCATGAGCCACGACGAATACCGGGTGGCGATGCAGTTCCTGCGCCAGGAGGCCGTCAAGCTGATCGAGGCGGAGATCAAGACGGAGAATTGGGGAAAGCTTCCGACCGTGACCGTCGAAGCGCCAAGCCCGCCCCAGCAGAAATAGCTCGGCGCGCGCCGCGATCGCGGTCTCGTTCAATCCGGGAGTGCGCCATGGTCGAAGTGTATTTCGCCACCAACCGCAATCCCGTGCCGGCGAAGGAAGGACATTTCGGCGAACGGTTTCACGCCGACGGGCCGATGTTCTTCCGCGTCGGCTCGGCGCGACTGGAAAAGGTCTCGGATCATCCTGACCAGGGTTACGCGGTTCGCGAGGTCTCCGTCTTTCCCGAGAAGCTCGGTACCGACGGTTCCGAGGTCGCCAAGCTGCTCGGCAGCACCAAGCTTTTCGCCGATCTCCGCAGGCAGATGACGAAGGAGGGGCGCGACGTCATCGTCTTGATTCACGGATTCGCCTCCACCTTCGTCGACAGCCTGCGGCGCGCCGCGCAGATCCAAGAGGCCTATCGCATTCAGCCGCCAGGGGACGGGGTAGCTTACGAGCCCTACGTGGTCGTATTTTCGTGGCCGTCGAACGGCCGGGTGCAGCCGCCGTGGGAATACCACAGCGACCGCGACGACGCGGCGGGATCGGGCGCCGCGATGGGACGCTTCATGATGCGTCTGGTCGACTTTCTCGCCAACGGCGGACGCCGCTGCGAGCAGAAGATCCATCTCGTGTCGCACAGCATGGGCAATTGGGCGCTGCGGCACGCCGTCCAGGGCGTCGTCGCGCTCAACGATCAAGCGCAGCTTCCGACGATCTTCACCAATGCGTTCCTGATGGCGGCCGACGAGGACGAAGATGCGTTCGAGCGAGTGCACAAGCTGGGCCCGCTGCCCGAGCTCGCCCGCGCGATCCACGTCTATCACAGCCGAGGCGACCTGGCGCTGATCACCAGCGACATCACCAAGATGAACCCCGACCGGCTCGGCTCTGGCGGGCCGCGCTCGTTCTCCGGACTCAGCAACCGGATCGTCGCTATCGACTGCGGCGCGGTCGACTCGACCACCCCTGCCCACGGTAACCACCAGTACTATCGTTTACGCCCGGAGGTGATCGCAGATGTGCGGGCGGTGCTTTCTGGGCGCTTTCTGCCCGATCAGGTACCCAATCGAATTTCCATCGAAGGCGGTCGCCGCTATCGAATCGAGCGGCCGTGACGCCGCCCGCCGCCGTCTGAAATATAATGGGGGCACCGACATGAACCTCGGATTCTTGCCGGCGGGCGCATGGTCCGACCACCACACAACGATGCTGCCGCCGCATCGACATCGCTTGGTCGATGCGATCGCCCAACGCGCACTTGAATGGTCTAAGTGGGGACGCGCCGGGGGCGATCGCCGCCGGCCGATACCGCCAAATCCGTCGGCTCCGAGATCGTCCGACGTGCACCATGTCGGCGGTGGCGCCAGGCGCACAGGCGGCTGTGGATGACCCAAGGGAGTAAGGGATTCTCAGAACATGATCACCGTGAGAGACGATCCGAACATCACATCGGCGGTCACGCTGGCGCGGCATTACTACTACATCGACGACGCCATCCAAGACGCAATGCGTCTGGTCGCAGCGCTCGCCCAGAGCGGCGCCCGCGCTCAGCTGCCCGACGCCGCCGCCGTTATCGTAAGCCAAAAGCGTCGGCTAGGGACGGACCGCTGGGGCGCCGGAGATGAAGCCGCGTTTTGGGCCGCCTTCGCGGAGCTCGCGACGGTCGCCAAGGAGCATGGTTTATTGCGCCGGCCGTCGCCGCGAATTTCGCGATCGGGCCGATCATGGTGGCGTCTTAAGCGAATCGCGGCATATCGAGCGTTGTTGATCATCTTCGTAATCGTATTA
>DATIBC010000019.1:0-17500 GCA_035457725.1 Alphaproteobacteria bacterium | reverse complement strand
GATGTCCGCAGTAGCGAAATTCGAACGCGGATCGCTCCGCCTTCTAGCTTCGCGTCGCTGCCGACCAAAGCCCGGTCATCAACGGTATTGCCTGCTCAACCATTCGAAACGCATAGCACGAGAAACCGCGTTGAAACGGCTCCTCGCCGAATGCGCCCGACAGTCAGCCGGCTTGGGCCAGCCGCCGCCTGCGCATCCCTTCCATCCGATTTTACTTGTCAAAGAGCACGCCGCAGCACGGCCCCAAACCTGGTACTCGGGTCGCGGGACCGCGCGGCGAGGGGCGGACTAATACGCCCCCGACCTAGCGGTGTCAAGCATCGTAAACTTATCCACAATTTGGCCGAATCCGGTTCCATGAAAACTCGGCTAAATGCCGGAAAAATACCGATGATCCAGAGAATTTCGGGTTGACAGGCTGGGGGCGGTCCCGGCATCTTTGATTGCATTAAGACACAGCACTTGCGTACCTCGGCGGTAAATCGGGGGCGCATCTGGCTGCGGGGGGATTGGGATTGCACGTTAAAGCGCTGCGACGGTACGTGTTGTCTTCGGCTGCGGACTGGACCCCGTCGATTATAAAGGTCGTCGGGGTGGCGGCGTTTGCCGGCATTAGCCTATACCTCTCAACGCCAACGACGCCGCCGGTCGGGATTGAGCCGGCCGTGGTCGCGACCAGCACGCCGTCCCTAGCGGTCGATCGGACGAAGGTCGTCGCGGTAATCGGGGCGGATGACGGACTTTCGGCCGCCGATCCAAGCGGCAATACCGCGGCCGGGTCGCCCGACCGCGACGAGGTAGGCGACGACACGACCGAAAGTGCGGCTGCGGAGCTGGAGCACGATCCGTCGATGCCCGAGCCGGAGTCGGAACCAGCCACGCTTTCCGCCGGATCGGAGACCGCCGCTACGTACACGCTGACGTGGTCGGGCAATACGACCATCGATCCGGGCGATTTTCGCCGCAGCGATGTTGGCGCCGAGCCCGGCGAAGAAGAAGCCGGTGAAACCTCCGAGCTGACCATTCAAGTTCGTCGCGGCGACACGCTGATGGACTTGCTGCTGTCGGCCGGCGTCTCGCGCGCCGAGGCGCACGAAGCGGTGGTGGCCCTGCGCGGCAAGCTCGATCCGCGGGACCTGAAGCCCGGCCACGAGATCACCCTGACGTTCGCGCCGTCGAGCGATGGCGAACAAGGTCCCCTGATCGCCGCGAATTTCGTCGCTTGGGTCGATCGCGACGTAAACCTCAGTCGCGACGAAGACGGCCGTTTCACCGCCCTCGAGCGCCGCAAGCAGCTTACGCGCGAGTTCATTCGCGCCACTGGAACGGTGCGATCGAGCCTCTTTGAAGCCGGCAGCGCCGCCGGCGTGCCCGGACCAATCATGGTCGAGGTGATCCGCGCCTTCAGCTACGACATCGACTTTCAACGTGATATCCAGGCCGGGGACTCGTTCGAGATCGTCTTCGAGCGCTTCCACGACGACCAGGGCCGCTTCGCCAAGGACGGCTACGTGCTCTACGGCAAGATGGTCTTGAGCGGCAAGCCGCGTCAGGTATTTCGCCATGCGACGCGCGATGGGTTCGTCGATTACTACAACGAACGCGGCGAGAGCGTTCGTAAAGCACTGCTGCGCACTCCGATCGACGGCGCGCGGCTGACGTCGCGTTTCGGCAGCCGCCAGCATCCGATCCTCGGCTATACAGCGCTGCACAAGGGCGTCGACTTCGGCGCGCCGACCGGCACGCCGATCCAGGCGGCTGGCGAGGGCATCGTCGAGCACGCCGGCTGGCTCGGCGGGTACGGCCACTACGTCCGCCTCCGTCACAATTCGGAGTACGCCACCGCCTATGCGCACATGAGTCGTTATGCCGCCGGGCTTCGAGCCGGTGCGCGAGTGCGGCAAGGGCAGGTGATTGGGTACGTCGGCTCGACCGGCCGCTCGACGGGACCGCACCTCCACTACGAGGTGATGCGTCGCGGCACGCAGATCAATCCCGTGAGCGTCTTGTTGCCCACCGGGCGCAAGCTCGAAGGCGTCGATCTGATGCGCTTCCGCGAAGCCAAGGCGGACATCGAGGCGCAGGTGGCGAATATCCCGGCCGTCGAACGAGTGGCGCAAGCCGAATCGTCACAATAGGCGACGACCATCTTTCGGTCGATGGCACGGCGGCCCGGCGGCCGCCGTTCCGATTCTCGCCCTCCCCGGACACATCCAACTTCGCAATCTCGATCAGGCGCGCGCAGCGGCGTCGTGCTATGCGAACGGCGGGGAGGAGCGCATGGCGGGACGGCAGCGAACGGATTACGCGGCGCGGCCTTTGCGGGTGCTGATTTACATTCAACGCAACCTCGACGGCGATTTATCGCTCGAGATATTGGCTGGGCGCGCCGCGTTTTCCTCATATCATTTCCACCGTATCTTCACCGCCGCGATGGGTGAAACGCTCGGCGCGCACGTCCGCCGCTTGCGCCTCGAGCGCGCGGCGATGGCGTTGCGCGGTTCGGCCACGAGCGTCACCGATGCCGCCTTCGAGGCAGGCTATGAATCGGTCGAGGCATTCAGCCGCGACGGCGTCGTCAACCGACTGCAACTAAACCCAGGAGGAATCGGGCTCATGAATATCCGCGAGGAAACGCTGGCCGAAAAGCGGCTTCTTGCCATGCCGCATGGCGGCCCATATGGAGCAAATGGGGCGACATTCGAGCGGCTGATGGCTTGGGGCGGCCCGCGTGGAGCGTTCACCGATCAAGGCTGGGTCGTCGGCATTTACTACGATGATCCGGACTCGACGCCGGCGGAAAAATTACGCTCCGAGGCGTGCGTCGAGTGCCGTCTCGCGCCTGACCCGGCACACGGCGTCGCGGATCGCATATTGGCCGGCGGCAAGTACGCCGTCATGCTGCACCGCGGACCGTATTCCACGCTCGGCGATGCGTGGCGCCGTTTCCTGCGCGAATGGGCGGTGCCGCATGGCGTTTCGCTCGCCGACCGTCCGTGCTTCGAGCGGTACCTGAACGATCCGCGCGAAGTGGCGCCGGAGGATTTGCTCACCGATATCTATCTGCCCGTCGGCGACTAAGTACCCATCGCCCGACGTAGCAATGTTTCGCCACGCGTCCTTACCGGCTTGCCTGACCGGAAGGCGCCATGAAGCCGGGCGGCGCCTTGTGCCAAGGATACCCGGGCCGCGCCAACTTAAAACCATAGTCGAACAGCGAACGCATATATGTCGGGTCGAACTGTTCCTTGTATTCGACGTCGAAATCCGGCCCGATGAAGGCAAGGTTGTACTCGACCCCGTCCTTCTGCGTCACCAGATAGATGCGGTAGAGGTCGCCGATCCCCTGCGTGTGGATCAACGAGGTGATCGCCCGCCCGACGATGCTGAGCGTGTTGCGTTCCACGCTGGCCCAGTCGGGATCGAGCCGCGCGTTTCGTATGATGTAGGCATGTCGCTCGCGCTCAATGCCCGCCGCGCGGCTCACGTCTTGAACGTTGAGCGAAGGCGGGTAGAGGAATACTTGAGCCATCGCCCCGCCATCGACATGCATCTCCTGGTATTGCTTGCCGTCGATCTCCACGTCGATCATGACCGGCGGAAAGGCGCCGGGGATGGCCGCCGACGCGACCAGGATCTTGCGGAACAGTTCGGTCGCCTGGGGATGCCCGCTAATTGCGATTTCGCCGATATTCCAGACCACCGGCTGACGAGCGTCGAGATTGGTCGTTCCGATCAGTAGAAACCGTCCCTTGCGATATTCCTCGCCAATCCGCCGTAGCATATCGTCGTTGGCGAAGCGCCCGACCAAGCCCCACAACGGTTTCGTGTCGGCCATCGCATCATCGGTCAGGGCGGCCAAAAGGCCACGCGACTCGAATATGTCGGTGGCCTTGATCGAGGTATAGACCGCCTTCAGCTCGTCGTCGAATTCGGGCCCGAGGAAGGCGAACGGCGCCGTAAGTGCCCCGGTGCTGACACCGGTAACGATTTTGAACTCCGGCCGCGTCCCGGCCGCCGTCCAGCCGACCAGCAGGCCCGCGCCGAAAGCGCCGTTATCGCCGCCGCCGGAGATGGAAAGAAAATTCGCCGGCGGGATGGCGGCGGTTCGCCCGGCCTGGCGCAACAAGGCGCGCTCGCGCTCAAACGCCGCCATCCCGTCGCGCAGCATCGCTTGCGTATCGATGGAGACCCAGTAACGGATGTTCGCCGGCATGCCCAGCGGAACGGCTTTGGTCGTCAGTTCGCGCGGCACGCCCGGTTCGCGGACCGGGTTCGCGCACCCTGCGAGGAGGGCCACCGCCCACGCCGCCGCCAGAACCATCCGAACGTCGCGCATGGCCGCACTCCGCCTGAAACCACGCAAGGAACACGGTTCGATTTGATCCCGATAAAAAGGACCAAACGTATTCTGTCAGGTAATTAGATTTATCTTCAAGGTATATCCCCCGACCGCCCGATGGCTTGAAAATCGGTCTTCCGTCGTCCTGGTGGCTTAGCCCGGCTAGGCCTCGCCGTTAGAAACTTTCAGTTGCCCAAAGCCGTGCGGCTTGGCAGCCTCGCCTGCGATCGGCCGCCGGAGGCATCATGTTGACGCTCTACGATTACCTCGATTCCGGCAACGGCTATAAGATCCGTCTGCTGCTTGCGCTGTTGAAGACCCCTTATCGTCGCGTCGAGCTCGATATCGACAAGGGCGAGACGCGCACGCCAGCCTTTCTCGCCAAGAACCCCAACGGCCGTATCCCGACGCTGGAGCTCGATGACGGAACGTGTCTCGCCGAATCCGACGCGATCCTCTGGTACCTCGCAGAAGGCACGACTTTTCTGCCCGATGAGCGTCTACCCCGCGCGCAAGTCCTGCAGTGGATGTTCTTCGAGCAATATAGCCACGAGCCCTACGTGGCGACGCCGCGCTATATCATTCGCCACCTCGGCCGCGACCACCCGCGCGCTTCCGAGCTGCCGGCGCGGCTCGAGAAGGGTCGCCAGGCGCTTGGCGTCATGGAAACGCATCTGGCGACCCGCGACTATTTCGTGGCCGATCGCTACACGATCGCCGATATCGCGCTATACGCCTATACGCACCTATCCGAACAGGCCGACATCGATCTTTCGCCCTATCGCGCGGTGCGCGCGTGGCTCGCCCGCGTGGCGTCGCGGCCGAATCATATCGCGATCACGCAAGCCTGATCCGCGTTTGCTTCGGTGCGCGGCCGCGTTGGGCGCGGTTGCGCTATCGAATTTGCCGCAGGAAGGTCCGTCGCTCCGCCACGATGAACCGCTCGTCTTCGGCAATGCGGAAATTGGCGGCGCCTTCCGCGTGTGCTTTGAGGCGGGCCCGATAGGCCTCGTAAGCCGCGAGGCTTTCGAATGAAATCAGGCCAAAGGCGACGTCATTGGTCCCTTCGTGCGGCATCCAGTAGCCGACGACTTCGCCGCCGCATTTTGGGGCGATCTCAAGCCAGCGACGTGCGTACGCTTCAAAGCGGTCCCGCTTGGACGGATCGATCTGGTAGCGAATGAACACGGTGACGGTCATGGCGCTCCCCACGTTCACGGCATCGACTCGATCATCGCCGATGGCGAGAGGAGAATGCTTCGGCTCGCGCCGAACTACCGATCAAGACGTGTGGCTTAAGCTTCTGGCTCCGGCCTTCGTTACGTCTAGGCCGTCTTGCGGCCCGCGCGGGCACGGGACCGTTCGGGCGGCGCCTCGCGCGCCGTCGCGCGAACGATCATCTCGAGCCCCGATGCCCCGACGCCGATCTCGACCGTGTCTGTGTCTTTGACCTTGCCTTCGAGGATCATCGAGGCGAGCGGGTTTTGTAGCTCCCGCTGGATGATGCGCTTCAGCGGCCGGGCGCCGTAGGTTGGATCGTAGCCGGATTCGCCAAGCCAAGCCCGCGCCGCCGGATCGAGCGTGATCGACACCTTGCGATCGGCGAGCAGCTTGGCGAGATACGCAAGTTGGATGTCAACGATCGCCGCCATGTGCGCCCGATTGAGCCGGTGGAAGAGGATGATCTCGTCGAGTCGGTTGAGGAACTCCGGCCTGAAGGCGCGGCGGACAACCTCCATCACCTGCGGCCGTACCACGTCGGTGTCTTCGCCATCGGGCTGGTTGGCCAGGATATCGCTGCCCAGGTTCGAGGTCAGCACGATGAGCGTGTTGCGGAAATCGACCGTACGCCCCTGGCCGTCGGTGAGCCGTCCGTCGTCGAGAACTTGGAGCAACACGTTGAAGACGTCGGGATGCGCTTTTTCAACCTCATCGAAGAGCACCACCTGATACGGCCGCCGCCGCACAGCTTCGGTCAGGCTACCGCCTTCTTCGTAGCCGACGTAGCCCGGCGGCGCGCCGATCATCCGCGCAACGGCGTGTTTTTCCATGTACTCCGACATGTCCACGCGCACCATCGCCTGCTCGTCGTCGAACAGGAACTCGGCGAGCGCCTTGGTCAATTCGGTTTTTCCGACGCCGGTGGGTCCTAGAAAAAGGAAGGAGCCGATTGGCCGGTGCGGGTCCTGCAAGCCGGCGCGCGCCCGTCTGACCGCTTCGGCGACCGCGGCGATCGCCTCGTCCTGGCCGACCACGCGGCGGCGCAGCCGTTCCTCCATCTTGAGCAGCTTCTCGCGCTCGCCGGCGAGCATCTTGTCGACCGGGATCCCGGTCCAGCGCGATACGACGGCGGCGATGTCCTCTTCGGCCACCTCCTCGTTCAGCATGCGATGTTTCGAGGCGCCATGGGCCGTTGCGAGGTCGCGCTCGAGTTGCGGGATGCGCCCGTATTTGATCTCGCCCGCGCGAGCTAGGTCGCCGTTGCGCTGGGCGATCTCGAGTTCGTTGCGCGCCTGATCGAGCTTCTCCTTGAGCTTTTGCGCGTCGGCGAGCTCCTTCTTTTCCGCCTGCCATTCGGCGGTCAACTTGGCCGATTGACCTTCGAGCTCGGCAAGCTCTTTTTCCAGCCGCCCCAGCCGGTCGCGCGAACCGGGATCCGATTCCTTCCTTAACGCCTCGCGTTCGATCTTGAGCTGAACGATGCGGCGATCGAGTTCGTCGATCTCCTCGGGCTTGGAATCGACCTCCATCCGCAGTCGGCTCGCCGCCTCGTCGACCAGGTCGATCGCCTTGTCGGGCAAGAAACGGTCGGAGATGTACCGATTGGACAGCGTCGCGGCGGCGACAATCGCGGCGTCGGTGATGCGCACACCATGATGCAGCTCGTACTTCTCTTTGAGCCCGCGCAAGATCGAAATTGTGTCCTCGACGGTCGGCTCCGAGACGAACACGGGCTGAAAGCGGCGGGCCAGTGCCGCGTCCTTTTCGATGTGCTTGCGATATTCATCGAGGGTTGTCGCGCCGACGCAATGAAGCTCGCCTCGCGCGAGAGCCGGTTTCAGCATGTTGGAGGCGTCCATCGCCCCTTCCGCTTTGCCGGCGCCGACCAGAGTGTGCATCTCGTCGATGAAAAGGACGATCTCGCCCTGCGCTGCCGTAATCTCCTGCAGAACCGCCTTGAGACGCTCTTCGAACTCGCCGCGGAATTTGGCGCCTGCAACCATCGCGCCGAGATCGAGCGCCAGCAGTTTCTTGTTGCGTAGCGACTCCGGTACGTCGCCGTTGACGATGCGCTGCGCCAGCCCCTCGACGATCGCCGTTTTACCCACTCCCGGTTCACCGATCAGCACCGGGTTGTTCTTGGTGCGCCGCGACAGAACTTGAATCGTGCGGCGAATCTCTTCGTCGCGGCCGATCACCGGATCGAGCTTGCCTTCGCGCGCGGCCTGCGTCAGATCGCGGGCGTATTTCTTGAGTGCGTCGTAGCTGTCCTCGGCGCTGGCGCTGTCGGCCTTGCGCCCCTTGCGAACAGCCTCGATCGCGCGGTTGAGATTTTCGGGTGTAAGGCCGGCTTGCGAAAGGATGCGCGCGGTCGCCGCGGTCTTGGTTATTGCGAGCGCCAGCAGCATACGCTCGGCGGTAACGAAACTGTCGCCGGCTTTCTTGGCGATCGTCTCCGCCGTCTCGAAGACCTTGGCGAGTTCCGGCGCCATGTAGACTTGGCCGGCGCCAGTTCCTTCGACGCGCGGGGTCTTGGCGAGTTCGGCGTCGGTCAGGGACAGCGCGCGCACCGGGTCGGCCCCGGCGGCCCGCATGAGGTTGGCGGCAAGTCCTTCCCTATCGTCGAGCAAAGCCTTCAACAGGTGCTCGGCGGCCAAACGCTGATGCCCTGAGCGCTGAGCCAGCGTCTGTGCGGCCTGAATGAAGCCGCGCGAACGCTCGGTATAAAGGTCGAAATTCATCGAAGGATCGATCCCTTGCGAAAGTTCCCCAAGATGGGCGAACGAGAGGTCGGGGACCCGGGTTCGGCGTCCCAGGCTTTATATGGAAACGACGTCAGTCGCCTGCAAGTGCGGAGCGGTGCGCCGGGGGCAGGTTGACTGGCCAAGGAAAGCCTTCATGATGGCGCCCCCCATGTCGATTCGCATCGCCCACATCTATCGCTATCCGGTTAAGGGTCTGACGCCCGAACCGCTCGCTCAGGTTGAGATCGCATCTGGCCAGGGTCTGCCGCACGACCGCCGGTTTGCGCTCGCGCACGGCACGACCCGCTTCGACCCGGCGACCCCCGAGTGGTTGCCAAAAACGAACTTCTTGATGCTGATGAAGAACGAGCGCCTGGCCCGGCTCAAGACGCATTTCGACGCCGAGAGCGGCGTATTCGCTGTCGAGCGCGACGGACGGAAAGTGGCCAGCGCGGACATCACCCAACCCGCGGGGCGACTGGTGATCGAGCAATTTTTCGCTGCCTTCATGGGCGCCGAATGCCGCGGCATGCCGCGATTGATCGAGGCCGCAGGCCACATGTTCTCCGATGTGCCGCGCAAGGTCGTGTCGCTCATCGGTCTCGACAGCATCCGCGATCTCGAGCGAGTGACCCGGGCGCCGGTCGACCATCGACGGTTTCGCGCCAACCTCTATGTCGCCGGCGGCGCGCCATGGCAGGAGTTCGACTGGGTCGGTGGCGAGCTGAACGTCGGCGCGACGCGGCTCCGCGTGATCAAGCGCATCGAACGTTGCGCCGCAACGAACGTCAATCCCGACACCGCGGCGCGCGACTTGAACCTGCCCTTGTCGCTACGGCTGGGTTTCGACCACATCGAAATGGGCGTCTACACGGAAGTCGTCCAGGGCGGCACGATCGCCGTCGGCGATTCGGTCGCTCGGCCGGCCTGACCGGCACCTATCAGTTCGTCTTGCCGTCGCCGCCGCTTGTCGACCCGGGAGGCCCGTTCACCAAAGGCTGCGGTCCAGCGCCAGGGTCGTGGGGCGGCTGCTCGGACGATAAGCCGCCGCTTCGCTGATCATGGCCATGCTGGTGTTGCGGCTGCTGATATCCATGCCCGGAATGGCCGCCAGCCTGGCCATGCTGCTGCTGCGGCTGCTGCGGCTGCTGCTGCTGCTGCGGCTGCTGCTGCTGTGGGTGATGTCCGCCGTGGCCGTGCATCGGCCCGCGCATCTGATTCTCGGCGTTGGCGTTGATCATCCGGTAATAGTGCTCGGCGTGCTGATAGAAATTCTCCGCCGCCACGCGATCGCCGGCCGCCGTGGCGTCGCGTGCCATGGCCAGATACTTCTCGAGCACCTGGTAGGCGTTGCCACGAATACGAACGTCGGGTCCGCTGCTATCGAATGTTTGCGATCTGACGGGAATATGCGGTTTTCTACCGTTGTTACGGCCGCGTTGACGCTTCATGGTTAATCCGAATCTGGTCCCTTGGGACAATTTTCATCGACAAAAGGGGTAATTGGCCAGGATGCCCGTTTCGTCTTCCGCGCCCCGTGCCGGCCGTTCCGGCCGCGATGGGCGCGGTATCTGGCGATCCCTTGGCGGCAGCCCCCCGCTGCATGACAGCTCATGCTGTCGGCCCGAGACTAGACCCGGCCGGACGCCAATCCAAGCACTTTTTGTCCCATCCAAGATCATCGTGCGCCGCCGGCGACGTATGCCACGGCGCGTTCGACCCCGCCCAGATCGCGGTATCGGCCACGGGGCGAAAATCCGGCCCTTAGAAGGATTTGCTCCACTGCCTCGGCGACTCCGGCGGCGACTTCAAAGACGCCCATACCGGCGCTGCCGATGTGTTGGTTAAGACGCTCGGCAATAAGCCGATAGGCGTCGAGGCCGTCTTTGCCCCCCGACAATGCAACGCGCGGTTCGTGTCGCGCGATTTCGGGCGCCAGCGCGTCGATTTCGGCCTCGCGGATGTACGGTGGATTGGCGACGACGAGATCGAAGGGCTCACCGGCCGGTGCGGCCCAGTCGCCGATGGCAAAAGCGGTCCGCGCCGCCAATCCGAGACGCTGGGCATTGACGCGTGCCACCGATAGCGCCGCCGGGCTGATGTCGACGCCGAGCCCGCGCGCGTTGGGCAATTCAGAGAGAATCGCCAGCAGCAGGCACCCGCTTCCGGTGCCGAGATCGAGCACGCGCCACGCCCGATTTCGATCCTCGAGCAGGGTTAACGCCGCCTCGACGACGGTCTCGCTGTCGGGGCGCGGCACCAGCGTGTCGGACGTGACGATCAAATCGAGGCTCCAAAACTCGCGGTGGCCGAGGATATGCGCGAGCGGCGCCCGGTCGATGCGGCGCGTCACCATGTCGCGAAAGCGCGACATCGCCTTCTCGCTCAACTCCCTGCGCGGCGCGCCGATTTGCTGCTCGAGGCTAAGGTCCGACGCGGCGGCCAGCATCAGCCGTGCGTCGAGCCGCGGGCGATCGACGCCGGCCGTGCGCAGCGCGCGCTCGGCCTCGGCAAGCGCACCTTCGACCGTCGTGCCGGTGGAGTTCAAATGGCGCGTCATCATGACAGTTCAGCCAGCCGGGCGGCGCGATCTTCGGCGATCAGCGCTTCGATGATTTCGTCGAGCGCTTCGCCCGACAGGATCTTGTCGATCTTGTAGAGGGTCAGATTGATGCGGTGATCGGTCACCCGGCCTTGCGGAAAATTGTAGGTGCGTATGCGCTCCGAGCGATCGCCCGAGCCCACCTGCGAGCGTCGCTGCGCGGAGCGCGCCGTCTCGGCCTTGATGCGCTCCATCTCGTACAGGCGGGCGCGCAGGATCTTGAGTGCCTTGGCCTTGTTCTTGTGCTGCGATTTCTCGTCCTGCTGCGAGACGACGAGGCCGGTTGGCAGGTGCGTGATGCGCACCGCGCTATCGGTGGTGTTGACTGACTGGCCGCCGGGACCGCTCGATCGGAAGACATCGACGCGCAGGTCTTTCTCGTCGATCTTGACGTCGACCTCCTCCGCCTCGGGCAGAACCGCCACGGTCGCCGCCGAGGTGTGAATCCGCCCGCTCGCTTCGGTGTCCGGGACGCGCTGCACGCGGTGCACGCCCGATTCGTACTTCAAGCGCGCGAAGACGCCGCGGCCCGAGATTTCTGCGATCGCCTCCTTGTAGCCGCCGATCCCCGTCTCGGTCAGCTCCATGACCTCGAATCGCCAACCGTGTAGCGCCGCATAGCGTTGGTACATACGGAACAGATTGGCGCCAAAGAGCGCCGCCTCCTCGCCGCCGGTGCCGGCGCGAACTTCGAGAATCGCATTCTTCTCGTCGGCGGCGTCCTTGGGCAGCAGCATGATCTGGAGCTGTCGTTCCAGCTCGGGCACCGTCTGCTTGAGCGCGAAGTACTCGCCCTCGGCAAGCGCCCGCATTTCCGGGTCGCTGGACTTGTCGGCCATCATCGCGCCCAACTCGTCGAGCTCCTTGCGGGTCCGCCGCAGGGCGAGAACGGTGTCGACCACCGGGGCGAGATCGGAGAACTCCTTCGACATCTGGGCGAACACTCGCCGCTCGACCTCCGGCTGCGCCATGCTCCGGCGCAGCTCCTCGTACCTTTCGACAACCCGATCGAGCTTGCTCTCGAAACTCACCGCCGGTCCTCCTTGTCGCCTGCGGGCGCGCCGCTTGTATCCGAATCGGGCGCTTGGAACAATTCGGCGAGCAGGCGTTCGGCCGCTGCCGTGTCGCTTGCCGCTTCCGCCGCCATGCGCCGCAACGCCTCGGAGGGGGCGTGCAGTAGTCGATTGATGAGCAGCTCGGTCGCCCGCCCGGCATCGCCGCCGGCTTGGAGAAGCGCTTGGGCGCGCGCAGCTTCGAAATGCCGCCGCAGCGCCACGATCGCCGGTACCGCCTTGCGTTCGGCGCGGCCCCGGACGAATCCGGCCAGCTCCTCCTCCACGATGCGCCACGCCGCAGCGGCTTCGGCCTCGCGCGTGGCGCGGCCGGCCATCGTCATTCGTTCGAGATCGTCGAGGTCGTATCGAAACGCGCCATCGAGCCGTTCCACCGCCGGATCGACGTCGGCCGGAACACCGAGATCGACGAAGAAGATCGGCACCCGGCGACGCCGCCGGAGCGCGCTCTCGGCGAGCTCGGCGGTGATCGCGAATCTACCCGCGCCCTCGGCGGCGACGACGATATCGGCTTCGGCAAGCGCGTCGGCGAGCCGGTCGATCGGTGTCGCGGGAGCCGACAGCGCGCGCGCCACCTCCGCCGCCCGCGCGGGGTTGACGCCGGCGACGACGAGCCGCTTGAGGCCGCCGGCCCGCAGATGTTCGATCATCAGCTCGCCCATCTCTCCAGGGCCGAGAAGCAAGCAGGCGCACCGCTGAAGTTCACCGTGCACGTCGCGGGCGAGCTCGACCGCGGCGGCAGCCAGCGACACGGGCCGCTCGGCGATGGCGGTCTCCGATCGCACGCGCTTGGCGGCCGCGTAGGCGGCGCGCAGCGCCGCCGCGAGCTCGGGACCGATCATACCCTTGGCCTCGGCGCGTTGGTGCGCATCCTTGACCTGGCCCAGGACCTGCGGCTCGCCGATCACCTGGCTTTCGAGCGACGCAGCGACGGCGAACATGCGCCGCAACGCGGCGTCACCGTGATGGGTCGCCAGCTGGCCGCGGATCGCCGCCGCGCTCATGCCGACGCGCCCGCCAAGCACGCCGGCGATCGCGTCGGTCGCCGATTGCGGATCGCGGTGCGCCGCGTGCACCTCGATTCGATCGCAGGTCGAAAGGAGCAGCGCTTGGTCGATCCCGGCGCGATTGAGAACGGCCAAGAACTCGTCGATCTCGGCTTCGGCGACGAACATGCGCTGGCGCAATTCCGGCGCGGCGGTGCGATGGTCGGCGCCGACGGCGATCAATCGCGGCGGCGTAGCGCCGGCGTCGCTGGATGAGCCGGTCACGGGGCTACAGGAACTGGGCGAGCCGGTCCCTCAGGTCCGCAAGCGGCACCTCGGCCTGCTCGCCGCTGTCGAGATCGCGCAAAGTAACGGCGCCGCGCCTCATTTCGTCCTCGCCGATCAAGATCGCCGCGCGCGCCCGCGCGCGGTTCGCCGCCTTCATGCGCTTCGAGACGTTGCCGCGATAGCCGAGCTCGATGGGCGTGCCGGAGCGCCGTAGTCGCTCGGCCAATTCGAGCGCCGGCCCTTCGCAATCCGCCCCCACTGGGATGATGGCGATCGGACGCGCGGGTGGCGGAGCGTCGTCGAGCATCATCGCCAGCCGCTCGACGCCCGCCGCCCACCCGATCCCGGGAATCGACGGGCCGCCCATCTCGGCGATCAGGCCGTCATAGCGTCCGCCGCCCATCACCGTGCCCTGCGCGCCGAGCGTGTCGGTGATGAACTCGAACGCCGTGTGGCAGTAGTAATCGAGGCCGCGCACCAGCCGCGCATTGACCGCGTAGCGAATCGCCAACCGATCGAGCCCGGCGAGCACCGAGGCGAAGAATCGCTTCGAATCCTCATTGAGGTACTCGGAGAACGGCGGCGCTTCGGCGATGATGCGACGATCGTCGGCGTCCTTCGAGTCGAGAATGCGCAACGGATTGCGCTCGAGCCGTTTACGGCTGTCCTCGGACAGTCGTGATTCGTGGCGGCGCAGGAACTCCACCAGCACCGCGCGATAGGCGGCGCGACTCTCGAGGTCGCCCAACGTGTTGATTTCGAGCGTCGTGCGCTCGAGGACACCGAGCCGATCGAGTATGTAGGCGCCGACGGCGATCACTTCGATGTCGGCAAGCGGCTCGGCGATGCCGATTAGCTCGACGCCGATCTGGTTGAATTGTCGCAACCGGCCCTTTTGCGGCCGCTCGTGGCGGAACATCGGGCCATAATAGAAGAACTTCAGCGGTAGCTGCTGTCCGAGGCCCTGCGACACGACGGCGCGGCAGACTCCGGCGGTGTTCTCCGGCCTGAGCGTGATTTCGTCGCCGCTGCGGTCGGTGAATGTGTACATCTCCTTGGCGACGATATCCGACGTTTCGCCAAGCGAGCGTCGGAACACTTCCGAGAACTCGAACAGCGGCGTGGCGATCTCGTGAAAGCCGTAAAGCTCGGCCGCGACCCGCGCGGTTTCCGCCACCCGGCGATGGCGGCGCATTTCGTCGGGCAACACGTCATGGGTGCCGCGAACCGGCTGAAGCTGTCGCATGCGCGGGAACGGGCCGATCTACGACGCGACGGACGCGACCGGCGTATCGACCGGCGGCGAGCCTTGCCGCTTCGCCTCGATATCGGCGGCCTTCTTTTCGACCAGGTCGACGAGGTGTGCCACAATTTCGGCGTTCTTGAGCCGGTGGTCCGGTTGGCCCGCGACATAAACCATGTGCGTGTCGTTGCCGCCGCCGGTGAATCCGATATCGGTCTCCCTCGCCTCGCCCGGACCATTGACGACGCAACCGATCACCGAGACGGTCATCGGCGTGGTGATATGCGCCAGCCGTTCCTCGAGCACCTCGACCGTCTTGATGACGTCGAATTGCTGGCGCGCGCATGACGGGCAGGCGATCACCGTCACCCCGCGCCGCCGCAGGCCGAGTGATTTCAGAATCTCATAACCGGCCTTGACCTCCTCGACCGGATCGGCGGAAAGCGAGACGCGGATCGTGTCGCCGATGCCGGCCCACAACAGCGAGCCGAGGCCGATGGAGGACTTGATGGTGCCGGTGCGCAAGCCCCCGGCCTCGGTTATGCCGATGTGGAGCGGATAGTCGCACGCCTCGGCAAGCTGTTGATAGGCGGCCACCGCAAGGAAAACGTCGGATGCTTTGACGCTGATCTTGAATTCGCGGAAATCCTCCTCCTCGAGCACGCGTATATGGTTGAGCGCGCTCTCGACCATGGCCTCGGGACATGGTTCGCCATATTTCTCGAGCAGGTCGCGCTCGAGGCTGCCAGCGTTGACCCCGATGCGCATCGAGCATCCGTGATCGCGCGCCGCTTTGACGACCTCGCGCACGCGCGCCTGGGCGCCGATGTTGCCGGGGTTGATGCGCAGGCATGCAGCTCCTGCTTTCGCCGCCTCGATCGCGCGCTTGTAGTGGAAATGGATGTCGGCGACGATCGGCGCCTTCGCCGCACGCACGATCTCGCCGAGCGCCGCTGTCGAATCTTCGTCGGGGCAAGACACCCGAATGATGTCGGCGCCGGCCTCTTCCAAGCGGCGGACCTGCTCGATGGTCGCATTGGCGTCGGCGGTCGGCGTATTGGTCATCGATTGCACGGTGATCGGCGCGTCGCCGCCAACGGCAACTGCGCCGACCTGGATCTGCCGGCATTTACGGCGATGAATCTGACGATAAGGCCGGATGGACATGGCGATCGCGGTTTCTGCCGCCGCTTGGCGGCACAGTAAGGCCGGGGACGGGCGGCGGCAGTTATAGCCCAAATCCGGTCATTGGCTCCAGACGCCGCTGGGTTGCCGGTTATTTAATCAATACAGCAACTTAACCGCCGCTACCGGGGCGCACCTGCCGGTTCGCCGGAGGTGCCGGGGCAATCATCGCCGGTCGTGGCGAGTCGACGTTGCCGGCCAACAGGCGATCGGGATCGAGCGGAACGTCGCGTCGGACGGCCCCGAGCGGGCCGAGGGTCGGCGCACGCTTGCCGTCGACCATCACCTCGAGCGCGCCGGCGCTGCCGATGAACATGGACAACCCTTCGCGGTCGGGTGGCGTCAATTCGTCGCCGGGTTTCATCATCCGTGTCAGCAGGACGGTCCCGGCGGCGTCGCGAATCCGCAACCAGCAATCGGCCGTCGCCCGTAGAACGATGCGACCAGCGAAGCTTGCCGTGGGGGCCGCTCGTGGTGCGCCCGCTTCCTCGGATGGTTGCACGATGGATGATAGCGGAGCGACGGCCGATGTTTGCTCGCTCCCGGCCTGCGCTACCGGATCAATCGCCGGGTCGGCAAGCGGATCGGGCCGATTGCTCACGGTCGCCGCGGCGGCGTTCTGCGCCGAGGGTGCGGGCGCAACTTGAATCGCCGCCGGACGATCGATTAACGCCGACAGTGGCGGCGGCACTGCGGCGACGCGCGGCGGCCGACTATTTTGTTCGGCGTTGTCCAAGTACCAGACCACGTACGCGCCAATCGCCACAACCAAAGACATCATGACGATCGCGCCACCGGGCAGGCGACTTTCGGAGGCAGAAATCGGAAACGTCAACTCGACCGGTTGAACCAGGTCTTCGACTTCCTGCCGGAACCGCGCGACGAGCTCGTCGCGATCGAGCCCGAGATAATCGCAATACGACCGCACGAAGGCGACGGCGTAGGTCGGCCCTGGCAATCGGTCGGCTTGGCCCGTCTCGAGCGCTTCGATCACCGTCCGGCGCAGTCGCAGGGCAGCCGCGACGTCTTGCACGCTGAGGCCCTGGCGCTCGCGTTCTGCTCGCAGCAAAGTTCCGACGCTCGTCACCGCGCGGCGATTTCCGGCATCGTCGCGACGTTTAGCGTCCGCCACGTCATTCTGCGCGGCTTCACTCGAACGGGACCGCCGTCGGAACAGCATGGTTCGCCTTAACCGCCTCAATCTTCGACCCGCTCCGCCGCGACGTCTCCGGGGGCAACGCAGCGACCGGCGCCAACAGCATTCGACCGCCGCCGATACTCGCGGATTCTCTTGCCGTGCCCATATCGATCGCCACTTTCGGCAACCGGGCGCCGACTTGCCGCGTGTTCCCGACCGGAATCCCGAGCTTACTTCGCGGCCGTCAACTTCGACCGCCGGCGCTCTTGATCTCGCCCTCAGTATCGATCGGCGTCAAACAATCGTACTTTGAAATATTTACCAAACATTGTCGTGTCGATCAAGGTTAATTTATAAATATTTCAATAAGTTAATAACCGACGGCTCAAACTGCAATTCCGTGATCCCGAGCAAATGACAGCAGATTTTCCCGGATTGAACGGCGGGAGGATCGGATTTGCCCGCGCAAATACCGTTCTAGTGCGTCGATCTCGACGCTGCGCACCATCGCTTTCACCGGCCCAACCGCCGCTGGCGGCATCGACAGGCTGCGATACCCCAGGCCGACGAGCGCCATCGCCTCGAGCGGCCGGCCGCCCATCTCGCCGCATAGGGTGATCGGCACATCGGCCTGTGCGCAAGCCTGGGCCAGCGCCGCGAGAAAGGCCAGTGCGCCCG
>DATIBC010000018.1:0-46561 GCA_035457725.1 Alphaproteobacteria bacterium | reverse complement strand
TTCATGTCGGGCGGCGAAATTGCCGTCACCGGCTTCGCGGATTACGCGAGGAAGCTCCGCGAGCGCTTCGTGATCGTCGATCAGGACGAGCGGCGCGAGACGATCCGCAAGAAGACGGACGAGGCGGCGCGTGCGGAGGGTCTTAAGGTCAAGGACGACCCGGCGCTTCTCGACGAAGTGACCGGCCTGGTCGAATGGCCGGTGGCCCTGATCGGCGGCATCGAAAAAACGTTCATGGATCTTCCTCCCGAAGTCTTGACGGCGACGATGCGTACCAACCAGAAGTACTTTTCTCTGGTCGACGCGACGGGCAGGTTGGCGCCGCGTTTCGTCGTCGTGGCCAACATCGACGGCGACGCCGAGGCTCGGGCGAACATCGTGCGCGGCAACGAGCGCGTGCTGCGGGCGCGGCTTTCGGACGCCAATTTCTTCTGGGACCAGGATCGCAAGACCAAACTGGAAGACCGCGTGCCGGCGTTGGCGTCGCGCGTCTTCCACGCCAAGCTGGGGACGATGGCCGACAAGGTGGCGCGCCTGCAGGCGCTGGCCGCCGAGCTTGCCCCCTATGTCGGGGCCGATGTTGACCGTGCGCGCAGCGCGGCGCTGCTATGCAAGGCGGACCTTTCGACAGGCATGGTCGGCGAATTTCCCGAGCTGCAAGGTGCCATGGGGCGTTACTATGCGCTCAACGAGGGCGAAAAGCCGGAGGTGGCGGACGCCATTCGCGACCACTATTCGCCGCTTGGACCCAGCGATCGCTGTCCGTCAGCACCGGTGTCGGTCGCCGTCGCGCTCGCCGACAAGATCGACTCGCTGGTTGGTTTCTTCGCCATCGGTGAACGGCCGACCGGCTCGAGAGACCCTTATGCATTGCGCCGCGCCGCTTTGGGAATCATCCGCTTGGTCGTCGAGAACAAGCTGCGTTTGCCGCTATGGACGATGTTCGCGAAGGCGGATCAGATTTACTCCCAATGGCAGCCCGACTGGCACCACCCCGAGGTGCCGCTTGCGTTGCTCGAGTTTCTCGCCGACCGGCTCAAGGTCGCGCTACGCGATCAGGGCGTACGCCATGATCTAATCGATGCCGTGTTCGCGCTCGAAAGCGAGGATGATCTGGTGCGCCTCTTGACCCGCGTCGACGCGCTGAATGGCTTTCTCGGCGGCGAGGACGGGGCCAACCTCCTCACCGCATACCGGCGCGCTTCCAACATCGTCGCCATCGAAGAAAAAAAGGACAAGGCGCGCTATGACGACGCCGTCGATCCCACTGTGTTCGCTCAGGACGAGGAGCGCGCGCTGCATTCAGCGCTCGAGGAAGCCTCGGCGGCGATGCGGGCGGCGATCGCCAAGGAGGATTTTGGTGGTGCGATGCGTAAATTATCGGCGCTCCGTCCGCCGGTCGACTACTTCTTCGACAAAGTTACGGTCAACGCCGATGACGCGCGACTGCGCGCCAACCGGCTTCGGCTACTCTCGGAGATTCGCCGCACTCTCGGCCAAGTGGCGGATTTCGCGCGGATCGAGGGATGAGGCGCTACGCGACGGCGGCGCGATTTGACGACAAACCAGTTAGGACGGCGACACGGGCTTAGGGTTCAGGCGCGGAGGACCGGGGCGATGGCGAAATGGGTTTATAGCTTCGGGGGTGGAACGGCCGAGGGCCGCGCCGATATGAAGAACTTGCTTGGCGGCAAGGGCGCCAACCTCGCCGAAATGAGCAATCTTGGGCTGCCGGTGCCGCCAGGCTTCACGATCACTACCGAGGTTTGCACGCACTATTACGCTTCCGGCCGCAATTATCCATCGGACCTCGAGGCGCAGGTCGCGGCGGCGCTTGCCAAAGTCGAGACGGCGGTAGGCCGCAAATTCGGCGACAGGAAACGGCCGCTGCTGGTGTCCGTGAGGTCGGGGGCGCGTGCGTCGATGCCCGGAATGATGGACACGGTGCTCAATCTCGGCCTCAACGATCGCACCGTCGAGGGACTCGCCGCCGAGACCGGCGACGCCCGCTTCGCCTACGACAGCTACCGGCGCTTCATCCAGATGTACGGCAACGTCGTCCTCGGCGTCGACCACCATCATTTCGAGGAATTGCTCGAGAGTCACAAGGACGATCGCGGAGTGACCCTCGATACCGAGCTTGGCGCCGAGGATTGGAAGTTGCTCGTCGCGGCGTACAAGACGAGGGTCCAATCCGAGCTCGGCGAGCCGTTTCCACAGGACGTGCAAAAGCAGCTTTGGGGCGCCATCGGCGCAGTTTTCGGAAGCTGGATGAACCAGCGCGCGATCACCTATCGCAAGCTCCATCATATTCCGGAGGAGTGGGGCACCGCGGTCAACATCCAGGCGATGGTCTTCGGCAACATGGGCGACGATTGCGCAACCGGGGTGGCCTTCACCCGCGACCCGTCGACCGGCGAAAACGCCTTTTACGGCGAGTATCTCGTCAATGCGCAAGGCGAAGACGTCGTCGCCGGAATCCGCACGCCGCAGCATCTCACCGTCAAGGGCAAGAATGCCAATCGCTCGAAACTGCCGGCGATGGAAGAGGTCATGCCGGATGTCCTGAGACAGCTCGACGCTATCCGCAAGAAGCTCGAAGCCCATTATCGCGATATGCAGGACATCGAATTCACCGTCGAGCGCAACAAGTTGTGGATGCTGCAGACCCGCACCGGCAAGCGAACGACCGCCGCGGCGCTCAAGATCGCCGTCGACATGGTGCGCGAGGGATTGATCGACAAGGCGGCGGCGGTGAAACGGATCGATCCCGGCCAGCTCGACCAACTCCTCCATCCGACGCTCGATCCCGATGCACCGCGCCAACTTCTTGCCCGCGGACTCCCGGCCTCGCCGGGCGCGGCATGTGGGACAGTCGTCTTCTCCGCCGATGAGGCCGAGACGCGCGCGGGGAAGGGCGAGGCGGTGATCCTTGTGCGCGTCGAGACGAGTCCCGAGGACATTCACGGCATGCACGCGGCCAAGGGCATCTTGACCACGCGCGGCGGCATGACAAGTCATGCCGCGGTCGTGGCGCGCGGCATGGGCCGTCCGTGCGTCGCCGGAGCCGGCGAGATTCGCGTCGATTACGGTCAGCGGCAGATGACGGTTCGCGGCGTCACGGTCAAAGCCGGCGACAAGATTACGCTCGACGGCGCCTCGGGCGAGGTGTTCTCGGGCGAAGTACCGACGGTACAACCGGAACTGTCCGGCGATTTCTCCGAACTGATGGCGTGGGCGGACTCATTCCGCAAGATCGGCGTATGGGCCAACGCCGAAACCGCGGCCGACGCGCAAACCGCGCGGCGGTTCGGCGCCGAGGGAATCGGGTTGTGCCGCACCGAGCACATGTTCTTCGATCCCCAGCGGATCCTTGCCGTGCGCGAGATGGTGATGGCCGATAGCGGCGAGGGGCGCGGCAAGGCGCTCGCCAAGATTCTGCCGATGCAGCGCGACGATTTTGCGGAGCTGTTCCGCATCATGGAAGGCCTGCCGGTGACGATCCGGCTGCTCGACCCGCCGCTGCATGAGTTCGTGCCGCACGGCGAAGCCGAGCTGGCCGAGGTGGCCAAGGCGGCCGGTCGCCCGCTAGCGGCGGTCAAATCGCGCGCCGCGCAGCTCAGCGAGTTCAACCCGATGCTCGGCCATCGCGGCTGCCGGCTGGCCATCACCTATCCCGAGATCTACGAAATGCAGGGTCGCGCCATATTTGAAGCGGCGGTCCAGGTCGAACGCGAGACCGGCAACCCGGTCGAACCTGAAATCATGATCCCGCTGATCGCGACGCGACGCGAGCTCGAGATATGCCGCGACATCATCGCGCGCGCCGCCGATGCGGTCGCGCAGAGCAGCGGAAGGTCGGTCAAGTACAAGATCGGCACGATGATCGAGCTGCCGCGCGCCTGCCTCAGGGCCGATGATATCGCCGAGATCGCCGAGTTCTTCAGCTTCGGCACCAATGACCTGACTCAGACGTGTTACGGCCTGTCGCGCGACGACGCCGGGAGCTTTCTCGAAGCCTACGAAAATTCCAAGATCATCACCATCGACCCCTTCATCAGCATCGACCAGCAGGGAGTCGGCGAATTGGTGAAAATCGGGCTCGTTCGCGGGCGTGCCGTCCGTCCCGACCTCAAGGTCGGAGTGTGTGGCGAGCATGGCGGCGACCCCGCATCGGTGCATTTCTTCGCCCGTATCGGGCTCGACTATGTGTCCGCATCGCCGTATCGCGTTCCGATCGCGCGCCTCGCCGCGGCGCAGGCGGCATTGAGTGAAACTGCCGTTGTGCGGCTGCCGAGGGCCAACGGCGCCAAGCGGACCGGCCGCGACGATCGCCACCGCCGCGTTTTGATCGCAGGACGGCGGCTGCCGGCCAAGCGCGCGGCGAAATCCGCGCCGCGGCGCGCTGCGGCCCGGGGTGCGGTGCCGCCGTCTTCTGCCAAATCGAAGAAACTTATGAAACGGCCGACGAAAAAGCCGGCGCCGAAGGCTCCATCCGGGCGTAAGCCGCCGCCCAAAAAGGGCGGCAAAGGCGGGCGGAAGCGGCGTTAATGCTGGACTCCCCGGCGCTTCCAGGTTTCGTCGATCAACAGGTCCGTGACGCTGGCCCGCCTTGCGCTCACGCTGATCGAATCACAGACCGACACAGCGATCCACTGTAGGGAAGACGACACATGCCCACCGATCCGAGCTGTATTTTTTGCAAGATCGTCGCCGGGACGATCCCTTGTTTCAAGTTGTACGAGGACCCGAAGACCTTGGCCTTTCTTGACATCAATCCGGTCAACCCGGGTCATGCGCTGGTCATTCCAAAGGCGCACGCGGCGAACCTTCTGCAATCGGGTGACGGCGACCTAGCCGCGGTGATGTCGAGCGTGCGGCGCGTATCGCAAGCGATCGACGCCGAGCTGAACCCATACGGATTGAACTTGCTGCAAGCGAACGGCCCAGGCGCCGCGCAGTCGGTGATGCACTTTCACATGCACATTATTCCGCGCCGCAAGGACGACAACTTGATGATGAACTGGCCTCTCAAGCCTGGCGACAAAGAGGCGCTTGCCGCGCTCACCGAACGCCTGAAGCGGCGCCTCGGTTGACCGCAGGGTCAAGCGGCGGGCGTCATCAATTTCAAGCCGAGTATGCCGGCGACGATGAGCGCGATGCACGCCAGCCGCGGCAAAGCGCTCGACTCGCCGAACAGAGCGATGCCGAGCAGCGCCGTTCCGACGGCTCCGATTCCGGTCCACACCGCATATGCGGTTCCGACCGGCAGCGTCTTCAGCGACCACGCGAGAAGAAACAGGCTTGCCGCCATCGCCAAGAGAGTTCCGAGCGAGGGCCACAGACGGGTCAACCCATCCGTGTACTTCAAGCCGATCGCCCAAACGATCTCGAATAGACCGGCGAAGAACAGCGCGACCCATGCCATTTGGATCTCCTCGTGAACTCGGCAAATTGCGGTGAGCGGTCGCGGGCTACGACCCAGACGCTGACATTTCGGCTCAGAATTCCGCCCACGCCGGCCGGACAGGGGTTAGCGATGCGCCGTCGGCGGTTAGATGCCGCGCTTCGCGTTCCGCCTGCTCGACCATGTCTATGCGCAATAGCGCAAGCCCGAGCTGACGGTGGCCCGATCGCATCTCCCCAGCCTCCTGGTCGCCCAACATGATCGGCGTGCCAGCGCGGGGCAGAGTCCCATCGACACGCACCGGCATTAGGCGCTTGCGGATCAGCGCCCGATATTTCATGCGCGCGGTCAGCTCCTGGCCGACATAACAACCCTTCTTCCAATCGACGCCGTGCAGTTCGTCGAAACCGTTCTCGAGCAGCAGCGCCTTTTCGACCGGCAGGTCGCGGCTGCCGTCGGGCACCCCAAGCGCCAGGCGCAGCTCCTCATAGGCTTCGGGATCGCCCGGGATAAACCCGGCGTGCTCCAACGCGCTCTGCCGGTCGCTCGGCAAAATCGCGCGAGCGCCCAACATCGTCAGGCGCGGATCGACGTACACCACGCCGCCCGCGAACGACATGGCACGGCCGGGGTCTTCCGGAAGATCCAGGGATCGTAGCGCATCGTCGCCGAACAGAATGGCAACCCGATGCGTGTCGATCGGGGCGGCCAACGCGACCTTCGATCGTAATCGATAGAGCGAAAGCCGACGCTTCAGGTCGTCGATCCGCTCCGCCTCGGCGTCGAGAAAGAACCCGTCATCGAATTCGGAGACGAAAAAATCATGCAGGAATCGGCCCTGAGCGGTGAGCAGGCTGGCATAGATCGCCCGTCCGCCGTCGACGAGCGTCACGTCGTTGGAAATCAAACCCTGCAAGAAGGTTCGCCGGTCTTCCCCGGCGATTTGCAGCAGACCCCGCGACTTCGGAGCCAGATAGAATTTACCGGCCATTCTCACGATGATGCACCGCCATGGTCACCTTGCAAGAGGTAGGTCGCTCAGGGAGCGAACGCAAGAGCCGGCGGATCGTCCCTGGTTTGCGCTTCGAGGCGAGGAGCGCGTATAACCCGGTCGTCACCGAATCCCGTTCAGACATGCGCCTCACCTTTGTCGACGACTCGATCTCCTTTGATGGATTCAGCGCCACTAGCCGGCCACTCGACGGGCCCGAGAAGGCGCTCGTCTATCTTCCCGCCGCGCTGGCGGCACGCGGCCACGAGGTGCAGGTTTTCAATCGGTGCGAAACGCCGCGCGACTGCTTCGGGGCGCGATGGGAGATGCTCGACGGCGTGCGGCCCTCCGAAACCGACGCGCTGATTGCGTTGCGACGGCCGGCGTTGCTCGATTTCGTTCCATCGGCGGGCAAGCGGATTCTTTGGGTCGCCGGAGATCCGAGCGCGCTGGCATCTGGCGGCGCGGCGCGCAACATCGAGCGGCATCGGCCGCTCATGGTCTTCGCCGGAGAGGCGGAGCGTAGCCGCTGGCCCAATGCCGAGCGCATTTCGACGCGGATCGTCGAGCCGGGAATCGCCGCGGCGTTTCTCGAGGACGAACCGATGGCGCCGGTCGATCCCCCGCGCGCCGTCGCGACCGCGCACCCGCTATCGGGCCTCGAATGGCTGCTGCGTCGATGGATCGAAAGGATACGCCCAGCGGCGCCGACGGCCGAACTTCATGTCTATTCGGCGATCCTCGACCGCGGACGGCTCGGCGCGGAGATACCTCCTTCGGTCCGTCCAACCTTGTTGCTGGCGCAGGCTGGCGCGCTGCACGGCGTCGTCATTCATCGTCCGCTCGCCGATCCCGGCATGGCGGAGGTCTACCGCGCTGCGCGGGTGCATCTCCATCCCGGCGCGGACAGCGAAACCTATGCCGGTACGTTGGCCGAGAGTCAGGCGGTCGGACTTCCCGGCGTCGCCCGAACCGCCGGACAGGCCGTTTGGGCGCGGATCATCGATGGGCAAACCGGCGCGCTGTGCGCCGACGATAGCCGCTTCGCGGCGGCTGCGATCGAGCTTTTGAGCGACCGCGGCGCGTTCGAACGAATGAGCGCCGCCGCGCGACGCCTGCAAAGTGGGCGAAGCTGGCATGTGGCCGCGGCCGAGTGGGAAGAATTGCTGCAATGAGCGCTTCGCTTTCCCATCCGCCCGACCATGACGGCACCCCGTCGGCGGTGGCGGTCGCGTCAGCGCCTTGGCGGAAGGTTCGTGCAACTTGACCGCGCTGCGCGTCTTTCAGGCGATCGGCGGAGGACGGCATGGCGGGGCGGAGACGTTCTTCATCCGCCTTGCCATCGCGTTGCAGCGAGCCGGACTGACCCAGCGTGTCGCGATCCGCCGCGACGACATTCGCGCGGTCCGGCTCGCCGACGGCGGGGTTGAGGTTCGTCAATTCGCCTTCGGCGGCGCTTTGGACCTGATCACGCCGCTCAGGCTGGCGCGCGCGATTGGCGAATTCCGGCCGACGATCGTCTTGTCATGGATGAGCCGCGCCACCGACAAGATACCGTCGAAGCGGCTGTGCGGCGTTCCTTTCGTGCACGTGGCCCGGCTGGGCGGATATTACGATCTCAAGTACTACCGGCGATGCGACCACTTGATCGGCATCACGCGCGAGATCGTGGAGTATACCCGCAAGGGCGGGTGGCCGCCCGAGAGAACGCATTACATGCCGAATTTCGCCGAAGTGCCGATCATGGCGCCGGTGTCGCGCGCCGAATTTGGTACGCCGGCGGATGCGCCGCTCGCCCTTGCGCTCGGTCGGCTCCATCGCAACAAGGCATTCGACGTCTTGTTACGCGCGCTGTCGCTGACGCCCGGGTTGCATCTGTGGATCGCGGGCGAAGGTCCGGAACGCGGCGCGCTCGAAGCGATGATCCGGGATCTGGCGCTCGCCGACCGCGTGCGCCTGCTCGGTTGGCGTGACGACGTCGCGGCGCTTCTACCTGCGTCGGATTTCGTCGTCTTTCCCTCGCGTCACGAGCCGTTCGGCACCGTGACGCTCGAATCCTGGGCCGCCGGCCGCGCCCTGGTGGCGGCCGCGACGTACGGTCCGGCCGCGGTCATCGAAGACGGCGTGAACGGGCTGCTGGTGCCCGTGGACGATCATCAAGCGCTCGCTGCGGCGATGACCCGACTCAGCCGCGATGTCGATCTTCGCCAGCGGCTTGCAGCAGGCGGCCGGAAAGCGTACGAAGCCGAATTCACCGAGGCGGCGGTGGTTCGCAATTACATGCGGTTGTTCGAGGAGATATCGGCCTGATGTGCGGAATCGCCGGAATGATGACGACCGCTCGCGACGGGCCGTCCGCCGACACGCTCGACGCGCTCGCCAAGGCGCTCGCCCATCGCGGCCCCGACGGGAGAAAGGAGTATCGCTCCGGCAACGTTGGAATGATCCATAATCGCTTGGCGATCATCGATCTCGAGACCGGCGACCAGCCCCTGATCGAACCGGGAGGTGCCGCGCTGGTCGCAAACGGCGAAATCTACAACTACGTCGAGCTCCGTGCGCGGCTTCGCGACGTGAACTTCGCCACCGGGTCCGATTGCGAGCCGCCGCTGCACCTCTATCGCCGGCGCGGCATCGCATTCGTCGACGAGCTGCGCGGCATGTATGGGATGGCGATCCACGATCCCAAGTCGGGGCGCCTGATCCTTGCCCGAGATCCTTTCGGCATCAAGCCGGTATATTACGTCGAGAGCGATGACGGCGTCGCATTCGCCTCCGAACCGCAAGCGCTGATCGCTGCCGGTCTGGCGCGCAAACGCATTGACCCGCGAGTTCGCGGAGAGCTGATCGAGATCCAGTTCTCGACGCGGCGCGACACGATCTTCGCCGACATCAAGCGGTTGCTTCCCGGCGAACTTGTGGTGATCGCCGATGGCCGCATCGTCGAACGGCATCGTCAGCGCGCGCTTCCCGTCGATGGGCCGGCGGCGTGGGATGAGGCGGAGGCGCTCGAGCGTCTAGACACGGCGCTCGAGGACAGCGTCGTGCTGCATCAGCGATCGGACGTCCCATACGGCATGTTCCTCTCCGGGGGGATCGATTCGTCGGCGGTATTGACGATGATGGCGCGACTGAACCCGCGTCCGGTAATCGCCTTCACCGCGGGGTTTCCCGGGACGCAGGTGCCCGATGAACGCGAGGGCGCTCGCACCGTAGCCCAAGCGCTCGGCGCCGAGCACTATGAGATCGAGGTGCGAGCCGCGGATTTCTGGCGTTTGCTGCCGCGCATCGCCGCGGCGATGGACGATCCGGCGTCCGACTATGCGTGTATACCAACCTTCATGTTGGCGCAGCGCGCAAAGGAGGCCGGCCTCAAGGTCGTATTGTGCGGCGAGGGTGGAGACGAGCTGTTCGGCGGCTACGGCCGCTATCGCAGCGTCATCCGGCCTTGGTGGCTGGGCGGTCGCGCGATGCGGAGGCGCGGGAAGTTCGAAGGGCTCGGCGTGCTGCGCGACCATTCGCGCGGCTGGCGCGATGGCATCGAGGCAGCCGAGATCACCGAACGGCTCGCCGGCCGCACGCGCCTGCAGGTGGCGCAGGCGGTCGATTGCGCCGACTGGCTGCCGAACGACCTGCTGATCAAGCTCGATCGCTGTCTGATGGCGCACGGCGTTGAGGGGCGTACCCCGTTCCTCGACCCAGCCGTCGCCGCCGTCGCGTTCGGCCTTCCAGATCGACTTAAAATTCGCCAGGGGCAGGGCAAGTGGCTGCTGCGGCGTTGGTTGGACGAGAAACTGCCGGTCGCAGACGCCTTCAGACCGAAGCGCGGATTCACTGTCCCTGTCGGCGAATGGATCGCCAGCGAAGGCGCCCGAATCGGCCCGCTGGTCGCAGCTCAGCCAGGCGTCGAAGAAATCGCCGAGCCGCGCGCGGTGGCGAAGCTGTTTCGCGATCCCAGCAAGCATGCCGCGTCCGCCGCCTGGGTGCTGCTGTTCTATGCGCTATGGCACCGCCGGCACGTCGCCGGCCGCGCCCCCGACGGCGATACGTTCGAATGCCTCCATGACCGCACCTAGACCCGCCGAGGCGCGGCAATGCGCGAGAACATGACGCGGGAGAGGAAACGCCGGCGGAGCGAAGCGCCGTTACGGCTGGTGATGCGGCAGCCGGATGATTGGCATGTTCACCTGCGCGACGGCGAGATGATGCGGCGCGTGCTTTCCTTCACGGCGCGGCGGTTCGCGCGTGCGATCGTCATGCCTAACCTCTCGCCGCCGATCGTATCGATCGCCGGCGCCACCGCCTATCGCCGGCGCATTCTGTCGGCATTGCCCAAGGGCGCTCGCTTCACGCCGTTGATGACGCTGTATCTCACCGATCGCGCGAGCCCCCAAGAACTGACCGAAGGATACGCGCGCGGCGTCTTCGCCGCGGCCAAACTCTATCCGGCCCACGCGACGACCAACTCGGCCCTTGGCGTCACCGACGTGGGCAAACTCGGCCGCGTATTCGAAGCGATGGCACGGGTCGGCATGCCGCTTTTGATTCATGGCGAGGTGACGGATCCGACCGTTGACGTCTTCGATCGCGAAAGAGCATTCATCGAACGGGTTCTCGCGCCGCTGATCGACGCCCATCCTGGCCTCAAGATCGTCCTCGAACACATCACGACGGAAGAGGCGGCCGAATTCGTCCTGTCGAGCGGCCCGGACCTCGCGGCGACGATCACGCCGCATCATCTGGTGATCAACCGCAATGCCATCTTCAGCGGCGGGTTGCGGCCACACATGTATTGCCTGCCGGTCGCCAAGCGCGAACGCCACCGCATCGCACTGCGCCGCGCCGCGACATCGGGCGGCGGCAAGTTCTTTCTTGGCACCGATTCGGCGCCGCATTTACGGCGCGCCAAGGAAAGCGACTGCGGTTGCGCCGGCATATTCAACGCTCCCGCCGCGCTCGAAATCTATGCGCGCGTCTTTGAGGAAGAAAGCGCGCTCGACCGGCTGCAGGCGTTCGCCGCGGAGAACGGCCCTCGATTCTATGGCTTGGCGCTCAACAGCGGATACGTGGCGCTCGAGAAACGACCGATGCGGGTGGCGCGAACGATCCGCGTTGGCGCAGCGTCGGTTGTCCCGTTTCACGCCGGAGAACGTTTGACGTGGCGATATGCCGGCCCGGCGACGCCAACGAAAAATGACGAAATCCGTTTCATCGCAAAGGGTTGAATAGGTTTACCCTGGGTGGGGATCCTGCTATCTTCGTGGCGAAGCAACGGGTTTGCCGCGTCAAGGAGCATCGATCATGACCGCCTGCATCGTCGGTTGGGCGCACAGCAAGTTTGGAAAACTGGAGAGCGACGACCTCGAATCGATGGTCGTCCGCGTGGCGACGGACGCGCTCGCCGACGCCGGCGTCGGCCCAGCCGATGTCGACGAAATTTTCGTCGGGCATTTCGGCGGCGGGTTTGTCAAGCAGGACTTTCCCGCGTCATTGGCGTTGCAGGCCTCCGATCAGCTTCGCTTCAAGCCGGCGACGCGGGTCGAGAACGCCTGCGCTACGGGGTCGGCGGCGGTCCACATGGGAATTCGCACGATCGCGGCGCGGCACTCGCGGATCGTATTGGTGGTCGGGGTCGAAAAAATGACGTCGACGCCGGGCGAACAGGTCGGCGGCATCTTGATGAAAGCGTCATACGTCAAGGAGGACGATCGGCCGGGGATGAGCTTCGCCGGCGTATTCGGTCAAATCGCCCAGCTTTATTATCAGCGCTATGGCGACCAAAGCGACGCGCTGGCGCGAATCGCCGCCAAGAACCACAAGAACGGCGTCGCCAACCCGTTCGCGCAATTGCGCAAGGACCTCGGCTACGAATTCTGCCGTCAGGTTTCGGATAAGAATCCGATCGTCGCCGGTCCCTTGAAGCGCACCGATTGTTCTCTGGTGTCCGACGGCGCGGCGGCGCTCGTGCTATGCGATGTCGAAACGGCGCTGGCGATGAACAAGGCGGTCGTGTTCCGCGCCACGGCGCAGGTCAACGATTATCTGCCGATGAGCAAACGCGACATCATCCAGTTCGAGGGTTGCGAGCAGGCGTGGGCCAAAGCGCTCGATGCCGGGCGGATCGGGCTTGACGACCTGTCCTTCGTCGAAACGCATGACTGCTTCACCATCGCCGAGCTGATCGAATACGAGGCGATGGGGCTGACGCCAAAGGGGGAAGGAGCGCGCGCGATCCTCGAAGGATGGACCGAGAAGGATGGCCGGCTTCCGGTCAACCCCTCGGGCGGGCTCAAGTCGAAGGGCCATCCGATCGGCGCGACGGGCGTGTCGATGCATGTCATGACGGCGATGCAGCTTAGCGGGCGGGCCGGCGACATGCAGCTCAAAAGCCCCAAGCTTGCCGGAATCTTCAATATGGGCGGGGCCGCGGTCGCCAACTACGTCAGCATACTTGAGCCGCTGCGTTAGATTGAGCTCGGCCGACGGCTCGCGCGGCAGGCACCGCGCCATTGGCGCGCGGCGCGCAAGGCCGCTGTTGTTTCGTCAGGGGGGTATTGCATGAGCAGCTTCAAGGCGCTCGTTTTGGAGGAGAAGGACGGTCAGGTGACGGGCGCCATCAAGACGCTCGAGGAGACCGACTTGCCTCCCGGCGACGTTCTTGTGTCGGTCTCGCATTCAACGCTCAACTACAAGGACGGATTGATTCTCAGTGGCGTCGGGCGGCTCGTCCGCAAGTATCCGCATGTCCCCGGCGTCGATCTTGCGGGGACCGTCGAGGCTTCCGAAAACTCCATGTTCAAGCCTGGGGACAAGGTCGTCTTGACGGGGTTTCGTGTCGGCGAGCTTCATTGGGGCGGCTACGCACAACGCGCGCGCGTCAAGGCGGAGTGGCTGGTGCCGTTGCCGCAGGGTTTGACGCCGGCGCGAGCCATGGCTGTTGGCACCGCCGGCTTCACCGCGATGCTCGCGGTGATGGAGCTCGAGCGCCATGGCTTGAAGCCCGGAGCCGGCGAGGTGTTGGTCACCGGCGCAGCCGGCGGGCTCGGCAGCGCCGCCGTGGCGATCCTCGGCAAACTCGGATATGACGTGACCGCAGTGACCGGACGCGCCGAGTCTAACGACTACCTGCGGTCACTGGGCGCCAAGACCATCCTGGCCCGCGCCCATTTCGTCGGTGCCCCCTCAAAGCCGCTGCAAAGCGAGCGCTGGGCTGGGTGCATCGACGCGGTGGGGGGCGGGATCCTGGCGAACATCATGACCAGCATGCGCTACGGGTCGTCGATCGCCGTATGCGGTAACGCCGGCGGGAACGAATTCAAGGCGACCGTCCTGCCGCTGATCTTGCGCGGCGTGAAGCTGCTCGGCATCGATTCGGTGATGCGGACGATCAGCGAACGCAAGGAGGCTTGGAGACGCATCGTGCGCGACATGCCGCTGCGCAAGCTCGACGCCATGACATCGACCATCGGCCTGCGCGATTTGCCGGAGTTCGGCGCGCGCATCCTCGACGGGCAGGTACGCGGGCGGGTCGTGGTCGATACCAGCCGCGTCGGTTGAGACGACGCAAATGACGGAAAAAAACAAGGTCGCGGCCTCTTTCCTAGTCGAATCCGATCAGCTCGCCTGGCTCGAGGAGATGGCGACGCAGCACCAGCTGGTCGACGCCTCGAAGGCGCTCCGCATCGTCCTCGACCACGCGATAATGGACTGCGACGAGGACGATGTGTTCATGCAAATTCGCTGCCGTCGCTGCGGCTGAGTTCGGCGGCTCCATGGCCGGGCCGGTCGAGAGCGCGCGCGCAATCGATGCTTGATACTCTGATTTTCGCGTTTGCATCGTTCTGGGGTGCGTTCCTTCTGTTCGCCATCCAGCCGATGGCCGGCAAGGCGATGCTGCCGCTGCTTGGCGGCTCCTCGCAGGTTTGGATCACGTGTCTGGTCTTTTTCCAGGCGCTCTTGCTTTGTGGTTATGTGTACGCCCATTTCATAGTCGCCGCGTTGTCGCGCGCCGCGCATATCGCGGTCCATGCGGCGCTCGCGGCGGCGACGTTGACGGCGTTGCCGCTAGCACTGGCGTCCGATCGTATCGCTGCGCCCGAGGGTGAGCCGATCGCATGGCTGCTGAGCACCCTCGCCGCCGCGGTCGGCGCCCCCGTACTGTTGGTCGCGAGCAGCGCCCCGCTGATCCAGCGCTGGTTTTCGCTGACCACGAGCGCGGCCGCCGGCGACCCGTATTTTCTTTATGCGGCGAGCAACCTTGGCAGCCTTTTGGCGCTCCTGGCGTATCCGCTGGTCATCGAGCCGCGTCTCGATCTGGGCGACCAGGCGACGCTATGGACCCTAGGTTACATTGGATTGCTTGCGGCGCACGCGGCATGCTTGTGGACCGCGGCCGGCCGCGAGCGGAACTGGAGCCGACCGCGCGTCCAGCCCGATTTCGCCGGGCTGCGGCCGAAGTGGAGCGAGCGTCTTATGTGGCTGGCGCTCGCCTTCGTTCCGTCGAGCCTGTTGCTCGGCGTCACCTCGTACATCACCACCGATCTCCTTTCCACGCCGCTGTTTTGGGTGGCGCCGCTGGCGCTCTACCTGGTGACGTTCATCCTGGCGTTCGCGCGTTCTACGACGTGGTTCCTACCCTGGGCATCGCCGCTGCAACTCGTCGCCATGATGGCGCTGCTGCTCGTCACGGTCTGGCCGCCCTTGGACAATTTCGTGATCGCCATCGGCGTGCACTTGGCGACGTTCTTTCTTTCTTGCCTGATGTGTCATGGCGAGCTGGCGCGACGGCGCCCGCCGGCGATCTTTCTCACCGAGTACTATTTCTGGCTTTCGCTCGGCGGCGCTCTCGGCGGCATGTTCAACGCGCTGGCCGCCCCGCTGCTATTCGACGGCGTGTACGAGTATCCGATCGCGCTCGTGCTGGCCTGTTTCCTGCGGCCGGGTCTCTGGCTCGGCGCGCCGACGCGGCGCCTGCTCGATTTCGCGGTTCCGGCCGTCGTCGCGGCCGGACTGTTCTTCGCGCGCGACCTTACCCTGCTGGCGAGCGCGACCGGAGGCTGGGTCCGCGCCGATGCGCGCGCAGGCGTACTTCTCGCTGTGTGGATTGTGGCGATCGCCGCGCTTGCCGCGCTTCGCCGCCGACCTCTCGCCATCGGATTGATCGTCGCCGCGGCCTTCGCCATGAAGGAGGTGGTTCTGGACGAAAGGCAGCGGCTGGTCCTGGAGAAGGAGCGGAGCTTTTACGGCGTCCTGCGCGTCGAGCGGCACGCCGTAACCAATTTATACTTTCTCGAGCACGGCACGACCACGCACGGTTCGCAATCGCACGCCCGTTCGATGACGCGCGAGCCCTTGACCTATTATTTCCGGAGCGGGCCGTTCGGCGACGTATTCAACGCCGCGGCGCGCGAGGGCCGCGCCGGCAGCGTGGCGATCATCGGGTTGGGCGCAGGAAGTCTCGCTTGCCTCGGTCGCCCGGGCGAGCAATGGACGTTCTACGAGATCGATCCGTTGGTCGAGCGTTTCGCGCGCGACGCGCGCTATTTCACGTTCCTGCGCGACTGCGATCCCAACAAACGCGTGGTGATCGGCGATGCGCGCCTGTCGCTGCGCGACGCACCGCCGGCGAGCTTCGATGTGATCGTGGTCGACGCCTTCACTTCGGATTCGATCCCGGTCCATTTGCTGACGCGCGAAGCGCTGCGGCTCTACCTTGGTAAGCTGGCACCAAACGGGCTGATCGCCTTCCACATCAGCCATCGCGTGCTCGATCTAGCGCCGATTGTCGGTCGACTTGCGAGCGACGCCGGGCTCGTCGGCCGGCTCAAACGTCAACGCGTCATGAGGACGGACCTCGAGCGAGTCTTCGGCTACGCCGTCGACGTCGCGGTGGTCGCGCGCTCCGAATCGGCGCTCGGCCCAATCGCTCGCAATGGCGATTGGTCCCCGATCCCCGAACGGGTCGGCGAGCCGGTGTGGACCGACGCGTATAGCTCGCCGCTTTCGGCGATTTCGACGCGGCGATTGCTGCGATAAGGGGCCGGTCGCTCGGCCGCTGCGAGGCGCATTGCTCGGCGAGGCAATACGGACTTATAGTCTTGCCTTGCAACGGCGATTACTTCATGAGATCGAGTATTCCCAAGTCATAGTGTGTGACGCATGGCGAACGACGAAGCACTGTCGCAACGCGAAATAAGTATCTTGATCGACCTCGCGCAGCGCGTCATGTGGGCCGGTCCGGAAGTTCACCGCGAACTTCAGAGGCACAGGATATTCATCACGCCGGCGCGATTTTACGCCGACATTCCGAGCGTCGAGGAAGTGGAGGCGTCTTTCGAGTATCGTGAGGCCGACGGTCCGTATAACGATCCATCGTTGTTCGATCTCGATCGCTTGCGCCGATTTCTGGCGAAGATCGCGCCCTTCGCGGCCGAGTTCGCGCCGCCCCAGTCGGGCGACGTCGAGGCGCCGAAGGAGTACTTCTGGGACAACCCTTTATTCTCGCACGCCGACGCCATGGCGTATTGGTCGGTCATCCGATACGCCAAACCGAGGCGAATCGTCGAAGTCGGCGCCGGATTCTCGAGCCTGATCGCGCTGGGCGCGCTCGCCGCCAATGGCCGCGGGCAACTATGCTGCGTCGAGCCGCACCCGAGTGATTGGCTTAGCGAGTTAGCGAGCCAGGGTCGGCTGACCCTGGTGCGCGAGCGGGCGCAGTCTTTGCCGCCCAGGTTCTTCAACGATCAGCTCGAAAACGGCGATATTCTTTTCATCGATTCGACGCACACCGTGAAGATCGGCAGCGATTGCCTGCATCTTTACTTGCGCGTATTGCCCCAGCTTCGCCGCAACGTCCTGGTTCACGCACACGACATCTGCCTGCCGTATCCTTTTCCGATGCGCCGCGCGTTGCACGAGCATGTCCACTGGACCGAACAATATCTGCTTTACGCCTACCTCTTGGAAAATCCGCGGACGCGCATTCTCTTCGCGAGCCATTTCATGGGCCAGGCGCTGCGCGAGGACATGCTGCGTTTCATGCACGGTCGGGCCGGAGCGGGAGGGGGAAGCTTCTGGTTCGCGCTCGGCGGCGACGACCAAGCCTTCGACCCGAGCCGCTGACGGGGTTACCGATTGGGAGCCCTGGTGCCGCCGAGTTGAATCGAACAACCGACCCCGTCCTTACCAAGGACGTGCTCTACCACTGAGCTACGGCGGCGCGGCGGGCGGAGAAGCGGCCGGGAAAGTGCCATAGGAACGACCGTCGCGCAACCGGCGCGGGGGCCGCGCGATGAAATATGGCGGAACGGGCGCGGCGCTCAGACCTTCGACGCTCCGTAGTAGAGCGTCACGGTGTGGGTCGCTTCGGCGAAGAACAGCCATCGCTCGATGAGGACGCCAAGCATCGCCGACAGCGCCGCGATAAGTCCCGAATCTTGCACTGGCCACGCCCGCCCACATCCGAGTGTCTCGGGTGACCCGACGATTTGATCGTTGCGGTAAGGTCCTAGAGCGTGATCCGCCAAGGTTCAATCGCCGGATTTACCCCTCGCCCTTCGACGGGCTCAGGGCGAGGACTGATAAATATGCCCTCATGGTGAGCCTGTCGAACCATGAGGGCGCGCGACATGATTAGATCAAGGCAGATCACGCTCTAGAACTCTCAGTTCGCATTGCGGCAAGAACTGGAGTAGGTGGACGGTTGGACTGGATAGGAGCGGCTTTCTGCGGTCTTTTCGAGAAGCGGATATTGCGCGTTTTGTCCGCAAGCTTTTTCATGCCTCAGGCGGCGGCCAGTGATCTTGCGCGCCAATGCACGATCGGGCGGGGACGGATGCGGCTACCGGAGAGCGCCTTGACGTTCCCACCGGCGTTATCGGAATCTTTCGGCCGAGCGTCTCAATAGCTCATAGATTCGCACGCCTTCAGCCCGCTTCCGTTTCGCGGCGCGGTCAAGGGCGGATAGCTTCATCCATCCCGGTATTGTAGGATCGGCGCCCGCGTCGACAAGTAGCTTCGCAATTTCATACGTGCATTCTTGCGCGACAAGCGCCAATGGGGTTTCGCCGGCTCTATCGGAGTTATGAGCATTCACGTCGGCCCCGCGTTCTATCAGGTAAGCAGCGACATCGATATGCCCCTCCTTGACCGCATAGTGCAGGGGAGTCCAGTCAAGATCCTCATCAAACGCATTGATGTCGCAACCTTGTTCGAGTAGCTCCTTCACTCGGTCAAGATCTCCATCCTGTGCGGCGGAGTGCAGTTTGTTCATTTCGAATCCAGGACCGGGCATGAATGCTCGCCTCTCGGCGGTTTGTTGATTGCGGCTGGTGTCCCGTCGTACTGCGGCCCTTGCATACCATAAGACGGCCGGGGCGGGAGCTGCTGGTCCGCGCTCGACGGCGACAACTACGGCTAAGACCCGTAGTCGGTAATGGTTGTTCGCCGCGCTGATCCTCGTGATGTCGAGTTGAATCCAACGATCAACCCGTCCTTACCAAGGACATGCTCTACCACTGAGCTACGGCGGCGCGGCGGCGGCACAAGGCATCATGTTGAGGCGGGCGCCGCGCTCAGACCTTCGGCGCTCCGTAATAAAGCATCGCGGTGTGTGTCGCCTCGGCGAAAAACAGCCAACGCTCAACGAAAACTCCAAACATCGCCATTGCCGCGGCGACCGGCGCGAGGATCGCCGCCAGCGTTCCGCCGGCGATCAGCGCGCCAAGCGACAACGCCAGCGGCGCGGCGAATCCGGCGATGAGCGCCACGCGGCGCAACTTGTCGCGGTGCTTGCGCGCCAGCACGAAGCCCATTTCCTTCTGCACATAGTTCTCCTGCGTGTTGGGCGGATCCAGGAGCCGTACCCGACCGCCGCCGGTGAGCCCCGTAGCCGTCTCGGGTGTGCTGGCCGCGCGTCCCACATCGATCCTTTGCCAGTACCGCCACTTCACTGCGCCGGCGACGACGATCGCCGCCGCCGCGAGCGTTGACAGCGAGCGGGTGCCGACGCCGAACAGCGCGGCGATCGCCGCCAGCCAAAGCGCGCCGGTCATGAACGCCAAGGCAAGATATCCTGGGACCACCAACCCATTGTTCCATTGGCGGATCGGCGTCAGCGAGGCATAGATCATGCCGGTGCACCACACGGTGACGACGGCGAGGATGGCGCTCGCGTAACCGGCCAAAGCGAAGATTCCGTCCGTGCTCGCGAGCAACACCCAGCCCACGGCGAACAAGCTTACGGGCAGGTATGCAAGCAGCGCCGCCAGACCCTCGCGCGACAACCACGAGGAGCGAACCTGCGAGATGGCGCGCCAGGCGCGCTCGGGGTGGCCAAGATGCTGCAAGGATGCGAGCAGTCCGGCGGTGACGAGCGTCAGCGCCAGGCCGAGCGTGACGGCTCCGAACCAGCGGTCCGCCGGCAACATGCCAAGCGGGGCCATGACCCCGAGCATCCCCAGCAGCCCATATCCCGCGCCCGATGCGGTTGTGAAGAAAATGACGGAGAACGCAGGATGCATGTCGAGCGCCGGACGGCGGGCGTCAGTCAGCTGACGCTGGAGGGGACCGCATGAATTGGGCAGGTTTCATATTGCCTGCCCGAGAGCTCCCGGCATCCGAATTGCGGCATCCGAATGCGATCATCGCGACAACACCCGGTCGATCCATCGCCAGAGCGGGTGTATGTCATCGCCGACGGATTCACGAGGTGACGAATCGCCGCCATCGGCCTGCGGCACGGATCGCGCGCGGGGCGGCAAGTACTTGTTGACCGGCCGGTAGCCGAGCTCGGGCATCAAATCGACTCCGCCGCGGGCGGCGACCAGGCGGGAGACCGCCGAGTTCGGATCGCCGAGGTCGCCGAAATGGCGAGCATGCGCCGGGCAGGTCGACACGCAGGCCGGCACGCGCTCGCGCTCCGGCAAGCGCTCGTTATAGATGCGATCGATGCACAACGTGCATTTCTTCATGACCCCGGCATCGTCGTCGAACTCGCGCGCACCGTACGGGCACGCCCACGAACACAGCTTGCAGCCGATGCATGTGTCGGGATTGACGAGAACGATCCCGTCCTCGGCGCGCTTGTAGGACGCGCCGGTCGGGCAAACGGTCACGCAGGCCGGCTCCTCGCAGTGCAAGCATGACCGCGGAAAGTGGACAGTGCGCCCCGCGTCGCCCTCGCCCCACTCGAAGGTATGGACGCGATTGAACCACACGCCGCTCGCCGCCGGTCCATACGGATCGCGATCGGGCAAGGGCGCCGAATGCCCGCCGGTGTTCCACTCCTTGCAATTGACCGCGCAGGCGTGGCACCCGACGCAGGTGTCGAGGTCGATCACCAGGCCGAGCTTCTTGGCGCCAGGTGCGATGCCGGGAAGATCGGTCACGGGCCGCCCTCGGAACGCCGCCCGAAGCTACCGCCGTAGCGCAGGATCGACGGCGGGTCGACCAGGCCCGGGGGCCGCTTCATTGGCGGATATTGAGGTTCGCTGGCGCCGGCCTCGACCGGATCGGCCTTGGCGACGCGTACGCGAAGGTCGTACCACGCCGCCTGGCCGGTCACCGGATCGGAGTTGGAATAGCGATATCCGTCGCGCTCGGGCAGCAGTTCGGCGACCAGATGGTTGAGAAGGAAACCGCGCGTCACCTCGGGCGATCGCCGGTCGAGATTCCAGGCGCCGGCGCGCTTGGCGACGGCGTTCCATGTCCACACCGTATCGCGGTTGACTCCGTCCATCAGCCGCACTTGCGCCTTCACTCGACCATTCGCGCTTTCGATCCACGCCCAATCGTCGTCCTGGAGACCGAGCGATGCCGCGGTCGCGCGATGCATATAGAGTCGGTTCGCGCCGTGAATCTGCCGAAGCCACGGGTTGTGCGAACCCCACGAATGATACATCGCCATCGGTCGCTGGCTGATCGCGTGCAGCGCAAACGGGGCGGCGGCGCCCGTTTGTGCTTCGAGCGGCGGATACCAGATCGGCAGCGGATCGAAGTAGGTTTCGATCCGGGCGCGATGGCGCTCGGGCGGCCGGATGGGGCCGTGTCCCCGTGCCGCGAGCCGGAATCGCTGCAGCGGTTCGCAGTAAAGCTGAAGGACGATCGGTTCCGGCTTGTCGATGAAACCGAACGTCGTCGCGTGTTCGAGATACGCCTTGTTGGCGTGTTTGAAAAAGCGCGCGTCTTCCGGCAGCTCGTAGCGCCAGAAGCATTCGTTGGCGACGTACCTCGCGAGTTGATGCGGATTGGGTGCACCAATGCCGTCCTGGTCGCCTGACGGCCCGCGCCAGCCGGCCAACGATCCGATCCCCGGCCGGCGTTCGTGATTGGCGATGTAGTCGGCGTAGAGGCCGGGGTATTTCGGCGCGCCTTCGGCGGTGACGAAGCCGGGCAGTTTCAGTCGCGCGCCAAGTTCGATCAGCACGTCTTGGAACGGCCGTACGTCGCGGTCGGGCCGGATTACCGGCTGGCGGATTGCGTCGGCCGGGCCGTCGGCGCTGCCGATCGGGCGGTCGAGCAACGAGAGGCAGTCCCACCGCTCGAGATAAGTGGTGTCGGGGAGCACCAGATCGGCATAGGCCACCATCTCGGAGGCGTAGGCATCGGCGTAGATGATGCGTGGGATGCGGTACTCGCCGCTCGCCGGATCGGTTGCCGCAAGCATGGCGAGCGTGTCGCCGGTGTTCATGGCCGAGTTCCAGGCCATGTTAGCCATGAACATGAACAGCGTATCGATGGGGTAGGGGTCGCCGCGCGCGGCGTTGGCGATCACGGTATGCATCAAGCCATGCGCAGCGAGCGGCGCGTCCCACGAATAGGCCTTGTCGATGCGCAGAGGCGCGCCGGCCTCGTCGATCAGCAGATCCTCGGGCCCCATGGGAAAGCCGAGCGGCGGCCCGGCAAGCGGGCGATCGGGCGCAACGTGGTCGGCATGTCCGGCCGGCCGGATCGGTGGCGGCGCTGGCCGCGGGTAGGGTGATTTGTAACGCCATCCTCCCGGGGTATCGATCGAGCCGAGCAGCATTTGCAAGAGGTGCAAGGCGCGGCAGGTATGAAATCCGTTCGAGTGCGCCGAAATTCCGCGCATCGCGTGCATTGCGACCGGGCGGCCGATCGTCCGCGCATGGTGTCGGCCGGCCCAATCGGTCCACGGTCGCTCCAAGACGAGCTCTTCATCGAACGCGGCGTGCGCCAGCTCGGCGGCGATCCGCCGTATCGTCGCCGCCGGCACGCCGCATGTCGGTGCCACCGCTTCCGGCGCGTACTGGGCGTCCAGCATCCGCTCGGCAAAAAGGTGGAACGCCGGTAGCGCCATCCGGCCGTCAGGCATCCGCACCTCGCCGGCGATCTTGGGGCTGGCGCCGGTGTCGGAGGCGTCGACTGGGCCATTGCGCTGCCTGTCCCAGACGACAGGCCGTCCGTCATCGCCGCGGGCGAACAGACCATCGTCCGCCGCGCCGGGATCGCGGATCACCAGCCAGGGGGCGTTGGTGTAGCGGACGAGATAATCGAGATCGATCTTGTCGGCCCGGAGCAGTTCATGAATCAAGGCGAATATGAAGAGTCCGTCGGTGCCGGGCGTGATCGCGAGCCATTCGTCGGCCACCGCGCTATAGCCGGTGCGGATCGGATTGACCGAGACGAATTTGGCGCCACGCGCCTTCAACTGGGCGATCCCCGTCTTGATTGGGTTCGAGTCGTGATCTTCGGCGACGCCGAACATCATGAAATATCGCGTGCGCTCCCAATCCGGCTCGCCGAACTCCCAAAAGCTACCGCCGACGGTATAGAGGCCGGCCGCAGCCATGTTGACCGAGCAAAATCCGCCATGCGCGGCATAGTTGGGCGTGCCGAACTGGGCCGCCCACCAGCCGGTAAGCGCTTGGCTCTGGTCGCGCCCGGTGAAGAAGGCGAGCTTTCGCGGGTTCTCGCGTCGCACCGCGGCGAGCCATTTCGTCGCCACGTCGAGCGCTTCATCCCAGGTGATTTCCTTGAACTCGCCCGAGCCGCGTGGGCCCACCCGCAGCAATGGCCGCGACAGTCGGGCCGGCGAGTAGTGGTTCATGATGCCGGCCGATCCCTTGGCGCACAGCACGCCGCGGTTGACCGGGTGATTCGGGTTGCCGTCGATGAAGCGGATCGCGCCGTCCAGCATGTGCACGCGAATGCCGCAGCGGCAGGCGCACATGTAGCATGTGGTGTGCCTGATCTCGTCGTGGACGACCGGCGAGGTGTCGGCGCGCTCCTCGCCGCCGAACAGACGGCTCCACAGTCCTTCCGCTCCGGGCATTCGTCGAGTCTCCCTCCGCGCCACCGAGCCTAGCAAAGCCGCGCCTGACTTTGCTCGCGGAAATTTGTTCCATGACTCGCTTGACCGAGACGCCCCTTGAAGCAACGCTCGCGCACCCCATGCCTACGAATCCGATCCTTCGTCAACTACGCAAACTGGCCCGGAGCGACGAACACGTGGCGCGCGCTTTGGCGCGCGTCGGTCCGCCGCCGCCGCGATCGCGGCCACCTGGCTTCCCCGCCCTGTTCCGGACGATCGTCGGTCAACAGGTTTCGGCCAAGGCGGCGATGGCGATGTGGCGCCGAATCGAGGAGGCGGTAGTGCCGTTGGCGCCCGAACGGGTTGCGACAATGTCCGCCGCCGAGCTTCGTGCGCTGGGGCTGTCGCGACAAAAGGTCCGCTACGCACTGGGACTCGCCGACGATCTGGTGAGCGGGCGTATCGATCTAGCGCGCGTTCACCAGTTGCCCGACGATGAAGCGGTCGATGAACTGGTCAAGATCAAGGGCATCGGCCGATGGAGCGCGGAGGTATACCTCCTGTTCGCTCTCGGCCGCCCCGATGTGTTCCCCAGCGGCGATCTGGCGCTGCAGACCGCCTTCCAGCGCCTCAAAGGCTTGCGGCGGCGCCCGGAGCCGCACCGGCTGCTCAAGCTGGTCGAACCGTGGCGGCCATACCGCGGCGCGGGTGCGCATTTCCTGTGGCATTTCTACGCCGCGCCGCCGATGGACTGACCGGCGACTCCGGAGCGCGCGCCGCCGCCGCAGCTTTGTCGTTCAGCGAATTCGCTTCAGTGTCAATGGACGCCGATTCTCGTACTATGGACGCCGTGACAGCAGGAGGGGCTGGCATGGCGAACGGAACCGAGAAGGGGCCGGCGGTGAGGGGGTTTTTCGATCAAGCGACCAATACCGTGTCGTATTTGGTCGCCGATCCCGAAACGAACGCGGCGGCGGTCATTGATTCGGTGCTCGATTTCGAGCCGCGATCGGGGCGAATATCGACTGCATCAGCCGACAATGTTCTGCGCGCCGCGACCGGCCTCGAGATCGAATGGATCCTCGAGACGCATTGCCACGCCGATCATCTGACCGCCGCCATGCATATCCGCGAACACTGCGGCGGCAAGCTGGGGATCGGCGCGCACATCGTCGACGTCCAGCGGACGTGGAAGGAGATCTACAATCTCGAGCCGGGCTTCGCTGTCGACGGGTCGCAGTTCGACCACCTTTTTCAGGACGCCGAGCGATTCAAGATCGGCAATCTGCACGCCGTCGCCTGGAGCACGCCGGGGCACACGCCGTCGTGCATGACCTATATCGTGCGCGGCGCGACAGGGCCGGCTTGCGCCTTCGTCGGCGACATGATGTTCATGCCCGACTACGGCACCGCGCGAACCGATTTTCCGGGCGGCGACGCCCGCAAACTGTACCACTCGATGCAGCGGGTTCTCGAATTGCCGCCCGACACGCGCATCTTCGTTTGCCATGATTACATGCCGAATGGGCGGCCGCTGGCCTTCGAGACGTCGGTCGAGGCGCAACGACGCGACAACATCCACCTCAAGGACAACATGAGCGAGGAGCGTTTCGTCGGGTTTCGCAAGGAACGCGACAAGACGCTGACCGCCCCAAACTTGATCCTGCCGGCGATCCAGGTGAACATTCGCGGCGGCCGCATGCCACCGCCCGAGGCCAATGGTAAAATTTATCTCAAGCTACCGCTCAACTCGATCTGATCGGCGCGTCGGCGCAATTCGCCTTGGTCGTCGCCGGCGATTGTGGTCTATACCGGCGGCGTGGAGACCACGAATTCGACCCCCAGGAGTTTCGCCGGGCTGACGCTCGATCGTCCGCTGGTGATGGGCGTCGTCAACGTCACTCCGGATAGTTTTTCCGACGGCGGCGAATTCGCCGAGCCTGCGGCGGCGATCGTCCACGGCCTGGCGTTGCTCGACCAGGGTGCCGACATCATCGACGTCGGGGGAGAATCGACCAGGCCCGGCGCCGCCGCGACTACGATCGAAGAGGAGCGTCGCCGCGTGCTTCCGGTGGTCGAGGCGCTCGCGGGACGGGGCGCCAAGGTGTCGATCGACACCCGCCAGTCGACGGTGATGCGCGACGCCATCGCGGCCGGTGCCTCGATCGTCAACGACGTGACCGCGCTCGCCGGCGATCCCGACAGCCTCGATGTCGTCGCGCGGTCGAACGTCGCGGCGATCCTCATGCACATGCATGGCGAACCGGCGACGATGCAGGCCGCACCAGCCTACGACGACGTCGTCGGCGAGGTCGAAGCGTTCCTTGCCGCTCGCCTCGCCATTGCCGAGGCGGCCGGGATTCCCCGCGCCCACCTTGCCATCGATCCCGGCATCGGATTTGGAAAAACACTCGACCACAACTTGTTGCTTTTACGCGCTACCCGGCGGCTGAAACGCCTTGGCGTGGCGGTCGTGGTCGGAGTCAGCCGCAAGAGCTTCATCGCCCGTCTGTCGAAGGGCGAGCCTCCGAAGCAGCGCCTCGCGGGCTCGCTTGCCGCGGCGCTTGCGGCGCTGGCCCGCGGCGCCGACGTCCTTCGCGTTCACGATGTCGCGGCAAGCGTCCAGGCGATCGCAGTGTGGCGAGCGATCGAACAAGGCGATGCGCTGTGATCAGAGCCATATACCTTATTCGGCACGGCGAAACCGAGTGGAACCGCGCTGGCCGCATGCAGGGCCATCGCGACTCGCCTCTTACCGATCGTGGCGAACGACAAGCGATCGCCATCGGCAGCTGGCTGCATGACGCGATCGGGAATCGCGATGGAGCTGCAATTGTTGCGAGTCCGCTTGCCCGGGCTCGGCGAACCGCGGAAATCGTCGGTCGGCGCCTTGGCGTACCGGCAGATCGATTTATCTTTGACGATCGCCTCAAGGAAATAACCTGGGGCGAATGGGACGGGTTGACCCTTAGTGAAATCCGAGCACGCGATGAAGAAAGATGGCGGTGGCGGCTGGATGACCGATGGAACGTCGCGCCCCCGAAGGGCGAAAGCTATGCCATGCTGGTGCGGCGGGTAGCGGCGTTTCTCGAGACTGCGACGTCTGCTGATCCGCTGATCGTCGTGACGCATGGAGCGACCGGGCGCGTACTGCGGGGCCTATATGCCGGCCTTGCTTCGGACCAAATCCTTGCGCTCGATGAGCCGCAGGACGCGATATTTCGACTGTGCGACGGTACTGTCGCTCGGATCGAGATCGACATCGTGGACGCCCGTGAGATCGATCGTTAACGACGTTGGTTAACGACGCGCGCTGGACGCTCGGTCGGATTCTGATATAAGGCGATTCTTCAAAGCGCTCTTGGCGTATATAATATAATTGTCAGCTGGACGAAGATCTCACGTGCGCAAGCTGTTCGGCACCGACGGCATCCGAGGCGAGGCCAACGCCGAGCCGATGACCGCCGAAACCGCGCTCAAAGTCGCGGTGTCGGCCGGGCGCTATTTCACGCGCGGGCCGCACCGTCATCTCGTGGTGATCGGCAAGGACACCCGGCTGTCGGGCTACATGATCGAGCCGGCGATGACCGCGGGCTTCATATCCGTCGGCATGGACGTTGTGCTGCTCGGACCGCTGCCGACGCCGGCGGTCGCCATGCTCACGCGCAGTCTCCGCGCCGATCTCGGCGTCGTCATATCGGCCTCGCACAACCCGTTTCACGACAACGGCATCAAGCTGTTCGGGCCGGACGGCTTCAAGCTCTCCGATGACATCGAGGCCGAAATCGAGCGCGGCTTCGATTCGAACGGCGGTCGCGCCAGCCCCGACCGCCTCGGCCGCGCCAAACGGCTCGATGACGCGCAAGGTCGTTACATCGAGTTCGTCAAGGCGACTTTTCCCAAGGGGCTTCGGCTCGATGGTCTCAAGGTCGTCGTCGATTGCGCGAACGGAGCGGCGTACCGCGTGGCGCCGACCGTGCTGTGGGAGCTCGGCGCCGACGTGGTGCCGGTCGCGGTCGAGCCCGACGGCTTCAACATCAACGAAGGGTGCGGGGCGACCCATCCGGCGACGCTGCAAACCCAGGTCGTCGCGCACGGCGCCGATCTCGGCGTGGCGCTCGATGGCGACGCGGATCGTCTGATCATGGTCGACGAGCACGGCGCGCGGATCGACGGCGACCAGATCATGGCCCTGATCGCCCGCTCGTGGGCAAAGGGCGGAGCGCTCAAGGGAGCGGGTATTGTCGGCACCGTGATGTCGAATCTCGGGCTCGAGCGGTTCCTTGGCGGGTTGGGGCTCGGGTTCGAGCGCGCGCCGGTCGGCGACCGCTACGTTCTCGAGCGAATGCGCGCTGGCGGCTACAACGTGGGAGGCGAGCAGTCAGGCCACGTCATATTGAGCGACTACGCCACCACGGGCGATGGACTGATCGCCGCGCTGCAGGTCCTCGCCGTACTTGTCGAGGCCGCCCGGCCGGCCTCCGAAGTTGGGCGCGTGTTCACGCCGCTGCCGCAAGTATTGAAGAACGTCCGCTTCAACGGCGGCGCTCCGCTGGAGAACGCCGCGGTCCAGCGCGCGATCGACGGCGCGGAAGCGCGGCTCGGGGCCGAGGGCCGCTTGCTGATCCGCAAGTCCGGCACGGAACCGGTGATCCGGGTCATGGCCGAGGGCGAGGACGAGACCGTGGTGTCGCAGATCGTCGACGGAATTTGCGGCGCGATCGAAGCGGCCGGACGGCGATAAACTCGGCAACGGCAGGCGGGCGATGCGTGGGCGCGTACTGATCTGCGCCGGCTCCGATTCGGGCGGCGGCGCCGGCATTCAAGCCGATATCAAGACCGTGACGATGTTGGGCGGCTTCGCCGCCACCGCAGTAACCGCGCTGACGGCGCAAAACACGCAGGGCGTCTTCGGCGTCATCGCCGTCCCGCCGCCGTTCATCGTCAAGCAAATGCGTCTGGTGCTCGAAGACATCGGTGCCGATGCGATCAAGACCGGGATGTTGCACAGCGCCGAAGTGATTGCCGCCGTCGTCGGCGTGCTCGCCGAGCAGGCGGCGCAGTTGCCGCTTGTCGTCGACCCGGTCATGGTAGCGAAGGGCGGGGCGCCGCTGCTCGAGGAAAGCGCGGTGGCCGCACTTAAGGAAACGTTGATTCCGCGCGCCACGGTGATCACGCCCAACTTGCCGGAGGCCGAAAAACTGTGCGGGCTGGTCGTGCGCGACGTCGCCGGCATGCGGCGCGCCGCCGCGTCCCTGCTTGCGCTCGGCTGCCGGGCGGTCTTGCTCAAAGGGGGCCATCTCGAGGGCGATGTGGTCGTCGATCTACTTGCGACGCGCGACGGCAGCGAAGAATTCGAATCGCCACGCATCCGAACGAGAAGCACGCACGGCACGGGCTGCACGCTAGCCTCGGCGATCGCGACCGGCTTGGCGCAAACGCTCCCGCTGCGCGACGCGGTCGTGCGGGCGCGGGACTATGTTCATCGCGCGATCATGACCGCGCCGAAATTCGGCCGCGGGCACGGGCCGCTCAACCACGCGCATCCGCTCGAGGCGTAAGGTATAGTTCGTAGGTCATAACCTCCACGCTCGATGCGCTGCTAGGACGCATACCGTTTAGATCTACCCTTTGCTCGCCCTCGTGGCTCGACAAGCTCACCACAAAGATACTCTCATTGTTCTTCGCCCTGAGCTTGTCGAAGGGCGAGGCATCGCAGCGATTCTGCTTCGTCGGAACTCGTTCCAGCGCACCAAAGCCGGCGTAGCGTTCGGCGCGCATTCGATCGTTTGCAGCTTAAACCTCACACCATCGCGTAGTCGCGTTCCGGCATGCCGGTGAGCATCTCGGCAAGCACGCCGAGCGCGCGCTCGAGCTGGGCACGGTCGCGGGCGGCGGAAAGGCCGATCCGTACGGCGTGCGGGACCGGCGCGCGGCCGACTGCGAACGCATCGGCCGGGGCGACGCCGACGCCGCGCCGCCGCGCCTGCGCCGCGTATTCCTCGCGCCGCCACGGTTCGGGAAGCTTGAGCCAGAGGTGGAATGCCGCCGGGTGAGTCGCCATGTCGGCGTGGCCCAATATTCGTCGCGCGATGGCCTGACGGGCGATCGCTTCCTGTCGTTGCCATTCGGCCATGCGGCGCGCCGAGCCATCGGCCATGTGGCGCATGGCGATCTCGGTGGTCAGCGGCGTCGACATCCAAGTCGTCGCGCGCAACCCGGAAATCAGTCGCTCAACGGTGGCCCGCGGCGCGGCGGCGAAGCCCATGCGCAAGCCCGGCGCCACGCATTTCGACAGGCTGGTCACGAACACCGTGATATCCGGCGCGATCGTCGCGATCGGCGGCGGGCCGTCCTCGACCAAGAAGCCGTAGACGTCGTCCTCGACAATCGTCACGCCATGACGTCGGCAAATCTCGGCGATCGCGGCGCGACGCTCGGCCGACATGATGGCCGTCGTCGGATTCTGCAGCGTCGGGACGCAATAGAGGGCCTTTGGCGAATTCGACCGGCACGCGGCTTCGAGGGCATCGGGCAGCAGCCCTTCGTGATCCATCGCCACGCCCTGCAAGCGCAGCGACAGCATCGATGCGATCGATTTCATGCCGTAGAAGGCGAGTTGCTCGGTGAGTACGACATCGCCAGGGCGCGCCAGGCCAGAAATCGCTACGAGCATGGCATGCTGCGCGCCGCTGGTGAGCACGACCTGCGCTGGGTCGACACGAAGGCCGAACCCGGCAAGCCATGCTGCGCCGACAGCGCGATGCGCTTCGTCCCCGCCTGGCGTGGTGTAGCGCAATAGCGGCGACAGATCGTTGCGCTTCGCGAACTCGGTAAGCGCATCTTGAATATCGCGCGCCGCCGGGTTGTCGGGCGGAAAGTTTCGCGCCAAGTCGATGAAGTCGCGTGTCGGCGGATCGGGCGACGGTATCAACACGCCGTCGCCGATTCGTTCGCGCACATAGGTTCCGCGGCCGACTTCACCAGCGATAAGGCCCCGGCGCTCGGCTTCGGCGTAGGCGCGGGTCACCGTGCCGACCGTCACGCCAAGCTTCCATGCCAGATCGCGGTGCGTCGGCAATCGCTCCCCGGATTTGAGCCGGCCAGCGACGATGTCATCGGCCAGCGCGCGGGCAATCGCGATGTATCGCGGTCCGCGTTGCGATTCGAGGTTGGGAGTCCAACTTGTCATGGTGACAATATAAACATTGACGATCGAATTGTGTCAATCATACCTTTTTAGGAGCAAACAATCTAGAGACAATTTCGCTGGTAATGGAGGATTGTATGAGTACAATCTCTAGACGGTCAATCTGGTCCGATACCGCGTCGGTGATCAGCGGTACAAGCGTCGCGCTCGGCGCGATCGCCGCCCAGTGCGTCCTGGTCGTCTTCCAAGCGCTATTCATTTGGCAGCAGCGTGCCCACGACCGCCATCAGCTCGCCACTCTGGACGACCGGATGATGGCCGACATGGGTCTTTCGCGCGCCGACATCGATTGCGAGATGCGGAAACCGTTCTGGAGGATCTAGCAGATCGGTGCGAGAAAGACGCCTTTCCAGCTAGGTGCGACGGCCGTCGCGATGCCGGCGCTTATCGGTGCCGGCGCACGTCGCGCGCTTCGCGCCGATGTGACAGTCTCTACTCGCGCCGCTGCGTCCGAAGGAGCCGTCAATGTACGTTCCCGATGCTTTCGCCGAGACGAACACCGCGGTACTACATGATTTGATCGAGTCGTACAGCTTCGGTGCGCTGGTTACTGGCGGCGGCGACGAGCCCTATGCGACGCACGTGCCGTTTTTGCTCGATCGTGAGCGCGGCGCGCACGGAACGTTGATCACCCATCTATCGCGCGGCAATCCGCATTGGCGGCAGATCGCCGACGCGATGGCGCTGGTAATCTTCTCCGGCCCGCACGGCTACGTTTCGCCATCTTGGTACGAAGTCCATCCGGCCGTCCCGACGTGGAACTACGCGGCGGTTCATGCCTATGGCCGGGTGCGGTTGATCGAGGATCCGGCGAAGCTCGAGGCGTTGGTCAAGCGGCTGGTCAGAACGCATGAAGGCGGCCGCGCTGATGCATGGAGCACGGACGGCTTGCCGCCGGCCTTCATGACCGGGATGCTCAGGGGAATCGTTGGCCTGGAAATTCCCGTCGAGCGGCTCGAAGGCAAATTCAAGCTGTCCCAGAACCGCAAGACGGTCGACCGCAAGCGTGTCATCGCGAGGCTCGCCGGAAGTTCGTCCGAGAGCGAGCGCGAGCTCGCCGAATTCATGACTCGCCACGCCGCTCCCGGAGAATAGCGATGGCGGTCGTCTATGCGATCGAGCACCGGCTCGCGGCCGAGGAATTCGTCGAGTTGTTGCGGCGCTCGGGCCTCGCCGCGCGAAGGCCGGTCGAGGATTCACGGCGGATCGCCAAGATGCTCGAGCATGGCAATCTCATCGTGACCGCGCGCGACCAGACAAAACTCGTTGGCGTCGCACGTTCGCTTACCGATTTTTCCTTCGCTTGCTACCTGTCCGATCTTGCAGTCGATCGTGCCTACCAGGGACAGGGAATCGGACGTCGTTTGATCGACGAAACGCGGCGCGCCGTCGCACCGCATTCGATGGTCCTCCTGCTTGCCGCGCCGGATGCGATGTCGTACTACGCGCATATCGGCATGTCCAAGGTCGACAACGCCTTCATGTGTCCGCGCCGGTAAAAGGGGCGGCGTAGTCATGCGACTGCCGATGTATCAGGTCGACGCTTTCGCCTCGCGCGTCTTCGCCGGCAATCCGGCGGCCATCGTGCCGCTCGAGCGCTGGCTGCCTGACGACGTCATGCAGGCGATCGCGACGGAGAACAATCTGTCCGAGACGGCGTTTTTCGTGCCTCGCGGCGAGGATTATGACATCTGCTGGTTCACGCCCGTGGCGGAAATCGATCTCGCCGGTCATCCGACATTGGCGACAGCACATGTCGTCTTGAATCTTCTCGGCACGCGGCGCGATCGAGTGCGATTCCATTCCCGCAAGTCGGGCACGCTCACCGTGACGCGCGATGGCGAGAGGCTGGCGATGGATTTTCCGGCACAACCGCCCGCACGCAAACCGGACCTGGGCGACGTGGCCGGAGCGCTCGGGCGCGCGCCCAGCGAAGTGCTCGCGGCGCGTTACGGCTTCGCGGTTTTCAAATCCGCCGAGGCGGTGGCGTCATTGTCGCCCGATTTTACCAAGGTCGCCGCGCTCGATTGCATAGGCCTCATCGCCACGGCGCCTGGAACTCCGGCGAGCGGCGTCGATTTCGTATCGCGGTTTTTCGCGCCCAAGCACTCGATCAACGAGGATCCGGTCACCGGATCTGCGCACTGCACGCTCATACCCTATTGGGCGAATCGGCTCGGGAAAGCGAAGATGTTCGCCCGGCAGATATCGAAGCGCGGCGGCGAGCTTTGGTGCGAGCATCGCGGCGAGCGAGTCACCATCGCCGGTCAGTGCGCCTTGTTCTTCGAGGCGACGATACATGTCTGAGGCGGCGCGACGATCAGGCGAGCCGGCCATACGCATTCGTGCCGCGACAAGCTCCGATCTTGCGGCGGTGCGCGCCTTGTTCCTCGAATACGCACGTTCGCTCGAGTTCAGTCTTTGCTTCCAGGATTTCGACAACGAACTGGCGACGCTGCCGGGTAAATATGCCGATCCCATGGGGACCATTCTCCTCGCCGAGGCGTACGGAGCGGCGGTCGGCGTCGTGGGACTTCGCCCGTTGGATGCGGATGGCCGCAATCCTCCTGGTACGTGCGAGATGAAACGGCTGTACGTGGTTCCCGATTGGCGCGGCTTTGCCATCGGGCGGCGACTCACCGAGGAGATCATCGCCGCTGCTCGTGCCCGCGGGTATCGCCGCATGCACCTCGACACGATCCAGTCGATGCAAACGGCGATCGATCTGTACTGCAAGCTCGGGTTTCGCGAGATCGCCCCGTATTACGACAATCCCATAGCCGGCGCGCGTTATTTTGCGCTCAAGCTGCCGATCGATCGCTGAAACCAACGTAGCGGACGGCCGTCGATCGCCGCTAGCCCAAGGCCGATCAACGCCATGCCGAGAAGGTGGTGTACGTCGAGCCGCTCGCCGAGGATCGCTGTACCCAGCCACAGTGCGCTCACCGGCACCAAGAGCGTCACAAGCAGGATATTGGTCGCGCCGGCTACGGCCAGAATACGGAAATAGATGACGTAGGCCGCCGCCGTGCTTATGAGCGCCAGCGCCGCCAAAGCGCCCCATGCCGTGGCGGCAGGCCACGCGGAGGACCATGGCGCTTCGACCACCAGCACGATCGGCAACATGATAATGCTCGACGCCGTGAGTTGCCCGGCCGCGGTAAACGTCGGCGGAAGGGTGTGGAATCGCCGACCGAAAATCCCGGCGCAGGCGTAGAACATCGCTCCCGCGACGCAGGCGAGCTGCGCCGCCACGTCGCCGCCGAGACCGGCGAGGGCGTCGGGACCGATCAGCGTCGCCACGCCGACCAAACCGAGAACGACACCGGCGAGGCGGTTGACTGTCATCCGCTCGTCATGCGTCAGGTAGTGCGCAAGCACGACCGTGAATACGGGCGTCGTGGCGTTCAGGATCGAGGCGAGGCTGCTGGCGATGATCGTCTGGCCCCAGAAGATGAGGCTGAATGGAAGCGCATTGTTCAACGCACCCATGATGAAGAGATCGCGCCACACTCTGCGCTGGTGCGGCGCAGTCACGCCGAGCGCCAGAACGACGAACCACAAAGCCACGGCGGCCAACGCGACGCGGCCAAAGACCAGCGTCAGGGGACCGACCTCTAAGAGCGCCACTTTGGCAAAGAAGAACGCGCCGCCCCACAATACGGAAAGCACCGCAAGGAGCAGCCATTCGAGCGGCCGCATGACTTTGTTAATCGACGTCAAGGCTTTGTCTCTACAACCAGATTCAGGGGCGAGAGTAGGATCGGCGAAAGTCGCGCTTCCACCCGCTTCTTGCGCCCGAATATGAAGAGTCGTCCCGGCGCAAGAAGCGGGTGGCGACCGCGACGCCAACGACTAGAATCCCCCGACATCGAATGGAGTATATGACCGTGGCCAGCGACTACACCCGCATCGAACGCGCGCTCGCCTTCATCGCCGAGCGCATCGACGATCAGCCTGATCTCGACCGCGTCGCCGCCGAGATCGGCCTGAGCCCGCATCACTTCCAGCGGCTGTTCACCCGTTGGGTCGGCGTCAGTCCGAAGAAGTTCCTGCAATACCTGTCGCTCGACCGCGCCAAGGCTTGCTTGTCGGCGTCGGGGAGCGTGCTCGACGCGGCGTTTGCTGCGGGACTCTCCGGACCAGGACGATTGCACGACTTGTTCGTGAGCCACGAAGCGGTCACGCCCGGCGAATTCAAGCGACGCGGCGAAGGGCTATCGATCCGCTATGGCTACGCCGATTCTCCGTTCGGAGAGGCGCTCATTCTGACAACGCCGCGCGGGATCTGTGGCTTGGCTTTCGTCGGCGTAGGCGGGCGACGTGCGTGCTTTGAGGACATGGCGGCGCGTTGGCCAAGCGCCGAGTTCGGCGAAGACCCGGTGGCCGTTGGTCGGCTCGGCCGGGCGATTTTCGAGCCACGCGCCCAAGACGCGCACAAGCTCAAGCTGGTGCTGTTTGGCTCACCCTTTCAGATCAAGGTCTGGGAAGCGCTATTGCGCATCCCCCAAGGAGCGCTCGTGTCGTACGACGCGCTCGCGGAGTCGATCGGCGCGCGAGGAGCGGCGCGGGCGATCGGCTCGGCGGTCGGCGACAATCCAATCTCCTATCTCATTCCCTGTCATCGTGTGATCCGCAAGTCGGGCGCGATCAGCGACTATCACTGGGGGCGGCCGCGCAAGATGGCGCTCATCGGCTGGGAAGCGGCGCGTGCCGAGCGCCGCGTTGCAGCCACCCGGCCCGAGCCGCTGTTACGCGCCGTCGGAGGCGACTGACGACGGTCAGGTCCTTGCGCGGACCGGCGATTGTCCACCGCACCTCAAAGACGTTCCCGTCGCGGACGCAGAACCTTCCATCATAGCGGTCCGACTCGCAAATATGAGGGGCGGTCCAGTCGCCGGTCGACAAATCGAGGACGTGAAAGCTCTGGCCGTCGCGGAAACGGACTTCGGCGCGCGATTGATCGAGCAGTCGGTAGATGTACGTCTGCTGGGCTACGTCGCAATAATTTCCGAAGCGCAGCAGACCGGATTCCCTGTAGGCGAGACCGCCATCGATCGGTCGAAAAATCGCCCGCCCGCGAAATCGCCCGCGCAGGTTGGCGCGCCGGTCGTCAACGACGCGGGCCAAGCGCCATTCGCCCGTTAGAAATGCGCCAAGATCTTGGACCGGCCACTTCGACATTGTTCCAGTACTCGTCTCCCATCGTAATCGAGCCTTGCGCAGAATGCGGGTGCGCCCCGCCGCTGTCGAGCGTTGATCGCGCCCGTGAAGCTGATAGGTTAGCGGCCCGATTTTAAGCGCGATGGGGGCGTTCGAGGATGGCCAAGCGTTTCAGAATCGCAGTGATTCCCGGCGATGGAATTGGCCACGAAGTCGTGCCCGAGGGATTGCGCGCGCTGACGGCGGCCGGCAAGAAGTTCGGACTTTCGTACGACTTCAAGCATTTCGACTGGAGCTGCGAGCGATTCGCCAAGACCGGACGCATGATGCCGGAGGACGGTATCGAACAGCTCCGCAAGTTCGACGCCATCTTTCTCGGCGCGGTCGGTTTCCCCGGGGTCAGCGATCACGTCTCGCTGTGGGGCCTGCTGATTCCGATCCGGCGTACGTTCAATCAGTACGTCAACATGCGGCCGGTGCGCTTGCTGAAGGGCCTCGATTCGCCGCTCAAGGGCCGCGGGCCGACCGACATCGACATGATGATCATTCGCGAGAATGTCGAAGGCGAGTATTCGGAGATCGGCGGGCGCCTCTACCGAGGCACGTCCGACGAGGTCGCGGTGCAGCAGGCGGTGTTCACGCGCAAGGGATGCGATCGCATCATGCGCTTCGCGTTCGAAGTGGCGCAAAAACGCGGCAAGAAGCACGTCACCTCGGCGACCAAGTCCAATGGCATCTCCATCTCGATGCCATACTGGGACGAACGCTTCGCGGCGATCGCCCATGAGTACCCCAAGATCAAGACCGACCAGTTCCACATCGACATACTTTGCTCGCACATCGTGCGGCACCCCGATTGGTTCGACGTCATCGTCGCCAGCAACCTGTTTGGCGACATCCTGTCCGATCTCGCGCCGGCGGTGGCCGCCGGAATCGGCATTGCGCCCGGCGCCAACATCAATCCGGAACGGGAGCACCCGTCGATGTTCGAGCCGGTGCATGGCTCGGCGCCCGACATCGCCGGCAAGAACGTCGCCAACCCGATCGGTCAAATTTGGACCGCGGCCATGATGCTCGATCATCTCGGCGCGCCCGAGGCGGGGCGCGCCATCGTCAAGGCGATCGAGACGGTGATCGCCACCACCAAGCTGCGGACCCCCGATCTAGGCGGCAAGACGAAGACCGCCGAAATGGGCAAGGCGATCGCCGAGGCGATATGAGCGGACCAAGGGTCGTCGTCGCTTGGCCCTCCTCGAGCCGCGTCTGCGATCGACGATGATGCGGCAGACCGACCTTCATTTCGAGGATTTCACGCCTGGCCTCGCGATCGCGGGCCGGTCGGTGACGCTCACCGAATCCGACATCATCGATTTCGCGCTGCGCTACGACCCGCAGCCGTTCCATGTCGATCGCGAGACGGCGGTGCGCTCGAATTTCGGCGGGCTCATTGCCAGCGGTTTCCAGACGCTGGCGATGTGCTGGCGACTGCTTTATCAGACCGGCTTTCTCCACCACAGCAATCTTGGCGGCCCCGGGATGGATGAGGTGCGATGGCCGCGCGCGCTAGCCGCGGGCGACACGCTCACCGCCTCGGCCGTGGTGAGCGAGGTGCGCGCGTCCAAGTCGAAACCGGACCGCGGCGTGGTCAAATTCGCCGTTACCGGCGTCAATCAACGCGGAGAAACGGTGCTGACCGCGACAATGATGATCATGGCTAAGCGCCGTCAAACCTGACCTCGTCCGCCTCTTTCGCAGTTGCGAAAGCGCGGCGACATCGATAGTGTCCGCGGCGGGCCAGGGCCTCCCAACGGGCTCCGGCTATTCTGGAAGGAATAGCGCCATGACACCGCTCGCCAAGCCGGCCGTTCGGCCGGCAAATCCGAACTTCTCCTCAGGGCCTTGCGCCAAGCGACCGGGTTGGACGCCCGCCGCGCTTGTCGATGCGTGTCTCGGCCGCTCGCACCGCGGCAAAGCCGGCAAGGCCAAGCTCGCCGAGGTGATCGAGCGGACGCGCCGGGTCCTGCGCGTGCCGGCAAGCCATCGCATCGGCATTGTCCCTGCCTCCGACACCGGGGCGGTCGAAATGGCGCTGTGGTCGTTGCTCGGCGCGCGCGGCGTCGACCTTTTGGCCTGGGAGAGCTTCGGTGCCGGTTGGGTCACCGACGTGATCAAGCAACTCAAGCTCGCCGACGTGCGCGTGCTTGAGGCGCCCTATGGCGCGCTGGCCGACCTGCGTCAGGTCGATTTTTCGCGCGACGTGGTCTTCACCTGGAACGGGACGACTTCGGGCGTCCGCGTTCCCGACGGCGAATGGATCGCCGGCGATCGTGAAGGCTTGACGATCTGCGATGCGACGTCGGCCGCGTTCGCCATGGACCTACCGTGGAACAAGCTCGATGTGGCGACGTATTCGTGGCAGAAGGTGCTGGGCGGCGAGGCGCAGCACGGCATGCTCATCCTATCGCCGCGCGCGGTCGAGCGGCTGACCACCTACGCGCCGCCATGGCCGCTGCCGAAGATCTTTCGCTTGACCCAGGCGGGTAAGCTCAACGAAGGCGTGTTTCGCGGCGAGACCATCAACACTCCTTCGATGCTGTGCGTCGAGGATGCGCTCGACGGTCTGAAATGGGCCGAAGGCGTCGGCGGCCTCGACGGGCTTATCGCGCGTTCCGAGGCCAACCTCGCAGTCATTGAGGCTTGGGTCGCGCACGCCGGCTGGGTCGGTTTTCTCGCCGCCGACAAGCGGCACCGCTCGTGCACCTCGGTGTGCCTCGAAATCGTCGATCCGCTGACCGCCGGCATGCAGCCAGAAGATCGCGCGGCTTTCTCGCGGCGAATGGTGGCGCTGCTCGAAACCGAGACGATCGCCTACGACATCGACGCCTACCGCGAGGCGCCACCCGGTTTGCGCATCTGGGCTGGCGCCACGGTGGAGCGGCGCGACATCGAGGCATTGCTGCCTTGGCTCGACTGGGCGTTCGCCGTCGTCAGGGACGAGGTCGCCGCCAAGGCGTAGTCGGTAACGCACATTATCGTTCGTCGGCAGGCTCGCGACCAGAATTACCGCGCGGTTTTATCAACTCGTTCCGAGCCTGTCGCGGGACGCGGCAGCCAAGTGGAAAGCGTCAATGCCGAAAGTTCTCATCGCCGACACTCTCAGTCCCCGTGCAACCGCCGTTTTTGAATTACGGGGCATCGAACATGACGTCAGGACCGGTCTCAAGCCGAGCGAACTGAAGTCGGTTATCGGCCGCTATGATGGCCTCGCGGTCCGCTCGGCGACCAAGGTGACCGCCGACGTCCTCGCCGAGGCGCGCCACCTCAAGGTAATCGGCCGCGCCGGAATCGGCGTCGACAACATCGATGTCGTTGCGGCGACGCAGCGCGGCGTGGTGGTGATGAATACACCGTTCGGGAATTCGATCACCACCGCCGAGCACGCCATCGCGCTCATGTTCGCGCTCGCCCGGCAGCTACCGGCGGCGGACCGCTCGACCCAGGCGGGAAAATGGGAGAAGAACCGCTTTCTCGGCGTCGAGCTGTCGGGCAAGACGCTCGGCATCGTCGGCTGCGGTAACATCGGCTCGATCGTCGCCGAGCGGGCTCTCGGCCTGAGGATGAAGGTCATCGCCTACGACCCGTATCTCAGCCCCGAGCGGGCCCAGACGTTGGGCGTCGAGAAGGTCGATTTCGATCATCTCCTCGCGCGTGCCGATTTCATCAGTCTTCACACGCCGCTCACCGACGCCACGCGCAACATCCTCGACGCCGCGGCGCTCGCCAAGACCAAGCGGGGCGTCCGCATCATCAACTGCGCTCGCGGCGGCCTCATTGTCGAGGATGCGCTCAAGCAGGCGCTGGACACGGGTCAAGTCGCCGGCGCCGCGCTCGACGTTTTCGTCGAGGAACCGGCCTCGCGCCACCCGCTGTTCGGCCGCGACGACGTCGTTTGCACACCCCATCTCGGGGCGGCGACCAGCGAGGCGCAGGAGAACGTCGCCGTCCAGGTGGCCGAGCAGATCGCCGACTATCTCATTACCGGCGCCATCGTCAACGCGGTCAACACGCCGTCGATGAGCGCCGAGGATGCGCCGAAACTGCGGCCGTACATGGCGCTGGCGCAGTATCTCGGCAGCTTCATCGGCCAGCTCGTCGACACCAACATCATCGCGGTCGACGTCGAATACGAGGGGCACGTCGCGGGCCTCAACGTCAAGCCGCTCACCGCCTGCGTATTGTCCGGGCTGCTCGCCCCGCAGCTCGATTCGATCAACATGGTCAATGCTCCCTCGGTGGCGCGCGAGCGCAACATCAAGGTGAGCGAGCTGACGCGAGAACAAGCGGCGGACTTCCAGACCCTGATCCGCCTCACCGTCACGAGCGAGGATCGTACGCGCCGGATCGCCGGATCGCTGTTCGGCCACGACAAGGCGCGCATCGTCGACATTGAGGGCATTCCAATCGAAGCCGAGCCGGGGCCGCATGTGCTTTATGTGCGCAACCAGGACAAGCCGGGATTCATCGGCAATCTCGGGCGCACGCTGGGCGACGCCGGCGTCAACATCGCCACCTTCCATCTTGGCCGCACGGCGCCCGGCGAGGACGCGATCTGCCTCGTCGCCGTGGACCAGCCGCTGACCGAGGCGATTCTCGCCAAGGTGCGCGCCATCCCGCTGGTGGTAAAAGCGCGCGCGTTGCGTTTCTGACCGGTGTCGCTGCTACCTTGGAGCGCCGCGCCGATCTTAGTCGTTCAGTCTATTATGCTTTGCCGAGTCCTTCTAAACGGGATACCTAAGGACCGATCGAGGCTGTAATGCTCGCGGAACCACGACGATGAACGATTTAGCCCAGCGCGCGCTGTTGCCCGCCGGCCTCGTCGACATGCTGCCGCCGGCGGCGGGGCACGAGGCCACGGTGGTCGAGCGCATGATGGCGGTATCGGCGGCGCGCGGTTACGAGCGCGTCAAGCCGCCGCTGGTCGAATTCGAGGATAGCCTGCTTGCCGGCTCGGGTGTCGCGATGGCGCCGCACACGTTTCGGCTCATGGACCCGATCTCGCAGCGAATGATGGGCGTGCGCGCCGACATGACGCTGCAGGTGGCGCGTATCGCTGCGACGCGGCTGATCAACGCGCCGCGGCCGTTGCGGCTTTCCTACGCCGGTCAGGTGCTGCGGGTTCGCGGCGACGACATGCGAGCGGAGCGCCAGGTGGGCCAGGTCGGTGCCGAATTGATCGGCTCGGCCGCTGCCGAGGCCGACGCCGAGGTCGTCTTGCTTGCCATCGCGGCGCTCGAAGCCGTGGGCGTGACGAATCTCGACGTCGACCTATCCTCGCCGAAGCTCGTACCGGCGATCCTGGAGAGATTGCCACGCTCGGAAAAGGACGAGCGCAAGCTGCGTCACGCCCTCGATCACAAGGACGCCGGCGCGGTGGCAGCGCTCGGCGGCGCGGCCGCCAAGACGCTGATCGCTTTGTTGCGCGCGGCGGGGCCCGCGGACGCTGCGCTGGCGGCGATGCGTCGGCTGCCGCTTCCCGCCGCCGCGGCCAGCGAAGCCGAGCGCGTCGCCGAGGTCGTAGAACTGGTGCGCGCGCAGCGTCCGAGCGCACGGCTCACCGTCGATCCGGTCGAGAACCGCGGCTTCGAGTATCACCACGGTTTGTGCTTTACCTTTTTCGCCGAGCGCGTTCGTGGCGAACTCGGTCGCGGCGGACGTTATCCGGCGGGGGAGAACATCCGGCCTGGCTCGGGCGAACCCGCCACCGGATTCACGCTGTATCTCGATTCCATTTTGCGTGCGATTCCGCCGCCGGCGCCGGCGCGACGAATTTTCGTGCCGCATGGCAGCGCCGCCGAAGCGGGCGAAAACTTGCGAGGGCAGGGATGGATCACGGTTTACGGACTGGCGCCGACAAGCGATGTCGCCGCCGAAGCCAAGCGGATGGGCTGCTCGCATGCGCTGATCGACGGTTCGGCGCGCGTAATCGAATAACGCCATAGCCAATTCCGGGACTCGACAATGGCGAACGTCACCGTGGTCGGCGCCCAATGGGGCGACGAGGGAAAGGGAAAAATCGTCGACTGGCTGTCCGAGCGCGCCGAGATCGTCGTGCGCTTCCAGGGTGGACACAACGCCGGCCACACCCTCGTCATCGACGGAGTCACCTACAAGCTCAGCCTCTTGCCCTCGGGCGTGGTCCGCAAGGGCAAGCTATCGATCATCGGCAACGGGGTGGTCGTCGATCCGTGGGCGCTCGTCGCCGAGATCGAGGCGATGCGCGCCAAGGGCGTCGCGATCGGCCCGGAGAATCTGAAGCTCGCCGAGAACGCGCCGCTCATCTTGCCGCTGCACGGCGAGGTCGACCGGCTGCGCGAGGCGGCGCGCGGCGAGGCCAAGCTCGGCACGACCGGCCGCGGCATCGGCCCGGCCTACGAAGACAAGGTGGCCCGTCGCGCCGTGCGCGTCTGCGATCTGGCGCATCCTGATGCGCTCGACGCGCGGCTCGACGAAGCGGTGCTGCACCACAACGCGCTCCGACGCGGCATGGGCGTAGCCGAAATCGATCGTCGCGCGCTCAAGGCTGCCCTGCTCGACGTGGCGCCGTTGATTCTGCCTTATGTCGATGTCGTGTCCGAGACGCTCGATGAAGCACGGCGCGCGGGCAAGCGGATACTCTTCGAAGGCGCCCAAGGCGCGATGCTCGACGTCGATCACGGCACGTACCCGTATGTCACGTCGTCCAACACCGCCGCCGGCGCCGCGGCCGCCGGCTCGGGCGTTCCGCCGCACGCGATCGGCTACGTGCTCGGCATCACCAAGGCCTACACGACGCGGGTCGGCGAAGGCCCGTTTCCAACCGAGCTCAAGGACGCCGTAGGGAAGGGCCTGGGCGAGCGGGGGCGCGAATTCGGCACGGTCACCGGGCGGCCGCGGCGTTGCGGCTGGTTCGACGCCGTGCTCGTCCGGCAATCGATCCGGGTCGCCGGGATTCGCGGGATTGCATTCACCAAGCTCGACGTGCTCGACGGCATGGACGAACTGAAAATCTGCGTCGCCTACCGACATCGAGACGCGCTGTTGCATCATTTGCCGGCGGCATCCTCGGTGCAGGGGGAGATCGAGCCCGTCTACGAAACGCTCGCGGGTTGGAGCGAAAGCACCAAGGGGGCTCGCTCGTGGGCCGAGCTGCCGGCGCAGGCGATCAAGTATATCCGCCGCGTCGAGGAGCTGATCGGCGCGCCGGTGGCGCTCCTTTCGACGAGCCCCGAGCGCAACGACACGATCCTGGTCGCCGATCCGTTCGCGGATTGAGGCTAGGCTATTTGTCGATTCCGTTCGCCCGCCTGAGGTAGGCGATCAGATCGGCGCGGTCCTTCGCGTCGGCGATGCCGAAGAAGTTCATCGTCGTGCCAGGGATGACGGATATCGGGTCGCCGACATAGGCGTCGATGGTCGGCGCATCCCAGACGAGACCGCGCCGGCCGGCAGAAATCATGTGATCGGAGTAATCTGGAAAACTCGCCAAGGCTCCGGCGGCGCGCCCGAATACGCCCACCAGCGCCGGTCCGGGAAGTCGTTTGCCGGCCTCCGCCGGATCGACCGTGTGGCACGAGACGCACATCTGAAAGATTCGCGCGCCGCGCGTCGCGTCACCGCTCGCCGATACGGGCGCCGGCGCGACGGCGGCAAACGCCAGCGTCGCGGCGAAGAGGATCGCTCGGCCGGTCAATCGGGCGTCGTGCGGAAGACCAGCAGGCGATCGGTGCCCGATTCGGGCGCCCAGACCTCGCCATCGCGGCCAAGGATCTGGCGCACGTTGGCGCCACGCCTTGGGCTCGGGAACACGTCGAACTTCTCGCTCGCCGAATCGAATCGGACCATCGCATTGGCGCCGAAGTCGCTGAGCCATACGATGTCTTTTTCATCGACGTAAACCGCGTATGTGCGGGGGCGCTCACCCGGCAGCTTCCACGCCTTCCACGCCTCGCGCGCCGGGTCAAAGACCGACACCTGGCCGGAGTTCCATTCGCTCACCCAGATCCGGCCCTTTGAATCCGACCAGACGCGCCGCGCACCTTGATCTTGAGTCGGCGGCTCGATCACCTTGACGGCCGCCGACGTCGAATCGATGCGCGCGATGTGGCTGCCGGCGAGCGAGGCGTAATAGACGATCCCATCGGGTGTCGCCGCGATTCCGTACGGCCCACGGCCTTTCGGCGCCTGGTATGCGTCGAGCTGCCCGGTCTTTGGATCGAGGCGCCCGTAAACGCCGGCCTGGCCGGTGAACCACAGCACGCCCGTCTTGTCGAACGCGGCGGTGTTCAAATTGGCGTATCCGACGACCTCGGGCAGCGGCCAGGTTTTTACTTCGTTGGTCATCGGATCGACGCGCACGATCGCGTTCAACCCGCTATCGGTGATCCACGGCGCGCCGTCGGGCCCGACGATGACGCCATGCGGCGCCGAACGCGCGCCGAGCGGAATGTGCTCGACCTTACCGGTCTTGGGGTCGAGCTTGCCGAGCGCCCCTTGCCGCTGCGCGGTGTACCAAACGACGCCGCCGGCCGGATCGGGAGCGACATCATGCGGCGCGGCGCCGGACGGCAGCTGGAACTCCTGGATCTCGACGCCGGCGGCGGCCGACGATGCGCCCAAGGCCGCGAATGCGAGCGCCAAGGTGAGCGAACGGAAGCGACGCATGGCAACTCTCCCATAACGATGGTTTAGCGGCGGAGTCTAACGGCCGGGCGCGGCCGTGGAAAGGTGGCTTGCCTGTGAGTGTCGGCTCGGCGAAGAATGCGCCCGATGAATTCGAGCAAACCGCCACCCCACTTGACCGAGCCGGCGCGCGCAGCCGCCAAACTGCGCGAGCAGCGCCGTGCCGAAGCGCTTCGCGCCAATCTCCGTCGGCGCAAAGAGCAAACGCGGGCTCGCACCGCGGCACAAGTCGACGACGCCAAGCGCGACGACGAGCCGCGATGAACTTCGTATCCGACGGCGCGCTCGAGCGGGGCTGGCGGGCGGTGCTCGATTTCTGGTTTTTGCCGGCCGATCACTCGTCGTATGGCCGGTTTCGGCGCGAGTGGTTCGTCAAGGATCCAGAGTTCGACGAGGCGATACGCCGGCAGTTTGCCGGCGAAGTCGATTCGGCGGCTGCCGGCAGGCTCGACGATCTGGCGCGCCACGCGCGCGGCGCGCTGGCGTTGATCATTCTGCTCGACCAGTTCCCGCGCAATCTATTCCGCGGCACCTCGCGCGCGTTTGCTTCCGACGCCAGGGCGCGCGAGATCGCCGATCGCGCCGTGCGGGCCGGGTTCGACCGGGCGTTGCCGGCGGTGCAAAGGGTGTTCGTCTACCTGCCGTTCGAGCACAGCGAGACGCTGGCGGATCAGGATCGCTGCGTCGCGCTCTTCGAGGATTTGCCGCCCGCGGACTGGCGCGCCGAAGCAATCGACGCGGGAAGGCGCCATCGCGAGATCATCGCGCGGTTCGGCCGTTTCCCGCATCGGAACGAGATTTTGGGGCGGCCGTCGAGTCCCGCGGAAATCGCGTTCCTCAAGGAACCGCGAAGCAGTTTTTGATTCCGTCGCCGCTTGAGAGGCGACGGCCGGTCGGCTACAAGCCTCGGCCAACGCATGCCCGCAAGGAGAGCCGTCGATGCCGATCATGCCCGACACCTGGATCCGCGACATGGCGAAGCGCCATGGCATGATCGACCCGTTCGTCGAGGGGCAGCGCCGCGAGGGTGTTATCTCCTTTGGCCTCAGCTCGTATGGCTACGATGCGCGGGTGGCCGACGAATTCAAGATCTTCACCAACGTCGACTCGGCGATTGTCGATCCCAAGGCGTTCTCGGCGCAGAGCTTCGTCGACCGCAAGACCGCGGTCTGCGTCATTCCGCCCAACAGTTTCGCGCTGGCGCGCACGGTCGAATATTTTCGCGTGCCGCGCGACGTGCTGGTGATCTGCCTCGGCAAATCGACCTATGCACGCTGTGGCATCATCGTCAACGTGACGCCGCTCGAGCCGGAATGGGAGGGGCATGTGACGCTCGAGTTCTCGAACACCACGCCGCTGCCGGCCCGGATCTACGCCAACGAGGGAGCCTGCCAGTTCCTGTTCCTCAAGGGAGATGCCGTTTGCGAGGTGTCGTACAAGGACCGCGCCGGCAAGTACCAGGGTCAACGCGGCGTCACGTTGCCGCGGCTCTGAAAGGGGGCGGGAGTGCCGCGTTCGCGGAAAGCAAGGAAACCGCCGCGCCGGCGCTCCCCCGCCGCCGCCGCACTGCCGAAATTCAAACCGAAGCGAATTCCCGATCGCCGGCGCAAGGCCGAGGAGCGACGCGCCAGGCGCGAGGCTCGCCACGTCGAGCCCGACGACATTTGAGCCACAGCCGGTCAAAAAACGACCGAAACCCTGGACTTACGACAGGTTATTCCCTATCTGAACAGGGGTTTTGAATTGGCCTCGAAATTCCAGTCTCTTAGACGTGCCGGGCAAGGCGCCTGGGTACCGGCGAAC
>DATIBC010000017.1:0-17611 GCA_035457725.1 Alphaproteobacteria bacterium | reverse complement strand
CCGCAGTCGGGCGTCGTCGTCGGCCTCAAGTTCCGCAGCCGTCTCGGCGTCATCCCGCCGGGCGCTTCGATCCTCGACATCGTGCCGAGCGAAGACCGCCTGGTGTTCGAGGCGCGGGTGCGGCCGGAGGATATCGACGTCGTGCGCGTCGGCCAGACGGCGCAGGTGCGGCTCACCGCCTACAAGCAGCGCAGCACGCTTACCGTCAACGGCCGGCTCATCCACATCTCGGCCGACCGCTTTCTCGACGAGCGCACCGGGCTCGGCTACTACCTGGCCAAGATCGAGCCCGATCCGGATTCGCTCGCCGCCGCCGGAGACGTGCAGCTCCAGGCGGGCATGCCCGCCGAGGTCATGATCCAGACCGGCGCGCGGCTTGCCATCGAGTACATGGTCAACCCGGTGATCATCAGCTTCACCCGCGCCTTCCGCGAGGATTGAACGCGGCGCTAGAACATGATCCGTTGAGATGGGACCACATCGTGCGCCCTCATGGTTCGACAGGCTCACCATGAGGGCTTGTTTTGTGCCCCTCACCCTGAGCTTGACGAAGGGCGAGGGGCACAAACCATGATTCCACCTGCACGGATCATGCTCTAGGCGAGCGGGAACTGCCGGCGGACATACGCCAACACGGCGGTGATCGATTCCTCGGCCGTCACGTTGCTGGTGTCGACAATCAGCTCCGGCGCCTCGGGCTCCTCGTACGGCGCCGAGACGCCGGTGAAATCGGTGATCAGGCCGGCCCGCGCCTTGCGGTACTGCCCCTTGGGGTCGCGGCGTTCGCACGTCGCCAGATCGCAGCGCACGTAGATCTCGTGGAAGCCGCCCGAATGCGCCAGCCGGGCGACCGCGGCGCGCGCGCGTTCGCGATCGGCGCGATAAGGCGAGATGAATGAGGCGACGACGAGCGTTCCGGCGTCGGCGAACAATGCCGCCACTTCTCCGGCGCGGCGCACATTTTCGGCGCGCTCGGCCGGCGAGAAGCCGAGATTGGCATTGAGGCCGTGACGCAGGTTGTCGCCGTCGAGCGCATAGATTTCGTAACCCTCGGCGAATAGGCGCTGCTCGAGCGCCATGGCGATGGTCGACTTGCCGGCGCCCGAAAGCCCGGTCAGCCAGATCACGCCGCCGTTGTGGCCGTGGCGCGTCGAACGGGCGTTTGCGTCGACGTGATGCTCGACCGAAACGACATGGGTCGCGCGCGGCGCCGCGCGGAGCTGGGCTGCCTCGAAGCCGGCGCCGGCGACGATGCCCCCGCCAGCGATGTTGCCGCCGTCGACCAGGACGAACCTGCCGGTAAGCGGGTTTTCGTCATGTGGATCGACGGGGAGGGCGCGGCGCGTGCGCAGCGTCAGCTCGGCGACATCGTTGCGCTCGACGGTGTCGCCGTCGCGCGGCGACAAGGTGGTCGCATCGATGACCCGGTCGACGGACTTTATTTCGACCGCCGCGGCGAGCGTGCCGACGCGCAGGCCGAGACGCCTCCGCGATGCGAGCGGCCGCTCGCCGAGCCAGAAGACGCGGGCGCGAAAGGTCGAGACGACGCCCGCCGGCGTGTCGCGGTGGCACATGAGTTCGCCACGCTCGACGAAGATCTCGTCGGCCAGCGTGACGCCGATCGACTGTCCCGCCGCTGCCTCTTTGCGGCTCGTCATGCCTTGGCGCGGATCGAACTCCTCGATGGTACGGATGCGAGCGGTCTTGTTCGAGGGCAGGAACAGGACTTCGTCGCCGGCCTCGAGCCGCCCGCTCGCCAGCTGCCCGACGATGATGCGCCGTCGCTCGAACTTATAGACGTCCTGCACCCACATGCGCAGCGGCCGTTCGGTCGACTCGCTCGCCGCAGGCAGCCCGTCGAGCGCCGCGAGCAGCGTCGCTCCCCGATACCACTTCATCGTGGCCGAAAGCTTGACGAGATTGTCGCCGTCGCGCGCCATCACCGGGACGACCGCCGCCGGCGTCAATCCGAGCTGGGCGAGCGCGGCGCGGACGTCGTGCTCGACGGCGACGAAGCGCTCGGCGCTGTAGTCGATGAGATCCATCTTGTTGACGGCGACGACGATCTGGCGCAGCCCGAGCAGTTGCAGCAGCATCAAATGGCGTCGCGTCTGCTCGCGCGCGCCCTCGGCGGCGTCGACCAGCAACAGCGCGGCATCGCTGGCGGCAGCGCCGGTGACCATGTTGCGAATGAACTCGCGGTGCCCCGGCGCGTCGATCAGGACGACGGGCCGCGCGGGCGTTTTCAAGCGAATGTGGCTGACCTCGACGGTCACGCCCTGGTCGCGCTCGACCTGTAGCGCGTCGGTGACGAATGCCCACTCGAACGGCATGTTGCGCCTGCGGCAGGTTGCCTCGATTTCAGCAACCTTGCCGTCGGCAAGAGCGCCGGTCTCGAACAGGAGGCGGCCGACTAGCGTCGACTTGCCGTGATCGACATGGCCGACAAGGACGATCCGGAGCGGGGCTTGCGCGACATCGCTTTCGGTGCCTGCCGCTGTGTCGAGGGAGCGCGGAGAGGTGACATCGTCGGCCATCGCCCGCCTCACATGTAGCCCGCAGCGCGCAGGCGCTCGAAAGCGTCCTCGGCTTCGTGATCCATCGTCCGCCCGGCGCGCTCCGGCTGCCGCGATGTCTCAAGTTCGGCGATGATCGCTTCGATGGTGGTGGCGGCGCTTGGTATCGGCACCGTGATGTCGCGTTCGCCGAGCGAGCGATACCGCGCGCCATTCTTCGCGAAATAAAGTTCGGGCACCGGCACGCCTTGGCGCGCGACGTAGCGCCAGACGTCGAGCTCGCTCCATCCCAGCAGCGGATGGACCCGCAGATGGCCATCCGGCGGCGCATCGAGCGCGAAATGTCCCCAGAACTCCGGCGGCTGCTCGCGAAAGTTCCAGGCGTTGTCGCCGCCGCGAGGGCTGAAGACGCGTTCCTTGGCGCGGGTGCCTTGCTCGTCGCGGCGAATGGCGGCGATCACGACATCGAAGCCCCGCTTGGCGATGATGTCACGCAACCCCGCGGTCTTGCGGCTGGCCGAGCGCGCGTTGGGCGGTAGCGACGGATCCATCGCTTCCAGCGGCGGGCATGGCGCGACGATGAGGTCGAGCCGCCATTCCTCGGCAAGGCGGTCGCGAAAGGCGTAGATCTCGGCAAACTCCAGCCCGGTGTCGACATGCACCACCGGGAACGGGACGCGGCCGAAAAAGGCCTGTCGCGCGAGCCAAAGCATGACGTTCGAATCCTTGCCCATCGACCACAGCAGGGCAGGGCGCCGCGCCGTCGCGTAGGCTTCCCGCAAGATCGCCATGCTGTCGTCGGCCAGCGCATCCAGCGCGTCCATCGCGCGCGCTCGATCGCCGGGCGGCGGTGTCATGCCGTCACGCGAACAGCTCCGCTCGGTCGAGCGGCGATGCCCGCGCGTCCTTGGCGGATAGGATGGGCGGCGTCTCGGTCGGCCAATCGATGTCGAGGCGCGAATCGTTCCAGACGATCGCGCGTTCATGTTGCGAGGCGTAATAGTCCGTCGTCTTGTACAGAACTTCGGCGCCGTCGCTGGTGACGATGAACCCGTGCGCGAAGCCTTCGGGAATCCAAAGCTGTCGCCGGTTGTCCGCCGACAGGGTTTCGCCGACCCACTGGCCGAAGGTGGGCGACGAGCGACGAATGTCGACCGCGACATCGAACACCGCTCCGCGCACGACGCGCACTAGCTTGCCCTGCGGATTGCGGAGTTGATAATGCAGGCCGCGCAGGACGCTCCTGGTCGAGCGCGAATGGTTGTCTTGGACGAAGACGACCGGTCGGCCGACGATGGCCGCGAATACCGCCTGGTTGAAACTCTCGAAGAAGAAGCCGCGCTCGTCCTCGAACACCTCGGGCTCGAGCAAGATGACCTCGGGAATGGCGTGGCGGATCGTTTTCATCGGAACACTTTTTTCTCCGTGAGGATGCCAAGCAGGTACCGTCCATAACCGTTCTTCATCAACGGCTTGGCGAGTTTCTTGAGTTGCGTGGCGTCGATCCAGCGGTTGTGATAGGCGATTTCTTCGGGGCAGGCGACTTTGAGGCCTTGTCGGCTCTCCAGGACAGAAATGAACTGGCTGGCGTCGAGCAGGGATTCGTGCGTGCCGGCGTCCATCCATGCATAGCCGCGACCCATCACTTCGACGCTGAGCGCGCCGCGCTCCAAGTACAACCGGTTCAGATCGGTGATCTCCAATTCGCCGCGCGCCGAGGGCGTTAGCGTCCTGGCGAGCCGGGCCGCCTCACGGTCATAGAAATACAAGCCGGTCACCGCGTAGCTGGATTTCGGTTGCTTCGGTTTTTCCTCCAGCGAACGCACTTTTCCATGGCGATCGAAGTCGGCCACTCCGTAACGCCCGGGATCGTTGACGTGGTAAACGAAGACCGTCGCGCCGCTCGCCGCCGCCATCGCCCTCGCCAGGAGGCGCGGCAAATCATGGCCGTAAAAAATATTGTCGCCCAAAATCAACGCGGAGGCGCCATCGCCGATGAAGGATTCGGCGATGAGGAGAGCCTGCGCAATGCCCTCTGGCGACGGTTGAGCAGCGAATCGAAAGGTCATGCCCCAGCGCTCGCCCGTGCCGAGTAGCTGCTCGAAGCGCGGAATGTCCTGTGGCGTCGAGATAACCAGGATGTCGCGAATTCCGGCCAGCATCAGCGTGCTGAGCGGGTAGTAGATCATCGGCTTATCGAAGACGGGCAGCAACTGCTTGCTGACGGCGAGCGTTGCCGGGTGCAGCCGTGTGCCAGCGCCGCCGGCGAGGATGATGCCCTTGCGCTTCATATGCGCGCTGCGTCACGGGCGAACTGCTCGACGGCGCGGTCGACATGCACTTTCCAGTCGGGAAGGTGCAGTTCGAGGGCGTTCGCGAGCGCGCTGGTGTTCAGTCGCGAGTTGGCCGGCCGCTTGGCGGGAAGCCGCAGCGTCTCGCTTGATACAGCGCAGATATCCTGTGGTCGGAGGGTGAGCGCGATGCCGCGCGCCAGCGCCTGCGCAACCACATGACATGCAAGTCCATGCCGGCTGGTCTCCCCCGAAGCGGCCAGGTGAAAGGTTCCGGCGGGAATGTGGCCTTTTTTCCGGGCAAAGATCGCCAGCATCGTAACGTCGGCGATAAGCTCGGCCGAAGTCGGTGCGCCATGCTGGTCGGCGACGACCTCGATTCTGCTCTTTTCCCTTGCGAGACGCAGTATGGTCTTGACGAAATTGGTCCCATGCACCGAGTAAACCCAGCTCGTGCGCAAGACCAGCGCGTTGCAGCCGCTGCGGCGGATCGCGTCTTCACCCGCGCGCTTGGAGCGGCCATAGACGTTCTGCGGATTCGTGGCGTCGAACTCGACGTAGGCGCCCGGCTTCTCGCCATCGAACACGTAGTCGGTAGAATAATGCACCAGCAAGGCGGCACTGGCCGCGGCGTGGCTCGCCATCACGCCGACGGCCTCGGCGTTAACCCTGTACGCAGACTCCTCGTCGCTTTCCGCCGCATCGACCGACGTATACGCGGCCGCGTTGACGATCACCGCCGGCGCACATTGCCGCAGTGTTTCCCGGAGACGGTCCACGTCTTCCAGATCCACTTCTTGCCGTCCGCGCGCATCCACTTCGCCCAAAGGCAGCAGCGTGCGTTGGAGTTCACGACCGATTTGTCCGTTTTTGCCGAAAAGCAAAATCCTCATGCGTATTGCTTCGCCAGCCAGCTCTGGTAATTGCCGCTGGTGACCCGTCCGATCCATTCCTGGTTACTCAGATTCCATTCAACCGTCTTGCGGATTCCGGTCTCGAACGGCTCGGCAGGTGTCCAGCCGAGCTGGCGGCGTATCTTGCTTGAGTCGATCGCGTAGCGACGGTCGTGACCAGGTCGGTCCTTGACGAACTCGATCAGTGACGCGTACGGCCGACCATCGGCACGACCCTGAAGCTCGTCAAGAACAGCGCAGAGACCACGCACGACATCGAGGTTGGTCCGCTCACCGGAGCCGCCGACGTTATAGACCTCGCCTGGCGCGCCGGCCTCGAGTACTCGACGGATGGCGCGGCAATGGTCCTTCACGTAGATCCAATCGCGAACCTGTTGGCCGTCGCCATAAACCGGCAGCGGCTTACCGGCAAGCGCGTTGCAAATAACCAGCGGTATAAGCTTTTCGGGAAAGTGGTACGGTCCATAATTGTTCGAACACCGTGTCGTCAATACCGGCAGCCCGTAGGTGCGATGATATGCGCGCACGAGATGGTCGCTTGCCGCCTTGCTGGCCGCATAGGGGCTATTCGGATTACAGGCATCGGATTCCAGGAATGGCGGCTGGCCCTTGTCCAGCGAGCCGTAAACTTCGTCGGTCGACACGTGCAGGATGCGAAACTGTCGTTTCTCCGCGTCAGTCATGTCGTCCCAATACTTCCGCACGCTTTCCAGCAAGTGAAACGTGCCGACTACATTGGTCTCGATAAATGGGGCCGGGCCGTGAATCGAACGATCGACATGCGACTCGGCGGCGAAGTTGACGACCGCGCGCGGCCGGTATTCCAAAAGCAATCGTGCAACCAGAGCGGTATCGCCGATATCACCCTGGGTGAAGACGTGCCGCCCATCGCCTCGCAACCCAGCGAGGTTCTCGACGCTGCCGGCGTAGGTCAGTTTGTCGAGATTGACGATCGCTTCATCGGACTGTGCCAACCAATCGAGAATGTAATTACTGCCGATGAATCCCGCCCCGCCCGTAACAAGAACGGTCATTCCTCAGCCCCCAACGTGATCCGAAGTCTAGGTTAGCGTAACCGCAATTCGTGCGCCACACCGCCGTGGTGGCGTTCGGTCGCCTAGCCGTAGCTTCGTTGTTTTTCGACGTACGCTCAGAACAATGCAGGATTGCGCCGGTTGCGCGATCCGCCTGTCGTGCAACCGCTGCACGCCCTAGCTCAGCCGCGTGTCGCTGCGAGTAACGCCAACCGTATTGGGTCGCTCGGATCGACCTCAAGCCAAATCGGCGACGTTTCGACCAAGTCGTTCATCATGTCAGGTTGGTGGACCAAGCTTCGGATTGCATCGTTGGCTCCCGGCGTTGCGACGAGCGGCGTGGAGGCCAGCGGGGCAGGATAGCAAATGCGGCGGCCCCTCTCGAGACCGCCGCTCTGCCCCAGCCCGTGTGCTGTGGGATCGCGCTCACACCACGCGATGGCGGCGGAGTGGAACGTGTGGACCGATCGACGCCGCTCCACGCACCGCCAGGGTTCCTGGTTCCAGCACGATCTGCGAAATGCTCGGATGCGAAACCGCATGCGGCCCATTGATGGGGCTCAAAGCGCGATTGGCTAAAAGTGCAGTCGGATCGCACAAAGTCTGAGGCGCGTTGAATGCGAACGCAGGCAAGATTGATGCTGGCGTCAGCACTTGAGGTTCCGCCGATCGTTCGGCCGGAACCTGTTCGGCGGATTCCGATGGGACCACGTTGTCCAATGGAATCACCCTAAAGTGGTTAATATCGTTCAGCTTTCACGGCAACAATCGCTAGCATTTGAGATCAATTTTCGAAGAATGACAACCTGTAATTTTCTATGTCATTTCAGATGGATGCAATAAAGCATTGATTAACTTTATGGGAAAATATGGTTAACAACGAGTGGTCGAATTACTTTATGAGTTGGAACGTTCCTTGCTGACGACCCTACGGCGCCGTCTGCTTCAGGGGCCATTGCAACCGGTTGCAGAGTGGCCGGCGCCTTCCGCTCGCGGAAAGCCTTGCGTACCAACTCTCGCGGTCGAGGCGGCATGCTTCGCCCAAAGCGACGCCTACCACCGCCGGACGACCAGATCGACCGCGCCGTTTGGCGCATTACATCGCACGCGAGCGTCCTTGCGTTGCGCCGTTCGTGGTCGCATGGCAGGTTTGCCGCGGCCGCGACGGCGGCCCCGAGGGAAAGACATTAACGCGAGCAGCCGGACGAACCGGCGGGGTGGGGTGCCGCGGTGACGATCGATCTGCGGCCGGTCTTTTTCATCATCGGCGTGTTGTTGACGGTGGTCGCCTGCGCCATGGCGTTGCCGCTGCTCGCCGACCTCGCCGAGCGAAACCCCGATTGGCAGGTCTTCCTCGCCGCCGCCCTCGTCACACTTTTCGTCGGCATTGCTCTCGCGTTCGCCTGTCGCAGCGGCGGAACGCGCCTGCAGCTTCGCCAGGCGTTCCTTGTCACCTCGCTGTCCTGGGTGATCGTTTGCGGCTTCGCGGCGCTGCCGTTCGCCTTCGCCTCGCTCGGTCTGAGCTATACCGACGCCTATTTCGAGGCGATGTCAGGGCTGACCACTACAGGTTCGACGGTCATCGTCGGGCTCGATGCCGCGCCACCCGGCATACTGCTGTGGCGCGGCCTCCTCCAATGGTTGGGCGGAATCGGCATAATCGCCACGGCGATCGCCATCCTGCCGATGCTGCGGGTTGGCGGAATGCAGCTCTTCCGCCTCGAATCGTCCGACCGGTCCGACAAGGTGGTGCCGCGAGCGCCGCAGCTCGCGACCAACATCGCCGCGATCTACTTCATTCTCAGCTCGCTATGCGCCCTTGGTTATTGGCTCGGCGGCATGAGCGGCTTCGATGCGGTCATCCATTCCATGACAACGATCGCGACGGGCGGATACTCGACGTCGGACAACTCCTTCGCCAACTGGAATAGCCCGTTCGTCGATGCAGTCGCGATCGTCTTCATGCTGTTGGGGGGCATGACATTCACCCTGTTTCTGCGTGGCGCGAGAGGCGATTGGCGCTCGATCGCCAGTGACGGCCAGATTCGGCTCTATCTAGGGGTCGCCGCCGCGTTCACGCTGGCGATCGCATTGTGGCAGTGGCGAATCAACGGCGTCGAGCTTGCAACGGCCCTGCGACACGCCGCCTTCAATGTCGTCTCGATCATGACGACGACCGGATATGCCTCGGCCGATTACAATCAATGGGGCCCGCTTCCGGTGATGCTCTTTTTTCTCCTTACGTTCGTCGGCGGCTGCTCCGGCTCGACCGCCGGTGGGATCAAAATCTTCCGCTTCATGATTCTCTTCGAAGTCGGCCGGAGCCATGTTCGCCATACGCTGATTCCTTCGGGAATGTTCGTGCCCAAGTTCAATCGCAGGCAGATCACCGAAGCAGTCACCCAATCGGTTCTCGCCTTCGTGTTCCTGTACGTCGCGATCGTGGTGACGATCGCCGCCGGACTGGCGCTGGTCGGGCTCGACCTGGTGACGAGCCTGACCGGCGCCGCCACGGCGGTCGGCAATGTCGGCCCCGGCCTTGGCGAAATCATCGGCCCGGCGGGAAACTTCTCGAGCCTTCCCGATGCGGCGAAATGGCTGCTGTCGATCGGGATGTTGCTCGGGCGGCTGGAGATACTCACGGTCCTTGTCTTGTTCTCGCGCACCTTCTGGCGTCCGTGAATCAACGACGCCGATCCGCCAAGATCGTTAAATTTTAATCGAGTTTTTGCGAATCGCCTTACACTTCCAATGTTCTCCCGAGTCGCGCGGCAGAACCATGGAAGTACGCCAACCCGAATTTCGCATACGGCCATTCTCGGCTGCCCCGGATTTGCGCTTCGTCTTCGCGCATCATTCGTTTCGCTTGGCCTACACCGAGATCTGGCAGGGCATACAGCGCGCCGCCGGCCTCCTGACCCTGACCGGAGGCCCCGGCATCGGCAAGACGACTCTCCTGCGTCGCTTGAAGGATGAAATCGAGGGTCAGCGCGGCAAGGTGTTTTTCCGCTTTTATCCGCGCCTGGGCTTCGACGAGCTGCTAACCGCGTGCTGCGAGGAAGCGGACATTTACTACAGCGGCGCCGGGGCGATGGAGAAGCTGCGCGCATTGGCGCGTTATCTGCGGGCCCGGGTCTATGAGGGCACTCCGGCGTTGTTGATCATCGACGACGCCCAGCGCATCAGCGACGATCTGCTGCGCAAGCTTGAGCTTCTGACCGAGATTTGCGACGGCAATCGGTCGCTGCTCCAGGTCCTGCTCGCTGGCAACCGCGATTTCGAGGTGCGGCTCCAGCGCGACGACCTCATCGACGTGCGCAGACGCATTGCCGTGGCGGCGCAGCTTCTGCCGCTGAGCGAGGACGAGGTGGGACCGTATATCCGCTACCGAATGCAGGTGGCAGGCGCCGAGCGACACGACTTTTTCGGCGCCGAAATCGTTCGGCGGATTGCCCGATTCAGCAGCGGGGTTCCGCTCAGCGTCAATCGGCTGTGCGATCGCGCCATCCATGCCGCGATCGGCGCCGGACTTGACCATGTCAGTGCGACCATTCTTGAGCAGGCGGCCGAGGAGTGCCGATTGCTGGACGAGCAAGCTTCGCTGGCGCGCGGCCACATGTTGGCTCGGCCGTTGGCGGCAGTCAGAGCGGGGCCATCCGCCGTCTCGCCGGCGGCTTCGATGCGGCCGTCGCGGTTGTTCCCATCCCGTAAAATCGCGACGCCATCGGCCGGGCAGTCTGCACCGGCAATGCCAAGTCGGGCGGACGATCTGCACGCAATCGATTGGGAAGCACGATGGCGGGCGGTCCAGCCTACGATGGCCGACCTGTATGCCGTCCCTCCGGCGCCGCCAAACGCCGCGGGGGCCGCTTCCTCGCCGCCGCGGAGCGCAATGGAGGGATCGCACGCTACCTCCGAGAATGACCGAGGTAATTCGGACGACAGTGCCGCCTCGGAGCTCGCCGAAATGGGCTTACGGCATCTGTCTGAACTGCCGCAGCATGGCCAAGCGTCGACTCCTTGGGCTGCCGTACGGGGCGCGTTGCCTGCGCCGCTTTCCGCCGAAAGCCCGGAAGATCGAATCTCGCGACGCTTGGGAGCGCCCGCGATGCCGGACGCCACGGAGACCAAGCGTACTTACGTCGTCCCGTTGGTTGTCGCCGCGCTCGGCGCCATGCTCGTTTCTGGCGCGGCCTTCATTTATTACGACGAGTTTCAGCAGGAAAGCGCGTTGTCGATCGCTGAGCTCGTTGGTGTACGGCCTTGGCCCGCAGGCCCTGAGATCATCCCTCCGGTTCCTCCACTCGTCGTTCAGTCTCCGGCGCCAACGCCCGAGCGCCCACGAACGGTAGCCGCGCCTTCCGTTGACGTTACGTCTGCGCCGCCGGCCACCGCTGTCGATCCCGGCGGCGCGCTCGAAAGCAGCGCTACGGTCGAGCCGGCAGCGGGCCGCATGATACAAGTCGCGCCGGTGTCCCCTCAGGGACCGCTCGCAGCCTCGTTGCCCGCGCGCCAGCCAGGGCCGGCGCCACGGGCCGACGATGCGGCGGCCGCGCGTCCCATCCTGTCGCAAATCGCGATCACCCAGCTTCTGTCCCGCGGCGAGGAATTGATGCGCCTCGGCGATCCGGCGGCGGCACGGCTGGTCTTTGAGCGCGCCGCTGCCGCCGGCCACCCGCACGCAGCAACCGGCGTCGGACGAACATACGACCCCGTCGAGTTCGCCCACCGACGGCTGCGAGGCGTTCCAGCCGATCCCGACCGGGCGCAACTCTGGTACGAGCGCGCCGTTGCCGGCGGCGATGGCGAGGCGATCGCTCGGCTCGCTGCGTTGGCCGAATGGCGAGCGTACCAGCAGCGAAGCACTCAACAATAAGCGTCGCCTGGCGGCTTGGCGCCCGACGCTAGGGCATGATCTATCCAAGCGCCACCGAACTGCATCGCCTCATTTGCACCGCTCGCCTCCAAGCTCATTCGCCTCGAGCCTGACGAGGGACGACGGGCGTGGGGAAAGTCGGTTATTCCGTCTGTGCGGATCGATTTCTAGTTCTCGAACGTGCTTTTCCAGCGCAGGAAACGTTGAAACAGTTCGTCGCGGTCGCGATCGGAAAGCCGGTCGGTGCTGCCGGTCATGCGCCCTTCGCTGGCGAAAAACCTCTCGAACAGTTCGCGGTGCGCCGGATTCACCCCCTCCGGCGTAGCCTGGGCCAAACTCGGGGCGTTGCGAGCGAGCCAGTCTTGCGCCGGCTTGAACCGCGTCCACCCGGGGATCTGCGCCGACAGGCTAACTTCGCGCCATTTGGGGTGGCGGGGCGAGCGCTGCAGGTCGCTGATGCGCGTGAACATCGCCTCGGTGAAGCGGGCGAGCTTGGCCGCGCGCTCGCCGCCCGGCTCGCCCGGAACGACAAGCAATGCGACGCCGATCGCGAGCGTCTCGATCGGCTTATCCGGCGCGATCAAGCGCGGGTAGTCGTTCGTTTCGAGTCGCGTCGGCAGATAAACCTCGAACAAACTTGGCAGCGCCGGCAATGCGACAAGACGAAGGCGATCCGTATCGCGCAGCCCGGCCAGGAGCGGGGCGGGTTTCGCCGACACGAAAAGCATGGCGGCGATTTCTCCCTTGCGCAGCTTCTCGAGGGCGAGCATCGGATCGTCGACGGTCAACTCGACACGGATGCCCAGCGCATCGAACAGCGGCGCCGCGGTGATCGCGCCCACGCTCTCGGTGCCGACGCTGACCTTTTGGCCGGCGAGGTCACCAACGCTGCCCACGGTGTCGCGGACCAACAGATGTATTTCTTCGTTGTGGAGCTTCGCCACGTACTGCAGGTGCCGATCGGCGCCGGAAAAGGCCGGGTCGCGCCGCAAGTGGGCCAATACGTCGAGTTGGACCAACGCGGCATCGGCCCGCCGGGTGCGAAACAGATCTTCGACGTTCTCGATTCCGCCACGCCCGATAATTGGAAGCACACGCAGTTTGTCGTCATCGAGGACTGCGGCAAGATCGGCAATCACACGTAGCCCGCCGCCTGACACGCCGCTGGCGACGATGCCGACATCGAGGGGACCGAGGCGCGGCTTCGGCGGCTCGCGCGTCGCCGTGGGTTGAGGGTCCGGTGCCGGCGCTTGGGCGCGAGTGTCGATCCTTATTGAAGCGATGGCCGCGAGGCAGACGAGGGCCAGGCTGGCGATCCGAAACGTCGATTTGACGTGCGACATGTCGCGCAACCCCTTCAACCTGCCGACGGCCGCCCGATCGGCAGCAGGCCGCCGACGACCAGCAATATGAAGGCGCCCACGGCGACTGCGGCGACGATGCCGAACATCGCCCAGCGTACCTCGCGGCCCCGCGACTGTTGGCCCAGTTGATGCGCCACGGCGTTGATGGCGCTTTCCAACCGGGCGACGAGTCCGTCGGCCGCCGCACCTGTCGGTACCGGTGCCGGGAGCGCGCGCAACGCGCGCGATAGATCGGCGATCACCGCGTCTTTGTCGATGATCGCGCGGTCACGATCGGCCAGTTGGACGCGCAGAAAATCGACCTGCTCGGCGAGCACGCGTTCGAGCGGCGAGCGCGTGTCGTCGAGAATGCGCGATAGCGTCGCAGCCGGACCGCCGCCGGTTTCGCGGGCAATCGAGACGTGCGGTGTTGCGCCGGCACCTTGCTGCGGGCCTCCTTCGAGCAGGACCTTCCATCTTCCGTCGGCGTCTTTGAACCCTTTGAGAAGGCCGCGTTCAAGCACGCCTTCGAGCGTCTGGACCGAAATGCCCAGGCGTTCGGCCGCGGTCGAGATGTCCACCGCTCCGACGGCGTCGATGACGTCTTTCGGCATGCCTTCCACGACTTGGACCCGCTCCGTTGAGGTGCCCTGGAAATTGTACCGAGTCGCGCTGCATCAATGAGCAAAAATCTTCATCTAATGTTTTACTTGAAGATCTACTATGCGGGAAAACCGCCTGACTTGGAATGGAATTATGGCCAAACGCCGGTCGAGTTTGGTTGTGCCGTAATCGCGGATGCCATCCGATCCAACTATGGCGCGACGTCGCGACTCGCGCCGAGTCGTTCAGTCCTCGTCCGCCTCGCGGCGCTCGCTGGCCGCCGTCGATCGCTCGCGCGACATCAAGTGGATCGCTTCGCTCAAGAGCGAAACGGTTATGCCCGCCCCCGGGGCGATGCCATTACGATCGGCGACATGGCTTGGAATCGAGAAGGCGAGTTTGGTCGCGCCATTGCCGTCGACAAACTGCGTGACCGCCGTCATCTCGCCCAATCTAAGGCACTCGCCGACGATACCCGCGATGGGGTTCTCGCGCTCGCCGCGCGACGGCCGGTCGCGGCGGTGCAAGACGATCCCCGCTGCTGGTATGACCCAGGTCACTCGGGCACCGGACTCGAAGGCCGGAGCGTGCAAGGCTTCGAGAGTCCGACCGCGCCAACGCAAGTGCGTCCGCCGCAGGGCAGCGTCGTGGGCAACGACTTCGCCATCGAAGACATTCGGTAGATCGACGAGGCGAGCCACCTCGGCGCTAGCCGGACGGTTCATGACTTCGGCCGGTGCTCCGGACTGCAACGTGTGCCCGTGATGAAGAATGCACATTCGATCGGCGAGTCCCGCGGCTTCCTCAAGATCGTGGGTCACGAGAACGATCGGCAGATTGAGTTGTCGACGCAATTGCGCGAGTTCGCGGTGGAGCTTGCGCCGGGTTACCTGATCGACGGCGGAGAACGGCTCGTCGAGCAGCAACACGGCTGGATCGCGGGCGAGCGCGCGAGCGACCGCGACGCGCTGCTGTTGGCCGCCGGAGAGCTCGGCGGGCCGGCGATGCTCGAGACCATCGAGATGGACGAGGGCAAGCAATTCGCCGGCGCGCAACTTCGGCCGAGCGGCGGTGCCGACCGCAATCGCCACGTTGTCGAGCGCGCTCAGATGGGGAAACAGCGCATAATTTTGAAAGACGTATCCGACCCGACGCCGCTGCGGCGGCTCAAACAGCCCGGCGGCGGCGTCGAACCACACGGCGCCGGCACATTCGATTCGACCCTGCCGCGTCCGAATCAATCCGGCGATAGTGCGCAATATCGTCGATTTGCCCGCTCCCGACGGACCGACAAGGGCGAGCAATTGGCCAGGCGCCGCCTCAAGCCTCGCATCGAGCGGGATGGGCGCCGATTGGGCGAGAACGACCTTCAACGCCCCAGACGCGCCGTCAGGCATGACGACGGCCGACGCGCAACGACAGCAGGTTCACCAATCCAATGGCGGCGAACGAGAATAGCAGCAATACCGCCGCCATGGCGCCGGCGGCCTGGTCGTCGAATGCCTGAACGCGGTCATAGATCGCGATGGCGACGGTTCGCGTCTCGTCGGGAATGTTGCCGCCGACCATCAAGACGACGCCGAACTCGCCTAGCGTGTGAGCAAAGGTTAGCACCAGAGCAGAAAGGATGCCCGGCCAAGCCAGCGGCGCTTCGATACGCAGGAAGGCGCGCCAGCGCGACAATCCGCAGCACCATGCCGCCTCGCGGATCGTCGGGTCGACCGCCGCGAACGCGCGCTGCATTGGCTGCACGACGAACGGCAGGTTGAAGATCATCGAAGCGATGACCAGCCCGGCGAAGCTGAAGACCAATGGCTCTCCGATCACCGCTTCGTAAGCCTGTCCGGCCCACGACGCTTTGCCGAAACCGATCAGGAGATAGAAGCCGAGCACCGTCGGCGGCAGGACGAGCGGCAACGCGATGAGCGCCTCGACGAATACCTTGCCGGGAAAGGTGCGCCACGCGAGAGCGCGCCCGACCAGGATGCCGACGGGCAAGAGGAGCCCGCACGTCCAGAACGCCAGTTCGAGCGACAGCCGGAACGCCGACCAGTCCATGGCCGGGTCACTGCGCTCCGGGCACAGCGTAGCCGTAGCGTTCGAGGACGCGCCGCGCCGTCGCGCCGCTCATGAATTCGTAGAGCCCACGGGCAATGTCACCAGCGCCGGCAAGGAGCGCCATGCGCTGGCGTATCGGGTCATGCGCGGCCTCTGGGATCACCGCGAAACGGCCGCGGTCCCTGAAGGTTTGCGATAGAGCGATCGAATAGGCGATGAGCCCTGCATCGGCCGCGCCCGTAAGCACGAATTGCGCCGTCTGGCCGATATTCTCGCCGAGCGCCAATCGGGACCTGGAGGCCTCCCACAATCCGGCGTGGCGCAACGCTTGCTCCGCCGCGCGGCCATAAGGCGCATGTTCGGGATTGGCGATCGCCAAGCGGCGCAATCCGCCGAGCCGCAGCGCCTCGCCAAGCCCGGCGAGTTCCGGATCAACCTTGATCGAGGATCTGCCGGGGACGAATAACGCCAGACGCCCGATGGCGTATGTGGCGCCTCGATCGGCGACTTGTCCCGTCGCGCGTAAGCGTTCGATCGAGTCTTCATCGGCCGCGAGGAAAAGCTCGAAGGGCGCGCCCTGTTGGATCTGACGAACGAAGTTCCCCGAGGAACCAAAGCTCAAGCGGACCACGGCGCCGTTCTCGCGCTCGAACGCCTGGGCGATCTCGCGCATCGGCTCGGTCATGTTCGCCGCAACGGCGATCACCGGCGCCTCCGCGGCGACCGCGATTCGCCAAGCGAGCAGCAATCCAGCCAGAGCCGAGGTGACCGCCTTCAACGGCATTGCTGCCTCCGATATCGTTATATCCAATGGAATATAACGGTTCGCCTCCTCGATGCCAACACGCTTAGTCGCTCTCCCGGCGTCGCATCCTCGATGGCGCGAGAAGCCGGGCGAAGGCGCGTCGATCGCTGGTGATCGCGTCCGCTGCCCGCGTTTCCATGGCGCGATAGCGCTTGAGAACATCGGCGCCGAGCACGGTGAGCCGCGCGCCACCGCCGCGGCGGCCGCCGATTCCGGTCGTCACCAGCTTGCCGCGGAAGGCGTCGTTCATCTGCTGGACGAGGATCCACGCCCGGCGATAAGACATGCCGAGCTCACGACCCGCGGCCGAAATCGATCCGGTTCGTCCGATGGCGGCGAGCAGATCGGCCTTGCCGGGGCCGAGCGGGGTGCCGGTGCCGAAAATTATGCGCAGTCTAAGGCGATCTTCCGCCATACAGAATCTCGGGATCGATTTCGACCGGGGCGATGGTCTGTAGTTTTCCATCACGAACGGCGCGAAAGAAGCAGGTCCGCCGCCCGGTATGGCACGCTAGGCCGGTTTGATCGACAAGCAGCAGCAGCGTGTCGCCGTCGCAATCGATCCTGAGTTCGATCAACCGCTGTGTCTGCCCCGACCTTTCGCCCTTGCGCCACAGACCCATGCGCGTGCGCGACCAATAGCAGACCTCGCCGGCGCGCAGCGTCTCCTCGATGGCGCGGCGATTCATCCACGCCACCATCAGCACCTCGCCGGTGTCGTGCTGCTGCGCCACCGCGGGCACGAGCCCATCGGCATCGAAAACGATGTAGCCGAGCAACTCGGCGATGGTGGCCGGTTGCCCGGAGGAGGAAGGCTGAGTTGCGCTCATCGATTGGCGCTCATCGCGGAATTCAGTCGTTCGAAGCCGGCGTGGAGATCGGCGATCAAGTCATCGGGATCCTCGAGCCCGGCGTGCAGGCGGATCAGGATCGAGTTCTCGGGCCATTTTGTCGCCGAACGGCGGGGGTCGGGATCGGATGGCAGGATCAGGCTTTCGAACCCGCCCCAGCTATAGCCCATGCCGAAATAGGCCATGTGATCAACCATGGCGGCGAGCGCAGCGCGTGGGACCGCGGCGATTTCGAAACTGAACAAGCCGCTGGCGCCGCTGAAATCGCGTTTCCATAGCGCGTGGCCCGGGTCGCCGGGAAGCGCGGGGTGGCGGACCCG
>DATIBC010000016.1:0-15733 GCA_035457725.1 Alphaproteobacteria bacterium | reverse complement strand
CGGGCAAGCAGTTTCGAAAAGGGGCTCTTTTCGGGTGTCGAACCGAAAATCCGTCTCCTTGACTGGCAGCCATTCGTCGGCCCACTGATCCTGGCGCGGCTTGTCGCTCACTCCGGGTGCCAAATCGGCCCATATAGGCGTAAGCTGAAATTTATCGACACCGCACGCCTGAGCCATCGCCTCGGCCTTGCTTAACTCGTGCTCGTTGTGTTTGTGGACAATGAATTTCCACACGATTTCGGGGAACTTCTTGCCGAGTTGCCGGCGACGCGCAATGAATCGCCGCACGTTGTTGATGACTAAATCGAAGTCGCCTCGCTTGCGATAGGTCTGATAGGTCTCGCTGCTCGCACCATCAATTGATAGTACCAGCGAAGTGAGGTTCGACTCGGCTATTTTTTCTGCCAGACCTTCCTTCTTCAGACTGAAGTTGGAATGAATGTGGCTAATCGCGCCGCTTTCCTTGATCGCATCGATGATACGGAACACATGCGGGCTGAGGAACGGCTCGCCCCAGTTGAATAAATTGACAAGCAGCACTCGATCTTTGACTTGGTCGAAGAATCTGTTGAACGTATCGAACTTCATGTAGCCCAGACGCTGTGTGCTCAATCCAGCACCGGTCATGCACAGTGGACATCGCAGGTTACAGACGTTCGTGGTATCAACGATGACCTTCGGAGGCAGGCTAGAAAGCCTGGCGCGCCGAAACCGGTATTCGATGGCGTTGCGTAGAAAGTTCACGACCCTCTTGAAAGTCATCAAGCCGAGAGTCATGGCGATGCGTCGGCGATAGCTTGAGACAGGATGGAAGTCGCGCCATCTATCTGACATTGCGCCCTCCGATGGAGCTTCCGCTCCGCCAGCCAAGCAAACCGGCCCGGAGGCCAGTGTACTCGATCCTACCTAAACGATAATACCCGAGCTTAATCCGGACGTCGACTCGTGCCCGTAACTCGATCGGCCGGGATTTCTTTGGGCCAGCCGTACTCCGTGCCAATAGGGAAGGCATGGCGGTAAAGGCGGGAATGAGCCGCTAGGCTGCATAGGACTGCACATTTGGTCTGCCGCCACACGTCTTCCTCGGCGGCGAGAGTCCTGGGCTGAGCGCGGCCGGCCCCCGTCTACTCGGTTCCCGTCGCTCACGGCGCCCAGGCCCGAATATGCGAACGCCTGCCACTTGGCCATAGGGCAATCGAGGCATTGCCAGTTTTGAATCTCCCGGCACGGGAGCTGTTGTGCAAGCGGTGTTACGCGGCTCTACGGTTCAATGCGCGACCCGGCGCCACGAGAGTAGTTCGTCGAGGCGACTGATCGGGCGTCCGGCGATCAACCGCGTGAAACCGTCGGCAAGATATGCGTGCGGATCGACGTCATTCAGTTTGCAGGTCTCGATGAGCGAAGCGAGGATGGTTCATTGCTCGTCGCCGCCACGCGTCCCGACGACGACCGCCGGCACCAGTTTCGGCGGGTCGCCCTCGCCTCGCTCTTGCGATGCCGTCCGTTGGCAGGCATATAGCGGCCTGCGGCTGATCCTGTTTCGAGGCGCCATCTCTGCCACCTGCACGTCCAGTGCTGCCGCGTCGGCGACGATGCGCGCTTTCTCCTCCGCGCTCCACCGCTACCGCGGTGGGATCGACGAGGATGCGCAATGGCACGAGATCATCTCAGGCGGCGAGCAGCAACGCCTGGGGTTCGCTCGGCTCCTTCTGCACCGTCCCGATTGGGTTCTAATGGATGGAGCGACCTCCGAGCTGGACGAGGCGGCCGAACTCGACATGATGTCGCTGTTCAACCGCGAGCTCGCTGGCGTGAGCCTGCTGAGCACGGGCGCGCGCCCCAACATCGTACTGTTTTACGATCGCATCTTGACATTGTCGCGCTCGTCAAGCGGCGTGCATCTCGGCGAATCTGCGCCGCTCCGTGGCGACGACGACCGCGGCCCTCGGCGCTAGAGGCGGACGACATCGGGGTCGGTCGGCTCGGCATGGAGGCGCTCGACCAGTTCCGCCCGGCGCGCCAGGACCGAAAGCTGATTGATGTACCCCTTGTCGGTGATCTCTCCGTCATCGATCGATGGCGGTTCGGCCATCAGCAGCGCACGCGTCGGCCGACTGGCCGCGCCGCCGCCGGCCGCCGCCAATCGCTCGAGCCCGGCGGCGACCGCCGCGCGCACTTCTGGACATCGAATGAGCTCGGTAAGCGGCGTGTCGCTCGCGGCTGTTCGGCTGAGCTTCCGGCAGCCCGCCGGGTTGAGAAACACCAGCAACCCGATTTCCGCGCGGCCATGACCGGTGACGACGACATCCTGAGCCACAGGCGCTAGCGCTGCGATCGCAGCGACCCTGATCGCGCCGACATGAACCCACGTTCCCGACATTAGCTTGAAATCTTCAGCGATGCGGCCATCGAATTCGATGCCTTTCGATGGATCGTCGGGATCGACCAACTTGCCGGCATCGCCAATCATATAAAATCCGTCGGCGTCAAAGGCGGCGCGCGTCAGATCATCGCGTTTCCAGTATCCGGGCGTCACGTTTGGCCCGCGCACCCGCAACTCGAGCTTGCCGGAATTGGGGACCAGTTTCAGCTCGCATCCCGGCGCCGGCACGCCGATGACGCCGGCGCGATCGATCGGAAAATGCACCGTGGTGACCATCGGTGCGGTCTCGGTCGATCCCCAGGCGGACGCCATCATGACGCGTTCGCCGCGGGCCGCGATCGCCACGCTCTCCAGACGCTCCCACAGGGTCTGCGGCAGCGCCGCGCCGGCATAGAACACGAGATCGAGACGGGCGAAAAAACTGGTCCGCAGCGCCGCGTCGCTCTCGAGATAAGGCAGGAGCAAATCGAAGCCGCGCGGGACATTGAAATGCAGAGTGGGCGAAATCTGGCGCAAATTGGCGACCGTCTTCTCGATCAAACCGGGCGTGGGCCTGCCGTCGTCGATGTAAAGCGATCCGCCGTGGCGCAGGATCATGTTGAAGTTGTGATTGCCGCCGAATGTGTGGTTCCATGGCAGCCAGTCGACGATAACCGGCGGCTTTTCGGCGAGGAACGGCCAGACCTGTGCGATCGCCTGCTGGTTCGAGCACAGCATGCGCTGGGTGTTGATCACGCCCTTCGGCTCGCCGGTCGAGCCCGAGGTGAACAGGATTTTGGCGATCGTATCAGGACCGACGGCGTTAAACGCGGCGTCGACCGCGGGTTGGGGCGATCGCGCGAGCAGATCATGGAACATGGTCGCCGGGCGGTCCCGATGCGAGTTCGCGCTCACCACCAATTCGGCGCCGAAGGAATTCGTTGCGGCGAGCGCCCGGGCGCATTTTTCGCCATCAGCCGCATAAATCAGGCCCGGCCTGAGCAACTCAAGGATGTAGCGCAGCTTGCCATAGTCGCGCGAAATCATCGAATACGCCGGCGAAATCGGACATACCGGCACGCCGACATGCATCGCGCCAAGCATCAAAAGAGCATGGTCGATTGCGTTGTCGGTGAGGACCACGACAGGACGGTCGGCCGACAGGCGGCGATCGAGAATCGACTGCGCGATCGAGCGCGTCGCCGCGGCGACTTCAGCGAACGTCATCGTTCGCCAACTCTCGCCGTCGCGCTCGGCGAGAAATGGGCGCGAGGGCGCTCGCTCGGCCCAATGGACGAGCATGTCGCCGATGCAACGCTCATGCGGGTCGAGCGGCCGCGCGCTGCGCATGATCATCGCACCGCTCGGCAAGCGCTCGATGGCGACCGCTGGCGCGGCGAGGTTTATCCTGGCTCGGCGCGATCTTGCTTGATCCGTCATGCAGTCGATCCTTCCAGCGCCGCGCTAGGTCGCAAAGTGGGACCCGAGGCATCGAAGGAGGCGCGATCGGCATTGTTATATCGAACGACGGGTGGCCGCGTCATGGTGTCCATTCCCGCGTATCCGGTGCCGTGTTGAAACGCCTGTCGCCGCGCGGTAAGTTGTTTCAAGTATAAAATATTGCGCGCCTGGGGCAGGTCGGCGAAGCGTCGGGAGGACGCATGGAGCGTTCGTTCAAGGAGGAGGTCCGGTCGCTGCGACTGGGCGAGGGCGAGACGTTCCATGGCGAAGGCATCCTCGCCGTGACCAAGGCGCTGCTCCAATCGGGGGTCAGTTACATCGGCGGGTACCAGGGTGCCCCGGTCTCGCACTTGATCGACGTTCTCACCGACGCGCGCGACATTCTCGACGGGCTTGGGGTTCATTTCGAGAGCTGCGCGAACGAGGCGGGGGCCGCGGCGATGCTCGGGGCCTCGATCAACTACCCCTTGCGCGGCGCGGTGACGTGGAAATCGACGGTCGGTACCAATGTCGCCTCCGATGCGCTGTCCAACGTCGCTTCGGCCGGCGTGCGCGGTGGCGCCCTTATCGTCATCGGCGAGGATTATGGCGAGGGCGCCAGCATCATCCAGGAGCGCAGCCATGCCTTTGCGATGAAATCGCAGATCTGGCTGGTCGATCCCCGGCCGGACTTGCCGACGATTGTCCGCATGGTCGAAAAGAGCTTCGAGTTGTCGGAGGCAAGCCACACGCCGGTGATGCTGGAGCTGCGGATCCGCGCCTGTCACCTCTTCGGCAGCTTTACGACACGACAGAACCGTGCGCCGCAACTCTCGCGCAAGCGAACGATCGCCGAACCCGATTTCGACTTCGGCCGAATCTGCCTGCCGCCGGCGACGTATGCGCAGGAAAGGCACAAGGTCGAGGTGCGTTGGCCGGCCGCGGTCAAATTCGTGCGCGAACACGGACTCAACGAGGTATTCGAAGGCCGTCTCGCCGAGATCGGCGTCATCGTGCAAGGCGGCATGTACAACACGGTTGTTCGCGCGCTCCAGCAACTCGGGCTCGCCGATGCTTTCGGGGCCGGCGACGTGCCCATCTACGTCCTTAATGTGACGTATCCGCTGGTTCCCGACGAGGTGGCGGAGTTTTGCGCCGACAAGCGCGCGGTTCTCGTCGTCGAGGAGGGTCAGCCGGCATATCTCGAGGAGGCGATCAACGCGATCCTGCGCAAGGCTGACATCGACACGCGCCTCGTCGGCAAGGAGGTGTTGCCGATGGCCGGCGAATACACCGGCGAGGTGGTGCTGACCGGCGTCGCGCGCTTCCTCGAGGGTTCGGCACCGGCCGGGATCGATCTGGTGAAGATCTCCGAGACGTTTGAAGGCAACACGCGGCCGAAGCGCATCGCTGCGGAACTTCTGGGTGCAGCCGTTCCGGCGCGACCGCCCGGCTTCTGCGTCGGCTGTCCCGAGCGCCCGGTATTCAGCGCGATGAAAATCGTCGAACGCGACGTCGGCCGCCTTCACGTCAGCGCCGATATCGGCTGCCATACGTTCTCAACGCTGCCGCCGTTCAATATCGGCAATACGGTGCTCGGCTATGGGCTCGGCCTCGCCAGTTCGAGCGGCCTTGCGCCCAATTTCAGCAAGCGCGTCGTCAGCATCATGGGCGATGGCGGGTTTTGGCACAACGGACTGGTCACCGGCGTCGCCAATGCGGTGTTTAACCGCGACGACGGAATCCTGATCATCATGAAGAACGGCTACACCTCGGCGACCGGCCAGCAGAACATTCCATCATCGGGTAAAAACCTGCGCGACGAGCCGACCGACATGCGCATCGACGCGGCGGTCAAGGCGCTCGGCGTCAAGTGGCTGCGGACGATTCGCAGTTACAGCGTGGCGACGATGGCGCGGACGCTGCGCGAGGCGTTGAAGAGCAAAGAGCCGGGACTCAAGGTCATCATCGCCGACGGCGAATGCCAGCTCGCCCGCCAACGCCGCGAGCGACCGCTGGTCGCCAAGCAACTCGCCGCGGGCGAGCGCGTCGTGCGCACGCGCTTCGGCGTCGACGACGACGTTTGCACCGGCGACCACTCGTGCATACGCCTTTCGGGATGCCCCTCGCTGACCATAAAGACGAATCCCGATCCGCTGCGGACCGACCCGGTGGCGACGGTCAATACCGGCTGCGTCGGGTGCGGGCTGTGCGGCGAGGTCGCGCATGCCGCGGTGTTATGCCCGTCGTTCTATCGCGCCGAGATCGTCCAGAACCCGAACTGGTGGGATCGCCTGGTCGAGCGGGCGCGTCGAGCGATCATTGCGCGGCTGGCCGGTGGCGATCGGCGATCGGCGACCACGTGACGACGCTCGCGCAAAGGCCGATCAGCATACTCATCGCCGCGCTGGGCGGCGAAGGCGGGGGCGTGCTCGCCGACTGGGTCGTCACGGCCGCGGTCGGGGAGGGCTTTCCGGCGCAAAGCACCTCGATACCGGGCGTCGCGCAGCGGACGGGTGCAACCACCTATTACGTCGAAATCTTCCCGACAAAGCTGGCCGCGCTCGGCGCTCGGCGGCCGATATTGGCGCTGACGCCGAACCCCGGAAACATCGACTTGATGGTCGCCTCGGAACTGATCGAGGCCGGCCGCGCGATGCAAAACGGCTACGTCAGCCCCGATCGCACGACGCTTGTCGCATCGACCCATCGTGTCTACGCGACTTCCGAGAAGATGCACATGGGCGACGGTCGCTTCGAGGATTCGCGAATCGTCCGTGCCGCTGCCCGACTTGCCAATAAGTCCGTGCTGGCAGACATGAATCGCACCGCGCAGGCGAGCGGGAGCGTCATCAACGCGGTCTTGTTCGGCGCCATGGCCGGGTCGGGCGCGTTCCCGTTGCCGCGCTCGGCGTGCGAGGCGGCGATCCGAGCCCGCGGCAAGGCGGTGGAGGCCAACTTGCGCGGTTTCGCGGCCGGTCACGATCTCGCCGCCGGGACGAGCGAGGAGCTTGCGCCGATTTCCGCGAAGCGCGCATGGCGCACGACACCGCAGGCGCGGCTGCGCGGCGCCTTTCCGGCCGAGACGCATCGCATTCTCGAAGAAGGCGTGTCGCGCCTCGTCGACTATCAAGATGCCGCCTACGCCGAACTCTACCTCGATCGGCTCGAGCCGGTGCTGGGGCTCGACTCGGCGGATGACGACTGGCGCCTCACCGCTGAAACCGGCCGGCATCTCGCGTTATGGATGAGTTACGAGGATGTCATCCGAGTCGCCGACCTAAAAACCCGATCGTCCAGGTTTGCCCGTGTTCGCGCCGAGGTAGGTGCGAAACCGGACGAGCCAATCGCGGTCGTCGAATACCTGAAGCCCGGCCTCGACGAGATTTGCGCCGTCCTTCCGCCCGTCCCAGCGCGGGCGCTCAGAACATTGGTGACGCGCCTCGGACTGGCCGATCGGCTCAACATCGGCATGCACGTCAAGACTTCCGCCGTGTTCGGCTTCGCCGTGTTGCGTTCGCTGGCCGCGTTGCGATCGTGGCGACGGCGATCCTCGCGTTACATCGAAGAGCAGAACCGCATCGAAGCGTGGCTTGGCGAGATTCGCCGCGTCGCCGCGCACGACCGGGCGGCCGCGCTCGAGATCGCCGAATGTGCGCGCCTGATCAAGGGATATGGCGACACCCACCGCCGCGGGTGGGAAAATTTCCGCCGAATCTTCGCGACGCTGATCGAAGGCTGCGTGCCGGAGGCACGCTTGCTCGCCGTGGCGCGCGAGGCGGCGCTGGCCGACCCCGAGGGTGATACGCTTGCGCGGACGCTAACCGAACTGACCGCAGCGCCGGACAAATCGGCGGCAAACCTCGCGCCTCCGGTCGAATCGCGACTGGCCCGCGCGGGAGAATGAATCGGGCGAACCAAGGAAGTCATGAAAGGGAGGGACTTCATGTCAGTACGCAGCTACTTGATGGGCGCGGCGTTGGTCGCCTTGGCGGTAAGCGCCACCGGCGCGACGAACGCGGCGGAGGTGACGTTCAAGGCCGTGAACGCGTTCGCCGAGCGCACCGGCAGCTCGATACTCTTCGAGCGCTTCATCGACAAGGTGAACGCCGATGGCAAGGGCCTCGTGCAGATAAACTATCTCGGCGGACCCAAGGCGATGCCGCCGTTCGAGGTGGGTAATGCGGTGCGCACCGGCGTCGTCGATATGGCGAACGTGACCGGGGCGTTTTACACCAACATCATGCCGGAGTCGGACGCGCTCAAGCTGTCCCAGGTCACCATGGAGGAGCAGCGCAAGAATGGGGCGTGGGCGTACATCAATCAGCTGTGGAACCAAAAGATGAATGCGTGGTATCTGGCGCGTTCCGTCGATTACAGCCCTTTCCACCTGTATCTGACGAAAAAGATCGACAAGCCGGACCTTTCCGGGCTCAAGATCCGCATCACGCCGGTTTATCGCGACTTCTTCCAAGCGCTCGGCGCCTCGGTCGTGCAGACGCCGCCCGGCGAGGTCTATACGGCGCTCGAGCGCGGCGTGGTCGACGGTTATGGCTGGCCGATCTACGGGATCTTCGACCTCGGCTGGCAGGAGCGGACGAAGTTCCGAGTCGATCCGGGCTTCTACAACGCCGAAGTTAGCGTGCTGGTCAATCTCGATGCATGGAAGAAACTCGACGACAAGCAGCGCGACTTCCTCAATCGTCAGGCGCTTTGGCTCGAGAATCTGTTGCCCGAGTACGCCAAGCTTGCGCAGAGTGAAACCCAACGACAAGCCGCGGCAGGTATCCAGGTCATTAAGTTCGAAGGCGACGCAGGCAAACAATACGTCGCCAAGGCTTATGATGTGGGCTGGAAGTCGATCATCGATAAGAGCCCCGAACACGGGCCGAAGCTCAGGGCGCTCCTCAGCAAGCCGAACTGAGCGTCAATCTCGGGCGGCGCGCTTGGGCGCCGCCCGCGCGCGGCGCCGATGCTGTGCCATGGGCCGTCCATGAAATCCGTCGATGTTTTCTATCGCCGGTTGGTGAATTTGTGCGGCGTCACTTCCGCGCTGATTTTCGCGACGATGACGGTCCTGGTGAGTTGGGACGTCGTATCGCGGAACATCCAGTTCGGGCAGCTGCCGTGGATCGTCGAATTGACCGAGTACGCGATGCCTGCGGCGACGTTTCTAGCCGCGCCGTGGCTGCTGCATCGCGCCGAGCACGTGCGGATGGAGGTATTGGTAAGCGCGCTGTCACCGGCGGCGGCGCATACCTGCGGCGTACTGGCCAACCTGATCGGCTTGGCGATCAGCTTTGTGTTCGTCTGGTACGGGCTGGCGATCATCGTCGATGCGCGCTCGATCGGCGCGCAGGTGATCAAGACGCTCGTCTTTCCCGAATGGTGGCTGTTCGTTCCGCTTCCCGCAGCTGGCGCGCTCATGAGCATCGAATTCATCCGGCGGTTGGCGAGCCGAGGCGGTGGCGCGTGAGCTGGCAAATCGCCCTGGCGTTGCTGCTCGGATGCTTGAGCAGCCTGATGCTCCTGGGCGTTCCGGTCGCGTTCGCCTTCTTCGGCGTGAATATACTGGGGGCACTCGTCTTTCTCGGCGGCGAGCGTGGGCTGATGCAGCTATCGCGCAACGCCATCGCCTCGGTCAGCAGCTTCTCGCTGACGCCGATCCCGTTCTTCGTGCTGATGGGCGAGGTGCTCTTCCACACCGGCGTCGCGCTCAAGGCGATCGAGGCGATCGAACTGGTCATTCGCCGGGTTCCCGGTCGGCTTGCGGTGGTCGCGGTCGTCGCCGGCACGGTGTTCTCGGCGATTTCCGGCTCCACCGTCGCGACGACGGCGATGCTGGGCAGCCTGCTTCTACCCGAGATGCTCAAACGCGGCTACAGCCCGAAGATGGCGATGGGCCCGATCATGGCAATCGGCGGCGTCGATATGCTCATCCCACCGTCGGCCCTGACGGTGCTTCTGGGCAGCCTGGCCGGCATTTCGATCTCGCAGCTCCTCATCGCTGGAATTCTTCCTGGAGCGCTGCTTAGCGCGATTTTCGTCGGCTATATCATGCTGCGCGTGTATCTGCGGCCGGACCTCGCGCCACAGGATGACTTCCCGGACATACGCGGATGGGCTCGCTGGCGGCCGCTCATCACGCACGTCGCGCCGCTTTTCCTGATTTTCGCCTTCGTGATCGGCGCGATGTCGGCAGGCTGGGCGACGCCAACCGAATCGGCGGCGCTGGGCGCGGTGGCGACAGTCGCGGTGGCCGCGCTCTATCGCGCGCTTTCGATGCGGAATCTGATGGCGGCGTTGTTGGGAACGGCGGCGATCTCGGGCGTGATCCTGTTCATCATCGTCGGCGCGACGACGTTTTCGCAGATCCTGAGTTTTTCCGGCGCCGCGACTGGGTTGGTCCAGCTCATCGCCGGACAAGCGCTGCCGGCTGCGTTGGTCATTCTCGGAATGCTGCTCATCCTGCTGTTTCTCGGCTGTTTCGTCGATCAGGTCAGCATGATGCTGATAACGCTTCCGTTCTTCATGCCGTTGGTGCAGATGCTTGGCGTCGACCCGCTTTGGTTCGGCGTCATGTTTCTGATTTGCATGCAGCTTGGGCTGCTGACGCCGCCATTCGGGCTGCTGCTGTTCACGATGAAAGGCGTGGCCCCGCCGCAAATCACGATGAACGAAATATTCGCAGCGGTCACGCCTTACGTGATTTTCGGGCTAATGGTGTTGGCGCTGATTTTCTTCTACTCGCCGATCGCGACGTGGCTTCCCCGCCTGCTGATTGGCTGAGCGCTCGGCGGCCGACATGGCACGAATGGCCGCGCGACATCCCTGCTAGGGCCGCGCCCTCGGCCGTTGACGCCGGAAGATCAACGAAAAGTTGTTGGCCGGCATCGGCACTGTTTCGTGGTGACGGAACCCTGCGGCGGCGGCGGCCGCGATCACGTCCTCCATGTCGCGTACGCCCCATTCGGGATTCTGCGAACGGAGATCGTCGTCGAAACTTTGGTTCGTCTGAGCGGTGTGGACGCCGCCGCGCTTGAAGGGACCATAGAGGTAGAGGAGCGCATCCGGCGGAAGAATGTCGGCTGATCCGGCGAACAGGGCCAGGGTCGAACCCCAGGGCGAGACATGCGCCATGTTGATGCAGATGACGGCGTCGGCGCGAACGATCGACCACGGCGCCTCCCCGACGTCAAGGTCGAGAGGCGGGCGGACGTTGAAGGCGCCGGCGGTGCGCACCCAGGCGGCGATCGAGGCGCGCGCTTGCGGGTCCGGATCGCTGGGTTGCCATGTCAGCTTTGGCAGCTCTCGGGCGAAGAAAACCACGTGCTCGCCCGAGCCGCTGGCGATCTCCAAGATCAGGCCGCGCGGCGGCAGCACGCGTCGCAGAACGTCGCAGATCGGCTCGCGGTTGCGCACCGTGGCTGGCGCGAAGCGGCGCGCGTCGAAAGTGTCGGAAGAGTTCATGACATCGCCAGACTATGCCGCCCGCGCCCCTGGCGACAAGGTCGAGGGCGGTTGATCGCCGGCATGGCTTCGTGCTAGGCCGCGTGCCATGTTGCAGCGGCTGCGCGACCTCTTTTCGACCCCCGCCGCGCCGCGCCACCGGCGCGACGAACTTCAGCTTGCGGCGGCGGCGCTATTGGTCGAGGCGGCGGTCCTCGATGGCGCGATGACGCCGGGCGAGCGGCGGGCGATACTCGCCGCGCTCGAGCGCCGCTTCGCGCTTTCTCACGATGAAGCGGCCGAATTGCTGTCGGACGCCGAGAGCGCGTCCGCCGAATCGACGCAGCTGTTCAAGTTCACTCGCGTCATCGGCCGCAGCTTTGCGCACGAAGAACGCATCGAGCTGGTTGAAATGATCTGCGAAGTGATCTACGCCGATGGCGAGCTGCACGCGCATGAGGACAGCCTTCTGCGCCGCATCGGCGAGCTGATCTATCTTCCCGATCGCGATCGCGGCGCAGCCCGGCAGCGAGTAAAGCGGCGGTTGGGGCTGGCGGGCTGACCGCGCGACCTCATGGCGCGCGCGCGATGATTTCGATCGGCGCGATGATTCCGGCCTCGATGGTCGCCAGCATGTTGGCGATTTTCCGGGAAAAATCAGCGCCCATCACGATATGCAATCCAAGCGCTGGCGGCCCGCTTGCGGCGAAGCGGGCCCGCATTTGGCGAAAGAAATCGATGGCGAACGCGCGACGCTCGCGTTCCCGTTCGACGGCGAATCCCGCCCCCTCGAGCATCCGGCGGTAGGTCGCCACATCGGCCAAGAAGCTGCTATCGGGCCGCGCCGCCCATGGCACGGGAAACGTCAAGTCGCCGTCATTGGTCCGCATGACGTCGTAGATTCCGAACACGCCACTTGGCTTCAACACGCGCCTGACCTCGGCGAACAGGGCCGGCTTGTCGGAAATATTCATTCCGACGTGGAGCATGTATGCGCCGTCAAACGAATTGGCGTCGAATGGCAGAGACAGCGCGCTGCCGTGCCGGAAGCTTACCCGCTCCGCCAGGCCGACGCGGCGCGTCAGCGCCTCGGCGACACGGACATATTCCTCGGTAAGGTCGATTCCTGTGACGTGGCAACCATGCTCATGAGCGAAATAACGCGCCGGCCCGCCGATCCCGCTGCCGACGTCGAGAAGCCGCATGCCGCGGCTGACGCCGAACTGGCCGGCGAAGTCGACGGTCGCTTGCCGCCCGCCGATATGGAATTCGTCCACCGGCGCGAGGTCGGCGGGCTCGAGCCGCTGCATGTCTTTGCCCGAAGCGGCGACCGCATCGAGAATCGCCCCTTCGAGCGAGCCGTGCGTATAGTGCTGGGCGACGACCTGCTCGGTGGTCATGACGTCTCCTTCGTCTTGGCTGTAAGGGCATAGACCTCGCCGCGCGTCGGCGCTCCCGCTATACCTCCGAAGCGGGCGCACTTCAACGCCGCTGCCGCATTGGCGAACGCAAGGGTGTCTTCCACCGGCATGCCTTCGGCGATCGCCAGCGCGAACGCGTCGTGAAAGGCATCGCCGGCGCCAAACGTGTCGACCACGGCGACTCTCGGCGCGGAATAGCGATGAATTGCCCTGCCGCTGCGCCAAGCACAGCCTTCGGCGCCAAGCGTTACGGTCACGAACGCCGTAAATCGGCTAGCGACGGCATGGAGCGCCGCCGAAACATCGTCCACGCCGCTAAAGCGAACGAGGCCGGCACGCGAGAACACGATATGCGACGCCACAGCCCATCGCACGTCCGCCAGCACGGCCGCGTATTCGGTGATCCTCTCGAGCGCCAGCCACGATGGATCGGCGTCGAGCGAGGCATCGATGTAAGGCGTCACCTACCGCTCGCCGCCACGATCGACAATGATCGCCGAGACCGGAGACCGCGCGCCCGCGAGGCATCGCGGATCGGCGACATCGACATTCTCGCGGGCGAGCCGGTGCGCGATTTCGCGGCCAATGTCATCGTCGCCGACGCGCCCCCAGAAGCTCGCATTGCCGTCCAGCCGCGCCACGGCGACCGCTGCGTTGGCGGCCATGCCGCCGCCGACCGTCGTTTGCGCATAAGCGAGCCGCTTACGGCCAGCGGCCGGTAGACTATCGACGGCGGACGCATGATCGAGGAGGGTGACGCCGACGGCGAGGATCTTTGGCGCCGCGACGCGCCCGCGCGACGGGCGTGGTGACGCGGGGTCGGGCATCGCTTGGGCCGCCGCGAATTCTTGTATTATGTCTCGGGTCGGCTACCATAACCGCGTTTCGCGCAAGCGCCGAGTGCTTCCGGCGGTGCGCAATGTCGGCCCGGCCGGTGGGGTCGGCCAAAGCGATAGTGCGACACCAGATGAGAAGGAGAGGAGGCATGTCGAATATGCGCAACATCTTTGGGATCGCCGCCGCCGGCGCCATCGCGTTGACGACGGCAACGTCGGCCTGGGCCGAACAGGTCGCCCAGGCGTCGACGACAAAGGTCGTTCTGGCGATGAGCGGCTGGACCGGCTTTGCGCCGTTTACGCTCGCCAAAGAGAAGGACCTGTTCAGAAAGCACGGCGTCGATTTCGAGATCAAGAAGATGCCGCCGCAGGCGCGTCATGCCGCGATGGCGGCGGGCGAGGTACAGGCGATATCGACCACCATCGACACGCACATCGCCTACGTCGCGGCGAACGTTCCGGTGACGCAGGTGTTGATCATCGATAGCTCGACCGGCGGCGACGGCGTGCTGGTCAAGAACACGATCAAGTCGTTCGCCGACCTCAAGGGCAAGAACGTGGGAGTCGACAATCCTGGCGCGGTGTCCAATTTTTGGTTCCATTACTTGCTCAAGAAGAATGGAATGTCGATTAAGGAAGTGAAGGTGACCAATCTCGGGCCGCAGCCCGCCGCCAATGCTTTCGCCGCTGGCCAAGTCGACGCCGCGGTGACCTATGAGCCGTATATGTCCGGCGCCTTGAAAGCGGTGCCGGAAGGCAAGATCATCGTTTCGTCGGCGGAAACGCCCGGCGTGATCATCGACACGCTCGCTTTCCAACCCGACTTCATCAAGAAAAACCCGAAGGTCGTGCAAGGGGTCATCGCCGCATGGTTCGAGGCGCTAGAGCTGGTTAAGCAGAACCCCGCCGAGTCGAACCGGATCATGGGCGCCGACGTCAAGCAAAGCGCCGATGATTTCGCGAAGTCGGCGGCGCGCGTCACCTGGTACGACAAGAAGGCCAACCAGGACTATTTCTCCAAGACGATGCAGCCGTTCATGAAGGACGCGGCGGGTATCCTGCTCGAGTCCGGCGTGATCAAGAAGATGCCGGACCTCTCGCAACTGGCCGACGCCAGCTTCATCAAGTAGCGCCGGCGCCGGCGGCGGTTCCGTTGTTCGAGCCGCTGAAACCCGTACCCCCAGGGCGACGCGTCGCCCTGGGGGTACTTTTCTTCGTCCTATTCGTCCTCCTGTGGGCGGCGGCGACCTTTGGCGGGCTGGTCAAGCCGCTGTTCCTTGCCGATCCGCTACGCACTGTCGAGGCCGGCTACTCGCTCATCGTCGAGTTCGGTTTTCTCGCCGATATCGGAGTGACGATCTGGCGCGTGGTCGGCGGTTTTGTCATCGCCGCCGCGGTCGCCGTGCCGCTCGGCATCCTGATGGGCGCCTTCAAGCCCATCGAGGCGTTTTTCGAGCCGTTCGTTTCGTTCGCCCGGTACCTGCCGGCCTCCGCCTTCATCCCGCTGCTCATCTTGTGGGCCGGCGTGGGCGAGGCGCAGAAGCTGTCGGTGATATTCATCGGTTCGGTGTTTCAGATCGTGCTGATGGTCGCCGTGATCGTCGGCTCGACGCGCATGGATCTGGTCGAGGCCGCCTATACGCTTGGCGCGCGGCCGTCGGGGATCGTGCGGCGGGTTCTGCTGCCTTCGGCGGCGCCGCAAATCGCCGAGGCGCTGCGCCTCGTTCTCGGCTGGGCGTGGACATACGTCATCGTCGCCGAATTGATCGGCGCATCATCCGGCATCGGCCACATGATCATGGATTCGCAACGGCTTCTCGACACCGGGCAGATGATATTCGGCATCTTCATGATCGGCATAATCGGGCTTGTCTCCGATCTGATGTTCAAGTGGGGAAACGAGCGTCTGTTCCCCTGGTTCGCCGCCAAGTGAGCAAGCTCAAAATCGAGGGCGTTTCGCGCATCTTTCCCGGCGTATCCGGCCACGCGCCGGTGCGCGCACTCGAGCCGGTCGATCTCGCCGTGGCGGACAACGATTTCATCACCATTCTGGGGCCGTCGGGCTGCGGCAAGTCGACGTTGCTGCGCATCGTCGCCGGCCTGACCCCGCCGTCGAGCGGCCGGGTCGCGCTCGACGGCCAGACGGTCACGCGACCGGGTCCGGACCGCGGCATGGTGTTCCAGTCGTACACGCTGTTTCCGTGGCTGACGGTGCGTGAGAACAT
>DATIBC010000015.1:0-5027 GCA_035457725.1 Alphaproteobacteria bacterium | reverse complement strand
CACACCAGGCCGAACAGCCCGCCGGCCGCCATCGCCAGGATTTGCTTGGCTGAACTCGACAGACCCAAGGCGTGATAGACCGCCGGCGGGGTCAGCAGCCCGAACAGATGCCCGACGAACAGCAGCAATATGCCGACGTGGAAGAGGTTCGAACCCCATCGCAGCGACTTGGCGCGCAAGAGCTGGCTCGATCCGCTACGCCAGGTGTACTGGCCGTGATCGAAGCGGACGATGCTGCCGACTACGAACACCGCCAGCGCGATATATGGGTAGAAGCCGAAGGCTAGTTGGTGAACGTAGGTCATGGCTCAGCTCTCCTGCTTCGCAGGCGTGGCGATAAAATCGACATTCGCCCACTTGCCGCATCCGGTGTTGCAGTTCGACGATGCCGCGTCGCCGGGACCGAAGGTGACCGGCGCCTCCTCCCACGCCGCGTCGAGCGCCGCCACGTTATCGGAGGCGTCGTCTGGGCCGGCTACGACGCCGGACAGGCTGGCGATCGCCTCACGGTCACCGGTGAGCCGCACCAGCGCTTCGAACACCGCGGCATAGCCGCTCGCGCGCCGTTTCAGCCGCGACGCCAAGGCCGCCAGGATGTGTGCCGTCTCCGCGAGCGTCGCGCGCGCCTCGGCCGGCGGCAGAAGCGACACGAACTCGAGAAACAGCGGCAGATAATCCGGCAGCTCGGGCACGGAGATGGCGAGGCCGTGCGAGCGATACGCCTCGATCAGATTGACCATCGCCTGCCCGCGGTCCCGCGATTCGCCGTGCACATGTTCGAAGAGATGGAGCGACGTCGAGCGGCCGCGATCGAACAGCGCGACGTACTCCTCCTGCAGCGTCAACGGCTCGACCGTCTCGAGGCGGCGAATGAGCGCTTCGATCCCAGCCCGGACGGCCGAAGGCAAGCAATTCTCGGCGTCGAGCACGGCGCGCATGTCGTTGGCGGCGGCGAGCAGCGCGCCGTCGGGATACCCCAGAAGGGCCGAGAGCACTTTATAGGTCCGCATTTCAGTCGCCTCCCGCCAAGGTCTTGGCCTTGGGCTTCTTGGCGCCGAACAGGCTGAATTCGCTGCTTCCGCCGGAGCAACCGTCGCCGAAGCTGAAGCCGCAGCTCGCCTTGAGGTCATAGGCATTCTCGGCATATTCGCGGTGCGTCGTCGGAATCACGAAGCGGTCTTCGTAATTGGCGATCGCCATGTAGCGGTACATACCCTCGACTTCGCCCTGGCTGAGGCCGACGCGTTCGAGCACCTTGAGGTCGAGCACGCCATCGACATGCTTGGCGCGCATGTATGCGCGCATGGCCAGCATCCGTTCGAGGGCCATGATCACCGGTTGCTCGTCGCCGGCGGTCAGCATGTTGGCTAGATACTTGACCGGGATGCGTAACGAGCGCACGTCCGGAATGACGCCGTTCATGCCGACGTTTCCGGCGTCGGCCGCGGCCTGTATCGGCGACAACGGCGGCACATACCAGACCATTGGCAGCGTGCGATACTCCGGATGGAGCGGGAAGGCGACTTTCCACTCAACCGCCATCTTGTAGACCGGCGATTGCTGCGCGGCCTTGAGCCACGCCTCGGGGACGCCGTCGGCGCGCGCCTGCTCGATCACCGCCGGATTGTTCGGGTCGAGGAACAGGCCGAGCTGGGCGCGATAGAGATCGGTTTCGGCCTCGGCGCTCGCCGCCTCCTCGATGCGGTCGGCATCGTACAGAAGCACGCCGAGATAGCGGATGCGGCCGACGCATGTCTCCGAGCACACGGTCGGCTGGCCGACCTCGATGCGCGGATAGCAGAAAATGCATTTCTCCGCTTTGCCGCTCTGCCAGTTGTAATAAATCTTCTTGTAGGGGCAGGCGCTGACGCACATCCGCCAGCCGCGACACTTGTCCTGGTCGACGAGGACAATGCCGTCTTCCTCGCGCTTGTAGATCGAGCCCGAGGGGCACGACGCGACGCACGACGGATTCAGGCAGTGCTCGCACAGCCGCGGCAAATACATGAGGAAGGTGTTCTCGAACTGGCCGTAGATCTCCTTCTGGACGTTGTCGAAGTTCTTGTCGCGCGAGCGATGCTCGAATTCGCCGCCGAGGATTTCCTCCCAGTTCGGACCCCAAGCGATCTTCTCCATGCGCTGGCCGGTGATCAGCGACACCGGCCGCGCGACGGGGGCGGCTTCGGACAGCGGCGCCGACTGTAGATGCTCGTAGTCGAAGGTGAACGGCTCGTAGTAGTCGTCGATTTCGGGTAAGTCGGGGTTGGCGAAGATATTCGCCAGCACCCGCCACTTGCCGCCGATGCGCGGCGCGATCTTGCCGTTCTTGCGGCGGATCCAGCCGCCGTTCCATTTGTCCTGATTCTCCCACTCGCGCGGGTAACCCACGCCCGGCTTGGATTCGACATTGTTGAACCAGACGTATTCGACGCCCTCGCGCGATGTCCACACGTTCTTGCACGTCACCGAGCAAGTGTGGCAGCCGATGCACTTGTCGAGGTTCAGCACCATGCCGATCTGTGCGCGGATCTTCATTGGTTTGCCTCCTCCATGCGCGGTTCCGCGCGCGGCTTGTCGAGCCAGTCGACGCGCTTGACCTTGCGGACGACGACGAACTCGTCGCGATTGGAGCCGACGGTGCCGTAGTAATTGAAGCCGTAACTCTGCTGCGCGTAGCCGCCGATCATGTGCGTCGGCTTGGGGCACGCGCGCGTCACCGAGTTGTGGATCCCGCCGCGCGTTCCGGTCACCTCGCTGCCGGGGACGTTCACGATTTTTTCCTGCGCGTGGTACATCAAGATCATTCCTTCCGGCACGCGCTGGCTGACGACGGCGCGCGCGACCAGCGCGCCATTGACGTTGTAGGCCTCGACCCAGTCGTTATCGACGGCCCCCATCTTTTTCGCGTCCTTCTCGCTGATCCATACGATCGGGCCGCCGCGCGACAGGGTCAGCATCAGAAGATTGTCGGTGTAAGTGCTGTGGATGCCCCATTTCTGGTGCGGCGTGATGAAATTGAGCACGACCTGCGGATTGCCGTTGTCTTTCTCGGCGATGACCGGCTTCACCGTCTTGGTGTCGATCGGCGGCCGATACACGCACAGCGCCTCGCCGAAGGCGCGCATCCACGGGTGATCCTGATAGAGCTGCTGGCGGCCGCTCAGCGTCCGCCAGGGAATCAACTCGTGCACATTCGTGTAGCCGGCGTTGTAGCTGACGTGCTCGGATTCGAGGCCGCTCCAGGTCGGCGACGAGATGATCTTGCGCGGCTGTGCCTGCAAATCGCGGAAGCGCAGTTTGTCGTCCTGGCGCGCGACAGCGAGATGGGTGTGTTCGCGTCCCGTGGCCTTGCCGAGCGCCTCCCATGCCTTCACCGCGACATGGCCGTTGGTCTCGGGCGCCAGCGTCAAGATGACCTCCGCCGCGTCCATGTCGCTATCGATCCGCGGTAGGCCCTTGCTTATACCCTCCTCAGTCACGACATGGTTGAGCTCGGCGAGGAACTTGACCTCCTGCTCGGTGTTCCAGGAGATCCCCTTACCGCCGTTGCCGATCTTCGACATCAGCGGGCCGAGCGAGGTGAATTTTTTATACACGTTCGGGTAGTCGCGCTCGACCACCGTCATCGCCGGCATCGACTTACCCGGGAGCGCCTCGCACTCGCCGCGCTTCCAATCCTTGACCTCGAATGGCTGCGCCAACTCGCCCGGTGTGTCGTGCATGATCGGCGTCAAGACGAGATCCTTTTCGACGCCGAGGTGTCCCGGCACGACTTCCGAGAACTTCTGGGCGAAGCCTTTGTAGATCTCCCAGTCGCTCTTGCACTCCCAGACCGGATCCACCGCCGCGGAGAGCGGATGGATGAAGGGATGCATGTCCGATGTGTTGAGATCGTTTTTCTCGTACCAGGTGGCAACCGGCAGGACGATGTCGGAGTACATGCACGTCGTCGACATGCGGAAATCGAGCGTCACCAGCAGATCGAGCTTTCCCTGCGCACCTTCCGCGCGCCAGACGACTTCTTTCGGCTTTTCGCCGCCGGTGGCGCCGAGATCCTTGCCCTGCACGCCGTGCTGCGTGCCGAGGAGATACTTGAGGAAGTACTCGTGCCCCTTGCCGCTGGCGCCCAGCAGGTTCGAGCGCCAGACGAACAGGTTGCGCGGGAAGTTCCGCGGATCGTCGGGGTCTTCGCACGACATGCGCAGCTCGCCCGACTTGAGGCGGTCGACGACGAACCGCACCGGATCCTTGCCGTCACTCGCGGCCTGGCGGGTCAGTTCGAGCGGATTCGTTTCGAGCTGCGGCGCCGAGGGCAGCCAGCCCATCCGTTCGGAGCGGACGTTAAAGTCGATCAGGCTGCCGTCGAACGCATTGGCGTCGGCGAGCGGAGAAAGAATCTCGCCGACCGAAAGCTTTTCGTAACGCCACTGGTCGGTGTGATTGTAGAAGAATGAGGTGCTGTTCATCTGCCGCGGCGGCCGGGTCCAGTCGAGCGCGAAGGCGAGCGGCAGCCATCCGGTCTGCGGTCGCAATTTCTCCTGGCCGACGTAATGGCTCCAGCCGCCGCCCGACTGGCCGACGCAGCCGCACATCACCAGCAGATTGATGATGCCGCGGTAGATCATGTCCATGTGGTACCAATGATTGAGGCCGGCGCCGAGAATGACCATCGATTTGCCGCGCGTCTTGTCGGCGTTTTCGGCGAACTGCCGTGCGACCGCGATGATGTGGGACCGCTTGACGCCGGTGATTCGCTCGGCCCACGCCGGGCTGTACGGCGTCGCGTCGTCGTAGCTCGTCGCCACGCTGCCGCCACCCAATCCGCGGTCGACGCCGTAATTGGCGACGAACAGATCGAACACCGAGGCGACCAACGCTTCGCCGTCCGAAAGCGTCAAGCGCTTGACCGGAACGTTGCGCACCAGCACGTCGGGATGCTCGGTGCCGGCGAAGAAATCGTGCTTGCGGTTGCCGAAATAAGGGAACGCGACCGGCGCCACGTCGTCGCGCGCATCGATCAGCGAAAC
>DATIBC010000014.1:0-35918 GCA_035457725.1 Alphaproteobacteria bacterium | reverse complement strand
TGCAGCGCCTTGGCGAGCAGGAACCCGGGGTTCTCGTACGAGAGCGGCGAGGCGCGCGGCATGAGGCAATTAGTACTATATAAGACTAACTCGCGGAACCGCCTCCCGCCGGGCTCACGCGACGCCGAAGGCCTCGACCGGCTCGGATAGCCCGCGCAGCGGATGGACGCCGAGCGACACTAGGCCCGGCCCATGGAGCCGCGCGAAGGCGTCGGATAGCAGCAACGGCCGATCGAGCCGTTTCGAGAGCGCCTCGAGCCGCGACACCAGGTTGACCGCCGGACCGATGGCGGTGAAATCGAGCCGCTCGGGGGCGCCGATATTGCCGAAATAGACCTCGCCCGGATGGAGCGCCACGCCGATCTCGAGTGGCTTGGCGGCGCCGGCCGGCCAGCGAATATCGAGCGCGGCGACATTGGCAAGCGCCTGCTTGGCCGCGCCAAGCGCGCGTCGCGCGGTCGCCTGTCCCAGCTCGATATCCACCAGAGGAAAGATCGCCAGCAGCCCGTCGCCGATGAACTTGAGGATTTCGCCGCCGCCATCATGGATGGGCACGGATTGCGCCTCGAACGCGGCGTTCAGAATCTCGATCATCCGTTCGGCCGGCAATCGGTCGGACATGCGGGTGAAGCCGCGGATATCGGATGACCAGATGATGGCGTGGATCGACTCCCCACGGCCACGATGAATCTCGCCCTTGAGCACTTTGCGGCCGGCGAGCTTGCCTAAATAGACGTCGAGCACGTTGGCCGTCATGCGCCGCAGCGCGTGAATCTCGAAGAGATCGGCCAGCGGCCGCGCGAGTTTTTCGATGGCGGCGATATGCGCCTCGCCGAAACCGCCCGGCCGGTCGGAGGCGAATGTCATCCCGTGCAGCCGTCCCTCGGAGAATATGATCGGTATGGCGAAATAGTCGGTGAATCCCTCGGCCCTGAGTTCGGCGAGAATCGGGTAGTTGGGGATCGGATCGCCCTCCAGTCTGGCGCGGACCGCGCGGCGCTCCTCGAACAGCGGGCGCATCGGGCTGGCCAAATAATAATCGCTCTCGCGGATTCCGTGCGGCACCGTCACCTCTTCGGTTCGCCCGGGCACGCGCCGCCAACGGAATCCAAAACCGAAAAACTGCGGGTGGAGCGTGCGGACGCTCAACAGCACCCGTCCGACCGGTGCGCCGGCAGCCAGCAACCGCCAGCACAGCTCGTCGAACAAGAACAAAGTATCTTCGATCGCGCGCGCCGGCCCGCCGAGCCATGATTCGAGGTCGGCCACTGTTCCGCTGGCCGGGCGTTCGGTTGCCGGGCGGTCGTAACTTCGCACCACCGCCACCGGTGGACCGGCCAGCTTGATCGCCGAAAGGGGCAAATCGGGCGGCATGGAGGGCATACTCGCCTTTAATTCGGGCGGCGTTGGCGGTACCTGATTACCTCAGGTGGACGAAACGGCATTGACCTCGGATCGGCGAGCCGCCATTTAAGCCATGGAAGCGACAAGGCGCGAGGCGCGTTGTCGAGCCGTGCGATGTCGTCAGCCATAGGATACACGCCATGTTTATCCAGACCGAGTCGACCCCGAATCCGGCGACGCTGAAGTTCCTGCCGGGCCGCGTCGTGATGACCGCCGGAACCGCCGATTTTCCCACTCTTGCCAGCGCCGAGCGTTCGCCATTGGCGATGCGGCTGTTCGGGATCGACGGCATCAACGGTGTCTTCCTCGGTTCGGATTTCGTCACCGTCACCAAGGCGGCCGACAAGGAATGGCACCTGATCAAACCGGCGATTCTTGGCGTGATCATGGAGCATTTTACCGCCGGGCTGCCGGTGATACTTGAGACGGCAGATGCTCCGGCGGCGGCGGAAGGCGAGGACGACGAGATCGTCGCCCAGATCAAGGAGCTTCTCGATACGCGCGTCCGCCCGGCGGTGGCGCAAGACGGCGGCGACATCATCTTCCAAGGCTTTGAGGACGGCATCGTCTATCTCCACATGCAGGGTTCGTGCAGCGGCTGCCCCAGCTCGACCGCAACGCTCAAGGCGGGGATCGAGAACATGCTGCGGCACTACATCCCCGAAGTGGTCGAAGTACGGGCGGTCAACTGAGGGGTTCGCCGGCTTTCCGCCTACTCCTTGCAACGACGCAGGGCTGACCGACGCATGGCGCCGGCCGGATCGCAATCGGATCGTCTCAATAGCCTGGTGGCGTTGATCGGCGTTGTCATCCTCGCCGGCGCGCTGGCTGTTTTCGTCGAAGCGCAAAACGTCGCCAAAAATGGCGCCCGCGGCGAGGCGAATGCATCGCCGACCAAGACGGCCGGCATCATGGCGCTGCCGCAGCCGGCGTCCCTATCCTCGACGAGCCGAGCGCGCTGGCAGTCTCGCTACTTCTCCGGACGCGCCGCGGCGCCGCGCCCGATGCCGGCGCCGCATTTGATCGACGCGCCGCCGACCGCCGCCAGGCTGCTCGATCATTTCGTCACCATCGGCTACACGCTCGAACATGTGCGCGCGAACGCCGGCGCGGTGCCACGCGTATACCTGGCGCGCCTGCCGCGCGATCTTCCGCAAGTCGATTCGAGCGACGCTCGCAAGCGCATCTTCCTCAAAGCGATGTTGCCGCTGCTGCTGGCCGAGAACGAACGCATCCTCGCCGATCGCGAACGCGTCATGCGCCACACCCGCCGCCTTGCTAGCGGACACGCGCCGCAACCGGCCGAGCGCGCGTGGCTGGAGCGGATCGCCGCCGACTACGACGTCGCCGCCCCGAATCTCGACGAGTTGATTCATCGCCTCGACGCGGTTCCGCCGTCACTATCGCTGGCCCAGGCGGCGCTCGAGTCGGGCTGGGGAACGAGTCGCGCCGCGCAGCGTAGCCACGCGATGTTCGGCCAGATGACCTTTCGCATCGTCGGCGAGCAGACGATCGCCGAGATCAAGACATTCGACGACCTGCCGCAAGCAGTGGCCGCCTATGCGCGGAATCTTAATACCCATCGCGCCTATATCGAATTCCGTGCCCGCCGCGCGGCGATGCGCGCCGCGGGCCACGTTCCCGACGGCGCGGAGCTGGCGCTGCATCTCCTACGGTATTCCGAGCGCAAAGACGAATATGTGCGAGCGGTGCGTGCGCTAATTCGCGCCAACGATCTGGGCGCCTTCGACGCCGCCCAGCTCGCCGGCCGAAGTTGATCGACGCCGTTCGCGGGGCGATTCCCGATCGGACCGCGGGCCGGCCAGCCCCGATACGCATCCGCGCGATCAGCGCGCCAACAGGCCGGGCGTCAATACGCGATCGGACAGCAGCGGATAGCGGCGGGCGTCGAATAGCTGGTAATGCCACCACTCGTTGCGATAAAAATCCCAACCGGTGGCCGTCATCAAGCCTAGCAGCAGCGCGCGATTGCGCTGCGCTTCGGGAGACACCGACGTGGAAGCGTGGTGGGAGAGGGGCGTAAAGGCGTCGAAGGGCGTACCCATGTCGAGCGCCCGGCCGGCGCGATCGATCAGCGTCAAGTCGACCGCCGCGCCGCGCGAATGGGGCGAACCACGCCTTGGATCGGCGAGGAATTCGGGGTTGGGCGTGTGGTTCCACATCACCCATTGCGCCTCGGTCGGCCGGAACGCGTCGAAGATCCTGAGCCGCAGATTGAGCGCTGCAGCGAGCATCGCCGCATGAGCCAGACGTTCGCAGGCAACCGGGTTGAGATAAGCGGCGGCGCGCACGTAGATCGGCTTGCCGGTGAAATTGTCGGCCGTGGCGTAAGCAAGACGAAGGTCGACGTCGAACCGCGGCGGGTCGATTTCGAGCAGCACGGTCATTGCATGAACCCCCAGTCGAATCTGATAGCATCGCGGCGCGCCGTCGTCATCGCATTGCTTGCCAGCGGAGCGCTGCCGCTCGGCACGGTGCGCGCGGCAGCCGGCCCCACCGGCGAGGCGCTGATCGCCGCGACGATTTCCGGCGACCGTGCGCGGGTCGAGGCGCTGCTCGCCGCCGGAGCGCCGGTCGACGCGGTCGATCGGTCCGGCAACACGGCGTTGATCTTCGCCGCCCGCGATGGACGCCTCGACATCGCCGTCCTCCTTATCGGCCATGGCGCGCAGATCGATCGGCAGGACGACGAAAAGGTGACCGCCCTGATCATCGCCGCGTTTCGAGGACACGATTCGATCGTGGACTTGCTGCTCGACCAAGGCGCCGCGGTCGACATCCGCGACCGATGGCGGCGAACCGCGCTCGACTATGCGCTGCGACGCGGCGACAATGACGCCATCGCTTTGAAGCTACGGGCGGCGGGCGCACGAACCGGCGCGGCGGTCGAATAGAGACACCTTCGCATGCTTCTGCTGGCCCTCGACACTTCGACCGTCGCCTGCTCGGTTGCGCTGCTGCGTGCGGAGGCGATCGTGGCCGCCGAGGAACAGCCGATGATCCGCGGCCACGCCGAAGCCCTGTTGCCCATGGTCGCTCGCATTATGACCCGCGCCGGCGCACCGTTCGGCGCGATCGATCGCCTTGCGGTCACCATCGGACCTGGACATTTCACCGGGCTACGCGCCGGAATCGCGGCGGCGCGCGGCTTGGCGCTGGCGCTCGATCGACCTCTCGTCGGCGTCACCACGCTGGAGGCGATTGCCGCCGGCGTTCCGGAAGCGGAGCGCCGGGGACGCGTCGTCATCGTGGCGATCGATTCCAAACGCGAGGAAGCTTACGTCCAGGCGTTCGACGAAGGCTTGGTGGCGCGCGCTTCGCCCGCGGCGCTGCGCCCGGCAGACTACGCCGCCAAGTTCGCCGCCGCGCGACCGGCGATGCCCGTGGTGCTGGCGGGCGACGCGGCCGAGGCGCTGGGCCGCGCGCTTGCTGCGCTTGGGCTCGAAATTGCGCACGCCAATGCCAGGGGTCACGCCAATGCCGCGGTCGTTGCGCGCCTGGCCGCGAGGCGTCCGGTACCCGAGGCCGCGCCGCGGCCGCTCTACCTGCATCCTCCGGAAACCAAGCCGGCGGCTCTGCGCCCAGCGCCGCTCGCCGCGTCATGAGCACCGCGCTTCGCCGCAGCGACGGTCCAAGGGTGGTCGACGCGGGACTCGCCGACGTCGTGGTGTTGTCGAATCTCCACACCGCGTGCTTCGAGGACGCCTGGTCGCCGCAGTCGATGGGCGAGGTCCTGCGCTCGCCGGGTACCTTCGCGCTGCTGGCGTTGATCGATGACACCAGCGGCGATGGCGACGATCCATTTCCCGTCGGGTTCGCCATCGGCCGCGTCGCCGCCGATGAAGCCGAGCTGCTCTCGCTCGGCGTTGCTGACGCGTTCCGGCGCCGCGGCGTCGCCCGTATCCTGCTCGACACGGTCATGCGCCACGCTGCCGCACATGGCGCGCGACAGCTCTTTCTCGAGGTCGCCGAGGACAATCGCGCGGCGCGCGCGCTTTATGCCAACAAAGGATTTTCGGCGGTCGGCCGCCGGCTCGGTTACTACCTGCGCCGCGACGGCTCCAGCATGTCCGCGTTGACCCTGCGCCGCCCGCTTTCGGCGCGCCGCTGGGCATGGTGGAGGGGCTAACGGGCTGCACCGCGGGGCGCGCGGGGGCCACGTGCTCACAGAAATGTTATCGCCGCCTCGATCGATTTTTTTACCTCTTCATCTCTACATTCGGATTATTGTCTGCCCAAGACAAAGTAAATAATAGACTCAAAACCAATAGAAAAAGTACCCGAGCTATGTTAAGCCGTCGACCGCGTCGAACCGGCGCGGAAGATTCAACGGGTCGTCGGACGGCAACGATGCATGGCCGCCCCGGAAGGTGCGGGCATTCGACGCACGAACCAGTAGGGAGGAGAGCACGACGCCATGAACGATCAAAACAAAACCGGAAATGTCTTGTCGCTGACGGCGGAGATCGTCGCCGCGCATGTATCGAACAACACCGTCGCCGTTAGCGACCTGCCGCATCTGATCCAGCAGGTGCACCACACGCTGTCGACCGTCGGCAGCAAAGGACCGCAGGCGCCGCGCCCCGAGCCGGCGGTTGCGATCAAGAGATCGGTGACGCCCGACCACATCGTTTGTCTCGAAGACGGCAAGAAGCTAAAAATGCTCAAGCGCCATCTCAAGACGGCCTACAACATGACGCCCGACCAATATCGCGAGCGCTGGGATCTGCCGCCTGAATATCCGATGGTGGCGCCGAACTACGCGCGCCAGCGCAGTTCGCTCGCCCGCGAGCTGGGACTAGGGACCAAGGCCAAGCTCAAACGCTGAGCGACCCGCACCCGAGCTTAATCGACGCGCATTGCCAATATATTACGCCGTCACTCGGCGTATAGGATTGCGCCTTCGATTCGTCTATAATTCGGCCCCATGTCGACCGATGTCCGCAAGGATGGCGGGGCCATGTCGCGGCTCGAGCAGCTCTGCGTCGAGAAGGGACTCAAGATGACCGGTCAGCGCCGCGTCATCGCTCGCGTGCTTTCCGAGGCAAGCGATCATCCCGATGTCGAGCAACTGCATCGCCGCGCGGCGACGATCGATCCCAGGATCAGCATCGCCACTGTCTACCGCACCGTTCGCTTGTTCGAGGAGGCCAGCATCTTGACCCGACACGATTTCGGCGACGGGCGCGCGCGCTTCGAAGAGATGCCCGAGGAGCACCACGATCATCTGATCGACGTGCAAAGCGGCAAGGTGATCGAGTTTCACAACGAACGTATCGAAACGTTGCAGCGTCTGATCGCCGAGGAGCTTGGCTACGAGCTCGTCGGCCATCGCCTCGAACTGTTTGGCGTCCCCCGGGGCGGGCGCAAACCGTCGGCCGGCGCCTCCTGAAGCGACGACGAGTTATGCTCGCTCATGCCCGCGCAACCTAAACCTTACGCCGATTTCGGCGGCGGTCGCCTCGGCGAGTCGGGCACGCTGCGCTCCGGCGATCTCGAGGTCCGGCTGGCGAATTGCGCGGCCGACATCGAGGCCGCGCAAGGGTTGCGGTATCGCGTCTTCTACGAAGAGATGTCGGCGCGCGCGACTCCCGCAATGGCGGCGCAGCGGCGCGATTTCGACCGCTTCGACGAATATTGCGACCATCTGCTCGTCATCGACCACGCACGTGGCAGCGGGCCGGAATCGGTGGTCGGAACCTATCGCTTGCTGCGCCGCTCGGTCGCGCGGACGCGCGGCGGCTTCTACACCGAGACCGAATTCGATATCGCGCCGCTCGTCGCCCAACCCGGTGAGCTGCTCGAGCTTGGCCGCTCCTGCGTCGACGCGGCGTATCGCAATCGGGCGACCATGCAATTCCTGTGGCAGGGTATCGCAAGCTACGTGTTCCGCCACGACATCAAGATCATGTTCGGCTGCGCCAGCCTGCCGGGCACTGATCCCGGCGCGCTGAAGGTGTCGCTGTCGTATCTCTATCACTTCCATCTTGCGCCTCGCTCGCTGCGCGCGCGCGCGCTCCCTGATCGCTACGTCGAGATGAATCTCATGCCGCCCGCCGAGATCGATGCCGACGCGGCGGTGGCGCAGCTCGACGCCCGGGCGGCGCTGGCGGCCCTGCCGCCGCTGATCAAGGGCTATTTGCGACTCGGCGGGCTGGTCGGCGAGGGGGCGGTCATCGATCCGCAGTTCAATACCACCGACGTGTGCATCATCGTGGTCACCGATCGCGTCACCGACAAATATTTCAATCATTATCGGCGCACCGCGGGAAGCGCCGACGGTTGAAGCGATCGATGCAGGGCTCGTCGCTTCGCGCGCTCGCCCGGCTGCTGATGTATGCGGCGCTGACCTTGCCGCTGATGCCGGTTCAGGCGGGTTTCGTGCTGTTCGGCTCGCGCCTCGCGCGACGTTTGCCGGTCGTCTACCACGGCGCATGTTGCCGCATCCTCGGGATTACGCGCCGGATCGAGGGCGAGATATCGTCCGCCCGGCCGACGCTCTTCGTGGCCAATCACGCTTCATATCTCGACGTCACAGTGCTTTCGGCGAGTATCGAAACCAGTTTCATCGCCAAGCGCGAGGTGGCGCGCTGGCCGTTGTTCGGCTGGCTCGCCAGGCTGCAGCGTACCGTGTTCGTCGACCGTCGGGTCTCGCGGGTGGCAAGCGAACGCGACGAGGTGGCAAGGCGGCTGGCGCAAGGCGACAACCTCGTTCTGTTCGCCGAAGGCACGTCGAGCGACGGCGTTTTCATTCGTCCGTTCAAGAGTTCGCTCTTCGCGGTGGCCGAACGCGAATTCGCCGGGCGCCAGCTCGTCGTCCAGCCGGTGACGCTGGCCTATACACGGCTCGATGGAATGCCGATCGGCCGCGCCTGGCGGCCGTTGTTCGCCTGGTACGGCGACATGGACATGTTGCCGCACATGTTCCGCCTGCTGGGGCTTGGGCGAATCGAGGCGCGACTCATCTTTCATTCGCCGGTGATGCTCGCCGCGTTCGCCTCGCGCAAATCGCTCGCCGAGCACTGCGAGCGTACCATCCGATCAGGGCTCACCGCGGCCAACGCCGGACGCATCACGTCGCCGATTGCCGCATCGGCCGGATCCGACTCGCTTGCGCTCGCTGGCGGGGCGTCTTGACAGCGGGAGGTGGGGTGGTAGCTTGAACGGTGAGAGGCGCCGGGCCCGGGTTGAAGAAGCTTTTCATTAAATCATACGGTTGCCAGATGAACGTCTACGACTCCGCCCGCATGGCGGATGTCCTGGCGCCGCTCGGCTATTCCCCGGTCGAGGAGGCCAAAGACGCCGATCTGATCATCCTCAACACTTGCCACATCCGCGAGAAGGCGGCCGAAAAGGTGTTTTCGGATCTCGGGCGCCTGCATGGGCTGAAGATCGCCAACCGTGCGCTTATCGCCGTGGCGGGCTGCGTCGCGCAGGCCGAGGGCGAGGAGATCGTCCGACGCGCGCCTTATGTCGACATGGTCTTCGGACCACAAACCTATCATCGCCTGCCCGAGATGCTGGCCCGCCTCGATCGCCGCCGCGGCGCCGCGGCCGCCCCGCTCGTCGACACCGAATTTCCGCCCGAGCCGAAATTCGATCATTTGCCGGAAGCCGCGCAACCGCCGGGCGTTTCGGCGTTCTTGTCGATCCAGGAAGGCTGCGACAAGTTCTGCGCGTTCTGCGTCGTGCCGTACACGCGCGGACCCGAATACTCGCGTCCCGCCGCCGACATCGAAAGCGAGGCTCGGCGCCTGATCGACGCAGGCGCGCGCGAGATCACGCTGCTTGGCCAGAACGTCAACGCCTACCGCGGAGCGGCGGCCGAAGGCGGAACGGCGGGCCTTGCGGCACTCATCAGGCGTCTGGCGCGTATCGAAGGGCTGGCGCGGATCCGCTACACCACTTCGCACCCGCGCGACGTCGACGACGCGCTCGTCGCCGCGCACGCAAACGAACCCAAACTGATGCCGCATTTGCATTTACCGGTCCAATCGGGCTCGGATCGCATCCTTGCGGCGATGAATCGCGGCCATCGCGTCGACGCATATCTCCGGATCGTCGAACGCCTGCGCCGCGCGCGCGGCGATATCGCGCTGACGTCCGATTTCATCGTCGGCTTTCCCGGGGAAAGCGAGCACGACTTCGCGTTGACGCTGGCGCTCGTGCGCGAGGTCCGCTACGCCACGGCCTTCTCGTTCAAGTACAGCCCGCGGCCGGGCACGCCGGCGAGCTTGATCGAGGACCAAGTTCCCGAAGCCGAGAAAGAGACGCGCTTGCAGGCGCTGCAGACCCTGCTTCGCGAGCAGCAGAACGAGTTCAATGCCGCGTGCGTCGGCCGCGTCATGCCGGTGCTGCTCGAGAAAGCGGGGCGCCGCGCCGGCCAATACGTCGGACGCTCACCGTACCTGCAGGCCGTCCATTTAACGCCGGGTGACGCCGGCGGCCAGCCGATCGGCCGCATCGTCGAGACGCGCATCGTCGGCGCGGGGCCGAATTCGCTGGCTGGGACGCTCGTCGTTGCGGCGGCGCGCGAATGCGCGAGGCTCGAAGCGTGAGCGCCGGCGGTCACGGCGCGACGCGGCATGGCGCCCCGATCCACATCAATTTCGACGACAACAGCCTGTTGCCGCTCTTGTTCGGCGAGCACGACCGCCATCTGGCGCGCATCGAGCAAAAGCTCGGCGTTTCGCTGGCCTCGCGCGGCAATCGCCTGGCGATCAACGGCCCGCATTCGGCGAGCGAAGCGGCGCGCGGCGCGCTGCTCGCGCTTTATGAGCGCCTACGCCGCGGCATGTCGATCGATATCGGCGAGGTCGACGCGGCCGTGCGCTTGGCCGAAAACGCCGAATCGAGCGACACGGCGCGCGATCTTTTTGGCGGCGACGATCTCACGATCCGCACCAAGAAACGCCATGTCAGGCCCCGCTCGCCCAATCAGGCGCTCTATCTCAAGGCGCTGCGCGACTTCGAGATGGTGTTCGCGCTGGGGCCCGCCGGAACTGGCAAGACGTATCTCGCCGTCGCCACCGCGGTCGAGATGCTGAGCGCGGGCCGTATCGACCGGATCGTCCTGTCGCGCCCCGCCGTCGAGGCCGGCGAGCGTCTCGGGTTTCTCCCCGGCGATCTCCGCGAGAAGATCGATCCCTATCTGCGCCCGCTCTATGACGCGCTCTACGACGTGATGCCCGGCGAACAGGTGCTGAAGCGGCTCGCCAACGGCGAGATCGAGGTGGCGCCGCTCGCCTTCATGCGCGGCCGCACACTGTCGAACGCGTTCGTCATCGTCGACGAAGCGCAGAACACGACGGCGATGCAGATGAAGATGTTGCTGACCCGCCTCGGCGAGAATAGCCGCATGGTGGTCACCGGCGACCTGACCCAAATCGACCTGCCGGCCGGACAACGTTCGGGCCTGACCGACGCCATCGCGACGATCGCCGGCATCGACGGGCTCGCCGTCGTCGAGTTCGGCGCCGAGGACGTGGTCCGCCACCACCTCGTGGCGCGGATCGTCGAGGCCTATGACGCGCGCGATCGCGCTACCACCGCCACGGAGACGAACCGGCCGGGGGACGGCGGAGGATGACCGGCGGCCGACCGCCGCGCACGCGCGTCGCCGTGCTCACTCGCACCGCCGGCTGGCGCCGCGCGCTTCCCGGCCATGTCGGGCTGGCGCGCCGCGCGGCGCGCGCGGCAATCGAGGCCGCGGGCGGCAGGTCTAGCGACATCGGCGCCGGCGAGCTCAGTGTCGTCTTCGCCGACGACGCGATGGTGCGGCGGCTCAATCGCGATTGGCGCGGCAAGGACAAGCCGACCAACGTATTGTCGTTTCCCGCCGACGCCAGCGGGATGCCGCGGGGCGCGCCAGTTCTCCTGGGCGACGTGGTGATCGCGCTCGAGACCGTCGCCGCCGAGGCTCGGGCGGCGCGAAAACCGCTGATGGACCACGTCGCGCACTTGGTGACGCATGGCGTGTTGCATCTCCTTGGCCATGATCACGTCCGCGCCGCGGCGGCGCGGCGCATGGAGGCGATCGAAGTCGAATCGCTGGCGAGACTCGGCGTGCCCGATCCGTATCGAAGGGCGCCTGCGCGGCGCGGGAGCGGGCGATGAACGACGACGGTGCCAGCAAGCAAGCCTCGATCGTCGAGCGGCTGCGCGCCATGTTTCGCGGCCCCGGCCGCGACGATACGCTGCGCGAGACGATCGAAGAGATCATCGAAGGCGGCGAGGCGTCGCCGGCGCCGATCGGCGCCCAGGAGCGCACGCTGTTGGCCAACGTCTTCAAGCTGCGCGAGCTCACGGCTTACGACGTCATGGTTCCGCGCGCCGACATCGTCGCGGTGCCGCACGACATCGCGCTGGCGGCCCTGGTTCAGCGCATCGCGCGCGAGGCGCATTCGCGGCTTCCGGTCTATCGCGGGTCGCTCGACGACATGCAAGGGATGATCCATATCAAGGATCTGCTGCCCTATTGGGGTGGCGAGAAGGAGTTCCGCCTGGCCGATGTCGTGCGCCAGGTGCTCTTCGTGGCGCCCTCGATGCGGGTGCTTGATCTTCTGCTCGAGATGCGCCGCACGCGCATTCACATGGCGCTGGTGGTCGACGAATACGGAGGCATCGACGGCTTGGTGACCATCGAGGACTTGGTCGAGGAGATCGTCGGCGAGATCGAGGACGAGCACGACGTCGACGAAGGACCGCAGCTCGTGCGCGAAAGCAGCGGCACGGTCGTCGCCGACGCGCGCCTGCCGCTCGACCAGTTCGAGGCCGAGTTTGGCGTCGTGCTGTCCGAGGAGGAGCGCAAGGCCGACCTCGATACGCTAGGCGGGCTGGTCGTCTTTCGCGCCGGCCGTCTGCCGAGTCGCGGGGAGATCATCTCCGGCCCGGTCGACCTCGAGTTCGAAATCATCGACGCCGATCCGCGTCGGCTCAAGCGAATCAAGATTCGCCGGGTCGCCCGGCCGACGGGACCGGCTGCCGAAGACGAGGCGCGCGGGCCGCACGCGGCATGACGGCGCGCCTCGCGCGGCTTGGCGGCACGTTGCAGGCTAAAGTCGGCTGGCGGCGCATCGCCGCGGCGTTCGGTTTCGGCGCGCTTTCGGCCGTGGCGCTGCCGCCGGCGCATTTGTGGCCCTTCGCCGTGGCCGGTTTCGCCGCCCTGCATTGGCTGCTCGACGGCGCGGCGCGGCCGCGCGGCGGGTTTGGCATCGCCTGGGCGTTCTCTTTCGGTTATTTCGCCGCCAGTCTTTATTGGATCGCCTTCGCGCTCCTCGTCGACGCGCCCAAATTCGCCTGGATGATTCCTTTCGCGACGCTCGGACTTTCGGCCGGCCTGGCGGCGTTCGCCGGCCTCGCCGGCTGGGCCTTCGTGCGCGTTGGCGCACGTGGAGTCGCGGGGGCCCTGCTGCTGGCGGTGCTGTGGACCGTGGGCGAATGGCTTCGCGGTCATGTCCTCACCGGATTCCCGTGGAATCTGGTCGGCACCGTTTGGGGCGGGGTGCCGTCGATGATGCAAGTAGCGGCGCTATTCGGCACGTACGGGCTGTCGCTGCTTACCGTGGCGCTGGGCGCGCTGCTTGCCGCGGCCATACGCCCGGCGGCGCGCGCCTCGGGTCGCATCGGCGCGAACTGGAGCGGGCCGATCCTCGCGGCGCTCGTCTTGGCGGCGGCGTGGGGCGGCGGCGCGTGGCGGCTCAGCGACGCGCCAACCGCACGCGTGCCCGATATCGCCTTGCGCTTGGTACAGCCGGACGTACCGCAAAGCCTGAAATGGGACCCCGCGGCTCGCGAGCGCAATTTTCGCGCCCTGCTGGAGCTGACCAAGGTCCCTGGCTTCGCCGACCGCACGCATCTTGTATGGCCGGAATCGGCGGTCCCTTTTGCGCTCGACAACGATGCGCGCCTGCGGCTCGCGATCGCTGCAGTGACGCCGGCTGGCGGGCTCACCATCACCGGGGCGCTCCGCGTCGCCAACGATGTCGCCGGGGGCGTTCGCGTGTGGAACAGCGTGCACGCCGTCGACGGCAGCGGCACGCTGATCGCCAGTTACGATAAATTCCATCTCGTACCGTTCGGCGAGTACGTTCCGCTGCGCCGCTACTTGACCCCGCTCGGCGTCGAGAAAATCACCGCCGGGGCCATCGACTTCAGCGCTGGGCCCGGGCCGGTCACGCTCGATCTTCCGGGCCTCCCGCCGGCGAGTCCGTTGATCTGCTATGAAGTCATCTTTCCCGGCGAAGTCGTCGCTGCGACAAGGCGGCCTGGCTGGCTGGTCAACGTGACCAACGATGCGTGGTTCGGCATTACCGCCGGTCCGCATCAGCATTTCGCCAGCGCGCGTTTTCGCGCCGTCGAGGAAGGGCTTCCGGTGGTGCGCGCGGCCAACAACGGAATCTCCGGCGTGATCGACCCTTATGGCCGCGTTACGGCGCAACTTGCCCTCGGGCGACGCGGCGTGCTCGATGCCGCACTGCCTGCGGCGCTGGCGCCGACGCCGTATGCGCGGTATGGAGATATGTTGTTGGCAGCGTTGACGGTGATCGTGCTGGCTATCGCCTGGGCGCTGCGCCGGGTCGTCTGATCGCAAAAGCGTCGCTCTTCTCCTGGTTGCTATGATCAGATATTGACCGACTACGGTTGTATGCCCTAAATCTCCGCGCTCGTGGTGCGACCGGGCTCGAGGGAAGTCAAGACGCGCCGCCGATCGGTCCTCGACGCTTAGGAGAACGGGCACCATGTCGGGCACTCTTCGCCATCGCGGGCGCAGCCGCGTCGCGGGCGGTCATCCAAATCCCATCGACGTCCATGTCGGACAACGCGTTCGCCAACGGCGCACCTTGCTCGGCATGAGCCAGGGAAGACTCGGCCGGGCACTCGGCCTGACCTTCCAACAGGTGCAGAAATACGAGCGCGGCGCCAATCGGGTCGGCGCGTCGCGCCTGTTCGAGATGGCGTGCATCCTCGATGTGCCGGTGAGCTATTTCTTCGAGGACATCGACTCCGGGATGGCCGCCAGGGGGCGCGCGCATGCCTCCGGGGTCGCCGAGGAGACCGAGACGCCCTACGAAGTCGATCCGATGAGCAAGCGCGAGACGCTCGAGCTCGTGCGCGCGTATTATCGCATCGGCGATCCCAAGGTGCGGCGCCGCCTGTTTGAAATGACGAAGGCCCTGGCGATCGAAGCGCGCGGCGCCCGCGGCGCCCGCTAGACTTGGCGCTGGCCGATCTAGATCACAGTTGACGGGTCGGAGAAAGCTTGCCACAAGAGCGCGCCGTGGCGCCCGGCGGCGCAGCGGGAGCTGGCTAGACGCCGAATTTCCAGGCGATGAATCGACGGCCAGCGTTTCAATGGCCGGCCGCCGCACCGGCGATCATCGGGGGAGCTACGAGAATCGGTGCAGAGACGGAATAATCGCCCGCCGTCGCCGTTCGGGTTCGATAGTTCCATGACGCGGCGATGCGGCCGTCGATCGCTCGCAGCGCCTTCCGCCGATCCGTAAATTTGGAGGCAATCTCGTGCGCAAAGGCGATTTCGTATTCACCAGCGAATCGGTATCGGAAGGCCATCCCGACAAGGTCTGCGATCGCATTTCGGATTCGGTCGTCGATGCGTTCCTCGGCGCCGACCCCTTTTCGCGGGTCGCCTGCGAGACCCTGGTCACCACGAACCGCATCATCATCGCCGGCGAGGTGCGCGGACCGCGCGCCCTGGTCGACAAGTCGGGCAAGGTGAAGGCCGACCGGATCGAGAAGATCGCGCGGCGCGCGGTGAAGGAGATCGGTTACGAACAAAAGGGCTTCCACTGGAAGAAGGCCAGGGTCACCGTTCTGCTGCACGGGCAATCGGCCGACATTGCGGTTGGCGTCGACGCCAAGGGCAACAAGGACGAAGGCGCTGGCGATCAGGGGATCATGTTCGGTTACGCGTGCAACGAAACGCCCGAGCTGATGCCGGCGCCGATCCAGTTCGCGCACAACATTCTTCGCGCCATGTCCGAGGCGCGCCATAGCGGCGAGGAGACGAATTTCGGCCCCGACGCCAAGAGCCAAGTCACCCTGCGCTACGTCGACGGCAAGCCGGTCGGCGCCACGGCGATCGTCGTCTCCACGCAGCACAGCGAGAAGATCGATCAAGACACGGTGCGCGAAATCGTGCGGCCTTATGTCTTGCGGACGCTCCCCGACGGCTGGATGTGCGATGAGGAGCATTTCTACGTCAATCCGACCGGCCGCTTCGTCATCGGCGGACCCGACGGCGACGCCGGCCTTACCGGGCGCAAGATCATTGTCGACACCTACGGCGGAGCGGCGCCCCATGGCGGCGGGGCTTTTTCCGGCAAGGATCCGACCAAGGTCGACCGTTCGGCCGCTTACGCGGCGCGCTATCTCGCCAAGAACGTCGTCGCCGCCGGACTCGCCGAACGCTGCACCATCCAGCTTTCCTACGCCATCGGCGTCTCGCGACCGTTGTCGGTCTACGTCGACACGCAGGGCACCGGTCGGGTCGACGAGGCCAAGCTGTCGAAGACGCTGCAGCAGCTGATCGATTTGAGTCCGCGCGGCATTCGTGAACACCTGGGGCTCAACAAGCCGATCTATGCGCGCACTTCGTCATATGGTCATTTCGGCCGCGCGCCAGAAAAAGACGGCGGGTTTTCGTGGGAGAGAACCGACCTGGTGCCGCAGCTCAAATCGGCGCTGGGCTGAGTCTCGCCGCCGCGATCGAGGCGGGCGCAACGCGCCATCCCCGCTGATCCTACCGAGCCATGGCGCAGCGATGACCGAGAAGGCTCCGCGTCTCGTTCGCTCCTACGGCAGACGGCGCGGCCGCAAACTGCGCGCCGGCCAGGAACGGATGGTCGCCGAGCTGTTGCCGCGCGTGGCGCTCGATCCCGGCGATTGCGGGCCGATCGATGTCGCGACGTTATTTACCTTTCGACCCCGGGCACTGTGGCTCGAAATCGGATTCGGCGCGGGCGAGCATCTCATCCGGCAGGCAACGCGTCATCGCGAGATCGGCTTCATCGGCTGCGAGCCGTTCCTCAACGGGATCGTCGCGTTGCTCACGGCCATGCAGGCCAATACGTTGACCAACATTCGCGTTTGGACCGAGGACGCGCGCCGTTTGCTGCCGCGCCTGCCGGCGGCGTCGGTCGACCGCGTTTTCATCCTTTATCCGGACCCCTGGCCCAAGGCGCGCCACCACAAGCGACGGATCATCCAGAGCGATTTCCTCGACCTGCTGGCGCAGGTCATAGCGCCCGGCTCCGAACTCGTTCTCGCCACCGACCACGCGGACTACCTCGCCTGGATTCTCGAGCGCCTGCTCGACCGGCCGGACTTCCGCTGGACGGCGCGCGGCCCGCGCGACTGGCGAAGCCCGCCGGAGGAAACGGTCGCGACGCGTTACGCGCAAAAAGCCCGCGCCGCCGGTCGGGATTGCGTTTATTTGCGCTTCGTTCGCCTGCCGCAAGGCGCGGCCGATCGCTCCGGAAAAGGCTTGCCTTCCGGCCCGGGGCGGGTATAGTCCCGGCCGAAATAACCTGATCGGCCGAGGCGATCGGCAACAAAAAAAGTGGGCCAAACGGCCCACTTTTTTGTTGGCGAAGCGTTCCTCGGCCGCCGGGCAGTGCAACTGCAAATGCTTGGCCGATGGAACGCGAGCGGCGCTTCGAGGAATTGATCGAGCCCACGTTGAACGCGATGGGCTATGACTTGGTTCGCGTCGTCGTCTCCGGACGGCATCGCCCGCTGTTGCAGGTGATGGCCGAGCGGCGCGACGGACGGTCGATGACGGTCGAGGATTGCGCCGAGATCAGCCGCGCGCTGTCGGCCAAGCTCGACGTCGAGGATCCGATCGCCGGTCCCTATACGCTCGAGGTCAGCTCGCCGGGCATCGACCGGCCGTTGGTGCGGCCAGCCGACTTCGCGCGCTTCGCCGGCCACATGGCGCGGGTGGAGATGAAGGCGCCGCTTGGCGGGCGCCGACGCTTCACCGGGTCGATCGTCGCGGCCAGCGAATCGAGCGTCACCATGGCGGTCGAGGAGGGCGAGGTCGAATTGCCGTTGTCCGGCGTGGCGCGTGCCAAACTCGTGCTCACCGACGCGCTGATCACCGCCGGAAAAGGCGCGCCGACACGGCACTGAACGACGAAACGAACCAACAAGGCGCGCGGCGGGATCGCGAGCGCCGCGCTCCTTGAAGTCCAGAGGAACCGATCATGGCAGAACGGGCAACCGCACATAACCGCATTGAAATGCTGCAAGTCGCCGACACGGTGGCGCGCGAGAAGGGCATCGAGCGCGAGGAGGTCCTCGAGGCGATGGAGCAGGCGATCCAGAAGGCGGGTCGCGCGAAATACGGCCACGAGCACGACATCCGCGCCCAAATCGATCGCGATACCGGCGAGATCCAGCTTCTGCGCTATCGCCAGGTCGCCGACCCCATCGAGAACGAAGCGACGCAGATCAGCCTCGTCGACGCCCAGGCGAAGAATCCCGATGCGCAGGTCGGCGATTTCATCACCGATCCGTTGCCGCCGATCGATTTCGGCCGCATCGCCGCGCAGACCGCCAAGCAGGTGATCGTTCAGCGTGTGCGCGAGGCGGAACGCAAACGCCAGTACAACGAATACAAGGATCGCGTCGGCGAGATCGTCAACGGCCTGGTCAAGCGCGTCGAATTCGGCAACGTCACCGTCGATCTCGGCCGCGCCGAGGCGATCTTGCGCCGCGACGAGTGCATCCCGCGCGAGGCGTTCAAGACGTCGGACCGCGTACGCGCCTATATCTATGACGTGCGCGAGGAAACCCGGGGGCCGCAAATTTTCTTGTCGCGCACCCACCCCCAATTCATGGCCAAGCTGTTCGCCCAGGAGGTGCCCGAGATTTACGATGGCATCATCGAGATCAAGGCGGTGGCGCGCGATCCAGGCAGCCGGGCCAAGATCGCCGTGCTGTCGAATGATTCGAGCATCGATCCGGTGGGAGCCTGCGTCGGCATGCGCGGCAGCCGCGTCCAGGCGGTGGTAGCCGAGCTGCAGGGCGAGAAGATCGACATCATCCCGTGGTCGCCCGACCCGGCGACGTTCGTGGTCAATGCACTGGCGCCGGCTGAGGTCACCAAGGTGGTCCTTGACGAGGAGGCGCGACGCATCGAGGTCGTCGTGCCGGACGACCAGCTTTCCCTCGCCATCGGACGGCGCGGCCAGAACGTGCGGCTTGCCTCGATGCTCACCGGCTGGGCCATCGATATCCTGACCGAGGCCGAGGAATCGGAACGCCGCCAAGAAGAGTTCAAGTCGCGCTCGGCGCTGTTCGTCGAGGCGCTCGACGTCGACGATGTCATCGCCGGCCTGCTGGTCACCGAGGGCTTCATCAAGGTCGAGGACGTGGCGCTGGTGCCGGCCGAGGAGTTGGCGTCGATCGAGGGCTTCGACGAGACCGTCGCCGCCGAGCTTAAGACCCGTGCCCAAGTCTGGCTCGAGGCCGAAGCGGAGAAGCAGACCCAACGCTATCGCGAGCTCGGCGTCAGCGACGAACTTGCGGCGATGGACGGACTGAATCCGGCGATGCTGGTCAAGCTCGGCGAAAAGGGCGTCAAGACCCTCGACGACCTGGCCGATCTCGCCAGCGACGAATTGATCGAAATCGTCGGCAAGGACGCGCTCGACGAGACGGCCGCGAATTCGATCATCATGGCGGCGCGGGCGCATTGGTTCGCCGACGCGGCGGCCCCGGCCGAGGAGCACAAGTCGGCGTGAACCCGGCCGCCGCCCAGACCCTCCCTACGCGCGACGCGACGCCGGCCGCGGCGGCCGAACTACGTCGGCCGCTGCGGCGCTGTCTGGTCACCGGCGAAGGCCATCCGAAGGAGAACTTGCTCCGCTTCGTGCTGGCGCCGCCCTTGGTTCCCGGCGGGAGCGGCGAAATCGTCCCCGACATCGAAGAGCGGCTCCCGGGACGCGGTTTGTGGGTCTGCGCCCGGCGGGATATAGTGGCCGCCGCCGTGAGCCGGCGGCTCTTCGCCCGTGCGGCGCGAGCGCCGGTCGCGGTCGCATCCGACCTCGACCAGCAGGTGGAGCGGCTGCTTGTCCGTCGCATCATCGCGCTCATCGGGCTGGCCCGGCGAAGCGGCGCGGCGGTGGGGGGATACGAGAAGGCGCGCGCACTGTCGAGGCAAGGAAGGGTCGGGTTGCTGCTGATTGCCGCCGAAGCAGCCGTGCAGACGCGCCGCAAGGCGTTTGAAGCGGCGTCAACGGTGGCGGTGTACGCGACGCTCAAGGCGGCCGAACTTGGCGAGCCGTTCGGGCGTCCGCAGGTGGGTCACGTGGCGATCGCCCGCGGCCGGATCGGCGATGCGCTCCGTCGCGAAACCGGGCGGCTTGCCGGGTTTCGCGCGGCGCCGCTGGCGGAGAACGTGGCCATTGCCATCACGACGTAATGACGAGCGAGACTTGGACGGACGATGACGAACGAGAACGAGCAGGAAACCGCGAAAAAGCGACTTGGCCTCGCCAAGCCGGGACGGCTTGAGTTGAAGTCGGTCGAGACCGGCCAGGTACGCCAAAGCTTCCCGCATGGGCGCACCAAAACCGTTCAAGTCGAGGTCCGTAAGAAACGAAGCTTCGCGACGCCGTCGCCGGCCAAGGGGGGCGAGGCGAATCCTGCCGCGGGCGGCGCGTCCGCCACCGCCGCCGCGCAGGCCGTCAACGAGCTCAAGGCGAAGCCGGCAGTGCTCAAGGCGCTCACCGCCGAGGAGCGCGCGCAGCGCCAGCGCGCGATCCAAGACGCGCTGCGCGCCGACGTCGAGGCGAAACGCCGCGGCGACGCCGAGGCGCGCCGCATTCAAGAGGACATCCGCCGCCAGGCCGAGGAAGAAATTCGCCGCCAGGCCGAGGATGAAATACGGCGCAAGGCCGACGAAGAGTCGCGCCGCAAGACCGAGGAGGAAGCAAAGAAGCGGGCCGAAGAAGAAACGCTACGCCTCGCCGAGGAGGAGGCGAAGCGGCGCAAGGCGGCGGAAGCGGCGGGCAAGCCGGCCGGCGCCGAGGAAGAGGAAGAGCCGCCCCGCCTGCGTCGACCGGGGCTGCGGCCCGAGCTGCGCAAGCCCACGCCGCCCGGCCGGCGCGACGAGCCGCGCCGACGGGCCGGCAAGCTCACCGTCAGCCAGGCGCTTTCGGACGACGAAACCATTCGCGTGCGTTCGCTGGCGGCGATGCGCCGGGCCCGCGAGAAGGAACGCCAGCGATTGGCGATGCAGCAAGGGCCGGCGGCGAAGGTCGTGCGCGACGTCATCATTCCCGAGGCGATCACGGTCCAGGAACTTGCCAATCGCATGGCCGAGCGATCGGGCGACGTCATCAAGGCGCTGATGAAAATGGGCGTCATGGTGACCATCAATCAGACCATCGACGCCGACACGGCCGAGCTGGTGGTCGGCGAATTCGGTCATCGCCTCAAGCGCGTCGCCGAGGCCGACGTCGAGATCGGCCTCAAGGGGGGCGATGACATCGCCGAGCAGCTCAAGCCGAGAGCGCCGGTGGTGACGGTCATGGGCCACGTCGACCACGGCAAGACATCCTTGCTCGACGCGTTGCGCGCGACCGATGTCGCCAAGCATGAGGCCGGCGGGATCACCCAGCATATCGGCGCCTACCAGGTGCGACTCAAGTCGGGTCGCCAGATCACCTTTCTCGACACTCCCGGCCACGAGGCATTCACCGCGATGCGCGCGCGCGGCGCCTCGGTGACCGACATCGTCGTCCTGGTGGTCGCCGCCGACGACGGCATCCAGCCGCAGACGATCGAGGCGATCAACCACGCCAAGGCGGCGAACGTGCCGATGGTCGTGGCGATCAACAAGATCGACAAATCCGACGCCAACCCGGAACGCGTGCGCCGCGAATTGCTGCAATACGACGTGGCGCTCGAAGGGATGGGCGGCGACGTGCTGGCGGTCGAAGTTTCGGCGCTGAAGAAGACGAACCTCGATAGGCTCGAAGAGGCGATCTTGCTGCAAGCCGAGCTGCTCGACCTTTCCGCCAACCCCGATCGGCCGGCGCAGGGCGTGGTGATCGAAGCCAAACTCGAACGCGGCCGCGGGTCGGTGGCCACGGTGTTGGTCCAGAAAGGAACGTTGCGCCAAGGCGACATCTTCGTCGCCGGAGGCGAGTGGGGACGAGTTCGCGTCCTTTATGACGACAAGGGCCGCGAAGTCGGAACGGCAGGGCCGTCGACCCCGGCCGAGGTGCTGGGCCTCAACGGAACTCCCGGCGCGGGCGACGATTTCTCGGTGGTCGAGAACGAAGCGCGCGCGCGCGAGATCGTCGCCTTTCGTCAGCGCAAGGCGCGCGATGCGCGCGCCGCGGCGGCGGGTGGACGCGGCACGCTCGAGCAGATGTTTTCGCGCATCTCCGAGGGCGAGGCGAAGGAGTTCGGCGTCGTGGTCAAGACCGACGTCCAGGGCTCGCTCGAGGCGATCGAGAACGCCGTCGCTCGGTTGTCGACGCCGGAGGTCAAGGTGCGCGTGCTCCATGGCGCGGTCGGCGGCATCACCGAGGGCGACGTGGTGCTGGCCAAGGCCTCGGGAGGCATCATCATCGGCTTCAACGTGCGCGCCAACCCGCAGGCGCGCGAAGTGGCGCGCCGCGACGGCATCGAGATCCGTTACTACTCGATCATCTACGACATAATCGACGATCTTAAGGCGGCGCTTTCGGGCATGTTGGCGCCGACCCTCAAGGAGAAGTTCCTCGGCAACGCCGAGATCCGCGAGGTGTTTACCGTCTCCAAGGCCGGCAAGGTCGCCGGTTGCCGGGTGACCGAAGGGCTGGTCAAGCGCGGCGCCAAGGTGCGGCTGCTGCGCGACAACGTCGTCATCCACGAAGGGACGCTCAAGACGCTGCGGCGCTTCAAGGACGAGGTGCGCGAGGTCCAGGAAGGATACGAATGCGGCATGGCATTCGAGAACTACCAGGACATCCAAGTCGGCGACGTCATCGAGTGCTTCGAGGTCGAGGAGGTCGCCCGCGCGCTGTGAGACGCGGCGCGGCGCCTGGCTCGATGATGGCGCGCTCACGCAACAAGACCGAACCCGCTCCGCGCTCGCCGCGCCAGTTGCGCGTCGGGGAGGAGATTCGCCACGCCTTGGCGGCGGTCATCGGCCGCGGCGAGCTGCGCGATCCCGCACTACGCGGCGTAGCGATCACCGTGAGCGAAGTCCGGGTCAGCGCCGACCTTCGCCACGCCACCGCCTTCGTGCTGCCGCTCGGCGGCGGCGCGGTCGACGCCATGGTCAAGGCGCTGGCCCGCGCGGCGCCGTTCCTGCGCGGCGAGGTCGCCCGGGCGATCAATCTCCGATACGCGCCCGAAATCGTCTTCGCTCCCGACACGTCGTTCGACCACGCTAGCCGCATCGATGCGGCGCTGCGCCGGCCCGAGGTCCGTCGCGATCTCCGTCCCGACGCCAAGTCCAAGGACGAGCCCGACTGAACCACCGAGAGGCGACGTGGCGCGCAAAGCGAAGGGCGAGAAGATCGACGGCTGGGTCATCCTCGACAAGCCGAAGGGCGTGTCGTCGACCCAGGCCATGGCGCGCGTGCGGCGGGCTTTCGGCGCCGCCAAGGCAGGCCACGCTGGCACCCTCGACCCGCTGGCGACCGGGGTTTTGCCGGTCGCGCTGGGCGAGGCGACCAAGACGGTCCCGTTCGTCGCCGAGCGCGCCAAGCGCTATCGCTTTACGATCCGCTGGGGCGAAGCTCGGACGACCGACGACGCCGAGGGCGATGTGGTTGCCGGTAGCCAACTGAGGCCGAACGAAAGCGAAATACGCGCGGCGCTCCCCTCGTTCCACGGCGCGATCGCCCAGGTTCCGCCCGCCTTCTCGGCGATCAAGATTGCCGGCCGACCTGCCTATGCTCGCGCCCGGTCAGGCGAAGTTCTTGAAATGAAATCGAGAATGGTGACGATCGAGCGTTTCGATCTTGAGGCCATGCCCGATGCGGATCATGCGATTTTTGTTGTGCAGTGCAGCAAAGGTACTTATATCCGCAGCTTGGCGCGCGATCTCGCCAAGACCCTTGGCACGCTGGGGCACGTCGCTGAACTGCGCCGACTGGCGGTCGGCAACTTCACCGAATCGACGGCAATAGGGCTGGATAAACTGGAGCAGCTCAGGCATAGTCCGGCCCGTTTTGCGCATCTGCGGGCGGTCGAGACCGCGCTGGACGACATCCCGGCGCTGGCCGTGACCGAGGCCGAAGGCCGCTTGCTCCGTCAAGGACAAGCCGTGCGGATCGCAAGCGCAGCGGACAGCGACGACGCATGCGCGCTTCGTCCGGGACAGGTGGTTTCGGCCACCCATCACGGGCGGCTTGTTGCGTTGACCCGCTTCGAAGGCGGTCGCCTTCGGCCGTTGCGCGTCTTGAACCTATAGCGCTGCGGGTCGCTTGACCCGGGGCTCGATGAATGGAAGCGGGAAGGAGTGTTCGATGTCGATTGCGGCCGAGCGTAAGACGGCGCTGGTGAAGGAATATGCGAACAAGGACGGCGACACCGGATCGCCGGAAGTGCAGGTCGCGGTTCTTTCCGAGCGCATCAAGAATCTCACCGACCATCTTTCGACGCACAGCAAGGATTTCCATTCGCGCCGCGGCCTGCTGATGATGGTCGGCAAGCGTCGCCGCCTGCTCGAGTATCTCAAGAAGAGCGACGCCGGGCGCTATGAGCGCCTGATCGAACGGCTCGAGTTGCGTCGCTGACGCTTCGTTCTGATACCGGGTTCACCGAGTTGCCTGCGCTCTCGTCGCCTTGCGTGCGGACGTCGTTCGCCCGCGTATGGCGCACTGCGCGGCGATGCCATGCCTTCGCGCACCGCGGATCGGAGATGACAGCCGCGCACGCGATTTTCGATTCACGCCGGCGGCGTTGGACGTACTCGCCTCCGGTCCAGACCTCCGATCGTCGGTTTGTCGCTGGCCAGTCCGTTGTCCGTAACGACTGTGGCGGCGCGGGTATCGAACCCGCCATCCGGGCGGGTCGCCGCGCCAACGTCGCTTCCGAGGGCGGAAGCGGCGACGTACGTGGAAGGAAGGAAGCACGATGTTCAATCCCACCCGCAAGGAGATCGTCTGGGGCGGGCGCAAGCTCGTCCTCGAAACCGGCAAGCTGGCCCGGCAGGCCGACGGCGCGGTCGTAGCAAGCTACGGCGACACCGTCGTCCTCTGCACCGTCGTCGGCGCCCGGACGCGAAATCCGAATTTCGACTTTTTCCCGCTCACCGTTCACTACCAGGAAAAGACTTTCGCCGCCGGCAAGATTCCTGGCGGGTTCTTCAAGCGCGAAGGCCGTCCGTCGGAGAAGGAGGTGCTTACCTCGCGGCTGATCGACCGGCCGATCCGGCCGCTCTTCGTGGACGGATTCCGCAATGAAACGCAGATCATCTGCACCGTGCTTTCGCACGATCTCGAAAACGATCCCGACATCGTGGCGATGATCGGCGCGTCGGCCGCTCTCACTATTTCGGGAATTCCGTTCCTCGGGCCGATCGGCGGCTGCCGCGTCGGCTATATCGGCGGCGAGTACAAGCTCAATCCGCAAATCGACGAGATGTCGCTTTCCGAGCTGGATCTTGTGGTCGCCGGCACGGAGGAAGGCGTGCTGATGGTCGAATCGGAGGCCAAGGAACTCTCCGAGGACGTCATGCTCGGCGCCGTCATGTTCGGCCACCGCGAGTTCCAGCCGGTCATTCGGGCGATCATCGAGTTCGCCGAGCAATGCGCCAAGGAGCCATGGCCGATGCCGGAGATCCCGGCCGAGCGCCCAGCCGTCAAGGCAAAGTTCGCGGCGATACGCGACGAGCTCGCCGCCGCCTACGCCGAGACGGTCAAGCAGGCTCGCCACGAAAAGATCGCCCAGGTCAAGGCCAAGGCGATGACGCTGATCGACCAGGACGCCGCCGAGCTTGCCGTGGCGCCGGACGTCTTCAAGGATCTCGAGAGCGAGATCGTTCGCTCCAACATCCTGCGCACCGGCACGCGCATCGACGGGCGCGACACCAAGACGGTGCGGCCCATCGTCTCCGAAGTCGGGGTCCTGCCGCGCGCCCATGGATCGGCGCTGTTCACCCGCGGTGAAACGCAAGCCCTCGTGGTCGCCACGCTCGGCACCGGCGAGGATGAGCAAATCGTCGACGCGCTCGACGGCGAATACCGCGAGCATTTCATGCTGCACTACAATTTTCCTCCCTATTCGGTGGGCGAGGCCAAGCGCCTGGGATCGCCCGGCCGGCGCGAGATTGGTCATGGCAAGCTGGCGTGGCGCGCCGTGCGCCCGCTGATGCCGCCAAAGGAGCAGTTCCCCTACACGATTCGCGTCGTCTCGGAAATCACCGAGTCGAACGGGTCGTCGTCGATGGCGACCGTCTGCGGCAGCTCGTTGGCGCTGATGGATGCCGGCGTGCCTTTGGCGCGGCCGGTTGCCGGCATCGCCATGGGACTGATCAAGGAAAACGACGGCGTGGCGGTCCTATCGGACATCCTCGGTGACGAGGATCACTTGGGCGACATGGACTTCAAGGTCGCCGGCACCGTCAACGGCGTTACCTCGCTGCAGATGGACATCAAGATCACCTCGATCACCGAGTCGATCATGCAAACCGCATTGGCCCAGGCCAAGGATGGGCGATTGCACATTCTCAATCAGATGGAGCAAGGCCTCGCCCGGCCGCGTCAGGAGGTGAGCAAGAACGCGCCGCGCATCACCACCTTCAGCATTCCCAAAGACAAGATCCGCGAGGTGATCGGCACCGGCGGCAAGGTGATCCGCGAGATCTGCGAGGTAACCGGAACCAAGATCGATATCGAGGACGACGGCACGATCAAGGTCGCGGCCGTCGACGCCGAGGCGAGCCAGCGCGCGATCGACTGGATCCGCGGCATCGTCGCCGAACCCGAAATCGGTGCGATCTACAGCGGCAAGGTGGTGAAGATCATGGATTTCGGCGCGTTCGTGAACTTCCTGGGCTCGAAGGACGGCCTGGTCCATATCTCCGAGCTCGCCCCGCAGCGCGTCGGCAAGGTGGGCGACGTCGTCAAGCTCGGCGACACCGTCAAGGTGAAGTTGATCGGCTTCGACGAGCGGGGCAAGGTCAAGCTGTCGATGAAGCGCGTCGATCAGCAGACCGGCAAGGACATTTCGGAGCAGTTCGAGCGTCCGCGCGAAGCCAAGGCTGCGCAGTCGTAGCGCAAGCCCATCGCCCCGCCTCGCCCATCGATTGCGCCTGGGCGAGGCGGGTGCCATCTTCGATCGCTCGTTCTGGTGCTCGCCCGCGCGCGTCGCATGGCGAGATCACCGTGGATGTCCTCCCGAACATGCCGCCGGCAAGCCTCGCCATTCCCCGTCTCATCGCCCATCGCGGCGCCAAGGCGAACGCGCCCGAAAACACGCTTGCGGCGTTCGCCCGTGCTCGCGAAGAGGGCGCCCTATGGGTCGAGTTCGACGTCAAGCTGACCGCCGACGGCGTACCGGTGGTGATCCACGACGAAATGCTCGAACGGACGACCGACGGGCGCGGCGCCGTGCGCTCGACATCGCTCGCCGCGCTCAAGCGCCTCGATGCCGGGGCGTGGTTCGCCCCGGCGTTCCGCGGTGAACGCGTGCCGACATTGGTCGAGGCGCTCGATCTCTTTGCCCGGCTCGACATGGGGTTCAACCTTGAAATCAAGCCCTGCCCAGGCCGCGAGGTCGAGACCGCGCGGACGACCATCGCCGTGCTCGATGCGCATTGGCCCGCCAACCGCCCGGCGCCGGTGCTGTCGAGCTTCAAGGCCGAAGCTCTAGCCGCCGTGCGCGATCTGACGCCGCGCTACGCCCTCGGGTACCTCGCCGAAAAGCTCGGCCAGGGGTGGATCGAGGCCGCGCAACGGCTGGGCTGCAAAACAGTCCATCCGGGATGGCATTCGCTCACCGAGAAACAAATCGGAGCGGCAAAAGCAGCGGGATTTCCGCTGCTGGTTTGGACGGTGAACGAGCCGGCAAGGGCGCGCCAATTGCTCGCCTGGGGTGTCGACGCCCTGATTACCGACAACCCGGGCGATCTCGCGGCGGCGATTGAGCGCTGAGCCGGCAAGCATCGTCCGACTGGTCTAAGCGCCGAGGCGACCCTATAAATACCTTCGACCAGGGCGTCCGCAGCCAGGGGGAAGCGAGCTTTGCTCGCGGCCGGCCTGCCCGGACCCCGGTCGTGGGTCCTTGAGGAAATTCACGTGATCGCGTTGAGACCGCTCGTCATCGCCGGACGCGAGTATCTGCCGATCGTAGAAGGCGGCAAGGGCATCTCTGTCTCGAACGGCGAAAGTTCGGGCGCGTGGGCCGCCGCCGGCGGCATCGGCACGTTCTCAGGGGTCAACGCCGACGCTCGCGACGAGGCCGGCCGGCTGATCCCGGTCGATTATCTCGGCCGCACGCGCCGCGAGCGCCACGAGGAGTTGATCGCCTATGCGGTCAAGGGCGCGCTGACGCAGGCGCGGGTCGCCTACGAGCTCGCCAGCGGCCGTGGGCGCATCCACATGAACATCTTGTGGGAGATGGCCGCCGCCGAGCGCATCCTTTACTCGGTGCTCGAGGGCGCGCGCGGCCTCATAAACGGCGTCACCTGCGGCGCCGGAATGCCCTACCGGATCGCCGAGATCTGCGCGCGATACGGCGTGCATTATTATCCCATCATCTCCTCGGCGCGCGCCTTCCGCGCGCTGTGGAAACGCGCCTACCACCGGTTTCGCGAGCTACTCGGTGGCGTGGTCTATGAGGATCCGTGGCTCGCTGGCGGGCACAACGGGATCACCAATGCCGAGGATCCGACGAAACCCGAACCGGCGCTGCCGCGCATCCTGGCGCTTCGCCGGCAGATGAACGAATTCGGCCTCGACCAGACGCCGATCATCATGGCCGGCGGCGTGTGGTTCTTGCGCGAGTGGAACGACTTTCTCGATAATCCCGATGTCGGCCCGATCGCCTTCCAATTCGGCACCCGTCCGCTGTTGACGCGCGAGAGCCCGATCTCCGATGCTTGGAAACAGCGTTTGCTGACGCTCGACGACGGCGACGTTCTTCTGCATCGCTTTTCGCCCACCGGCTTCTACTCCTCGGCGGTCAAGAACCGCTTCCTTACCGAACTCGACGAACGTTCGAAGCGTCAAATCGCCTTTTCGAACGAAGCGATCGGCGAACACGACACACCGTTCGGCGTCGGCGCTCGCCACCGCACGGTTTACCTCACCGCGGCCGACAAGGGGCGCGCCGATTCATGGGTGGCCCAGGGATTCACCGAGGCGCTACGCACCCCCGAGTCGACGCTCATTTTCGTCACGCCGGAAAAAGCGGCGGAGATCCGCACCGATCAAATCAACTGCATGGGTTGCCTTTCGGCCTGCCTGTTCTCGAACTGGGCCCAAAATGAGGACGGCACCACCGGCAAGAAGGCCGATCCGCGATCGTTCTGCATCCAGAAGACGCTGCAGAACATCAGCCATGGCAGCGATGTCGACAACCAGCTCATGTTCGCCGGCCACAATGCCTATCGTTTCGCCAGGGATCCGTTTTACGCCAATGGCTTCGTTCCAACGGTCAAGCAGCTCGTCGACCGCATACTCACCGGTAACTGAGCATTGGCCGGTCCCGAGCGAGTTATTAAACTTATTCCAAAGTATGTGGCAGCCCCATAAATTAGGGGGTTTATTCTTGTCCAGTCCGTGACTATATGTGAATTGCGCCATGGATTTCCGTCGATGACCGAACCACGCCCCTTCGCCAAGGCCTTGGAGCGCCTGCGCGCCGCCGGCCTGCGGCCGACCCGCCAGCGCTTAGCGCTGGTGCGGTTACTGTTCGAGCACGGCGACCGCCACATCACCGCCGAACAGCTGCACGACGAAGCACGCGCCGCCGACATCGATGTTTCGCTGGCGACGATCTACAACACGCTCCATCAGTTCACGCAAAGCGGGCTGCTGCGCGAGGTCGTGGTCGAGGCAGGCCGCTCGTATTTCGATACCAATACGAAGCCGCATCACCATTTCTTCCATGAGACTTCAGGCCGTCTCGAGGACATTGCCGGCGAGAAGGTGCGCGTCGCCGACATTCCGTCCGCCCCGGCGGGTAGCGAGATCGCCCGGGTCGACGTCATCATCCGCTTAAAGCCATACAGTTCTTCTAACCTGTCCTGAGTGTTAAAAAATAGTCTGGAACAATTCTAGACTATTGACAGGATCCCGGAGGCGAGCCTATATCCACTACCACGGCGAGGCGCGTTGGCGCTCAGCGCGCAGACACGCTCGCTAAGATGTCGATTGCACGAATTCCGACAAAGCGGCGCGGACAATCGCGCCGGCGCCGCCGAGGCGGAGACAACAGCGAGAGGGAGAACCCGATGCCCAAGCTCAAAGGAACCAAGACCGAAGCCAACCTCAAAGCGGCGTTTGCCGGCGAAAGCCAGGCCAATCGCCGGTACTTGTACTTCGCCCAGAAAGCCGACGTCGAAGGCTACAACGACGTCGCCGCAGTTTTCCGCTCGACCGCTGAAGGCGAGACCGGACACGCGCACGGCCATCTCGAATTCCTCGAGGAAGTCGGCGACCCGGCGACCGGTGAGCCGATCGGCGACACCAGGAAGAACCTCAAGGCGGCGATCGCCGGCGAAACGCACGAGTACACCGACATGTACCCGGGCATGGCCAAGGCGGCGCGCAGCGAGGGCTTCGAGGAGATCGCCGACTGGTTCGAGACACTCGCCAAGGCGGAGAAATCGCACGCCGGCAAGTTCCAGCGGACGCTCGACGAAATCAAATAACCTCGTTCGATCGCCAAATTTGCCGGCAATGGATAGAGCGAGGAACCGTCAAGACATGCGTCCGACGCGGACGATCCTGACACTGCCCTCACGCTGAGGCTGTCGAAGCGTGAGGACGGTATCACCTCGTCCTTCGACAAGTTCGGGACGCGGATGTCGATTGTTGTCGTTGTGTGGGACCAACGTATCTTGACGGAACCCTTGGCCTCTGCGCGTCGGCGAACGCTTCGGTAACGAAACAGCTCACAGAAATCGGAAATGCGCGAAGGTAGCCTGGAAGCGCCGGTCCGCCATCCGCTCGATTGGCGCAGTGCCGATTTTTGGGACGAGGCCAAGCTCGACGCCGAACTGCGTCGGGTATTCGACATCTGTCACGGCTGTCGACGGTGCTTCAATCTATGCGATTCGTTCCCGCGTCTGTTCGATCTCGTCGACGCGACGCCGAACGGCCTTGTCGAGGAGGTCAAGAGCGCCGATTTCAAGCCGGTCGTCGATGCTTGCACGCTCTGCGACATGTGCTTCATGACAAAGTGTCCGTATGTTCCGCCGCATGAATTCGATCTCGACTTTCCGCATCTCATGCTGCGCTATCGGGCGCTCGAGGCGCGGCAGGGCAAAGTGCCACTCGCCGAGCGCGAGCTGACCAAGACCGACCGCAATGGCAAGCTCGCCAGCGCGGTGGCGCCGCTGGCCAACTGGGCATCCTCGACCGATAACCGGCTGACGCGCCCGCTCCTGGAGAAGGTCGCCGGCGTCGATCGCCGCGCCAGCCTGCCGAAATTCCACGGCAAGACGTTCACATTGCGGGCTCGCCAGGCGCCGATCGCGCTCAACCGCGAGGGCCCGGCGATCGGCCGCAAGGCGGCGCTCTATGCCACCTGTTTCGTCAATTACAACGATCCCCAGATCGGCATGGCGACGCTGGCCGTGCTCGCCAAGAACGGCGTCGAGACCCAGGTCGTCTACCCGCGATGCTGCGGCATGCCGCAACTCGAACATGGCGAGCTCGACAAGGTCGCCGCAAACGCCGCCGCCGTGGCGCGCGCGATGTCGCCCCTGATCGACGACGGTTGGGACATCGTGGCGTTGGTGCCGTCTTGCGCCCTGATGCTCAAGTTCGAATGGCCGCTCATCGTGCCCGACGATCCGCTGGTGAAGAAGCTGGCCGAGGCGACGTTCGACGTGAGCGAATACGTCGTCGATATCGCCAAGCGGCACGGGCTGGCGCCGGGCTTGAAGCCGCTCGAGGGCGGCGTGTCCGTCCATCTCGCCTGCCACGCGAGGGCGCAGAACATGGGCGCCAAAGCGGCCGAAATGCTACGCCTCGTGCCCGACACCGACGTGGCGATCGTCGAGCGATGCTCGGGTCATGGCGGCTCGTGGGGCGTCATGAAGCGCAATTTCGAGACCGCGCTCAAGGTCGGCAAACCCGTGGCGCGCAACGTGGCCGGCGCCGGCAAGGCGCACCTCGTCTCGGAATGCCCGCTCGCCGGCGAGCACATCGTCCACGGCGTGGCCCGGCTCGGCGATGGCAAGCCGGCGATCGACCGCAGCGCGCATCCGATCGAACTGTTCGCGCGCGCCTACGGGCTTGCGTAGGACATGCTCCAATGCGTCACGCGAACAAGACCGAACTCGGCCGCGGCGACCTGCTTCCGCTCGACGTTTACGCCCGCGACCGGCGCAAGCATCGCCGCGAGATCATGGCGATCAAGCGCCGACGGCGCGTCCACGTCGGCCCGATCGCCACATTCTACTTCGAGAACTATCAAACGATGTGGCATCAAGTGCACGAGATGCTGCTGATCGAAAAGGGCGGCCAGGCGCAGATCGACGACGAGCTTCGCGCCTATAATCCGCTGGTGCCCAAGGGCCGCGAGTTGGTGGCAACGATGATGCTCGAGATCGAGGATCCGGAGCTGCGCGCGCGCACGCTCGGCGAATTGGGAGGGATCGAAGCCTCCATGTTCATCGAGATCGCCGGAACCCGCGTCGCCGCCAGGCCCGAAACCGAAGTGGAGCGCACCAAGGCCGACGGCAAGACGTCGTCGGTGCACTTCGTGCATTTCGATTTCACGCCCGAATCGATCGCTAAGTTCCGCGCCCCCGGCGCACGGGTGCTGCTCGGCATCGACCATCCGCGATATCGCCACATGGCGATCTTGCCGGAGGAAACCCGCCAAGCGCTCGCCGGCGATTTCGCCTAGCGCCGGATGCGGGCTACTTCATCGTCTCGCCGGGATAAACGCCCCACATGTCGGCGCGCGGCACCCAGCCCTTGAAGCCGGCGACATCGAGCCGACACCAGCGCTCGCGGCATTCCAGCACCTGGCCGAGCGTCCCGGGCTCGGCGCGCGCCACCGCCGGCGCTCCTGGTTCGGGCTGCCGGCGCAGCGTTCGCGGCTCACCGACGATCAGCGCATAACGGCGGCTCGATAGCATGCTTTGATGGACCCAGCCTTCAGCCCCCTCCCAGTCGCGAATCTTCCGCCAGTTCTCGAATTCGGCGAGAACCTCGACCGGAAGGTTCTTGCGCGTGAAGACCCATTCGACGGGATAGCGCGCCCCGGGTCCGGTGCGTAGATTGACCTCGTCCGAGCGCAGGCTGACATAACGCGGCAGCGGCGAGAGGCCGTTGCTTTGGCCCTGGCCAACCACGGGCGCCGTCAAAAAACACGCAAACAGTATGAAAAGCGCCCCGCAAGGCGCCGCGAATCGACTCGGCATCCGATGATTATATGAGCGCGACCGATTTTTTGCAGCCAATCCGCCCATCGTCCGGCGACCGGGCGGTCCGGCTGGACAGCGCGCCCCCCGCCTTGCTACGCCTTGGTCGCGACCCGCACCGGTCGAGCCCGGGCCAGGGAGGACATCCCCATATGACCACGCGACGGCCGCTTGTCATCGTTACGCGCAAGCTGCCCGAGATCGTCGAAACACGGATGATGGAGCTGTTCGACGCGCGGCTCAATCTCGATGACGTGCCGATGACCCAAGCCCAGCTCGCCGAGGCGGTAAAAATCGCCGAGGTGCTGGTCCCCACCGTCACCGACCGTATCGACAAGACCGTCCTCGAGGCAAGCGGACCGCAACTCAAGCTGATCGCTTCGTTCGGCACCGGCGTCGATCATGTTGACCTCGACGCCGCGAAGGCGCGCGGCATAACCGTCACCAATACCCCGGGGGTGCTCACCGAGGATACCGCCGACATGACGCTGGCGCTGATCCTCGCCGTGATGCGGCGGCTTGCCGAGGGCGACCGCCTGGTGCGCGCCGACCGATGGACGGGGTGGGGGCCGACGTCAATGCTGGGCGCGCGCATCGGCGGAAAGCGGCTCGGCATCATCGGCATGGGACGCATCGGGTTGGCCGTCGCGCGTCGCGCTCGCGGCTTCGGTCTTTCGATCCATTACCACAACCGGCGCCGCCACCATCCGGACACCGAGGCCGAGGTCGAGGCGACATATTGGGAAAGCCTCGACCAGATGCTCGCCCACATGGATATCGTCTCGGTCAATTGCCCGCACACGCCGGCGACGTTTCACTTGCTCTCGGCGCGTCGGCTGAAATTGCTGCGTCCGCACGCGGTCATCGTCAATACCTCGCGCGGCAATGTCATTGACGAGGAGGCGCTGATCCGCGGCCTGGTCAACCGCGAGATCGCCGGGGCGGGGCTCGACGTCTACGAGCACGAGCCGGCGGTGCCGCCGAAGCTGCTCGAACTCGACAACGTCGTCCTCCTGCCGCACATGGGTTCGGCAACGCTTGAGGGCCGCATCGCCATGGGCGAGAAGGTGATCATCAACATCAAGACGCATGTCGACGGGCACAGCCCGCCCGACCGCGTGCTGGCGACGATGTTTTGAGGAAGACGGTGGGCTGGGAGCCATAAGCCATAGGTCGCAGGCCGCGGGAGAAGCGGATCGCGCCACGATGCGATCTGCATGGCATAGAATCTGTTCGATTCAAACGCGATCATGTTACGCGCCCTCATGGTTCGTCCTTCGACTTGCACGCCCATCTTCATGTTGAGCGTGTCGAAACATCGAGGATGGGCGTGCGGCTCAGGATGAGGGCGCTGCGCATGCGCCGTACCATCAAAAGGGCATATTCTTCAGTCCTCGCCCTGAGCCTGTCGACGGGCGAGGGGTAAAACCGGCGATCCAACCTGTGCCGATCACGCTCTCATGCGTACGACAAAACGCTTACGGCCTTCCGCTTACAGCTTTGAGATCGTCGGTTGCGGACCGCATAAGGGACAAGCGGGATCCTTGGGAATGCGGATCTTGCGCACGCTCGCCGCGAGTGCGTCGTAGATCAGGAGCGATCCGGCGAGGCTTTCGCCAAGCCCGAGAACCTCCTTGATTACTTCGGTCGCCTGCAGCGTGCCCATTACGCCGGCGACCGAGCCGAGAATGCCGGCCTCCTCGCAGCGCGGGATGAGATCGGCGGGCGGCGGCTCGCGGAACAGGCATCGATAGCAGGGATGCGCGCCGTCATGCGCCTTGAGCGTCGTGAGCTGCCCCTCGAAGCGCAGCAACGCCGCCGTGACTAGCGTCTTTTTCAAAAGGTAGCACGCGTCGTTGACGAGATAGCGCGTGGCGAAGTTGTCGCTACCGTCGGCGACGACGTCGTAATCGGCGAGCAGCTCAATGGCGTTCGAGGCGTCGAGCCGCAGATTGTGCGGAATGACCCGCACCTCGGGATTGATTCCCGCCAGCGTATCGATCGCGCTCTCGACCTTGTTCTCGCCGACGCGGTCGTCGGTGTGGACGATCTGGCGCTGCAGGTTGGAAAGTTCGACGCGGTCGTTGTCGACCACGCCGAGCGTGCCCACGCCCGCCGCGGCGAGATACATCAAGACCGGCGAGCCGAGCCCGCCCGCACCGACGACGAGGACGCGCGCGCCAAGCAACCGCGCCTGCCCATCCTCGCCGACTTCGTCGAGAATCAGATGGCGCGCGTAGCGCTCGAACTGTCGGTCGGTCAATTCCATTTCGGGCTGGTCCCTCGAATCATCGCTGGGAGGGCCGCACCGAAAAACCACCAAGGCGACCCCAATGTTGGACACCATCCTGAGCTTGTCGAAGGATGAGGACAAGAATTCTTCCCCGCCTCATGCTTCGACATGCTCGGCATGAGGCGTATCAATGCCGAAGGTCGCGGCTTGAATGCCGGTCGCTTCGCTACATTCCCTCGAATAGCGGCGTCGACAGGTAACGCTCGGCAAACGAGGGAATGATGACCACCAGCATCTTGCCCGCCATTTCGCGCCGCTCGCCGATCTCGAGCGAAGCGGCGAGCGCCGCGCCTGCCGAGATGCCGACCGGAAGCCCATCGAGCCGCGCCACCTCGCGCGCCGTCTGAAACGCCGTCTCGTTGCCGATGCGGACTACCTCGTCGATGACGCTTCGCTTCAGGATCTCGGGCACGAAGCCGGCGCCGATTCCCTGGATCTTATGCGGCCCAGGCCGCCCGCCCGACAAGACGGCGGAGTCCTCGGGCTCGACGGCGACCATTCGCACCGCCGGTTTGCGCGCTTTGAGCACTTCGCCGACGCCGGTGATGGTCCCGCCGGTGCCGACGCCGCTTACCACGACGTCGACCTTTCCGCCGCTGTCGCGCCAGATCTCCTCGGCGGTCG
>DATIBC010000013.1:0-29796 GCA_035457725.1 Alphaproteobacteria bacterium | reverse complement strand
CGGCGAAATGGCGGGCGATCCGCGCTATACGGCATTGCTGCTCGGGCTCGGCATCAACGAGTTGTCGATGGCGACAGTCAACATTCCGCGGGTCAAGCAGCGCATCCGCGCGCTCGAGCATGCGGCGTGCGTGGCGCGGGCACGGTTGATCATGGATCAGTCCGATGCCGGCCGGATTGCCGCGTTGCTCGACGATTTCAACGCGCTGACGTAAGCGCGAAGGCGACATCACCGGGCGCGCGAAGGGCGATCGCGCCGCTCGACGTGGCCGATCCGGCACGGCCTCGTCGACGATTTGCCCCGCGGCTCAGATTATGTCGTACGATATATTTTATTATTCTATTTCAAATGCTTACAAAAAGATAAGATGACCTGAGGTTCGCGCCGGGGGGAGGTCCGCAGGGCGACGGAAATAACGTTTGATGGCGCCACGGTGGGCTGATATACGGCCACCGCCGAATTTTCCCCATTTCCCGTTGCTCGCCCAATCGCCAGGAGCCGTCGATGCGCGCTAGCACCGCTGCCGTCACCAACGATTACAAGGTCGCCGACATCAAGCTCGCCGAGTGGGGGCGGCGCGAGATCGCCATCGCCGAGAGCGAGATGCCCGGGCTGATGGCGGTGCGCGAGGAGTTCGGTGCGGCGAAGCCCCTCAATGGAGCGAGGATCGCCGGGTCGTTGCACATGACGATTCAGACCGCCGTGCTCATCGAGACGCTGCAGGCACTGGGCGCCGGTGTGCGTTGGGCGTCGTGCAATATCTACTCGACGCAAGATCATGCGGCGGCGGCGATCGCCGCTGCCGGCACGCCGGTGTTTGCCTACAAGGGCGAGACGCTGGAAGAATACTGGGACTTTACGCACCGCATTTTCGAATGGGCCGACGGGGGCGTCCCCAACATGATTCTCGACGATGGCGGAGACGCGACGCTGCTCGTCCATCTCGGCGCGCGGGCCGAGAAGGAGCCGGCGATCCTGGCCAAGCCGCAGAGCGAGGAAGAGGAGGCGCTCCATTCGGCGATCAAGCGGCGGCTGGCCGCTAAGCCCGGCTGGTACGCCGAACTCGCCAAGTCGATTCGCGGCGTGACCGAGGAGACGACCACCGGCGTGCACCGGCTCTATGCGATGGAAAAAGAGGGACGCCTGCTGTTTCCGGCGATCAACGTGAACGATTCGGTGACCAAATCGAAATTCGACAATCTCTACGGCTGCCGCGAAAGCCTGGTCGACGGCATACGGCGCGGCACCGATGTCATGATGGCCGGCAAGGTTGCGATGGTTTGCGGCTTCGGCGACGTCGGCAAGGGCTCGGCGGCGAGCCTGCGCAACGCCGGTTGCCGGGTGATGGTTTCCGAGATCGACCCGATCTGCGCGCTGCAAGCGGCAATGGAGGGCTATCAGGTGGTGACAATGGAGGATGCGGCGCCGCTCGCCGACATCTTCGTCACCGCGACCGGCAATGTCGACGTCATCACCGTCGAGCACATGCGGGCGATGAAGCACCGCGCGATCGTCTGCAACATCGGCCACTTCGACAACGAAATCCAAGTCGCCGCACTCAAGAATTTCAAGTGGCACAACGTCAAACCGCAGGTCGACGAAATCGAATTTCCCGACGGCAAGCGCGTCATTCTGCTTTCCGAGGGCCGGCTCGTTAACCTCGGCAACGCCATGGGCCATCCCAGCTTCGTGATGAGCGCCTCGTTCACCAACCAGACCATGGCGCAGATCGAACTGTGGGCCAATCCCGACCGCTACCAGCGCAAGGTCTACACGTTGCCCAAGCGCCTCGATGAAAAGGTCGCCTCGCTCCACCTGGCGAAGGTGGGAGCGCGGCTTACCAGACTGTCGGCCAAGCAGGCCGGCTATATCGGCATCGCGCCCGCTGGCCCCTTCAAGGGCGATGCGTATCGCTATTGAGCGGGGCGTCGCCGCGCTTTGCCCGAGCCGCGAATGCGCTTAGACTCTTCGGCCGAGTCGCCAATCGAGCCGGGTCCAGGGGAGGCGTAGTTGGAAGGCGAAACGCTCGCTTGGGGCATCGCGTTCATCGCCATCGTCGTCGGCGGGGCGAGCTTCATCTGGCAACGACGGCGTGGCGCCTCGCTCGAAGCGGCGCTGGCCATGGCGGCGAAGCGGGCCGCCGAGGCGGCCGAACTTGCGTCCGAAAATCGCGACCTGAACCAACGGCTGGCCGCCGGAGCTCGCGCGATCGAGGCGGCGCGCACCGCCGCCGATCAGCTTGTCCAAGCCTTCGATAACCTGCCGCTGCCGGTGTGGCGCCGCCGCGCCGACCTGGCGATCCAAGATTGCAACCCGGCCTACTGCGCCGCGCTGGAGGGCGATCGCGATACGGTGATCCGCGAGAGCCGGACACTGGGCAAAACGGCGCAAGGCGACTCCGTTCGTGCGCTTGCCGAATTGGCGCGCGCCGCTCGCACGCCGCAGACCGAGAGCGTTCATGTAGTCATCGCCGGAACGCGCCGCTTGCTCGAAGTCACCGAGGCTCCGCTCGCCGACGGCGGCACCATCGGCATCGCGGTCGACGTCACCGATCGCGAGGAGCTCGAGCGCGAGCACGAGCGGCATCTCGCGGCGCATCGCGAGGTCCTCGAGCATCTGTCGACGGCGATCGCCATTTATGGCGCCGACAGCCGGCTGCAGTTTTTCAACAGCGCCTTCGTCCGGCAATGGAAATTCGACGCGACGTGGCTGGCGACGGGGCCCGGCTTTGCCGAGGTGCTCGAGGATCTGCGCGCCCGGCGTCTATTGCCGGAATACGTCGATTTCCAGGCCTTCAAACAGTCGCGCGTCCGGCTGTTCACCTCATTGCTCGAGCCGGTCGAGGAGCTGGTCTATATTCCCGATGGCACGACGTTGCGCACGCATATCTCGCCCCATCCGCTGGGCGGCCTGATGTTCGCCTACGAGGACGTCACCGATTCGCTGGCGCTCGAGCGCTCATACAACACCCTGATCGCCGTCCAGCGCGCCACCCTCGACAATCTCTACGAGGGCGTCGCCGTCGTCGGCAGCGATGGACGCCTGAAGTTGACCAATCCGGCGTATGGCCGTATCTGGGGCCTGCCAACCGATTTTCTGTCGGGCGAGCCGCATATCGCCGAAGTGGTCGAGCGCACCCGCGCTTATTACAATGTCGGCGCCGAATGGCCGTCGTTCCGCGATCGCATGATCGCCCGACTCACCGATCGCGAGCCGCGCAAGGGCCGCGCCACGCGCACCGATGGTTCGATCCTCGATTTCGCGATGGTTCCGCTTCCCGACGGGGCGGTGCTGCTGTCCTACGTCGACGTTACCGATTCGGTGCGCGTGGAGCAGGCGTTGCGCATGCGCAACGACGCGCTAGAGGCCGCCGACCGCCTCAAATCCGAGTTCATCTCCAACATATCGTACGAGCTGCGCACGCCGCTCAACACCATCATCGGCTTCACCGAGATTCTATCGCAGCAGTATTTCGGCAAGCTCAACGCGCGCCAGCGCGAATATTGCCGCGGCATCGCCGCATCCTCCGAACAGCTCCTCACTGTGATCAACGATATCCTCGATCTCGCCTCGATCGAGGCCGGCCGGATGGCGCTGGAGCGCTCGCTGATCCGGCCCCGCGCGCTCCTCGATCAGGTAGCGCACCTGATGCAGGAATCGGCGCGCGCGCAATCGTTGAACATCACCGTCGATTGCCCGAAGGACCTTGCGGCGATCGAGGCCGACGAGCGCCGGCTCAAACAGGCACTGTGCAACCTGGTTTCGAATGCGATCAAATTCTCGCCCGATGGCGGCGCTATCCAGCTGCTCTGCGATTTCGAAGATGGCCACGCGCTGATTTCGGTGCGCGACACCGGGGTCGGCATTCGGCCCGAGGACCATGAGCGCGTCATGCAGAGCTTCGAGCGCGGGCGGGCGGCCGGCGAGGACGCGCGCCGCGACGGCTACGTACGCGGCAGCGGCGTCGGGCTCGGGCTGGCGCTCACCAAGCGCATCGTCGAGTTGCATGGCGGGCGCCTGACCATCGATTCGGCGCCCAACCTTGGAACGACGGTGACATGCTTCCTGCCGCTGATGTCGAACGAGCAGGACGCGCGGCGCACCGTCGACGCCTGAAACGGCTCAACGCCCCACCGCCGGTATGCCCTTGGTGGTCGAGTATTCGAAATGCAGCGCTTCGCCCGGATGCGCCAACGGGTAGATGGCGTGCGCCGCCGCCGCCGCCTCGGCGAAACCCGACAAAATAAGCTTGAGCTTTCCCGGATACGTCGCGATGTCGCCGATCGCGAAGATCCCCGGCGCCGAGCTGGCGCAGGTGGCGGGATCGACCTTGACATGATTGCGGTCGAGATTCAGGCCCCACGCGGCGATCGGCCCGAGATTCATCGCGAGGCCGAAGAAGGCCAACAAGGCGTCGGCCGGCAGGCGCTTGCTGGCGCCGTCGAGATCCTTGACGATCACGCTATCGAGCTTGCCGGATGCGCCCTCGAGCGCCTCGAGCTGGTAGGGGATCACCAAATCGAGTTTTCCGGCGGCGGCCAACTCGTGCACCTTGCGGACATTCTCGGGCGCGGCACGGAACTTGTCACGGCGATGCACCACCATCACTCGCGCCGCGACTTCGACCAGCGATAGCGTCCAATCGATCGCCGAATCGCCGCCGCCGGCGATGACCACGCGCTTGCCGCGGAAATCTTCGCGCTTGGTCACGACGTAAAACACGCTCTTGCCTTCGAACTCGGCGAGTCGGGCAAGCGGAGGACGATTCGGACCGAAGGCGCCGACGCCGGCGGCGATGATAATCGCCCGCGCACGTAGCTGTGCGCCGGCGGATGTGGTCAGCCGCCAGTCCTCGCCCTCGCGCGCCAGCGCTTCGACGCGCTGGCCCATATGGTAGACCGGAGCGAACGGCGCCGCTTGCTCGGCCAACCGTTCAATCAGCTCCGCGGCGCCGATTCGCGGATAGCCAGGTATGTCGTAGATCGGTTTCTCAGGATAGAGCGCCACGCACTGACCGCCGACGACATCGAGCGCGTCGATGACCTGGGCGCGCATGTTGAGCATGCCGCATTCGAACACGGCAAACAGGCCGACCGGCCCTGCGCCAATGATCGCGACGTCGGTTCTGGTGGGTCTGGCCATGGCGACTCCGGAGGTGGGCGAATCGCGCCGCATGATGGCGCGATAAGATGGCGACAGGCCGTTGGTCGATCAACCTTTTGTTGGCGCGGGTCAAGCCGCTCGTTGCGGCCTACCGATGGTGCGGATACAAAGTGCGAACGATGTCCCGGATTGCGCCTTCGTCGATCGATTCCGTCCGCGAATTTGAGCTAGCCGATCTCGCCGCGACCGAGGCATTGGCGCGCCGGCTCGCTTTGGTCGCGCGGGTTGGCGACGTGATTGCGGTTTCGGGCGGGCTTGGCGCGGGCAAGACCGCGTTTGCCCGCGCCTTCATCCGCGCGCGCACCGGCGCATCACCGGCGCTCGAGGTGCCGAGCCCGACGTTTACGCTGGTGCAGCTTTACGAGCTTCCCGGCGCGCCGGTGTGGCATTTCGACCTCTACCGTCTCGTCGCTGCCGAGGAGGCGTGGGAGCTCGGTTTGGAGGAGGCGTTGGCCGAAGCGATCACGCTGATCGAATGGCCGCAGCGACTGGGGCCGCTGCTGCCGGTCGAGCGGCTCGATGTGGCGCTGCTGCCTGGCCGGTCGCCGAGCTCCCGACGGGTCCGGATCGCGGGCCATGGCGAACGCGGCCGACAGCTTGCCGAGGCGATCGCCGATGCATGAGACCGGGGCGACGCGCGGCCTGGCGGCGTTTGCCGCCCCGCGCCAAGCCGCCGTTGCGTCGTTCTTGGCGCGCAACCGTTGGACGGCGACTGGCTTGAAGCCGCTCGCCGGCGATGCGTCGTTTCGCAAATACTACCGATTGGCCGACGACGCGCGGCGTGCCGTGCTGATGGACGCGGCTCCGCCAAACGAGGACGTCCGGCCGTTTCTCGCGGTCGCCCGTCACTTACGCCGGCTTGGGTACAGTGCGCCAGAGATTCTCGACGCCGACGAGACGAATGGGCTCTTGCTGCTCGAGGATTTCGGCGACGAGACTTACACGCGGCGACTCGCGGCGGGCGACGACGAGCATGCGCTCTATACCCGCGCCATCGATCTCCTGATCGACCTGCACCAGACGAGCGACGCCATGGCGGTCGAATTGCCGGCTTACGACGACGCACGGCTCCTGGCCGAGGCGGCGCTGCTCACCGACTGGTTCTTGCCCGAAGTGACCGGCCGACCGACCGCGGCCGAGGCGCGTCACGACTATCTCGAAAGCTGGCGTGCGGTCTTTCCAGTCGCGCGCACGGTACCCGATACGCTGGTGCTGCGCGACTATCATGTCGACAACCTCATGTGGCTGGCTCGACGCGAGGGCGTGGCGGCGTGCGGCCTGCTCGACTTTCAGGACGCGGTGATCGGGCCGATTGCCTACGATCTTGTCTCGCTGCTTGAAGACGCCCGCCGCGACACCGCGCACCATCTACGGGCGGCGATGATCGCGCGATATCTGGCCGCGTTTCCCGCACTCGATCGCGAGGCTTTTGCCGCGAGCTATGCCATTCTTGGCGGTCAACGCAACGCCAAGATCATCGGCATCTTTACCCGACTGATGACGCGCGACGGCAAGGCGCAGTATCTGGCGCATATCCCGCGCGTCTGGCGGCTGCTGGAAGCCGATCTGGCGCATCCCGCGCTTGCCGGCATGCGTGACTGGTTCGATCGCCATGTCCCGCCGCCACTGCGTCGCGCTCCGCCGGCGAGGGCGCGGTGACGCAGGCAGGCTGGCCGCGTGTCGCCATGGTGCTCGCTGCGGGCTTGGGCAAGCGCATGCGCCCCTACACCGAGACGCTGCCCAAGCCGCTGGTGCGAGTCGCCGGTCGAACGCTGGTTGATCGCGTGCTCGACCGCTTCGAGGCGTATGGCATCGAGCGCGTCGTGGTGAACGTGCACCATCATCGCGGTCAGATGGAGGCTCATCTGCGCGGGCGTGCCAGCCCGCCGGTCGTCTTGTCGCCCGAGAACGACCTGCTCGAGACGGGAGGCGGGGTCAAGCACGCGCTGCCGCATTTGGGCGCGGCGCCTTTCTTCGTCGCCAACGCCGATAATCTGTGGCTCGACGGACGCGCGCCGACGCTGGTCCGGCTGGCGCGGGCTTGGAGCGACGCGCAAATGGACGCGCTCCTCCTGCTGAATTCCGGCGCCACCGCCTTCGGTTACGAGGGACTGGGCGATTTCTTTTGCAGCGCCGATGGCCGGCTGCGGCGTCGGCACGAACGCGAGATTGCGCCGTATGTCTATGCCGGCGTCCATATTCTGCATCCGCGGCTGCTCCAGCAGGCGCCCGACGGCGCGTTTTCGCTCAACATCGTGTGGGACCGCGCGCTCGCCGAGGGCCGGCTGTTTGGCTTGCTGCACGATGGACAGTGGTTCCATGTCGGAACGCCCGACGGTCTCGCCATCGCCGAGGCGGAACTGGGTCCGGTACGGCCCGTCGGTGAAGAGACATGAAGCGCCGGCCGATGCGGATTTTCACGATCCCGCCGGGCATGCCTTTTCTTCCGGCGCTCGCCCGCCGGCTCCAGGAACTGGCCGGCGACGATCCGCTCGCGCTGTCGCGGATGACTGTGCTTTTGCCGACGCGGCGCGCAGTGCGGTCGTTGCGCGAGGCGTTTCTAGCCTTATCGCCGGACCGGCCGCTGATTTTGCCGCGCCTGTCGCCGCTGGGCGATGTCGACGACGACGAGTTGCTGTTCGCCGACGAGATGCCGGAATCAGCGGACCTGCCGCCGGCGATACCCGACCTGCGCCGCCGATTCATTCTTGCCCGCGCCATTCTGCGGATGCCGGGACACGCGTCGCGGCCCGATCTAGCGGTCGCATTGGCCGGCGAATTGGCGCGGTTTCTCGATCAGGTGCAGACCGAAAGGCTGGATTTCTCGAACCTGAAGAAACTGGCGCCCGACGAGTACGCGCGGCACTGGCAGCAGACGCTGGATTTTCTTTCGATCCTGACGAGCGCGTGGCCGCGCGTGTTGAAACAGGAGGGTGCGATCGATCCGGCGGAGCGGCGCAACCGGGCGCTCGCCATGCTGGCGCGGCAGTGGACGAGACGCCCGCCGCGCGAACCGGTCATCGCCGCCGGCTCGACGGGAACGATTCCCGCGACGGCCGAATTGCTCGCGGCCGTCGCGCGGCTGCCGCAAGGGGCCGTCGTCCTACCCGGACTTGATCGCGAGCTCGACGATTCGAGTTGGGCACAGCTCGACGAGACGCATCCGCAATTCGGCATTGCGCAGCTCTTGAACCGGCTGGGCGTCGCACGCGACGACGTCGCCGACTGGCCAGGCGGCGCACCAAGCGAAACGGCGCGCGCGCGCCTGCTCAGCGAAGCGATGCGGCCGGCGGCAACGACCGATGCTTGGCACGGCGCGGTCGCGATCGACGCTGCCGCGAGCCGGGGTCTTCAGCGTGTCGATTGCACGAGTCCTCAGGCCGAGGCGTCGACCATCGCGCTATTGATGCGCCAAGCGCTCGAGACGCCGGGACGGACGGCGGCGCTGGTGACGCCAGACCGAACCCTGGCGCGTCGCGTCGCCGTCGAGCTGGCGCGATTTGGAATCGTCATCGACGACTCGGCTGGGAGCAGGCTGTCGGAGACGCCGCCGCTGGTGTTCTTGCGGCTGGTCGCCGAATTGAACGCGAGCGCCGCGGCGCCAGTCGCATTTCTCGCCTGTCTCAAACATCCGCTTGCCGCCGGCGGACGCGCGCCCGGCGCCTTTCGCGCGCTGGTGCGCCGGATCGAAACCGCGGTCCTTCGCGGACCGCGGCCGGCCCCCGGCTTCGAAGGACTCGATACGGCGCTCGCCGCGCTGCCGGCCGAGCATCATCGGGGCGAACTCCGCGATCTGGTCGCCGAGCTGGCGACCCACGCAGCACCGTTCGCCCGGTTGCTCGCCTCAAACGGCCCGCCTGGAGCGGTCTTGCGCGCACATGTCGATTTCGCCGAATGGCTAGCGCAGAGCAACGATTCGCCGGGGGCGAGCCGTCTATGGGCGCATGACGCAGGCGAAGCCGCGGCCGAATTCGTCGCCGAGTTCGCGGCGGCGACGGGAGATTTTCCGTCGGTTCCTGGTGCCGTGTATCCGGCGTTCTTCCTCGCCGCTTTGGGCGGACGCGTGGTTCGGCCGCGCTTCGGGCGCCATCCGCGGCTCGCCATCCTCGGACTACTCGAGGCGCGGCTGATCAAAGCCGACTTGATGATTTTGGGCGGGCTCAACGAAGGAACTTGGCCGCCCGAGCCCGTCCTCGATCCGTGGCTGTCCCGACCGATGCGCAAAGCGTTCGGCCTGCCCGGCCCGGAGCGCCGCATCGGCTTGACCGCGCACGATTTCGTCCAGGCTGCCTGCGGCGCGGAGGTCGTAATAACGCGCGCGCGACGGGTCGAAGGAGCGCCGACCGTTCCGGCGCGCTGGCTTCAACGCTTGGATGCGGTGCTCGACGCCGGCCGCCAAGGCGGAGCACTTCGTGCGACGCAACCGGTCGCACAATGGCTGGCCGCGCTCGATCGCGCGCCACGGCAAGCGCCGACACCGCCGCCAGCGCCTCGCCCACCGGTCGCTTGTCGCCCGACCAGACTCTCGGTGACGCAGATCGAAACATTGCGGCGTGATCCCTACGCGATTTATGCCCGCCACATCCTGCGTCTGGAAGCGCTCGATCCCATCGACGCCGATCCCGGCGCCGCCGAGCGCGGAATCGCCATCCACGAGGCACTTGCCGCTTTCGTGCGCGCCTATCGCGATGAGTTGCCCGACAACGCCGAAGCCGAATTGCTGCGCATCGGCGAGCAGGTGTTCGGCGCGACGCTGGCGCGGCCGACGGTTTGGGCGTTCTGGTGGCCGCGCTATGCGCGCATTGCCCGCTGGTTCGTCGCCATGGAACGCACCCGGCGCGCGGCAGGCGCCAAGCCGCTGGTATGCGAGGGCGAAGGCACGCTCGCATTGTCGTTGCCGGGCGGCGGCAAATTCACCCTCACGGCGCGGGCCGATCGCATCGACGAACTGGCCGACGGGACGCTCGCCATCATCGATTATAAGACCGGTGTCCTGCCGAAGCCGAGCGAGGTCGCCCTAGGCTTCGCGCCGCAGCTTCCGCTCGAAGCGGCGATCGCGCGCAAAGGGGGATTCCGAGACGTGCCTGCGGTACGTGCGTCGCAGCTGCGCTATTGGCGCCTATCCGGCGGCCGGGATGCCGGCGAGGAGGTCGCAGTCGACGGAAAACGACTCGCCAAGGATGCGCCGCCGCTTGATCCGGTCGTCCTCGCCGATGACGCCGAGGCGGGGCTGGCGCGCCTAGCCGCGCGCTATCGCGATCCGGCTACTCCCTACCCGGCGCGGCCGCTATTCGAATACGCGCCGCGCTACTCCGACTACGGGCATCTCGCGCGGCTCAAGGAGTGGGCGACGTTGGAGGACGAGGCGTGAACGAGTGGCACGTCATGCCGGCGACCCAACGTCGCGCCGCCGATCCGACGCGCTCGGTGTGGGTCGCCGCATCGGCCGGAACCGGCAAGACCAAGGTGCTCGTGGATCGGATCCTCAATCTGCTGCTTGCCGGCGCCGAGCCGCATCGTCTTCTCTGCCTGACCTTCACCAAGGCGGCGGCCAAGGAGATGTCGCTGCGGCTCGCCGAGCGCCTGGGGCGTTGGGCGGTGGTCGACGACGCGGCGCTCGCAAACGAGATCCGCATGCTCACCGAGTCGGCGCCCGACGCAAAGCACCTTGCCTCGGCGCGTAAGCTGTTCGCCCGCGTGCTCGACGCGCCGGGTGGACTGCGAATCGACACCATCCACGCCTTCTGCCAGTCGCTGCTGCGGCGCTTTCCGCTCGAGGCGGGGCTCAATCCGCATTTTCAAGTCCTCGACGAGGCGAACGCCGGCGAGCTGCTGCGCGGTGCGCGCGACACGGTGCTGGTCAACGCGCGCGCGAGCGCGGATTCGCCACTCGCTGGCGCGCTCCAACTGGTCATCGCTCTCACAAGCGAGCACGGGTTTGGCGAGATCATCGGCGAGCTGGTCCGCGAACGGCCGCGCATCGGGCGGCTTTTGCTTCGGCACGGCGGCGAGATCGGCCTGCTCGGTGCGGTGCGCGCGCGCATGGGTTTGGCCGGCGACGAAGGCTCGGCCGACGTTCTTGCCGCCGCCTGCGACGATGGGGCGATTGAAGTCGACGCGCTGCGTCGCGCGGCGTGGGCGATGCTGGCCGGTCAGAAGACCGACCGCGACATCGGCGCGAAGATCGAGCGCTGGCTCGCCGCGCGGAGCGACCGGCTCGCGCTATTCGATGAATACGCCTCCGCGTTCCTCACGCAAACCGGCGCGCGGCGCGCGCGCTTGGTCACCAGGGACGTGACGGCGGCTGCGCCGGAGACCGAGGAGACCTTGGCGCGCGAAGCGGCGCGGCTGATCGCCGCGCGAACGCGGCTGAAGGACGCCAGCAACGCCGAAGCGACGGCCGCGTTGCTGTGCATCGCGGCGCGTCTGCTCGATGCGTACGACGCGGCCAAGCGCGCCACGGGCGCGCTCGATTATGACGATTTGATCGTGCGCGCGCGCGACTTGCTGCAGTCGCCCGGCGTCGCGCCGTGGATTCTCTTCAAGCTCGACGGCGGCATCGACCATGTGCTGATCGACGAGGCGCAAGACACCAACCCCGAGCAGTGGGAGGTCGCCGCGGCGATCGCCGAGGATTTCTTCGCCGGTGCCGGCGCGCGCGAGGTGCTGCGGACGATCTTCGCGGTCGGCGACACCAAGCAGTCGATCTTCGGTTTCCAGCGCGCCGATCCGCAGGCTTTCGTCGACATGCGCGATCATTTCTCTCGCCGGGCACGCGAGGCCAAGATGGAGTTCGCCTCGGTTCCGCTGCAACTGTCGTACCGCTCGACTCGCGCGGTCCTGGCCGCCGTCGACGCCGTCTTCGCGCTGCCGCAGGCGCAAGATGGCGTTGCGCTCGACGGCGTGGAAATACGGCACGACAGCTTTCGCACCGGCGAGGCAGGCCTGGTCGAGCTATGGCCACCCATGGCGCCACGCGCGCCGCAACCGCGCGCTGCGTGGGCGCAGGCGTTCGCGGTGGAGCCCGGGGACTCGCCGCGCCGGCGTCTCGCCGAGCGCATCGCCGACGAGGTCGCGCGCTGGATCGGCGAGGGCGAAATGCTCGAATCGCAGGGGCGGCCGATCCGGGCGGGCGACGTCATGATTCTCGTGCGTCGCCGCAACAGCCTCGTCGAGGAACTGGTGCGGGCGTTCAAGGCGCGCGACATTCCCGTCGCCGGCGTCGATCGCATGGTGCTCGCCGAACAACTGGCGATCATGGATCTCGTGGCCCTTGGTCGGTTCCTGCTGTTGCCCGGGGATGATCTGACGCTCGCCACCGTGTTGAAGGGGCCGCTGTTCGGGTTCGACGATGACTTGCTGTTCGCGCTCGCCCAGCCGCGGCCGGGCACGCTATGGGCCGAGCTGCGGCGGCGCGCGAACGAGAACCCGCGCTTTGCCACGGCGGAGGCGGAACTGTCGAGGCTCAGGGCGCGCGCCGATTTCGCGCCGCCGTACGAGCTGTTCGCCGAATTGTTGTCGGCGCAAGGCGGTCGCAGCCGGATCGTCGCGCGGCTCGGTTCTGAAGCCGAGGATCCACTCGACGAGTTCCTCGCCGCGTGCCTCGCATTCGAGCGCACGCACACCCCTTCGCTCGAAGGATTTCTGCATTGGCTCGAGGCTGGCGCGCAGGAAATCAAGCGCGACCTGGAGGAAGGATCGCGCGAAGAGGTGCGCATCATGACGGTCCACGGCGCAAAGGGCTTGCAGGCGCCGATCGTCTTCCTCCCCGACACGCTGCAATCGCCGACGCGCACACCGGCGCTGCTTTGGTTCGACGATTTGGTGGTGTGGTCGCCGCGCGCCGACGACGATGGCGCACTCGCGGCCGCGGCGCGCAACGCGGCGCGCAAAGCGCGCGATGCCGAGCATCGCCGATTGCTCTACGTGGCGATGACGCGCGCGCGCGACCGGCTTTACATCTGCGGCTATCTCACGAATCGCTCCGCGCCCGAGGGCTGCTGGTACAAGCTGATCGAGCCGGCGCTTCGCGCCATCGGACAGCCGGCGACGATCGATCTCGGCCAGGGCGAAACCGGGCCGGGTCTGCGTCTGGTTTGCCCGCAGGAGAGGCCGGCGATGCCAACGAGCACGCCGGCCGTCGCCGCGGACGCAACGGCGCTTCCGCGATGGGCAAGCGAACCAGCGCCGCGCGAGCCTTCGCCCGCGAAGCCGCTCGTTCCCTCGGCGCCGGCCGAAATCGAGCCGGCGGTGCGCTCGCCCTTCGGCGCCGACGACGGCGCGCGCTTCAAGCGCGGTCGGCTGATCCATCGACTGCTACAGAGTCTGCCCGATCTCGCGCCTGCGAAGCGTCCGCGGGCGGCCGCGGCGTTTCTTGCCCGCAAGGTCCACGGCCTCCTGCCGGCCGAGCAGAACGAGATCGCCCGCGAAACGCTAGCCATATTCGCCGAATCCGATTTCACGGCGCTGTTCGGTCCGGCGAGCCGTGCCGAAGCGCCGATCGTCGGGCGTGTCGGCGAGCGGGTGATCTCGGGGCAGGTGGACCGGTTATGCGTCTTGCCGGACGAAGTGCTGATTGTCGACTACAAGACCAACCGGCCGCCGCCCGAATCGCCTTCGCGCGTGCCCGAGCTCTACTACACGCAGATGGCCGCCTATCGCGCGGCGCTCGGGCGGATTTATCCCGGCCGTAAGATACGCTGCGCGCTGCTGTGGACCGTCGGCCCGCGGCTCATGGAACTGCCGCAAGCCGCCCTCGATCGCTTCGCCCCGGGGGGCTAGTAATCGGAAAATACGTCCTTATCTAGGGGTGACGCGAAATCGCGGGGCGTCGCTTGACCGTGCCGAAGTCGCCCCCGTAGACTCGCGCTTCGCTTGGGCCCAGCGGCCGTCCGGGGCCGCTCCAACGGGGCATCACTCCACTAAATCTGTCGAGGTTCCATGATCACCGCGAAGATCTCCGACGAGTCGTTCGAAAGCGATGTTCTCAAGGCCGGCGAGCCGGTTCTGGTCGATTTTTGGGCAGAGTGGTGCGGCCCATGCAAGCAGATCGCGCCGGCGCTCGAGGATCTGGCGCGCGACATGGCAGGAAAGGTCAAGGTCGCCAAGATAAACATCGACGAGAATCCGGCAACGCCGACCAAATATGGCGTGCGCGGCATTCCGACGCTTATGCTGTTCAAGAACGGGCAAGTGGCGGCGACGAAGATCGGCTCACTGCCGAAGAGTAAACTGTACGAATGGGTGCAATCGGTGCTTTAACGCGCGCGTGACAATTCGCCTTGAGAGCCCCGCCCGTCCCGGCGGGGCTTCGTTTATCGGCGTAAGGAATCGGTGGCATGGCGATGCAGGAGCGACGCCTATTCGTCATCGCGACGCCGCGGTTCTCGGCCGAGGACTCGATCTGGCTTGCGGAGGTTCGTCGGCGCCATGATCCGTTGAGCGGGATCGTGTCGCCGCACGTCACCTTCGTCTTTGACGCCGCGGCGTCGATCGAAACCCGATTGGTCGCCCACGTGGCTGAAGTTGCCGCGGCGCTTACCACCGTGCGCTTCGTGTTACGCCGAGCACGGGTTCACTGCGATGCGATCACCGGGCGCGTTTTCGCCTATTTGCTGCCCGAGGAAGGTGGGGACGCGCTGGTCCGCATTCACGATCGCCTGCACGAGGGGTTGCTGGCATCGGCGCGCCGCCGCGATGCGCCCTACCTGCCGCATCTCACCGTCGGAGCCTTCGACGCCGGTGCGCCCGCCGAAAGCGTCGTCGATCGCCTGAATCGCCGATCGATCGGGGTCGCCGGCGCGATCGAAGCGCTGCAGACGGTCGCTTTCGATGGCCGTAGCGTGCAGACGATCGCCGAAAGCCCGGTCGGCGCGGCCTGATCGCTCAAACCGCCGATCATCCGTTCTCCTGCAGCACCGCACCGGCGAGATAAAGCGATCCGCAGATTAAAACGCGCGCCGGACCGGAATCGTCGGCGGCCAGCGCGGCGATGGCCGCCGCGACGCTCGACGCAGGCGCGGCGTCGACGCTTGCGGCTTGGGCAGCGGCAACGATCGCTTCCGCGGAATGCGCCAACGGTTCGTTTGGGATACGCACCGCGCGCGCGCGTCGCACATGGGGCGCCAACCGATGAAGGAAGCTTTGCGGATCCTTCGTCGTCAACATGCCGATGACAACGTCGAGCGGCCGGTCGTCGCGGATATCGGCCGCCCAGCGCGCCAGCACTTCAGCGGCGGCGTCGTTATGGCCGCCGTCGATAAACACGGTCCATCCCGCGGGGAGCGCCGCGACGATCGGGCCACGGGTCAAGCATTGCAGCCGCGCCGGCCAGTCAATTCGTCCAACGCCGACGCGAATCGCGTTCTCGTCGGCCGCTAGAACGGGCAGATGATCGAGCACGGCAAGGGCGAGACCGGCGTTGTCGAGTTGATGACGGCCGGCGAGCGCCGGCGGCGGTAGTTCGAGGCGGCGCTTGCCTTCATAGCGAAATCCCCTGGCGGTCGGAGTGACCTGCCATTCCACGCCGTGGCGGAACAATGTGGCGCCGATATCGGCGGCGCGCGCGGCGATCGCCTCGGCCGCCGCGGCCGGCTGCGGTCCGATCGCCGCGATGACGCCCGCTCTGAGGATGCCGGCCTTTTCGGCGGCGATCTCGGCGAGTGTATCGCCGAGATACTGCGTGTGATCGAACGACACCGGAGCGATCGCCGTCGCGGCGGGACGCGGCACGATATTCGTGGCGTCGAGCCGTCCCCCCATTCCGACCTCGAGCAGCACGGCGTCGGCCGGCGTGCGGGAGAACGCAAGAAACGCCGCCGCGGTAGTGACTTCGAAGAAGGTGATCGGCCGGCCGGCGTTGATCGTCTCGACTTCCTCGAGTGTGGCGGCGAGCGCCGCTTCGTCGATTGGCGCGCCAGCGAGCCGGATGCGCTCGTTGAAACGCACCAGATGGGGCGAAGTGTAGACATGGACACGGCGGCGCGCGGCTTCGAGGATCGCCCGCAAGGTCGCGATGGTCGATCCTTTGCCGTTGGTTCCGGCGACGACGATCGCGGGCGGCAGTCGATCTTGCGGATCGCCGAGATCGGCCATCAACCGCCGCACGCGATCAAGCGATAAATCGATCGCTTTGGGATGCAGGACCTTGAGGCGGTCGAGAATCGGATCGGCGCTCACGTGGCGCGCGCGGGCAAGCGACGGAACATGAGATTTGGTCGTTGCGCGGCGGTTATCGGTCCGCCTCGTTGCCCCGTCCGGGAATCTCGATCTGCGCTTGGGGCAGCGGCAATACCTCCGCGGTCGGGCCCGGCGTCATCAGCATCCTGACGATGCGCACCAAGGTCTCGCGCAGCTTGTGACGGGCGACGACCATGTCGATCATGCCGTGGTCGCGCAGGTATTCCGAGCGTTGAAATCCCGGCGGCAGCTTCTCGCGGATCGTCTCCTCGATGACCCGCGCCCCGGCGAAACCGATCACCGCGCCAGGTTCGGCGATGGCGATGTCGCCGAGCATCGCGAATGAGGCCGACACGCCGCCGGTCGTCGGGTCTGTCAGAATGACGATGAACGGCAGGCCGGCTTCCTTGACTTCGTCGGCGGCGATGACGGTGCGCGGCAATTGCATGAGCGACAAGGCGCCCTCTTGCATGCGCGCGCCGCCCGAGGCTGGAACGACCACCAGCGGCGCCTGCTGGAGTGCGGCAAGCTTGGCGGCGACGACGATCGCCTCGCCCACCGCAATACCCATCGAGCCACCGAGAAACTCGAAGTCCAAAACGGCAATCACCGCCGGCAGACCGCCGAGCTTGCCATGCGCGACGATGATGGCGTCCTGCTCGCCCGTCTTCTCCCGCGCTTCCTTGATCCGATCGGCGTATCGCTTGCGGTCGCGAAAGCGCAGCGGGTCGGTCGGCGTCTTCGGCAGCTCGATGCGGGTGTATTCGCCGTCGTCATAGAGCGTCTCGAGTCGGCGTCTGGCGGACAGCCGCATGTGATGTCCGCAATGCGGACAAACCCGCAAATTGGCCTCGAGATCGCGATGAAAGATCATCTTGGCGCACTGCGGACACTTGTCCCAGAGGTTCTCCGGGACGTCCGCCTTGCGTACCAGGGCGCGAATCTTTGGCCGGACGAAATTGGTGAGCCAGTTCACGCCGAGTTTCTCCGTCGCGTCACGCCGGAGCCGTGGCGCGGGCGTTATGCACGGCCTCCGCCAGCGCGCGGATGTCGGCGTTGAGCGCCTCGACCAAGCCGGGCTTCGGCGCGCCAGCGGCGTCGAGCCGATCGGCGATGGTCTGCACGAGCGCCGATCCGACCACGGCTGCGTCGGCGAAGCGCACGATTTCCGCCGCTTGCCCCGGCGTCTTGATCCCGAAGCCGACGGCGATCGGCAAATCGCTCATTGCGCGAATCTGCGCCAGATGCCGCGCGACATCGGCTGCCGCCGCCGAACGGGTCCCGGTTACCCCGAGCACGGCGACGTAATAGATGAACCCTCCGGCGCCATCGAGCACGGTCGGCAGACGCTTGGCGTCGGTGGTCGGCGTGGCGAGCCGAATGATCTCGAGCCCGGCGGCGCGCGCATGCGGACGCAGCTCATGGTCCTCCTCGGGCGGCAGGTCGACGACGATCAGGCCGTCGACCCCGGCTTCGCGGGCTTTGGCGCAAAACCGCTCGACGCCGAAGCGATAGATCGGATTGTAGTAACCCATCAGCACGATCGGCGTGTCGCGGTCGTCGCGGCGAAACGCGGCAACGAGCTCGAGCGTGCGTTTGAGCGAACCACCCGCCTTGAGAGCGCGCAAGCCCGCCGCCTGAATCGCCGGACCATCGGCCATCGGGTCGGAAAACGGCATGCCGATTTCGATGACGTCGACGCCAGCCTTGGGGAGGCCGCGAAAGATCGTCAGCGACGTTTCGTAGTCTGGATCGCCCGCGGTTAGGTACGTCACCAGACCGCCGCGACCTTGCGCGCGCAGCTCGGCGAAACGGCGCACCAAGCGCGATTTGGCCGTGGCGTTCAAAGCTTGACCCCAAGCGCGCTGGCCACCGCGAAGACGTCCTTGTCGCCGCGGCCGCAAAGGTTCATCACGATGACATGGTCGCGCGGCAGCTTGGGCGCCATGCGCGCGACATGGGCGAGCGCGTGCGCCGGCTCGAGGGCCGGCAGGATCCCCTCATGCTTGGCGCACAGCTTGAAGGCGTCGAGCGCTTCGCGATCGGTCGCCGAGACGTACTCGACGCGGCCGACATCGTGCAGCCATGAATGCTCGGGCCCGATGCCCGGGTAATCGAGGCCGGCGCTGATGGTGTGCGCTTCCTCGATCTGGCCATCTTCGGTCTGCAAGAGGTAGGTGCGGTTGCCGTGCAGCACGCCTGGCAGGCCACCGGCGAGCGAGGCGGCATGCTTGCCGGTATCCAGGCCCAGCCCCGCCGCCTCGACGGCGAACATCTTAACCGACGGTTCGTCGAGGAACGGGTGGAACAGTCCCATGGCGTTCGAGCCGCCGCCGATGCACGCCACCAGCGAATCGGGCAATCGGCCCTCGGCCTTCATGATCTGCTCGCGGGTCTCGCGGCCGATTACGCATTGGAAATCGCGCACCATCGCAGGATAAGGATGCGGGCCGGCGACGGTGCCGATCAGGTAATACGTCGTCTCGACGTTGGCCACCCAGTCGCGTAGCGCCTCGTTCATCGCGTCCTTGAGCGTCGCCGATCCGGAGGTCACCGGACGTACCTCGGCGCCGAGCAGCTTCATGCGGAAAACGTTGGGCGCTTGCCGCTCGATATCGGTGGTGCCCATGTAGACGATGCACGGCAGATCGAACATCGCGCACACGGTGGCGGTCGCCACGCCGTGCTGGCCGGCCCCCGTTTCGGCGATGACGCGGCGCTTGCCCATCCGGCGCGCCAGCAGGATCTGCCCCATGCAATTGTTGATCTTGTGCGCGCCGGTGTGATTCAGCTCGTCGCGCTTGAAATAAAGCTTGGCGCCGCCGAAATGCCGCGTCAGGCGCTCGGCGAAATACAGCGGACTCGGACGTCCGACATAGTGCTCGAGGTAGTAGCCGAGCTCGCGCTGGAAGTCGGAATCGCTCTTGACCTTGGCGTAGGCGCGCTCGACCTCGAGGATGAGCGGCATCAACGTCTCGGCGACATAGCGGCCGCCATAGAGGCCGAAATGCCCGCGCTCGTCGGGGCCTGCGCGAAATGTGTTGGGCGTCGGCATGGGGGTTGGCCCGCCGGTGATGGACAACGGGCGAGTGTTATAAACTACCGCGTCACCCAGACACAGGAGATTTACCACCGCGACCGCCTTCGCGGCGGATTCATCTTAACTATACATATATCTGATATAGAAGCTCAATTTCCCCTAGCGGCGGAGATGAAGGCGGCGATCTTCGCGGGGTCCTTGACGCCGGGCCTGGTTTCGACGCCCGACGAGACGTCCACGGCCGGCGCCGAACTGACGGCGATCGCTGCGGCGACGTTTTCGGGCGTCAGGCCGCCCGAGAGCATCCACGGTAACGGAATGGTTTGCCCGGCGAGCAGACGCCAGTCGAACCGCTCGGCGTTGCCGCCGGGCAACGCGCCGGGCCGCTCGGGTGGCCGGGCGTCGAACAGCAGGCGGTCGGCGACGGAGTAATAGGCTACGGCGCCAGCGACATCGTTGGCTTCACGGACGGCGATGGCTTTCATCACTGGAAGCCCGAAGCGCCGGCGAATCGCCGCGACGCGCGAGGGGATCTCCGCGCCGTGTAGCTGAAGAATGTCGGCGGCGAAATCGCACAGCAGCATCTCGAGCATGGCGTCGTCGGCGTCGACCACCAGCGCCACGCGGCGCACCGCGGGCGGCAGTTCGGCGGCGAGCGTCGCCGCCTGCTTGGGCGTCAGATTGCGCGGCGAGGGAGGGTAAAAGACGAATCCGGCGTAATCGGCGCGCCCTGCGGCGTGCACCGCATCGGGCGTCGTAAGGCCGCAGATCTTCACTTGCGCGGGCATGGTGACGCTTCGCTGACTGGATGGCTCATGCGGCGGCGATTTCGGCGGCGATGCGCTCCAGTGCCGCCGCAGGATCGTCGGCCTGGGTGATCGGCCGGCCGATGACGAGATAGTCGGCGCCGCGTCGTATCGCTTCCACCGGCGCTACGACACGCTTCTGGTCGTTCGATGCCGTCCAGCTCGGACGGATGCCGGGGACGACGAGCAGGAAATCTTTGCCGCATTCGGCGCGCAAGGCGGCGGTTTCGTGGGCCGAGCAAACGACGCCGTCGAGCCCCGATTTCTTCGCCAACACGGCGAGCCGCTTGGCCTGTTCGGCCACTGGCCCACGCTGGCCGACCGTGTCGAGATCGCGGTCGTCGAGGCTGGTGAGCACGGTGATGGCGAGAAGCAGCGGTCGCGACGACCCCGCTGCCTTCGCCGCGTCAGCGGCGGCGCGCATCATCGCCTCGCCACCCGCGGCATGAATGGTGATGAATTTCGGACTTACCTGACAGGCCGAGCGCACACCGCCGGCGACCGTGTTCGGAATGTCATGCAGCTTGAGGTCGAGGAACAGCGGCGTCGGGCCGGCGACGGCGCGTACGCCTTGCGGACCGTTGGCGACGAAGAACTCCAGGCCGAGCTTGATCACGCCCGCGCGCGCCTTGAGCTTGGCGACGTCGCCATGCGCGTCCTCGAGACGCATGCGATCGACCGCGACGACGATACGCGAAGCGGCGTCGGTCATCGGATTCCTCCGCGAGCTACCGGCGAACGTTCTAGCACATCGAGCGCGCCAGCGGCCCAGGCCGAGAGCGCCGGCGGCGCCGATTCTCCGGCGATGGCGCGCGCGAGCTCGAGGCCGATCAGCGGGCCGAACTTGAAGCCATGGCCCGAGAATCCACTCATCACCCAGCCGACGCGGCCGATTTTTTCGACGATGAAACGCTCGCGCGGTTCGACGTCGTAAAAGCACGTTTTGACCTGGACGAGACGGTAACGCGCGAAATCCTTCAGGCGCCGCGGCGCCAACGCCAGGAGCGGGGCGGCCTCTTCCGGCCGCGCTATGCGATCATGGTCGGGCGCGCCGCGGAGGGTGAACCCGTGGTCGCCGAGCTTGAGACCCGCCACGCTGCCGCCGGGCGTCGGGCGCGGCGGCACGAGGTAGAAACCGGCCTGCGGATCGATGTCGAGCACCATCGGGTGGCCGAGCCACGCCGCCTTATGTTCGGGCGGCGGATCGATATAGGCCACGATCTGGCGCGACGGGGTGATACGCGCTGTCAGCGCGGGAACGAGACGCGGTGCCCATGGCCCGGCGGCGACCACGAGCGCATCGCCGGATACTCGCTCACCGGTCTCGAGGACGGCGAGCCCGCGTTCCGGGTCGATCTCGCGCACCCGCGTGTTATCGCTCAAACGCACGCCGAGCGCGCCCAAGTGGCGCGCCACGGCTGCGACGATCGCGTCGGCGAACAACACGCCGCCGGTCTCGAGGTGAAAGGCGAAACGGACCCCTTCGGTGGCGATCAATGGGAACTCACGCGCCAGCGCCGCAGCATCGAGGCGGCGTACGGGGATTTCCTCGGCGGCGAGCGTGGCGAGGCTGGCCTCGGCCCAGCCGCCTTGGCTCGTTTCGAGCACCAGCGTTCCGGTCGGCGCGTAGAGCGTCTGGCCAAGATCGTTCCATACCGATTGCCAGGCGGCGAAGGCGTCGTTGACCATGCGTGTATAACCGCGCTCGGCGCCGTAGGGGTGGCGGATCAGCCGGTGCCGGTCGACCGACGAGCCGAGCGGGTTGGGAATGGCGGACTGCTCGAGCACCGTCACGCGGTGGCCCGCCCGCGTCAACGCCCAGGCGGCGGACAGGCCCATGATCCCGGCGCCGACGACGACGGCGTGGAGCGAAGCCGCTTTCACGACAATGTCCGCTCGAAGACCAGCGCCGCAGCCGCCAGATCCTCGAGCGCCGTTCCGACCGATTTGAACAGCGTTATCTGATTATAGAAACTGCGGCCCGGCACGCGTCCCTGCGCCAGCTCGGCGAGATCGCCAGCGATCTGCTCGCGGCGCAGTACGCCGCTGGCGAGCGGCTGGACGATATCGCCTGCTTCCTTGAGCGCGCCGTCGTAGGTGTCGACATAGACCCGCGCGCGCTCGATCGCCGCGTTGTCGGCTTCGCGCATTTCCGGCGTGAAGCCGCCGACGAGATCAATGTGCTGGCCCGGCCGCAACCATTCGCCCTTGATCAACGGCTGGTGGGCAAGCGTGGCGCAGGATATTACGTCGGCGCCGCGTGCCGCCGCTTCCAAATCAACCGTCGCGTGGACCGTCAGATGGCGCCCGGTCAGAGTCTGCGCCAACCGTTCGGCCTTGGCCGCCGTGCGACCCCAGATCAGCACTTCGCGCAACGGACGGACGTGCGCGTGGGCGAGAATCAGTTGCGGCGCGAGCGCGCCGGTACCGACCATTAACAGGCGGCTGGCGTCCTGGCGGGCGAGATATCGCGCGGCGAGCGCCGACGCGCAGGCCGTGCGGCGCAGCGTCAGCATCCTGCCGTCGATCAACGCCAGCGGATCGCCGCTGCGCGCCGAGATCAGGACGTAGGCACCCATCACCGACGGCAGGTTGCGCCGTACATTACTCGGAAAGACCGTGACGATCTTGACGCCGATGTAGCGATTGTCCTGCCAGGCCGGCATGAGCAGCAGCGTGGCGTCGCCGCTCGCCATCGGAATCGTGTGATGATGGCGAGTAGGCACGACACAGCCGGTACGGAACATCTGGCGCAGCTGCTCGACCAGCGGTTCGGTTTCGAGCTGGGCTTCGACCTCGCTGGCGCTAATGATCCGCATCCCGACGGCAGGCGTCGCTCTACGCCCGGATCAAGCGATCGACGCCGGCGGTCCCGGCAGGCGCGCGCCGCCATCGCCCGGCGGCTTGGGCGCCAGCGTGTCGAGACGCGATTGCAGCGACTCGTTTTCACGGCGAAGTTGCTCGGCGCGCCGCGCTTCGTTGCGCGCCTTGGCGCGAGTCGATGCCGAACCCCACCACGCCACGACGGCGCCGAGCACGAAACCGATGTAGAGCGTGCCGATCAATGCCACGAACAGCGGCATCGTCACGCCATCGAAGAACGGCCACAGCCCGACCGCCACCGGCTCGCGATTGGATATCGCGAACAACGCGGCGATCACCAGTAGTGGCACGATGACCAGCCAAATGAGGAGTTTCATGCTCTGCGTCCGCCGGTAGGAGGCGACGGGGCGACGCGCCAGTCAAGCGGAGGGGTCGAGCATGCGTCAGCCCGGCGACCGAAGGTGAGGCTAAGCGCGAATGTCGGGCGCCTCACGACTTGTCGTTCAACCGCTCCCGCAGCTCCTTGCCGGTCTTGAAGAAGGGGATGGCCTTCTCGGCAACCTCGACCGAGGCGCCGGTGCGTGGGTTGCGACCCAGCCGGGCGGCGCGATGCTTGACCGAAAACGCGCCAAATCCACGCAATTCCACGCGGTCGCCGCGCGCCAGTGCGTTGGCGATCTCGTCGAAGATCGTCGACACGATCCGCTCGACGTCGCGCTGATAGAGATGCGGATTGAGTTCCGCCAGGCGAAGAATAAGCTGGGATTTGGTCATGGGTGACGCCCGCGAGGCCCCCGGATCTCCCGTCGCGGCCGCCGCCGGCCGCCCTTGCATGGGCAGCCTAACGCGACCGCAGATCAGGGTGCCAGACGGCAATCAGGCCGTCAAGGGTAAGTCTCTCAGCCAGATACGTTTTTCCGATTACCAGCGAGAGCGCGTCGGAAACCAGATCGCGCCAGCCGTCGTCCGGCCTGACGATTTTCAGGTCGCGCAACGGCAACGCCAACGGTACCCCCTTCTGCGACAGCCACTCGCGCGCCTCGCGCTCGCCGCCGATGGCGTCGATCAGACCCAGATCTCGCGCCTGTCGGCCGGTGAACACGCGCCCATCGGCAAGCTCGAGCGCCTTGGCGCGATCGAGCGACCGGCGTTCGGCGACCATGCCGACGAACATGTCGTACATATCGAGCACCAAGCTGCGCGTCGCCTGTCGGCCGCTTTCGGTGAGCGGCTCCAAAGGCGAGGGGACCGCCTTTAGCGGCGCGCTCTTAATCGCCTCGGTCGTCACGCCGAGCTTGTCGAGCAGACCGGTGACGTCGGTCGTCTGCAAGATAACGCCAATCGACCCGGTGATCGTTCCCTGCCGGGCGATGATATGATCGGCGCCGAGCGCCGCCATGTAGCCGCCCGAGGCCGCGACCTCGCCCATCACGGCCACCACCGGCTTGCGCTCGGCGAACAATCGCAGGTCGCGAAACAGCGTTTCGCCGCCGACCACCGTACCGCCGGGGCTGTCGATGCGAACGATCAGCGCCGCGACGTCGCGATCCTTGGCCGCCTCGGCGATGGTCGACGTGCGCGCCGCGTCGTCGATGATAATGCCTTCGACGGCCAAGCGCGCCACGTGCTTGCCGCGGCCTACGAGACTGGTCGGATCGAGCGCGACGGCGACGACTCCGACCGCCGCCACGATCGCCGCGACGCGCCAAAACGACAGGTGCCGCTTCAGCCTACGGCGGTCGACCAGGGCATCGGGATCGGCTTGGTTCATGGCGTTCAACATAGACAAATTCGCCATCAAGGAAAGGGTCAAGAATTATCCGCCGATGAGCGATGGCGCTATCTTATAATAAGTTCTGAATCTCCACCGTTGCCGCCAGCGCGTTCATGGTTGGACGAATGGATCGCCGACTCATTGCGGTACTTTGCGCCGACGTCGCCGGATACACCCGGCTGATTCGCGCCGACGAAGACGGCGTGATCGCGGCGCTTTCGCTCCACATGAGTGAAGCCGTCGAGCCGGCCATCGCGCGCCATCGCGGCCGCATTTTCAAGACGACCGGCGACGGGTTTCTCGCCGAATTCGGCAGTCCGGTCGAGGCGACCGCCGCCGCGCTGGAGGTTCAGCGCGCCATGGCGTCGCGCAACCGGGATACACCCGAGGACCGGCGTCTGGTCTATCGCATCGGCGTCAACCTTGGCGACGCGGTGATCCAGGGCGACGACATTCTTGGCGACGCCGTCAACATCGCGGCGCGACTGCAAGCGATTTGCGCGCCCGGCGCCGTCGCCGTCTCGGGGGCGGTGTTCGAGCAGGTGCGCGATCGTCTGGCCCTCGACTGGCGCGATCTCGGCGAACGCCAGCTCAAGAACATTTCCCGGCCGGTTCGGGTCTACACGATCGAGCCGGCGTCGGGTCCGCGGCGAAGCGATGCCAGCGCCTCGCGCAGCGGGCGGAGGTGGAAGATCGCCGCCGCGGCGGCGCTCGCCGTCGGCATCATTGGTGCCGCTGCGTGGCTGACCATAGGCGTGCCGCCGCGGCCCGACATCGCCGAATCGGTCGAGACCAGCACGCGGCCGAGCGTCGCGGTGCTGCCGTTCGTCAATCAAAGCGGAGATTCGCAGCAGGACTATTTCAGCGACGGTTTGACGGACGAGGTCATCGGCGCGCTGGGTCGCTTCTCCGGGCTGACGGTCATGTCCTTTGGCGCTGTGAGCGTCTACAAGAACCGCGCCGTTTCGCCCGGCGAAATCCGGCGTGAGCTCGGCGTGAACTATATCGTCGAGGGCAGCGTTCGCCGCTCGGCCGATCGCGTCCGCGTCGCGGCGCGCCTCAGCGACGCGGGTCTGGGCGTCGTGCTGTGGTCGCAGCAATTCGATGAGTCGATCCAGGATATTTTCTCGCTACAGGACAAGATCACGCAACGGATCGCCAGCTCGCTGGTTGCCAACCTGACGCGCGTCGAGATCCAACGCACGCTCACCAAGCGCCCGGAAAATCTCGATGCCTACGATCTCGTGTTGCGCGGACGCGATGCAATGGCCCGCGCATCGCGGACGGCCAATCGCGAGGCGCGTGCTTTGTTCGAACGCGCCATTGCGCTCGACCCGAGCTATGCGGCGGCGCATGCCGGCTTGGCCGACGCGTATCACCAAATGTCGCAGCTCGGGTGGACCGAGTTTCCGGCCGAGATGAGCAGCCGCGCGGAAGGTGCTGCGCTCCGCGCCGTGGCCCTCGAGCGAGATAACGTTGAGGCCCATCAGGTCCTCGGCCGGGTCTATTCGAGTCTCGGACGACCCGAACAGTCACTGGCCGAGGCCGATTACGTGCTGGCGCTCAATCCTAGCGACACGAAAAGCCATGCGACGCGCGGAGACGCTCTCCTTTGGCTGGGGCGAATCGAGGAGAGCATCAAGGCGTTCGAGGTCGCGTTCTGGCTCAATTCAAATCAGCGCCCCGAGGTATTCATGGGGTACGGATTGGCGCTGTATTCGAATCGGCGACACGCGGATGCGGCGGGCGTGCTCGAGCGCGGATCCGCCCACCACCCGACGAATGCATTCATCTATGCGGTGCTTGCTGCAGCGTACGGCCAGCTCGATCGAGCCGACGACGCCGCGCTCGCCGCCGCGATCGTGCGGCGTCTCAATCCATTCTTCGACAGCTCGACATTCGGCTCCGTGTTTCGTGAGCCAAAATACCACGATTATCTCGCCGATGGTCTGCGCAAGGCCGGGCTGGGCTAAGCGCGGGGCGCCGGTCGTAGCACCGCTCAGTTGACTCGAGGCAACCGTCGCCAGTTCTCCTCGGCGCGCTGCCGCGCAGCGGAGTCAGCCTTGAATTCGCTCGGCGCTTGGGGCGTCGAGAACACGTATAGGCGACCGTCGGAGATCAGCCAATTATTTGGGTCGGCTTCGACATGGCGGCCCAAGGCATAACCCATCGCGCACGAGCCGCCGAATTGCGGCGCGTACTTGTCCGGATCGGCCTTGAACAACGCAAGATGCCGCTCCGAGGCGAAGCGATAGCGTGTCTCGTCGAACACTTGTTCGAAGTCCGGCTTGCCTTGGACCGGCCGTCCATCGGTGAAATACGCCACCGGGTCGTAGCCCTTGAGGCCAAGCCGCGGCGCTTCGGCCACGGGGCGTGTTTGCGCCAGGGCGGACGCGGCGACCAACAGTCCCCCGGTAAGCAACAATAACGCCGCGCGGCGTGGGTATGCGGGTGTGGAAACCATGGGTGCATCTCCCAGCGTCAGGAAATGACTGACGAATTATATGGCATTCGCTGAATGGCGAAAGAAAACCTTTCGTGAGCAGCGAAACCGCCGGCCGGAGCGGCCCGGCCGGCGTCGTATTCCGATGCCGCGTCGACGGCCTTATTTGTCGTCGTCGGCCTTGTCCTGCTGCTTGTTGCGGATCGCCGCGCCGAGGATGTCGCCGAGGCTGGCGCCGGAATCCGACGAGCCATACTGCGCCATCGCCTCCTTTTCCTCCTCGATCTCCTTGGCCTTGATCGACAGGCCGATCTTGCGCGAGCCGCGCTCGAGCTGGGTGATCTTGGCGTCGACCTTTTCGCCCACCGCGAAGCGGTCGGTGCGCTGCTCGCTACGTTCGCGCGACAGGTCGGACTTGCGGATGAAGCCGGACACGCCGTCGGCGATCTGCACCTCAAGGCCGTTCTCCTGGACGGCGGTCACGGTGCCGGTGACGACGTCGCCCTTCTTCAGATTGCTGAACGCCGATTCGAAGGGATCGCTCGAGAGCTGTTTGATGCCCAGCGAAATGCGCTCCTTGTCGATATCGACGTCGAGCACCTTGACCTTCGCCCGATCGCCCTTCTTGTAGCCCTTGATCGCGTCCTCTCCGGGCTTGTTCCAATCAAGATCGGAGAGGTGGACCATGCCATCGATGTCGCCCGGCAAGCCGACGAACAGGCCGAACTCGGTGATGTTCTTGACGTCGCCTTCGAGCTCGACGCCGGGCGGGTATTTCTCTTTGAACGTCTCCCACGGATTGGCGAGACACTGCTTCAAGCCGAGGCTGATGCGGCGTTTCTGCGCGTCGACATCGAGCACCATTACCTCGACCTCCTGGCTGGTCGAGACGATCTTGCCGGGATGAACGTTCTTCTTGGTCCAGCTCATCTCGGAGACGTGGACGAGGCCTTCGATGCCCGGCTCGAGCTCGACGAAGGCGCCATATTCGGTGATGTTGGTGACCCGGCCGGTGAAGGTGCCGTCGACCGGATATTTGGCCGCCGCGCCCTCCCACGGGTCGTTCTCAAGCTGCTTCATGCCAAGGCTGATGCGCTGGGTGTCGCGGTTGATGCGGATAATCTGCACCTTGACGGTATCGCCGATGGCAATGACCTCGCTCGGGTGCTGGACGCGCTTGTAGCTGATGTCGGTGACGTGCAGCAGGCCATCGATCCCGCCCAGGTCGACGAACGCGCCATAGTCGGTGATGTTCTTGACGACGCCGTCTATCACCTGGCCCTCGGTCAAGGTCTGGATCAGGCCGGAACGCTGCTCGGCGCGAGTTTCCTCGAGGATCGCGCGGCGCGATACGACGATGTTGCCGCGCCGGCGGTCCATCTTCAGGATCTGGAATGGCTGCGGTAGGTCCATCAGCGGCTGGACGTCGCGCACCGGGCGAATGTCGACCTGGCTGCCCGGCAGGAAGGCCACGGCGCCGCCGAGGTCGACGGTAAAGCCGCCCTTGACCCGGCCGAAGATCACGCCGTCGACGCGCTCGCCCTTTTCGAATTCCTTCTCCAGCTTGTCCCACGCGGCCTCGCGGCGCGCGCGGTCGCGGCTGAGCATCGCTTCGCCCTGCGCATTCTCGACCCGGTCGACGAATACTTCGACCTCGTCACCGACCTTGAGCTCGGCCTTCTGGCCCGGCGCGGCGAATTCGCGCAGCGGAACGCGGCCTTCGCTCTTCAGGCCGACGTCAATGACCGCGAGGTCATTCTCGATGGCGGTAATAGTGCCCTTGACGACCTTGCCTTCGAAGGTCTCGTTTTCGCCGCCAAGTGATTCATTGAGAAGCGCCGCGAAATCGTCGCGGCTGGGGAATGCCGTAGTGGCCATGCAAATAGTGCTTTCGAACTTCGGACTTTCATGCCGCCGCCGGCCACAATGGCCGGGCTTCCATCAGGCGGACCTGGAAACCCAATTGCTAGACGCCGCCAACCCCATGTTGATGACGTATCCAGCCTGTGGTGAACCTCCCGGATGCCGCTGTCCGAATGCGGGCAGGAGGCATCGGCGCATCGCCTTGCCTGCAAGCTCGCTTACTTTAGCGGGCATCCAGTAGGGGGAACTCACCGCCCGCCGGACGCGCGCGCCTTTAGCGGAGAGAGGGTGTAAGGGCAAGGGAGGGGGAAGCCTTTGCACTTGCGAACTCTCCGCACGTCTATGGGAACCTCAGACTGTTTTGGAGGCATTTTGGACCAAGAGCTTTCACGGCTTGCCAACATAGCGGCATAGGGCCCCGGCTTGACAGATAGGAACCTACTTGGTTCACAATGGGCGATGAACTCCCTGGCGTCATCTATCCCCATCGATAAGCCCGTCGCTCTCGCGTTCGCGCGCGTGGTTAGTGCGACCTTTGCGACTTTCGACCTCCCCCATGGTGACCGCGAACATTGTGAACATTCGTTCCAGCCGCGTCCGCCCTAACTTCACAAAAATGGCGCCCGTCCCCATGAAATTAGCGAACCTAAGCCAATCCCCACCCCCTCTCCCACTTGTCACAAGGAAGGCCTAGAACCCGCCCCAT
>DATIBC010000012.1:0-3228 GCA_035457725.1 Alphaproteobacteria bacterium | reverse complement strand
GTGTTCTTGAGCCAAGTCGCCTATGTCGTGACGATCACCGGCTTGCTGTGGGGAATCTACCTGTTCGACGAGCGCCACAGCGCCTGGATCTGGGCGGCCATGGCGGTAATCCTCGTCGGCTTGGCGCTGGTGACATGGCCGCAGCGGCGACCGACGTGACTCGCGATAATAAATTCCGGAACGGCACATTCTATGACAAATCCTCAGCGGCGCGGCCCATTCCGAAACGGAATACTCCAAACGGGGGCTAGCACGCGGCTTTGTTCATGGCGCAGATAGGCGGTCGCGCTGGGTATTCCCGTAGCAATCGTCCCCAGGAGGCAGGTGCAGGAGCGGCTGAAGGCGCCCGAGCGGCTAAAACAATGCTTCACGCGCCGCAACGGCGCGACGCGGCAAGCGTGCTTTGCCGCCTCGGGCGTCGCCAAGAGACCGAATCGAGCGGCGTGACGATCGGCAGATGGGAGGCGAAATGCGACGCCACGTCCGCCACAACCCCAGCTCCCTGGCGATATGTCATCGGGTGGCCAATCTAGGCAACGACAAGCATCGGTTGCAGTCGCCGGACAATTTGCTGTTGCCCGAATGCTTGATCGAGCCGGGCGGTCCGAAAAAACTCTAGGGACGCTTGCGCGGCGGCGGCCGGCGCGTTCAGTGCGCCGCGCGCGTTGCGCGCGCGCCGCCGACGTAAGTCGACCGACAAGCCAGCAGTCGCCGGCTCAGAATCTGTCAGGCCGCGACTATAGCCAGTCTTAAGCGCCGGCGCCGAATATTCCAACTTCACATTGACGGTTTGACGACGTAACAATCTACGGTTACATTGCGCCATGAACGGCGACGACCACTACTCGATCCGTCGTAGTTTTGCGCGCGCTCGCTCGGCTCACAAGATCATGCGACGCATCAGGCAGATCAACTTGGCACCGCGTCGACGCCGCTGCCGCCAAATGGGATTTCTAGGCGACCGACACTCGACAAGCGAATGAAGATATTCGTCATTTCGACCTGCCAAGGCATCGGCGTCGCCGACGCCATCCGCAACATGACCGAGAACGCGCAGGTCCATGACCTCACGGTGGGCGAGGCGAACGCCAAAGACGACGCGTTTTACGCCGACCAACTTTCCAACGCCGATCATATCTTCGCGCTCGCCTCGTTCGAGCCCCGGCCGCGATTCGCCGGCATCAAGGAAAAAATAACGCTGATACCGAACGTATTGTTCAACGCGTATCACCCGGATTTGACCTATTTGCTATATCGCGGCGCGCCCGTGCGCGGCGTGTTGTCCGGACTGCATTCGGCGATCGCGTTCGCGGCCTTCAGGCGAGGGCTTGGCGTCGATGCGACGCTGGGCCTGTACCATTCACGGAATTACCAGGCGTTCGGATACTTCGAGATGTGGGAATCGTCAAAGAAATCGCTGTTCCGACAGTTCCACGTCAGCGGACTGCCGATGCAGCCGCATTTCTATCGCTGGTGTCGGTCGGGATCCTTCATGTATACGACCAATCACCCCAAGATCGCCGTCTTGTCGGATATCGCGGCGGAGGCGTTACGGCGAATCGGCGTTTCACCGGTCCGCCAACGCGCCGAGATCGTCGACCCGCTGCGTCGATCGGCGATTTTCCCGGTATATGAAGAAATCGCCGAGCGCTATTGCGCCGCCGGCTCGTACCGTTTCAAGCCGCATGGGATCAGCCACACCATGAGCTTGCGCGACTTCATCGCGCAAAGCTTCGAGGTCTACCGTCCATTGGTCATCGAGGAGGTCGTCGTTCATCCCGCGTTCGCCCGGAACGTCGAGCGGATCGACCGGCGTCTGTGGTGAGCGAAGCAGGAATCGAGCGATGATGAATCCTTACGCCGATCTTCCCGACCACCAGTTCTGGGCGCGCGCCGTCGCCTCGGTCGAGCCGTTTTGCGTCGATCCCGTCGTCAAGGCGGGATTCTCCATCTCGCGCGAGGACCGCGTCGCGACCGCCGGAAGCTGCTTCGCGCAGCACATATCGCGGTCGTTGAACGAGGCGGGGTTCAACTACTTCGTGGCCGAGAAGCCGCCGCGCGGGGTCGCGCCGGACGTCGTCAAGGCGGCGAATTACGGCGTTTTCTCGTGCCGGTACGGGAACGTTTATACCGTCCGGCAGCTTTTGCAGTTGTTCGAAGAGGCGTTCGGCCGGCGCGCGCCGCGCGAAAAGGCGTGGCTTCGCAAGGACGGCCGGTTCATCGACCCGTACCGCCCGCGCATCGCGCCCGACGGTCACTCGTCCGAGGACGGCGTGATCGAAGCGCGCCGCATTCATCTCGACGCGGTCCGAGCCATGTTCGAGAACCTCGATGTGTTCGTGTTCACCCTCGGGCTGACCGAAGGCTGGCGCTCGCGGATCGACGGATCGGTGTTTCCGCTGGCCCCTGGAGTCGCGGGCGGGAGCTATGACCCGGAGCAGCACGAGTTCGTCAATTTTTCGGTGTATGACGTGCAGCGCGACCTTTCGGAGTTCGTGCGGCGCCTACGGCAAGTCAATCGCAACAGCCGCGTCGTGCTCACGGTCTCGCCAGTGCCGTTGATCGCCACATTCGAACCAAGACACGTCTTGGTGTCGACCGCCTATAGCAAGTCGGTGCTTCGCGTCGCCGTCGAGATGGTCGCCCGAGAGTTGGAATTGGTCGATTACTTTCCGTCGTATGAAATCATAACCGGGCATTTCAATCTCGGTCGATACTTCGCCGACGACCTGCGCGAGGTGAATTCGGCCGGGGTCGGCCATGCCATGCGGATCTTTCTCCGGCACTACGCGCCCCCCGAGGCGCCGGATGCATCGCCCGACAATGGAACGCTCGCCGCCGCGCGACCGCCCACATTGTCGCAACGGACGGCGGATGCCGGGGCGGATATCGTCTGCGACGAGGAAGAGATCGATTTTCTTCGGCGGCCTTGAACCTGCGCCGGCCGATCGTATCCGTGATGCGGTGGCGAGGACGCCCGAACGCGATGCGTCGGGACGATCTTCCTGTCTGGCTTCCACATCTGTTGATTGGCCGCCAACGCGCGAGTCGATTAGGCGGCAATGGCGTCACCGCCGCGTCGCGCGCTCCATCCACCGCACGCACGCTTGAAGCGCTGCCGCCATTTGGCGCTCCGGCAGATGGATTCCGTGGCCATGGCCGGGCAACACCCATTCGAAGCGATACTCGAGCAATCGACGCATCGATTGCGTCTGGATCGCCCAGTCG
>DATIBC010000011.1:0-54582 GCA_035457725.1 Alphaproteobacteria bacterium | reverse complement strand
CCGACACCGGTGACCAGGATGTTGTACGGCGAATCGACCGCCGGAACCTTCGGCGCCGGCAGATGGGCGAACCGGTCGCCGCCTTGCTCGCTCGAGCGCAGCTTACGCACCTTGCCGCCATGGACGGTGACGAAGGAGGGGCAAAACCCCTTCAAGCACGAGAAGTCTTTGTTGCACGACGACTGGTCGATCGCCCGCTTGCGGCCGAATTCGGTCTCGACCGGCGTCACCGACAGGCAGTTCGACTGAACGCCGCAATCGCCGCAGCCCTCGCAAACCTCCTCATTGATGAAAACGCGCTTCTGAGGGTCGGGGAAGGTTCCGCGCTTGCGCCGACGCCGCTTCTCCGCGGCGCAGGTCTGGTCGTAGACCAGGACCGTGACGCCTTTGACCTCGCGCAGATCGCGCTGCACGCGGTCGAGCCGGTCGCGATGCTCGATCGTGACCCCCGGAGCGAAACCGGCGTTGACCCGATACTTGTCGGGTTCGTCGCTGACGACGACGATGCGCGTCACCCCTTCGGCGGCGACCTGCTGGGTGATCTGCGGCACGGAGATATTGCCGTCGACCGGCTGGCCGCCGGTCATCGCCACCGCGTCGTTGTAGAGAATCTTGAACGTGATGTTGACGCCCGCCGCCACCGCCGCGCGAATGGCGAGCGACCCAGAATGGAAATAGGTGCCGTCGCCGAGATTGGCGAAGATGTGTTGCGTCTCGCTGAACGGCGCCTGGCCGATCCAGGTGACCCCTTCGCCGCCCATTTGCGTGAAGGTATCGGTGTTGCGGTCCATCCACTGCGCCATGAAATGGCAGCCGATGCCGGCGAGCGCGCGGCTGCCCTCCGGCACGCGCGTCGAGGTGTTGTGTGGGCAGCCGGAGCAGAAATAGGGAATGCGCTGGAATTTGACCTTTTCGGCGGCGAGCGCCTTTTCCTTCTGCTCGACGAACGCCAGCCGCTCCTCGATCTTGGCCGAGGTATAGAAGGGCCTGAGGCGAAGCGCGATGACGCGGGCGACTTGCGCCGGCGTCAGCTCGTCGGCCGACGGCAGGATCCACTCGCCCTTCTCGTCGAATTTTCCGACGACGCGCGGCCGCACGTCTTCGCGCCAGTTGTACAACTGCTCCTTGAATTGATTTTCGATAATCGCCCGTTTCTCTTCGACGACGAGCACCTCCTGCAGCCCCTCGGCGAAATGCCTTGCGCCCTCGCGCTCGAGCGGCCACGTCATCGCTACCTTGTAAAGACGGATGCCGATCTCGGCGGCGAGCTTTTCGTCGATGCCGAGGTCGTCGAGCGCCTGGCGCACGTCGAGATAGGATTTGCCGTGGGTGACGATGCCGAAGCGCGGACGCGGGCTGTCGATGACGATCTTGTCCAGCCGGTTGGCGCGCGCGAAGGCGAGCGCCGCGTACGCCTTGTAGCGTTGCAGGCGGTATTCCTGCTCGGTCCAATGATCGGGCCAGCGGATGTTGAGGCCGCCGGGCGGCATCTCGAACTGGTTGGGGAGCGCCATCTGCACCCGGTGCGGGTCGATCGACACCGAAGCCGAAGATTCGACCGTCTCGGCGATGCACTTGAAGGCAATCCAGCAGCCCGAATAACGGCTCATTGCCCAGCCATACAGGCCGAGATCGAGAATCTCCTGGACACCGGCCGGACTCAGCACGGGAATCATCGCCGATATGAATTCATGCTCCGACTGGTGCGGCAGCGTCGACGACCGCGCGGCGTGATCGTCGCCCGCGAGCAGCAGTACGCCCCCATGGCGCGAGGATCCGGCGGCGTTGCCGTGCTTGAAGACGTCGCCGCAGCGGTCGACGCCGGGACCCTTGCCGTACCACATGGCGAAGACGCCGTCGTACTTGGCGCCGGGAAACAGGTTCACCTGCTGGCTGCCCCAGATCATCGTCGCCGCAAGATCCTCGTTGACCCCGGGCTGGAATTCGACGTGGCTCCGCTTGAGAAAAGGCTTGGCGCGCCACAGCGCCTGATCGAGGCCGCCGAGCGGCGAACCGCGATAGCCCGAGATCAGGCAGGCGGTGTTGAGGCCAGCCGCGACGTCGCGCTGGCGTTGCATCATCGGTAATCGGACCAGCGCCTGGATGCCGGTCAGATAGACGCGGCCTTCCTCAAGCGCGTATTTGTCGTCGAGCGTGACGGCGGCGAGCGCCATTGTGCGTTTCTCCCGGGCCAACCGTTTGTTGCGGAAATCTTATTGCAGCCCGCCCGGACAAACAATCGCACCCGGCGTGGGGGCTTCGGAAAAGCAATAAGCGCCTCGCCGCGGCCGCCCAGTCGGGCCGGGTATTACCGCAATTCGTAATCCAACATGATCGAAATTGCTGGCGCAGTGGCGCGGCGCATGAGCGATTCGGCCTAGATGACGAGAATGACGGGCGAACGCTTCACCGAACTTATTCCACCACCTCGTTCGGTGCCGTCCTGGCCACGGCCACGCGGTGCGCCATTGTTCGCACCACGTTGTCGATGACGGTGCGGCCTGTCTCGCCCGCCGCGATCACGCCCATCGACAGGATCGATTCGGGATGGAACTGGACGGCGGCGAGCGGCAACTGCCGATGGCGCACCGCCATGACGAGGCCAGTTTCGGTGCGCGCGACGATCTCCAAGGCCTCGGCGGGGAAGCCGTCGCGCCGCGCGGTCAGCGAGTGATACGCCCCGACGCGCATCGGCGTCGGCACGCCGTCGAACAGCGGATCGCCGTCATGGCACACGTCCCAATGCTTGCCGTGGCGCGGCTGTGACAAAACCTCGAGCGCGCCGCCAAACGCTTCGACCATGCCTTGCAGACCAAGGCAAACACCGAACTGCGGGACGCCCTCCGTGGCGAGCGCCCGAATCAAGGCCGGGACGCCGAAATCGGCCGGACGGCCCGGTCCGGGCGAGTGCACGACGAGATCGGGCGCGAGCGCCACGATGCGCTCGACGGGCAAGCCATGGCGATATGTCGCGACCTCGGCGCCGGCCTGGCGGAAGTAGTCGGCGAGCGTGTGGACGAACGAGTCTTCGTTGTCGACGATGACGATGCGCTTGCCCGCTCCCGGCCGCGCCGGCGTCATCCCGGTCGTCGCTCCGCCGGCGGGCGCAAAGGCGCGGAACATCGCCGTCGCCTTGATGCGCGTTTCCTCGTCCTCCGCCGTACCGACGGAATCCCAGACCAGCGTCGCTCCGACGCGATAGTCGGCCCGCCCGTTCTCGAGATGGACGGTGCGGATGGTGATGCCGGTCGACACGTCGCCCGACAGCATCAACGCGCCGACCGCCCCGCCGTACCAGCCGCGCGGGCTCTTCTCCAGCCCCTCGACAATCCGCGTCGCCATCTTTTTGGGTGCGCCGGTGAGCGTCACCGCCCACATGTGCGACAAAAACGCATCCAGCCCGGTGAATTCCGGACGCAATCGGCCCTCGACGTGATCGACGGTGTGGAACAATCCGGCGTAGGTCTCGATGAGCCGCCGGCCGAGCAGCTTGATCGTCCCCGGGCGGCAGATGCGCGACTTGTCGTTGCGATCGACATCGGTGCACATCGTCAATTCGACCTCGTCCTTTTCGGAATCGATGAGCGCCTTGAGCCGCTCAGCGTCCTCCATGGCGTTACGGCCGCGCCGCGCCGTCCCCGAAATCGGGCAGGACTCGACCCGATCGCCCTCGACCCGTACGAACATCTCGGGCGACGTGCCGACGAGTTGGTCCGCGCCAAGTTGAATCAGGAATTCGAACGGGCTCGGATTGACTTGCTTCAGGCGCTTGAAAAGCGCCGATGGCGCGCCTGCATATGCGGTCGTGAACGTGCGGCTCAGTACGACCTCGAAAATATCGCCGACGCGCATCCGCTCGCGGGCGCGATCGACGAGCGTGGCGTACTCCTCGGGCGTGTGGTCCGAGGTTATGACTGGCGCCGCGGACGGCGCGTCGGCATGGCGCTTCGCCGTCGGCAGCGGGCCGCCGAAGCTTTGGCTGCGCACGCCGACGGTCGACAGCCCATCGCGCGCCAGCTCGTAATCGAGTCGGAACGCCTGTTCCTTGCGCCGGTCGACGACGTAAAGCGAGTCGGGAAGGTAAAGGTGCAATTCGCGTTGACCCACCGGCCGGGCGAGCCGGAGCGCGATGGGATCGAACTGGAACAGCAGGTCGTAAGCGAACGCGCCGTACAGGCCGAGGAACGCGTCTTCGATCCCCCGGAATTCGCTGATCAGCTGGCGCAGCGGCGAAATCAGCGACGGCTGAAGGCTGCGCTCCTCCTCGGCAAAGACGCCGTCGCCCGGCGGAATCTCGAGCGTCAATTCGCGCGCGTCGGCGGTACCGACAATCGCGCCGGGCGTGCCGCGGAGCACCGGCGCGAGGATCGCCAGGATCTTCTCGCCGCGCGGGCTCAAGGCGCGAACCGACAGCCGGCGGTCGTGGCCGACGATCTCGAGCGGCGGCGCCGCGAAGCCGAACTCCCAGCGCGTGTAACGGCCGGGATAGTCGACGCCCGAAGAGAATAGCGCGCCCCGTTCGCGATCGAGCCGCTCGGCGAAGCCGTCGAGCGCGGTGAGATAGGTGATCGGCCGGGTGCGTCGCGTGACGACAATTCCCGCCGGCGTGGTGAATTCGTAACTCTGGCTCGACATTGCGACGATCCTCGCCGGCGGCGCCGGGATTGCGGCGACGCGGCCAGTTTGACCAAATCTTCGACGCCTGGCGGCTCAAGCGCCGCACAGGCGCAATGGACGAATCAAGAATGTCGGAAAATAAGTTCGGTGGTGACGCGGGTCACCACCACCAGCGCCAGTGGAGTTTGCGGGCCTGGGAAGGCGTGCGAACGACGTGAATTCGCTCGGTGCTCATGGCGCCCGCACGCTAGCAGCGCCGGCCGCGGATCGTCAAGCGCCGCCGTCCGCCGCGCTCAGAGCGGCTTGCGGCCTTTGAGCAAGGTCGCCAGGCGGTCGTAGCACTGCGTCCAGCCGCGACGATGGCGGTTGGCGATGGCGCACGAAGAGAACAGCTCGTGGGCGAGACGCAACTCCATGCCGCGGCCAAACGGGCGGAACTCGAGTATCGCCAGAGTTTAATGGCTCATGGCTTTCGCCCTGCTGCCACATCCAGGTGTAAACCAGCCGCCGGGGCGGATCGACCTCGCGGAGCCGTTCAGCGAGGACGAAGACGTTGCCCGAAGGTCCGCGCATGTCGAGACGGTATGGAGCGCCGGACGCCGGATTCCATGAAGACTCGGCAGCGTGAAGCCCCTCGGGCCCCACCGCTTGGCGAAGGACCTCGGATCGACGGAGGCGCTGAAGACGCGCTCGGGCGACGCCTTATCCCGCCGCGTGATTCTGAGCGTGGCCGAGCGCCTGGCTCGACTAGCGAGAATTCGGATGCCGCCGCGGGCGAGTCGTGACACGGTCGGAGTCTCCGGTGGTTTCAGCCAAAATGGCGTCGAGGCGCGCCAAGCTTTCGTTCCAGAAGCGGCGGTGCTCTTCGAGCCAGCGCAGGGCGGCGATGATCGGCGCCGGATCGAGACGGCAGCGATGCGATCGTCCCGTGCGCTCGCGTCGCAAGAGGCCCGCAGCCTCGAGCACCCGAAGGTGTTTCGAGACCGCCGGCCACGACATCGCGAACGGCGCCGCGAGCGCGCCGACATTGGCCTCGCCCTTCGCCAGCCGCGCGACGATCGCCCGCCGTGTCGGATCGGCGAGCGCGCCGAATATGCGGTCAAGCGTCCCCTCATATCTAACCATATGGTTAAATATCGCACGGACGGCCGCGCGCGACAATCGCGATTCGTGCAAACGCGCCGACGGCTGCGGGTGGCAATGGATTTTTCACCTTCGGCGCGATAAAACGCCCTCGCACGCCTACTTGGCCACCTTCGCGAAGGCGACATGACCGTTCTTGTTACCGGCGCCGCCGGCTTCATTGGTTATCATGTTGCCGAGGCGCTCATGGCGCGGGGCGAACGCGTCGTCGGCTTCGATAACGTCAATCCGTATTATGACGTGGCGCTCAAGGAGGCGCGGCTCAAACGCCTCGAGGATAACCCGGCGTTTCGCTTCGAGCGGCGCGACATTGCTTCGCCGGGGGCGTTCGCCGAAGTCTTGTCGGCAAATCTGTCGATCGACCGCGTGGTCCATCTTGCCGCGCAGGCCGGCGTTCGCCATTCGCTGACGCATCCCGAAGCCTACGTCCAGTCAAACCTCATTGGTCACTTCAACGTGCTTGAGGCGTGTCGCCGGCGCGGCGGCGTGCGCCATCTCGTCTATGCTTCTTCGTCGTCGGTCTACGGCGGCAATAGCAAGCTTCCATTTTCGGTCGACGACATCGTCGACAAGCCGGTTTCGCTTTACGCGGCCACCAAGGCGGCCGACGAGCTGATGACGCATTGCTATAGCCATTTGTACCGCCTGCCGGCGACGGGCCTACGGTTCTTCACGGTTTACGGCCCATGGGGCCGGCCCGACATGTCGGCCTATATCTTCACCAAGGCAATTTTCGAAGGAAAGCCGATTCGTGTTTTCAATCACGGCGACATGAAGCGCGACTTCACCTATATCGACGACATCGTCGCCGGCGTGCTGGCGGCGCTCGATCGGCCGCCGGTGGGGGACGGCGCCGGCGGCGCGCCGCACCGACGTTACAATCTCGGCAACCATCGCGCCGAACCGTTGCTGCGTTTCATCCAAGTCATCGAACGCGCGACCAACCACCGCGCGGTCCTCGAATTCACCGACATGCAGCCCGGCGACGTGCGCGAAACGTTCGCCGACATCGCCGCCTCGGAGCGCGACCTAGGCTTCGCTCCGCGCGCCTCGATCGACCAGGGCATTCCGCGTTTCGTCGACTGGTACCGGCAGTATCATAAGGTATAACCGGCTAGTCGCATGCGAATGACGGGTTGTTCGTCGTGTCGTGCGCTCCGACCGATGGCGCGGGTGCTACTGATATAGCTTTTCGAGCGCCGCGCCGTAGATCTCGCGCACCTTGTGGCGTCGAACCTTGAGGGTCGGCGTCATCATCTCGTTGGCGACGGTGAAGGGTTCGCGCGCGAGGATGAAACGCCGGATCCGTTCGGCCGCAGATAGTTGCGCATTGACGCGCTCAATTGCCTTTTCGATCGCGGCGCGGAACGCCTTGTCATCGACGAGGCCGGCAGGATTGCCGGCCTCGCCATGCGCCTGAATCCACGCCTTCGCCATGTCCGGATGGGGGACGACCACCGCCACGAGGTGCGGACGGCGATCGCCATGGACCATCGCCTGCAGAATCTCCGGTTGCAGGGTGAGCAGGCCCTCGACGCGCGCCGGCGCGATCATGTCGCCGCCCGAGTTCTTGATGAAATCCTTCTTGCGGTCGGTGATCTTGATATACCCGTCGTCGTCGATCAGCCCGACGTCGCCGGTATGGAGCCAGCCGTCGCGCACCGTCGCCTGCGTAGCCTCGGGATCGTTCCAATACCCCTGCATGACGAGCTCGCCGCGAACCAGGATTTCGCCGTCCTCGGCGATCTTGACTTGGACGTCGACGAGCGGTGGTCCCACAGTGTCGAGCTTGACCTTGCCCGGCGGATTGGCCGACACCACCGGCGCCGCCTCGGTTTGACCGTAGCCTTGCAACAAAGTGAGGCCGAGCGCGGTGAAGAATAACCCGATTTCGTAGTTGAGCGGCGCGCCGCCCGAGACCAGCGCCTTGAGGCGGCCGCCGAAACGCGCGCGCACCTTGTTTCGCACCAGCCGGTCGAGCAGAGGATCGATCGCTCGTTCGACGAGCGACAACGACTTGGGCGCCTCATAGCGCTTGCGGCCGACGGCGAGCGCCTTGTGAAACAGCGCCGACTTCAGTCCGCCCTGCCGCTCGACGCCGGATGCGATCCGCCGATGCAACGTTTCATAAAGTCGCGGCACGGCGGTCATGATGGTCGGCTTGACCTCGATGAGATTGCTCGACAATGCCTCGACGCTTTCCGCGAAGTAGATTTGCGCGCCGATGCTGAGCGGAAAGCATTCGCCCGCGGAGTGCTCATAGGAATGCGACAGCGGAAGGAAAGAAAGGAACACTTCATCGCCGAGGCCGAGCTGCTCGAGCAAATGATAGGCGCCAAGACAATTCGTCAGGATGGCGCCGTGATGCAGCATCACGCCTTTCGGCTGCCCGCCGGTGCCGGAGGTATGGATGATGCAGGCGAGGTCGCTGCGCCCGAGGCCGGCGACAATTGCGGCGACCCCGTCGTCCTCCCTCTGACCGCGAGCCAATGCGTCCTGCCAGCTCTGCACGATGACCGGCCCATCGGCGGCGCTCGGCGGTTCGATGGCGATCATGAAGCCGCAGCCTTGCACTCGACGTGCGGCGAGCAGCGCTTTTTCCGCCAGCGCGCGGGTCGAGGCGATGACCCCTTTGCAGGCCGTGTTGGCGAGCACGTAGAGGTGATCGTCGACGGTGTTGGTGACATAGGCCGGCACGCTGACGCCGCCGGCGGCCATGATCGCGAAGTCGGCGATTACCCATTCGGGGCGATTCTCGGCGACAAGTCCGACCCGGTCGCCGGGTTGCACGCCGAGCGCGCGCAGGGTTCGCGCGAGCTGCATGGTTTGAGCGCCGACGTCGCGATACGACACAGCGCGCCACTGACCCTCGCGCTTGGCCCACAGGCACGGCTTGTCGCCCAGCCGCTCTGCCTGGTCGAACAACATGCGCGCCAAGTTTGGGCACGCCCGATAATCCATTGCCGCTCCCCCCGAATTCTGGCGCACATGATCCGGCGTCAGCGAACTTGGCGCGCCGCGCTTTCGGACTTATATCGGTAGCAGTCCTCGGGAGTTAAGTCACATGCCGTTCATGATGCACCGTTTCGTCGGTTGGCCCGGTCGGCACGTTCCAGCCCCCGACACGGCGGCGGCGCAGGCGCCGGCGGTCGAGATCGGGCCTCTGCCATCGTGGGACCTGTCCGACCTCTATCCGACGACCAATTCGCCGCGACTTGGCGCCGACCTTGCCTCCATCGAGGTCGATGCGACCGCCTTCCGGGATCGCTACGTCGGCAAGCTCGCGGCGCTCTCCGGCGGCGAGCTCGGAACCGCGGTAGCCGAATTCGAGCGGATCGAGGAGCGGCTAGGGCGCATCTCCAGCTTCGCCGAGCTCACTTATGCGGGCGACCAGTCCGATGCCGAAATCGGCCGGTTCTTCCAGACCACGCAGGAGCGTCTGACCGCGATCTCGTCGCTAACCCTGTTCTTCACGCTTGAGCTCAACCGCATCGAGGAACGCGATCTGAACGCGAAGCTCTCCGCGCCCGAGCTCAAGCGCTACGCGCCGTGGCTGCGCGATCTGCGCGCCTTCCGACCGCATCAATTGGCCGACGACATGGAGCGACTCCTCCACGAGAAGCATGTCGTCGGCCGGGCCGCCTGGGTGCGGCTGTTCGACGAGACGATCGCGGCGCTGCGCTTCGCGGTGAACGATAAGCAGCTGACCAGCGCCGAAGCCTTGCATCTGCTCTCCGATCGCGATCGCGGCGTACGGCAGGCCGCGGCGAAGGCGATCGCCGCGACCTTCGGCGAAAACGTGCGGACTTTTGCCTTGGTGACCAACACGTTGGCGAAAGACAAAGCGATCGAGGATAAATGGCGAGCTTACGAGCGGCCGATCTCGGCGCGCAATCTCGCCAATCGCGTCGAAGATGAAGTTGTCGAAGCCTTGATCGGCGCGGTAAGAGCGTCGTTTCCGCGTCTGTCGCATCGCTATTATGCGCTCAAGGCGGCGTGGCTCGGATTGCCGAAGCTCGAGCACTGGGACCGCAACGCTCCCTTGCCCGATGCCGACGACCGGGTGATCGCCTGGCCGCGCGCGTGCGAAATCGTGCTAAAAGCCTACGCCGCCTTCTCGGCCGAGATGGCGGCGGTGGGACGCCGCTTTTTCGATAGCGCGTGGATCGACGCCGCGGTGCGGCCAGGCAAGTCGCCCGGCGCCTTCGCGCACCCGACGGTGCCTTCGGTGCATCCTTACCTGCTGCTCAACTACCAGGGCAAGACGCGCGACGTGATGACGCTCGCCCACGAACTCGGCCACGGCGTGCATCAGGTGCTGGCCGGCGCCCAAGGCCACTTGATGGCCGACACGCCGCTGACGCTGGCCGAGACCGCGTCGGTGTTCGGCGAGATGCTGACATTCCGCGCGCTGCTCGAGGCAGAGCGCGATCCCAAGCGCCGTCGGGCGATGCTCGCCGGCAAGGTCGAGGACATGCTGAACACGGTCGTGCGGCAGATCGCCTTCGCCGAGTTCGAGCGCCGGTTACACGACGAGCGCCGCCAGGGCGAGGTGACGGCCGAGCGCATCGGCGCCATCTGGCTCGACGTGCAGCGCGAAAGCCTTGGGCCGGCATTCGATTTCGCGCCCGAGTATCGCGTTTATTGGAGCTACATCCCGCACTTCGTCCATTCGCCGTTCTATGTCTATGCCTATGCGTTCGGCGATTGCCTGGTGAATTCGCTCTACGCCGCCTATCGGCGGGCGCCGGAAGGATTCGCCGATAGTTATCTCGACATGCTGCGCGCCGGAGGGACGAAGCGTCACCGGGAGCTGTTGGCGCCCTTTGGGCTCGATGCGGCGGATCCAAAATTCTGGGACGGCGGACTTTCGCTGATCGCCGAGTTCATCGACGAGCTCGAACGGCTCGGCTGAGCGGCGGCGTCGGATCGTGGCCGAGACCGAAGACAACTCGCTGGGCGGTCGCGTCCGCCGCTATGCGCGCGTTGGCGCGGCGGTAGGCGGGCTGGCCGCGCGGTTGGGCGCCCAACGCGTGCTCGGCGTGCGGGTCGATCCCGAACGTCATGCCGCCGAGTTGCGCGCCGCGCTCGGCGGGCTCAAGGGCCCGCTGATGAAGGTGGCGCAGCTCATCTCGACCATTCCCGATGCGCTGCCCGACGCCTACGTCAGCGAGCTGATCCAGTTGCAGTCGAACGCGCCGTCGATGGGTTGGGCGTTCGTGCGACGGCGGATGGCGAGCGAGCTCGGGCCCGAGTGGGAGCGGCGGTTCAAGCGCTTCGAGCGCGACGCGGCGGCGGCGGCGTCGCTGGGGCAAGTGCATCGCGCCGAGCTCGAGGACGGGACGCGGCTGGCGTGCAAGCTGCAATATCCCGACATGCAGTCGGCGGTCGAGGCGGATCTACGCCAGCTTAAGCTGGTGTTCGCCATCTTCGAACGCTACGACCGGGCGATCAGCACCAGCGAAATCCACGCCGAAATCTCGGCCCGGCTGCGCGAGGAGCTCGACTACGCGCGTGAAGCCGGGCACATGCGGCTTTACGCGCGAATGCTCGCCGACGAGCCGGGCGTGCACATCCCGCGCGTGCGGCCCGAGTTGTCGACGGGCCGCCTGTTGACGATGACGTGGCTCGAAGGGCGCAAGCTGCTCGAAATCGCCGACCGTCCTGTGGCGTTCCGCAACCAGGTCGCCTACAACATGTTTCGCGCCTGGTATGTGCCCTTCTACTACTTCGGGATCATCCACGGCGACCCGCATCTCGGGAACTACACGGTGCGCGAGGACGGCGCGATCAACCTCCTCGATTTCGGCTGCATCCGCGTCTTTGCGCCGAAATTCGTGCGCGGCGTGATTGACCTCTACTGGGCGCTGAAGCGCGGCGACCAGGCGCTGGCGGTGCACGCCTACGAGACCTGGGGCTTCGACGATCTGTCGAAGGAGATCATCGCCGTCTTGAATCGTTGGGCGGCCTTCGTCTATGCGCCGTTGATGGAAGACCGCACGCGGCTCATCGAGGAGACCAATTCCGGCGTCTATGGCCGCGAGGTGGCCGAAACGGTGCACCGCGAGCTGCGCCGCATGGGCGGCGTGACGCCGCCGCGCGAGTTTGTGCTGATGGATCGCGCGGCGATCGGCCTCGGCTCGGTCTTCCTCCACCTCAAGGCAGAGATCAACTGGCACCGACTGTTCCACGAGCTGATCCAGGATTTCGACGAAAAGACGCTCGCCCGCCGACAGGCGGCGGCGCTCAAGGCCGCCCACGTCCCGCCGGCGGCGTGAGACCTGACGATACCGTCGAAGCGTTACGGCCGGCACTGCATCCGCCCCCCTTCACAAACCGTCCGTCGGTTGGCATTGTCAGGCTTCGTTCGCCGCCGAGCGTCCGCCGATCCCGGACGCGTCGCCCCCAAAGACCAAGCCGGAAGCCGCAGCCCTCATGAAGATCGCCATCCCCAAAGAGCGTCGCGACGGCGAACTGCGCTGCGCCGCTTCGCCCGACACGGTCAAGCGCCTGCGCGCGCTGGGTCTCGACGTGGTCGTCGAGACCGGCGCCGGCGCCGGCGCCTCGATCCCCGACCAGATGTTCGCCGACGCCGGGGCCTCCATCGCGCCTGACGAGGCGGCTGCGCTGCGTGAGGCCGATGTCGTCCTCAAGGTGCAACGCCCGCTCGAGCCGGGCGAGGGCGAGGAAGATGAAGTCGCGCTGATGCGCGAGGGCGCGGTCCTGATCGGGCTGTTGCAGCCCTATCAACAGCGCGAGCAGGTCGAAGCCTACGCCAAGCGCGGCCTAGCCGCCTTCGCCATGGAGCTGGTGCCGCGGATCAGCCGGGCGCAAAGCATGGACGCTCTGTCCTCGCAGTCGAACCTGGCCGGATATCGCGCCGTGATCGACGCCGCCGCCGCGTTCGGGCGCGCCTTTCCAATGATGATGACCGCCGCCGGCACGGTCGCGCCGGCGCGCGTGTTCGTGATGGGCGCCGGCGTCGCCGGCTTGCAGGCGATCGCCACCGCGCGCCGTCTCGGCGCGGTGGTCTCGGCGACCGACGTGCGGCTGGCGGCGAAGGAGCAAGTGGAAAGCCTCGGCGGCACGTTCGTCATGATCGAATCCGAGGAGCTGAAGCAGGCCGAGACCGCCGGCGGTTACGCTCGCGAACTGTCCGACGACTTCAAGAAGAAGCAGGCGGCGCTGATCGCCGAGACGATCAAGAAACAGGACATCGTCATAACCACCGCGCTCATTCCCGGCCGTCCGGCGCCGCGGCTGGTTTCGGCCGACATGGTCAAATCGATGAAGCCAGGCTCGGTCATCGTCGACCTCGCGGTCGAGGCGGGCGGCAACTGCGAGCTTTCGGAGCCGGGCAAAGTGGTCGTCGCTCACGGCGTGACGATCGTAGGATACCTCAACATGCCGAGCCGCATCGCCGTCGACGCCGGCGCGCTTTACGCCAAGAACCTGCTCAACCTGCTGACGCTGCTGGTCGACAAGAAGGAAGGCAGCCTGAAGATCGATCCCAACGACGAGATCGTCAAAGGCGCGCTCCTCACCCAGGGCGGACGGGTCATTCATCCCGATTTCGCCACGCAGCCCGCGCCATCCGAGGGAGATTGAACGCATGGACCCGGCCAACGTCGTCGATAAGGCAGCCGAGCTTGCCACCGACGCCGCGGCGCTTGCCGCCAAGGCCAAGTCGCTGGCCGTCGACGCGACGCTGCTGCAAGCAACGGCGGCGGCAGCAGGCGGCGTCGATCCGCTCACCATGGGCCTTACGGTATTCGTGCTGGCCTGCTTCGTCGGCTACTACGTTGTCTGGCGCGTGACCCCGGCGCTGCATTCGCCGCTGATGTCGGTCACCAACGCCATCTCGTCGGTGATCATCGTCGGCGCGCTGCTCGCTGCCGGCGCCAGTCACGTCGGCTTCTCGCGGGCCGTCGGCTTCATCGCCGTGCTGCTCGCCTCGGTCAACATCTTCGGCGGCTTTGTCGTCACGCAGCGCATGCTCGGCAAATTCCAGAAGAAGAAATCGAAATAGGCGGGGGGTAGAATAAAATGAGCGCGACCCTCGCGACGCTGCTTTATCTCGCCGCCTCGGTGTGCTTCATCATGTCGTTGCGCGGATTGTCGAGCCCGGAGACGGCGCGCCCAGGCAACGTCTATGGCATCGTCGGCATGGCGATCGCCATCTTCACGACGTTGGCCGAGCCCGAGATGTCGGGCTTCGGCAGCATATTCGTCGGCATCGTCATCGGCGGCGCGATCGGCACTTTCATTGCGCTGCGCATCCAGATGACGGCGCTGCCGCAGCTCGTCGCCGCCTTCCACTCGCTGGTCGGCCTGGCGGCGGTGTTGGTCGCCGCGGCGGCGCTCTATTCGCCCGATTCGTTCCACATCGGCGCCCCTGGCGCCATCCACGCGGGCAGTCTGGTCGAGATGGGGCTCGGCACGGCGATCGGCGCCATCACCTTCACCGGCTCGATCATCGCGTTCGCCAAGCTGCAGGCGCTGATGTCAGGCGCGCCGCTCGTCTTCCCGATGCAGCATCCGCTGAACGCGCTGCTCGGCGTGTTGATCGTCGTGTCGCTGATCTGGTTCGCCGCCACCGGCAGCACAGCGGCATTCTGGATCCTGGTCGTATTGTCGCTGGCGCTGGGGTTTCTGCTCATCCTGCCGATCGGCGGCGCCGACATGCCGGTCGTCATTTCGATGCTCAACTCGTATTCGGGCTGGGCCGCCTGCGGCATCGGCTTCACCCTGCAAAACAGCCTGCTGATCGTCACCGGCGCGCTGGTCGGCTCGTCGGGCGCCATCCTCAGCTACATCATGTGCAAGGGGATGAACCGCTCGATCTTCAACGTCATTCTCGGCGGCTTCGGCACCGACACCGGCGCCGCGGCGGCCGGGGCCAAGGAGCAGCGGCCGGTCAAATCGGGCAGCGCCGAGGACGCCTCCTTCATCATGAAGAACGCGAGCTCGGTCATCATCGTGCCTGGGTACGGCATGGCGGTGGCGCAGGCCCAGCACGCGCTGCGCGAGATGGGCGACATGCTGAAGGAGCAGGGCGTGCAGGTGCGCTACGCCATCCATCCCGTCGCCGGCCGAATGCCGGGGCACATGAACGTGCTGCTCGCCGAGGCCAACGTTCCATACGACGAGGTGTTCGAGCTCGAGGAGATCAATCGCGACTTCGCGCAGGCCGACGTCGCCTTCGTCATCGGCGCCAACGACGTCACCAACCCGGCGGCGAAGACCGATCCCAAGTCGCCGATCTACGGCATGCCGATCCTCGACGTCGAGCGCGCCAAGACGGTGCTGTTCGTCAAGCGTTCGATGGCCACCGGCTACGCCGGCGTCGACAACGAGCTGTTCTATCGCGACAACACGATGATGTTGTTCGGCGACGCCAAGCACGTCGTCGAGGAGATCGTCAAGACGTTGTAACGGCGGGCGGGCCTAGCGCAGCGGCTTGACCGGTACGTTATCGATCAAGCGCGTCTGCCCCAGCCAGGCCGCGGCGGCGATCCGACACGCGCCGGCGACGCTCGCCGCCGGCTTCAGGCTTTCGGCCTCAACCAGCTCGAAATAGTCCACCTTGGCGAAGCCGGCGCGCGTCAGCGATTCGACGCCGCGCGCGAGCGCCGGCGCGGCTTCGCCACCCGAGGCAAGTTCGTCGGCCAGCGCGAACAGGGTGCGCGGCAGCGCGGTCGCGATTTTGCGTTCGGCGGGCGACAGAAAGACGTTGCGCGACGCCATTGCCAGCCCGTCAGCCTCGCGCACCGTCGGCACGCTTTCGACGACGACCGGGATGTCGAGATCGCGCACCATCCGCCGGATGATCTGCAGCTGCTGCCAATCCTTCTCGCCGAAGAGGACAAAATCAGGCTCCGCCTGCAGCAGCAACTTGGTCACCACGGTGGCGACGCCCTCGAAATGTCCCGGACGATGCGGGCCGCACAGCCCTGCGGCAAGGTCGCGCACGGCGACCGAAGAGGCGAACCCGGCCGGGTACATCTCCTGCGGCTCGGGGGCGTACACCGCCTCGACGGAGAGCGGCGCCAGCTTTTCGAGATCGCCCTTGAGGTCGCGCGGATAACGCCGGAAATCGTCGCCGCGATTGAACTGGATGGGATTGACGAAGATCGACACGACGACGCGCGGCGCCAGCTCGCGACCGCGTCGGACCAACGCCAGATGGCCCTCGTGCAAGCCGCCCATCGTCGGCGCGAGCGCAACGCGCTCGCCCTGCCGGCGCCAACCGCGCACCTCTTCGCGCAGCGTCGCCACGGTCTTGATGACGGCAGGACCGATCATCGCCGCGTCGAGCGCCAAATGCCGCGAACACGGCGTGCTCGCGGCAGAGAATTCATGGTCGATCGAAGAAGCCGGTGAAGCCGGCCGAAGGCTCGAGGCGCGGCGTCGCCCTCAGTAGCCTTCGCGCTCCATGCGCTTGCGCTGGAGCTTGCGATAGCGCCGCACGGCCTCGGCCTTTTCGCGGGCCTTGCGCTCGGATGGCTTTTCGAAGTGGCGGCGGAGCTTCATCTCGCGGAAGACGCCCTCGCGCTGCATTTTCTTCTTTAGCGCGCGCAGGGCTTGGTCGACGTTATTGTCGCGGACGATGACTTGCACGGGCGGGGCGCTCTCCTTTCGGGGCTGGTTCTGGCAACACGAAACACAACGACCGGGAACACTCGTCCCCGGCCGCACGCAAGGGTTTATAGCACAGGCACTTACGGGCTGTGAAGGGGTGCCCTTGCAACCGGCGGCGGCTTTGACCCAGCAGCCTGTGCGCCCCATATTAAGCCCATGGCGATTCTCAAGATTGCCCGCATGGGCCATCCGATCTTGCGTCAACCCGCCGCGGCGGTCGCGGACCCCACCGCGCCGGAGATTCGCCGGTTGGTCGCCGACATGATCGAAACGATGGAAGACGCCGACGGGGCCGGGCTGGCAGCCCCGCAGGTCCATGTTCCACTGCGCGTCGTCATCTTCCACGTGCCGGCCCATCGCGCCTCGGGCGCCGCCGACGACGCGCCGCAGGGGCTGACGGTGTTGGTCAACCCAGTTCTGGAACCGCAGGACGACGAGGCCGAGCTCGGCTGGGAAGGCTGTCTGTCGGTCCCCGGAATGATTGGTGCCGTGCCGCGTTGGAAGCGGCTGCGCTATCGCGGCGTCGCCCCCGATGGCACGGCGATCGATCGCACGGTGTCCGGCTTTCATGCCCGCGTCGTTCAGCATGAGTGCGATCATCTCGACGGCGTGCTCTATCCGATGCGAATCGCCGACCTGCGGCTATTCGGCTTCGTCGAGGAGATGAAAAAAGCAACGGTGGTGCCCGATGACGTCCCCGTCGAGTGAGCAAACGCCCGGCGGCGCCGGGTTCGATCGTCTGGCGGTCCGCCGCCAAATCATCGCGGCAGCGCTGCCGCATGTGCCGTTCGATGGCTGGACGGCGGCGGTGCTGGCGCAATCGGCGGTCGACGCCGGCCACCCGGCGACGATGGCGTTGCGCGTGTTTCCCGGAGGGCCGATCGAAGCCATTGAATTTTGGTGCGCCGAGGCCGACCGCGCGATGGTCGCGGCGCTCGAGGCGCGCGGTCCCGCATCGATGAAAGTACGCGAGCGTATCGGCACCGCCGTGCGGCTGCGCCTCGACGCCGTCGGCCCGCACCGCGAGGCGATTCGGCGCGCGCTCGGCCTATTGGCGTTGCCGCACAACGCGCCCGTAGCCGCGCGCAGCCTGTGGCGGACCGTCGATGCGGTCTGGTATGCCGCCGGCGACACGGCGACCGATTACAATTGGTACACCAAACGCGGGTTGCTCGCCGGCGTCTATGGCACGACCCTGATGTATTGGCTCGACGACAAGTCGGAAGGCTTCGCCGACACCTGGACGTTCCTCGACCGGCGCATCGCCGACGTCATGCGCGTGCCACGGGCGCTCGGCGACATCGCCAAGCGGCTGGGCGATCTACCCAACCTGTTCCGGCCCTTCCGGCCGCGCGGACTCTAAGGCGCACGGCCTAACGAAATATCATCCTCGCGCCGCGGCCGCCGAAGCGTGAACCTGTCGAGGCGCGGGACCATTTGTCTTTGTCCTTCGACAAGCCCGGGACAAAGGCGATGCAGGATCCCGGCGCCTAGAGGGTCGGCCGCTCTCGTGGTCCATGCAACCTCCGACTTGTCGTCGCGGGCGCCGTGGAGACTTGGATCGACCAGCTGCGATTGTCGAAAAATCATGCTATAGACCGGAAGCTGAGTTCGACTTCTGGGCGCAGCGCGCGACTTTGGGGCGAAGTCAATGGACTCCTATTGGGACCCCGGCCATCCCTACCGCTTCCGTTCGTGGATTCGTGTCCGGCTGCCGTGGACGCTGATTGACTTGGGGCTCGCCAGCAAGGGCGAAGACTGCGAAAAGGCCGGCGGGTGGCACCGCTGGTATAACGTCGATGGCAAGTCGAGCGCGTGTTATCACTGCCGGGTGGTCCGGACGGGACAGCTTTGGCGGAGCGTCGGAAAGGACTGAAGGCCCGCAACGTCAACGATCGGCCCGCGGCGAAAGGCGCGTGACGTGGCCCATCTTGCGGCCGGGGCGGATTTCGCGCTTGCCGTATAGATGAAGTTTGGCGGCGGGATCCTTGACGATCTCGGGCCAATCGTTGACCTCCTCGCCGATCAAATTCTTCATGATCGCGTCGGAATGGCGTTCCGGGCTGCCGAGCGGCCAGCCGCATATGGCGCGCACGAGCTGCTCGAACTGGCTGGTCAGGCAGGCGTCGATCGTCCAGTGCCCGGAATTGTGCGGTCGCGGCGCCAGCTCGTTGACCAACACTTGGCCGTCGCGCGTCACGAACATCTCGACGGCGAGCAAGCCGACGAGCTCGAGCTTCTCGGCGATATGGCGCGCGATCGCCTCGGCCTTCATCGCGATCTCCGACGCAATGCGCGCCGGCGCTATGGTCGTGTCGAGGATGTGGTTCTTGTGCTGGTTTTCGACCGGCACGTAGGACAGCGTTTGCCCGTCGAGTCCGCGTGCGACGATGACCGAAATTTCGCAGGCAAAATCGACGAAGGTTTCGACCACGCCGCGCGGCGCGCCGAGCTGCATCCAAAGGGCTTCGGGGTCGCTGTCGGCGCGGATCATCGCCTGCCCTTTGCCGTCGTAGCCCATGCGAACGCTCTTGAGCACCGCCGGAAAGCCGAGATCGCGCGCCGCGCGCATCAGTGATGCGGCGCCGGCCACCTCGACGTAACGCGCGGTGGCGATCCCCGCCTGGTTGACGAAGTCCTTCTCGAGCAGTCGGTCTTGGGCGATCCGCAGCACCTCGGGCCCCGGCCGAACCGGCTTGAGCGCCGCGAGCGCCGCGACGCCTTCGTGCGCGATGTTCTCGAACTCGTAAGTCGCGACATCGATCGTCGCGGCGAACGAAGCGATCGCCGCTTGGTCGGCGTAGTCGGCATGCGTCGTCGTCGCGGCGACGGCGCTCGCCGGCGCGTCACGATCGGGATCGAAGATGTGCACTCGATAGCCAAGCCGCGCCGCGGCGATGGCGGTCATCCGGCCAAGTTGCCCGCCGCCGAGAATGCCGATCGCGCCGCCGGGCGGAAGCGCGCTCACTGCCGGCGTTTCACCGCGCCGCTGCGCGGAGCGTGCTTGGGCGTGCGTGCGACCGACGCCGTCTGGCGCGCGCGATACGCCACAAGGCGGGTCGCGACGGCCTTATCGCTCAACGCGAGGATCGCCGCGGCGAGCAGCGCCGCGTTGATCGCGCCGGCGCGACCGATCGCGAGCGTGCCGACCGCAATCCCGGCCGGCATTTGGGCGATCGACAACAGGCTATCGAGACCCTTGAGCGCGCGGCTTTCGACCGGAACGCCGAGAACCGGCAGCGGCGTCAACGAGGCGGTCATGCCAGGAAGGTGTGCCGCTCCGCCGGCGCCGGCGATGATCACCTGAATGCCGCGCCGTCGCGCCGCGCTCGCGTACGCGTAGAGACGCTTGGGTGTTCGATGGGCGGAAACAATCCGCTTTTCGCAAGCGATTTTAAGCGCACCCAGAGTTTCGGCGGCGTGCCGCATCGTCTCCCAATCCGACTGACTGCCCATGATGATCGCGATCCGGACTTTGCGACGCGCCATGTCTCCTCCCGAGCGGCCGCGAGGCGCGCGGCCGGCGAAAGGGCGGCATTATAGGGGTCGAGCTTGACCTGGCAATCGACGACGGCGATTGCGCTCAGGCGATGATGTCGGGCAAAAGCTGGCTCTCGAGCCGCGCGATCTGGTCTTTGAGCATCAGCTTGCGTTTCTTGAGCCGCTGCACCTGCAGGGCGTCGAAGGGCTGGCGCTCAATCAGCCGCGCGATCACGTCGTCGAGGTCACGATGTTCGCTTCGCAGCTCGGCTAGCTTGCGGCGGAGAGATTCGATCGCCGGATCGTCCATCGGCAAAAGCGGCGTCTCGGGCGTGGGAAGTGGTGGATCGCTAGCATAGCAAGTGGACGCGGCCACGTCTTGCCGGGTTGCGGCCCGGGCCGCATTGCCGCACACTCGCGACGACCGCGGGAAATTCTAAGGGATTGATTGAAAATGACAAAACGGATCGGGCTGTTAACGAGCGGAGGCGACTGCGCGGGCCTCAACGCGGTGATTCGTGCGGTCGTGCTGCGGGCCCGCGACGCGTATGGCTGGGAGGTGGTGGGAATCCGCAACGGGACGATGGGGCTGATGGCCCGACCCGTCGAAGCCGAGGTCCTGGGACGCGACTCGACCGACACGACGATCATGCGCCAAGGCGGCACAATCCTCGGCACCACCAACAAAGGCAACCCATTCGCGTTTCCGATGCCCGATGGCCGCGAAATCGACCGCTCCAACGAGGTCATCGAGGGCGTGCGTCAACTCGCGCTTGACGCCGTCATCGGCATTGGCGGCGACGGGAGTTTCGCCATCCTGCGACGCATGGCGCGCAAAGGCCGCATCAGCCTTGTCGGCATCCCGAAGACGATCGACAACGACCTTGGCCATACCGAAGCCTCGATCGGTTATTCGACGGCGGTGGCGGTCGCGACCGAGGCTCTCGACCGCTTGCAGCCGACGGCGGCCAGCCACAGCCGGGTGATGATTCTCGAGGTGATGGGCCGCGACGCCGGGCACATCGCAATCGCCGCCGGGATCGCTGGCGGCGCCGACGTGGTGCTGATTCCGGAGATTCCGTGGACCTTGGCGTCGATCACCGCGAAGTTCGAGCAGATCAAGGAACGCGGCCGCAACTTCGCGCTCGTCGTCGTTGCCGAGGCGGTCAAGACCGAATCCGGCGCGCCGGTCACGATCAGCGATCTGGCCGGCCGCGAACGATATGGCGGCATTGCCCATTACCTTGGCGAGACCCTGGCGCGGGCAATCGGCGCCGAGACGCGCGTCACGGTGTTGGGCCACGTTCAACGCGGCGGCCAGCCCGACTTCCACGACCGGCTCCTCGCCTCGGCGTTCGGCGTGCATGCGGTCGACCTGATCGCCCAGAACCGTTTCGACCGCATGGTCGCCTACGGCAATCGAGAGGTGATCGATGTGCCGCTGGCCGACGCCATTGCGCGCTATCAGGCAGTCAATCCGCAAGGCCTGCTGGTCCGCACCGCCCGCGGGCTCGGCATCTGCCTCGGCGACTGAGCGATGGCTGAGGGGAGGCTCGACAATCCGCTGTGGCGATTCGCGCTCGCGCATTATCGGCGGCGCGGCGTCGCCGTGGCCTGCCTGGCGCTACAGGACGGCGCGGGTATCGACGTCAATCTGCTGATGTTCGCGTTGTGGCATGGCGCCAGCGGCCGCGGCCGGCTGGGTGGTACGGCGCTCAGCCGCCTCGTCCGCGCGGTCGCAGCCTGGCAAAGCAATGTCGTAACGCCACTGCGCGACCTGCGTCGCCGCTTGAAACCGCTGACCGACGATCCAGCGCTGGGGCTGCTGATGCGGCCGATTTCCGGCCTTCGTTCGGACGTCAAGCGGCTGGAACTCGAGGCCGAGCGGGTCGAGCTGGCGATGCTGTACGCGATGGCGCGACCGAAGATTCGCTCGGCGGTCGATACACCGACGCGAAACCGCGCGGCGCGCCAGAATGTAGCCCGCTACCTCGACATCGCCGTGGGAACGCTCGACCGCCGGCTAGTCCGCGAATCAAGAATATTCATCGATGCACTAGCGACTCCTAAACGCTTGAAGCGTAAAAGCGACTCGAAGTCACGATAATGCGCGTACCCGCTTGGCGCCAACCTGTCTTGTCGCCGTCCGGCCCGAGGCGTATTCTTTTTTGCGTGACATTTGGATCGAAGGAGGTCCGCTTATGGCCGTGGAAGACCGTGTCGACACCCTCAAGGCCAGACATGCACATCTCGAACGCGAAATTGAGGAAGAAAATAATCGACCGCTCCCGGACTCAGCCCATTTATCCGAGCTCAAACGCGAAAAGCTGCGGATCAAGGAAGAGATCGTAAGACTCACCGGATAGACACGAAATCGCCCGTCAATACGCCCGGGTCTTTCCGTTTAGGCGCCGCGCCGCTCCGAGCCAGGGGCGGCTGCGGCGTTTGCCGTTTTTGGGGTGCGTGGCGGCCGGTTAGCGGCGCGGTTTTCGCGAAGCTGCGCTCGCGTCTTGCTTGGCGATGCATTCGATGAAAGCGGTGGTCAGGCGCGCGGCGGCGGCCACATCGGCGACCGATAGGCGCTTCGTCTTCTCGAAAGCGCGCTTTTCCCACGCGACCTTGTGGTGGTCGAGGAATTTTTGTGCTTCGGCGACATTGACCGCGAAATTGACGTTCTGCGGCACCGCGCCGCCGATGGCCCTGGCGGCTTTCAAGGTGCCGATCCCGGCGACCACGATGCCGACCAAGTTGCCGTTCATATCGAACACCGGCCCGCCGCTATTGCCAGGCTGCACTGGAGCGCTGATCTGAAGCTGCGTCGGATCGCCACGGATGCCGGCGAGCGCGCTGACGATACCGGTCGTGACGATCGGCTCTTCCGACAACACACCCGACAGCGGAAACCCGATGGCGACGATCTCCTCGCCGCTACGCGTCGAGACGGGTGCACGCAGCCCAGCGGCGCGCGGCAGCGCTCCTTCGGTCGATAGCAATGCGAGGTCGACTTTCGCGTCGACGGCGATGACTCGCGCCGGACGCGGCTCTCCGCCGACGGCGACCGTGATTTTTCCGCACTGTTCGATCACATGCGCATTGGTCAACACGCGACCCTGCCTGGCGACGACAACGCCCGATCCGGTGAAGCGCTTGTTGTCGCGGTGCGACGTTCCAGCGCTCCGGTTGCCAGCCTCCGGCGGTGCCGCGGCCAGCTTGGCCCACGGGCCCTTGGGCAGATCATCGATGCGGACGCGCTGGCGCAGGGCGTCGACTTCGTCGTCGCTCAACTTGTCGAACGGTTTGGCCGGTCGACCGGCGAGCGTCAACGCGACCACCGCGGCCTGCGCCAACCATCCGGCGCGTGCGGACTTGAGCGCCCACTCGAATGCGGCGACCGGGTCGCGGTCGGGACTTTTTGCGTCGAGCAGGAGGTGAACCATCAGAACCGGAGCGATCACATCGCCCTGCTCGGCAAGTCGCTCGCAGCGCGCGTGCTCGGCGCGCCGTTCGCGCTCGGGCAGCTTCGCCGCGTTGCGGATCTGGCAGGCGCGGAACGTCAACCCGGCCTCCGACTGGTCGTATAGCTTTTTCCATCGCCGCTTTTCCGCCGCGGGGACGCGTGCAGGCAGGTCGAGATCGGCCATGACGAGGAGATTGCTGGCAGCGACCAGATGGCCGCCATCGGCCAGACGCGTCCAGATTTGCCGCGCGGCCGAATAATCGCCTCGTTCGAACGCCGCCACGCCGGCGGCGAACGCCGCGCGTTCCGCCACTTCGGGTCGGCTGGCGATGAGCGTCCATTCACGCTCGGAATCGCTCCGCAGCGCCTCGCCGCCCGTCTTATGTTGGGCTAGCGCCGGACCAACGGCGGTCAACGTCACCGCCGCTCCCGCGGCGATACAAAGGCGTCGCATGATGGCCCTCGTCAAGGTAGAAAATATAACGTTGCTCTATCTCTAATAGCAACGCAAACGGCGACGAAAATCAAGTCTCGGTGGCGTTATCCATCACAGCGCCGCAGCGCGGTCGCGGAGCACGAACTTCTGGATCTTGCCGGTCGACGTTTTGGGCAGCGGGCCGAAGACCACGGTGCGCGGGCATTTGAAATGCGCCATGTGCCGGCGGCAAAAGGCGATGATGTCGTCAGCCGACGCCGCGGCGCCGTCCTTCAGCGTCACGAACGCGCACGGCGTTTCGCCCCATTTGGCGTCGGGGCGCGCCACGACCGCCGCTTCGAGCACGGCAGGGTGACGATAGAGCGTCCCCTCGACCTCGATCGTCGAGATGTTTTCGCCGCCCGAGATGATGATGTCCTTGGAGCGATCCTTGAGCTCGATATAGCCGTTGGGATGCATGACGCCGAGATCGCCGGTGTGGAACCAACCGCCGGCGAAGGCCTCGCGCGAGGCCTTGGTGTTCTTCAGGTACCCTTTCATGACGATATTGCCGCGCATAAACACCTCGCCGATCGTCGCGCCGTCCGATGGCACCGGCGCAAGCGTGAGCGGATCGGCGACCATCAGGCCATCGAGCACCTGATAGCGCACGCCCTGGCGGGCCTTGAGCGTCGCCTGCTCCTCCGCTGACAAGTTGTTCCAATCATCGTGCCAGGCGCACACCACAGCGGGACCATACACCTCGGTAAGGCCATAGACGTGGGTGACATGGAAGCCCATGCGCTCCATTTTCTCGATCACCGCCGCAGGCGGCGCCGAGGCAGCGGTCATCACCTGGACGGCGCGTGCGAATCCGGCGCGTTCGTCCTCGCGCGCGTTGATAAGCATATTGAGCACGATCGGCGCGCCGCAGAAATGCGTGACGCCCTCGTTACGAATGGCGTCGAATATCGGCCGCGCTTCGACGCGGCGCAAACAGACGTTGGTGCCGCCCATGGCCGCCATCGTCCATGGGAAGCACCAACCATTGCAGTGGAACATCGGCAGGGTCCACAGATAGACCGGGTGCGTCGGCAGGTTCCAGACCAGGACATTGCCGATGGCGTTCAGATACGCGCCGCGATGGTGGTATACGACGCCCTTGGGATTGCCCGTGGTGCCCGACGTGTAATTGAGCGCGATCGCATCCCATTCGTCTCCCGGCGGCGCCCATTCGTAATCCGGATCGCCTTCGAGCAAGAAGGCCTCGAAATCCTTCTCGCCCAGCCGCTCGCCGCCAGGACCATTGGGGTCGGCGATATCGATCACCAGCGGCTTCTTCTTCGCGCGCTTGATCGCGTCTTTTATCACCGGCGCGAACTCGGTGTCGGTGAAGAGTACCTTGGCTTCGCCATGGTCAAGCGTGAAGGCGATCGCCGCCGCGTCGAGCCGTACGTTGAGGGCATTAAGCACCGCGCCTTGCATCGGCACGCCGAAGGCGCATTCGTAAGCCTCGGGGATATTGGGCGCCATCAACGCCACGGTGTCGCCGCGTTTGATCCCGCGCCCGGCGAGCGCCGACGCCAGCCGGCGGCAGCGGCGGTAGGTCTGCGCCCAATTGCGCCGAATCGTCCCATGGACCATCGCCGGATGCTTGGGCCACACCGAGGCGGCGCGCGGCAGGAAGGACAGCGGCGAAAGCGGAACGTAATTCGCCGCGTTTTGATCGAGGTCAATGTCGTAAGGGCTGCCTCGATGCGATGAGGGAGGGCGCCGGTTGGGCGTGCGGGCCGAAGGCGACGTGTGCGAGGCGGATCTTCCGGACTTACGGGCGCGAGAATGGCGCTTCATGGCAGGCATGTGCGAACCGTTTTCCTTCAAGAAGGTTGCGGTCCGCGCCTCGACTTCGCCGCCACGAAGTCGGCGCACGAACGCGCCGGAGCGGTCCGTAATCTGCCAGAAAGCGGCTTGGCAAGACAGGGGCTTTGCGGGCAGACTCGGGCCGCGTTTCGCCAACAATGACAAGCGTTTCGGGAGGAGGGGCAGAACCATGAGCCGTTACGCCGAGGCGCATCGTCGATCGCTTGCCGACCCGGCCGGATACTGGGGCGAGGTGGCCGAGGCGATCGTTTGGACCAAGAAATGGTCCAAGGTGCTCGACGACCAGCGCAAGCCGTTCTATCGCTGGTTCGTCGGCGGCGAGCTCAATACGTGTTGGAACGCGCTCGATCGCCACGTCGCCGAGGGCCGCGGCGAGCAGAAGGCGCTCGTCTATGACAGCCCGGTCACCGGCGGCACAGTCAAGACGTTCACCTATCGCGAACTGACCGATGCGGTGGCGCGCTTCGCCGGCGCGCTGCAAGGGCTGGGTGTCGCCAAGGGTGATCGGGTCATCATCTACATGCCGATGGTGCCCGAGGCGGCCATCGCCATGCTGGCCTGTGCACGCCTCGGCGCGGTGCACTCGGTGGTGTTCGGTGGCTTCGCCGCCAACGAACTCGCGGTGCGAATCGACGACTGCACGCCCAAGGTCGTCGTCTCGTCCTCGTGCGGCATCGAGGTCAATCGCGTCATCCCCTACAAGCCGCTGCTCGACGGCGCAATCCAGCTCGCCCGGCACAAGCCGGCGCACTGCGTGATTCTGCAGCGCGACATGCAACGCTGCGAGCTCATCGCTGGCCGCGATCTGGACTGGGGCCAACTCGTCGCCGAAGCGGCGCCCGCCGAATGCGTGCCGGTCGCCGCCACCGATCCGCTGTACATCCTCTACACCTCGGGCACCACCGGCCAGCCCAAGGGCGTGGTACGCGACAATGGCGGGCACGCCGTGGCGCTTAAATGGACGATGAAGACGATCTACGACGTCGATCCAGCCGACGTCTATTGGGCCGCCTCCGACGTCGGCTGGGTGGTCGGCCACTCCTACATCGTCTATGCGCCGTTGCTGCAGGGCTGTACGACTATTCTTTACGAGGGAAAGCCGGTCGGCACGCCCGACGCCGGCGCGTTCTGGCGAGTAATCTCGCAGCACAAGGTCAAGACGTTATTCACTGCGCCGACGGCGTTTCGCGCCATCAAGCGCGACGATCCCAAGGGCGAGCTGATCAAGAAATACGATCTTTCGCTATTCAAGACCCTGTTTCTCGCCGGCGAGCGATCGGATCCCGACACGCTCAAATGGGCCGAAACGCACCTCAAGGTGCCGGTGATCGATCATTGGTGGCAGACCGAGACCGGTTGGGCGATCGCCGCCAACTGCGTCGGCCTCGGCGTCCTGCCGGTCAAGCACGGTTCGCCGACCAAGGCGGCGCCAGGATGGGACGTGCGCGTCCTCGACGCCGAAAACAAGGAGGTCAAGCCCGGTGATATCGGCGCCTTGTGCTGCAAACTGCCGCTGCCGCCCGGCACGCTGCCCACGCTGTGGAACGCCGACGAGCGCTATCGGCAGAGCTACCTCGTCGATTTCCCGGGTTATTACAAGACCGGTGACGCCGGCTACGTCGACGCCGAGGGATACGTCTATGTCATGACTCGGGTCGACGACGTGATCAACGTCGCCGGACACCGGCTGTCGACAGGGGCGATGGAAGAAGTTCTCGCCTCGCACCAGGATGTCGCCGAATGCGCGGTCATCGGTGTGGCCGATGATCTCAAGGGGCAGGTGCCGCTCGGTTTCGTCGTGCTCAAGGCGGGCGTCAATCGTCCGCATGCCGAGATCGTGCGCGAAGTAGTGCAGATGGTGCGCGACCGCATCGGGCCGGTGGCGTTCTTCAAGCAGGCGCTCGTCGTCGCCCGGCTGCCCAAGACGCGCTCGGGCAAGATCCTCCGCGGCACGATGCAGAAGATCGCCGATTCCGAGACCTTCAAGACCCCGGCGACAATCGACGACCCGGTGATCCTCGACGAGATCGCCGGGGCGCTGAAGCAGGCCGGCTACGCCAAGGCCGGGCTGCGGGCGGCCGGCGAGTAAAACCACGGGAGGCGCTGGCGATGCGGCTACGAAACAAGGTGGCGCTGGTCACCGGGGCGGCGAGTGGAATTGGCCTTGCCTGCGCGCAAGCCTTCGTGCGCGAAGGCGCCAGGGTCGTGCTCGCCGACGTCGACGTGAAGCGCGGGCCGGCAGCGGCGAAGAAGCTTGGCCCCAAAGCGCGCTTCGTGCGTTGCGATGTCGGCGACGCCGACGAGGCTCGGGCGGTGGTCGCCGCGGCGGTGAAATCGTTTCGCCGCCTCGACATTCTGGTCAACAACGCCGGGATCATACATACCGCCGAATTCCTCGACCTCGCCGAGGCCGATTTCGACCGCGTGCTGCGGGTCAATCTGCGGGGCGCGTTTCTCGTCGGTCAGGCGGCGGCTCGCCAGATGGTGAGGCAGCGCCACGGCGGGGCAATCGTCAACATGTCGTCGGTCAACGCCGTACTGGCGATCCCCAATCAGGTTCCCTACGTTGTTTCGAAGGGCGGGATCAACCAACTGACCAAAGTGATGGCGCTGGCGCTCGCCGAGCACGGCATCCGCGTCAACGCCATCGGGCCGGGGACGATCGCCACCGACCTCGCGCGCGCGGCCGTGCTCGGCAACGAGGCGGCGCGCCAGCGCATCTTGAGCCGCACGCCGATGGGCCGCTTGGGCGAGCCGGAGGAAGTCGCTGCCGTCGCCGTGTTCCTGGCGAGCGAGGAGAGCTCCTACATCACCGGCCAGACGATCTATCCCGACGGCGGCCGCCTGCCGCTCAATTACACCGTGTCGGTGAAAAGCTGAGTCGATCGTAAAACCCGCCGGCGGAACCACGGGCCCGTGCGTCGATCTGCGCCGGCCGATCGCCATCGGATACACCGAACAACCCGACATCAGGCCGGCTCGAAAAGCGTCTGGCAAGCCGGACGATTCGAGATGCGAGCTCGCGCATCGCCTCTAGCCGTTCGGCCCGAGCGCGGCGCCGATAATAGAGTTGATCGATGCCGCCGTCGGCCGACCGCCAAATCAGCAACCAGTGTTGGGAACTGCCGGCTTGCGATTCCATGACGCACCTCCGAATTCCACCTTCGCGCGGCAATCGGTCGCGCACCAAAGGGAGGATAGGTCTACCGGATTGGCGTCGGGGCGCTGTGAACTAAGTCACTCGCGCTGCTTGCGCATCGAATGAAATTTGGTAACGCCGGCTATTCGGTCTTTTGATCGTCGACGCTGGCAGCCTCGGCCGTCGGCTCCGCTGTGGCATCGTCGGCGGCGTTCGCCATTTTTTCGGCCGCCTCCTTCGCCGCCTGCTCTTCCGCCGCTTTTCGCGCGGCGTCGGCGGCTTTCGCCGCCTGGGCTTCGGCGAGCGCCTTGGCCGCGCGGCGCGCCGCGCGCTCGGTCTCGCGCTTGGCGCGCTCAGCGGCGCGATGCGCCTTATCGAGGGCATCGTCGAGGGCTTCTTGCGTGCACAGGCCAAGGCCGACCGGATTGGTCGGTTTGATGTTGGCCATGTCCCAATGCGTGCGGTCGCGCACTTTCTGGATCGTCGCCTTGGTCGTGCCGACCAGGCGGCCGACTTGAGCATCGGAGAGCTCGGGGTGATGGCGCAGCAACCAAGCGATCGCCGACGGCCGATCGTGACGCTTCGACACCGGCGTGTAGCGCGCGCCCTTCGGCTGGGCGGAGGGTAGGGGAAGACTCGTCTCGATCAGCTTGAGACGCGCCGTTGGGTCGCTCTCGCAACGCTCGATCTCGGGGCGCATCAGCTGGCCGCTTGCAACCGGATCGAGCCCGACGATGCCTACGGCCACCTCGCCGTCGGCGATTCCCTGCACTTCGAGCGCGTGCAAGCCGCAGAAATCGGCGATCTGCTCGAACGTCAGCGAGGTGTTTTCGACCAGCCACACCGCGGTGGCCTTGGGCATGAGCGGCAGCGCCATCGATCCTCCTAATAGTCCGGCGTGGCGCCGTAGAACCAGCGCATATCGGACATCGCCCGGATATCGTGAGATGCCGGACTTATATAGACCGGCCTTGGCCCGGTCAAATCGATTGGCGGCTGCCGTCAGCCGGTGGTGAGGACGATTTTGCCGATGTGCTGATCGGCCTCCATCATCGCGTGCGCCTTGGCGGCATCGGCGAGCGGAAACGTGGCGTGGATGACCGGCTTCACCTTGCCCGATTCGACAAGCGGCCAGACATTTCGGCGCACCGCCGCCGCCACCGCGCCTTTTTCGGCGACCGAGCGCGCGCGCAGCGTCGAGCCGGTGAAGGTGAGCCGCTTGCGCATCAGCGGATTGAGGTCGATCTCGACCTTGCTGCCCTTGAGAAAAGCGATCTGCACCAGCCGGCCGTCGATGCGGAGCAGGTCGAGATTGCGCGCGGTGTATTCGCCTCCGACCATGTCGAGTATCACGTCGGCGCCGGCTCCGGCGGTCTCCTCCTTGACCACCGCGACGAAGTCTTCGTCGCGATAGTTGATTGCCCGCTCGGCGCCTAGCCGCTCGCATGCCGCGCATTTCTCGGCGGTCCCGGCGGTGGCGAAGACGCGCGCGCCATGGGCGCGGGCAAGCTGGATCGCGGTCGTGCCAATGCCGCTGGCGCCGCCATGGACGAGAAACGTCTCGCCGTGCTGCAGGCGGCCACGCTCGAACACGTTCGTCCATACGGTGAAGAAGGTCTCGGGCACCGCCGCCGCCTCGATCGCGGTGAGACCCTTGGGCACCGGCAAGCATTGCGGCGCGGGCGCGACGGCGTACTCCGCATAGCCGCCGCCGGCGAGCAGAGCGCAGACCTGATCGCCGACCTTGAAGCCCTTGGCGTCGGTGCCGCACGCGACAATGCGCCCGGCGACTTCGAGCCCGGGCAGATCCGACGCGCCCGCCGGCGGCGGATACTTGCCGTAGCGTTGCAAGACATCGGGCCGATTGACCCCAGCCGCGACGACGCGGATCAAGACCTCGCCGGCCGTGGGCTTGGGCGTCGGACGCGACGTCGGCTTCAGCACCTCGGGCTTGCCCGGCTGGGTAATCTCGATGGCGGTCATCGACGCGGGAATGGAGTCGGGCATCGGGTCGTCCAGTCGGTTGAATTGTGGCCGCTCGCAAGGTCTAATCGGCCAAGCGCGATATGACAACCCCGCCTTTCCCGATTCAGGGGCGCTTGCCATGGATCTCGAAGACCTCGAACCGCGTAAGAAACCGACCGGCCCGCCCAAGGACTTGACGCCATGGTCGATCGCCGAGCTCAACGACTACATCGCCCGGCTGGAGGCGGAAATCGCTCGCGCGCGCGCCGCCATCGCCGCCAAGACGGCGCAGCGTTCGGGGGCCGACGCGCTGTTCAAGAAATGAATACGGCTCAGTTCTCCGCCGGAGCGCGCCGACGTCGGCGGGCGACAAATAGCAGCCAGCCGATCGGCCCCAAGAGCAGGACCATGACGATCCAGCCGACGCGCGGACTGAACGGACAACGCGCTCCCGGCGGCGCGCGAAGCGGCCCGGCCGACGGCGACAGCGCCACGTGCAGCAGCGGCAACAGGTAGAACACGGCGACGGCCAAGACGGCGGTGGTGCGATCCATTGCGGCCGTCATTGTGCGCTAGCGTGGCGTCAAGTCCAATCGCGATCTTGCCGGCGAGCTGTCGGCCGGCGGCGATCGGGCTGGATCGTGCCGCTTCCGTCGACGGCCGATCGAGAGTAGGAGACAGACATCCCGTCATCGTCGGAGGCACGGGTCATGCTCAAGGGGAAATCGGCGATTGTCACCGGCTCGACGAGCGGCATCGGGCTCGGAATCGCTCGCGCGCTTGCTGGCCAGGGCGCCAATATCATGCTGAACGGTTTTGGCGAGGCGACGGCCATCGACAAGCTGAGGAACGAATTGGCCAGCCGGCATCGGGTCAAGGTCGCCTATAGCGGCGCCGACATGTCGAAGCCGAGCGACGTTGCCGGTCTCGTCGCCGAGGCGACGCGCGAACTCGGCGCGGTGGACATCCTGGTGAACAACGCCGGCATCCAGCACACCGCGCCAATCGAGGAATTTCCGCCCGAGCGGTGGGATGCCATCATCGCCATCAATTTGTCGTCGGCGTTCCACGCCATTCGCGCCGCGCTGCCCCAGATGCGAGCGCGCGATTGGGGCCGGATCGTCAACGTCGCCTCGGCGCACGGCCTCGTCGCCTCGGCGCAGAAAGCGGCCTACGTCGCGGCAAAGCATGGCCTCGTCGGGCTGACGAAGGTGGTGGCGCTGGAGACCGCGACGACCGCAATCACCTGCAACGCCATCTGCCCCGGCTGGGTTTTGACGCCGCTGGTCCAAAAGCAGATCGACGCCTTGGCGGTGAACGAAAAATTGTCGCCGGAGGGGGCGAAGATGCGGCTCCTCGGCGAAAAGCAACCCTCGCAGGAATTCGTCACTCCCGGGCAGATCGGCGATCTCGCCGTCTTCCTCTGTTCGCCGGCGGCGGCGCAAATGCGCGGCGCCTCGCTGGTCATCGACGGCGGCTGGACGTCGCAGTGAGGCAATGAGCGCCGCCGCTAAACAAATCAGCCTCGCCTTGCAGGGCGGCGGCACGCATGGCGCGTTCACCTGGGGGGTGCTCGACCGCTTGCTCGCCGATGAACGGATCGACATCCGCGCCATCTCCGGCACCAGCGCTGGAGCGATGAACGGCGCGATGCTGACCTACGGCATGATGGAAGGCGGGCGCGAAGGCGCTCGCGCGGCGCTCTCCCGGTTCTGGCGCAAAGTGGGCGAGACGGCGCGGTTTTCGCCGTTCCAGCCGACCTGGCTCGACCAGCTGTTGGGGGAGGGAGGGCTGGATTTTTCGCCGCCCTACGTCGCCGCGGATTTTCTCAGCCGCGTGATGTCGCCCTATGAGACGACGCTGTTCGACATGAATCCGCTGCGCGAGTTGTTGTCCCAGTATTGCGACTTCGATCGCGTCAACGCGTGCCGTTCGCCGCAGCTTCATGTCTGCGCGACGCACGTCCTAAGCGGCAAGATCAGGGTTTTCGCGCCGGGCGAAATCACGGTCGAGGCGGTGCTCGCCTCGGCCTGCCTGCCGCACATGTTCCGCGCCGTCGAGATCGACGGCGAGTATTACTGGGACGGCGGATTCGTCGGCAACCCGCCGATGTACCCGCTCATCCGGCCCGACCTGCCGGCGGACATGGTGCTGGTCGCGGTCAACCCGATCCACATCGACCGGTTGCCGAGGAGCGCACGCGAGATCATCGACCGCACCAACGAGATCAGCTTCAACGCCAACGTCATGCGCGAGATGCGGACGATCGACCTGATCACGCGCATGCTCGAGAAGGGACACCTCGGAACCGACGCGGAGAAGCGCCGCCTTCACCTCCACATGATCGGCGCCGAGCGGGACATGGCGCGCTATGGCGCATCGAGCAAATTCAACGCCCATCCCGAGTTTCTCGACCAACTCTTTGCTTTGGGACGGCGCACCGCCGAGGCATGGCTGAAGCAACATTATGGTCGGCTTGGAAGCGCCTCGACCCTCGATGTGAAAAAAATATTCGTTTGATATCAATGTGCTATCCGATAGTTTTTTCGGTTAAGACAATTTTTAAGCTTCGCGCCTAAAGTGGCGTCGTCGGTCCAGGCTGACACCCCGTCAGTTTGGGCGCTCCGGGTCGATGGATCTGGGGTCATTGACGCCTCCCTGTTCAACTCGGGCCGCGACCTTCGGGCGCGGCCCATTTTGTTCGCTCCTGGCGCGATTCGTTCGCCTACATGCGGACGTCCGCTTGACGGGTGGCGATGTTGCGGCCAGAGTCGCCGACGTTCCGACGCGAGTTGGACAGGGACGGCGTTCACGACCGAGCGCCCAACCAAAATCAGAAAAACGAGAAGAAAAAAGCGAAGGGCCGCCGTTGAGCGGCCCTTCCGTTTCGGGTAATCCTCGCCTCGCTGGCCCGCGCCGTTCGGCCGAACCGAGCGGCGCTCGAACCCGTGGATGGCGAGACGATGGCCGATCCGAAATTGCCCAAATTCGACACGCTCGCGCTGCACGCGGGCCAGCAGCCCGACCCGGCCACCGGCGCGCGCGCGACGCCGATCTACCAGACGACGTCGTATGTATTCGACGATGTCGATCATGCCGCGGCGCTGTTCAATCTCGAGCGCGCCGGCCATATCTATTCGCGCATATCGAACCCGACCGTCGCGGTGCTCGAAGAGCGCATCGCGGCGCTGGAAGGCGGGGTGGGAGCGATTTGCACCGCCAGCGGCCAGGCGGCGTTGCACCTCGCGGTCGCCACGCTGATGGGCCAAGGCGGCCACATCGTCGCCTCGGCGTCGATCTACGGCGGCTCGCACAATCTGTTCAGCCACACCCTGCCGCGATTCGGGGTGACCACGACTTTCGTCAATCCACGCGAGCCCGCTTCGTTCAAGGCGGCGATCCGTCCCGAGACGCGAATGCTGTTCGGCGAGGTTCTCGGCAACCCTGGACTCGAAGTTCTCGATCTGCGCCGCGTCGCGGCGATCGCGCACGACGCAAGCGTGCCGCTGATGATCGATTCGACCTTTTGCACTCCGTATCTATGCCGGCCTTTCGAGTGGGGCGCCGACATCGTGATGCACTCGGCCACCAAATGGCTCGGCGGTCATGGCGTGGCGATCGGCGGGGTGTTGGTCGACAGCGGGAAGTTCGATTGGGAAGCGTCGGGCAAATACCCGACCTTGACCGAGCCGTATGCCGGCTATCACGGCCTCGATTTCGCCGAGGAGTTCGGACCGCAAGCGATGATCATGCGCGCGCGGGCCGAGGGCCTTCGCGATTTCGGCGCCTGCATGAGCCCGGCCAACGCCTTCTACTTGCTGCAGGGCGTCGAGACCCTGCCGTTGCGCATGGCGCGGCATGTCGAGAATACGCGCAAGGTCGTGGCCTTCCTCAACGCCGCGCCCGAAGTCGAGTGGGTCACCTATCCCGAGCTGCCCAGCCATCCAGACCGCAAACTCGCGGAGGAAATGATGCCGCTCGGCGCGGGCTCGATCGTGTCGTTCGAGCTCAAGGGCGGCCGGCCGGCCGGCCGGCGGTTCATCGAGGCGCTGCGGGTCTTCTCGCACCTTGCCAATGTCGGCGACGCCAAGTCGCTTGTCATCCATCCGGCGAGCACGACGCATCAACAGATGGACGCCGACGCCCTCAAGACCGCCGGCGTTGGCGAAGGAATGATCCGGCTGTCGATCGGCCTCGAGGATCCCGGCGATCTGATCGACGATCTCGGCCAGGCGCTGCGCGCCTCGCAGCGCGGCTGAGCGGCCGGCGATGGAGCGCGTCGTCGACGGCAAGCGGGTCTTCGCCGCCACCGGCGGGCAGCCGTTCCGGAGTGAACTGCCGACGGTCGTGTTCGTGCACGGCGCGGGGATGGATCACACGATTTGGATATTGCAGACGCGATGGTTCGCCCACCATGGCCGTAACGTCGTTGCCGTCGATCTACCCGGCCATGGACGCTCGGAAGGACCGCCGCTTGCCTCGATCGGAGCGCTTGCCGATTGGGTCACGCGATTCCTCGATGCGGCCAAGATCGACCAGGCGGCGCTGATCGGACATTCGATGGGAGGCTTGGTGGCGCTGGAGACGGCCGCCCGGGCGCCGGCGCGCGTATGGGCATTGGGATTGCTCGGCGTCGCCGATCGCATGGCGGTGCATCCCGATTTGCTCAAGGCGGCGCGCGTGGGCGAGGAGGTGGCGATCAGGCTCGTCGCCGCGTGGGGTTTCGGACGGCGGGCCCATGTCGGCGGCGCCAAAGCGCCCGGCCTTTGGATGCTGGGCGGCGGCGTGCGGTTGCTCGAGCGGGGACAGCCCGGTGTCCTGGCGACCGACCTAGCGGCCTGCGACGGTTATGCCGATGCGCTCGACGCCGCGTCGCGAATCCGCTGTCCGGCGCTTCTGGTCATCGCCGAAATGGACCGCATGACCCCGCCCGGAGCGGCGTGCGGTATCGAGCGGGCGATCGAAGGTGCTCGCACCGTGGTCATCGGCGATTCCGGCCACATGATGATGGTCGAACGGCCCGACGAGACGCTCCGGGCGCTGGCCGAGGCAATCTGAACGTCATGAGCAAGCCCAAGCACGAAATCGAAACCCGCGCGCGTTACCCGCATTTTCTCGCCATTCCGACGCGCTGGATGGACAACGATATCTACGGCCACGTCAACAACGTGGTTTACTACAGTTATTTCGACACGGTGATAAACGCATACCTTATCGATGCCGGCGGCCTCGATATTCACTCTGCTGTGGTGATCGGCATCGCGGTCGAAACCGCCTGTCGGTTTCATCAATCGCTCGCCTTTCCCGACGTCATCGACGCCGGCTTGCGCGTCGGCAAGCTCGGAAATTCGAGCGTCCGCTACGAGGTGGGGCTGTTTCGGCGCGGCGAGGACGCCGCCGCCGCCAGCGGCCATTTTGTCCACGTTTTCGTCGATCGGTCGACCCAACGACCGGTGCCGATTCCGCGTCCCATCCGCAGGGCGCTCGAGCGTCTCGTTCTCGCGGGGTGACCGACGCGGCGCAAAAAGCAAGGCCTCGTCCCACCGAACATGCGGGACGAGGCCGTTCCTTTCGTGACCCTCGCGCCGGTCGTTCCGGAACGCTCGGGCGGCGATGATGCGAGTTCGGGGTTAGGCCGCCTTGTTCTCGATCACCGAACCATTACCGGACTTAGTCTCGATCTTGATCGTGCGGGGCTTCATCGCCTCGGGCACCTCGCGCACCAGATCGATGTGGAGCAGGCCATTGACCAACTCGGCGCCCTTCACCTTGATGAAGTCGGCGAGTTGATAGCGGCGCTCGAAGGCGCGCCCAGCAATACCGCGATGCAGATAGCGGGTCTCGCCGTTGGCGCGCTCGGCCTTACCGCGCACCAGCAGTGAACTGTCCTGCGCCACGATCTCGAGGTCCTGCGGCGAGAAACCGGCGACCGCCATCGTGATCCGGTAGCTGTCCTCGCCCGTCTTCTCGATGTTGTAGGGCGGATAGCCGTTCGCTTCATCGCTGTGCATCGCCGCGTCGACAAGCTGGCTCAGCCGGTCGAAGCCGATCGTGGAGCGGAAAAGGGGAGAGAAATCGAAAGCGTGCATGTCCATATCCTCCTTAACGAGCAACATGGTTGACCGGAGCCACCCGGAGGTCGGCTCCATTTGGGTTCACGGGCGGACCCCACTAAGGCGGCCCGCCACAACTGCGATGTAGGTATTGCTCCCGCTCCGTCAAGGGGCCCGCGCCTCGGTCGGAAATGCGAAAGGCGCCCGTCCCGGGGCGCCTTTGTCGGAAGCGCGGCAGGCGCCGACCCTACTTTTTCTTTTCGGTCGACTGGAGCCCGAAATTTTGGAAACGCTTGTTGAATTTCGCCACTTGGCCACCGGAATCGACCAGACGGTGTTGGCCGGTCCAGGCCGGGTGCGTCTTGGGGTCGATATCGAGCCGCAGCGATTCGCCCTTCTTGCCATAGGTCGAACGCGTCTTGAACGAGGCGCCGTCGGTCATGACCACGGTGATCTCGTGATAATCGGGGTGGATCTTCTTTTTCATGGCCGGTGCCCGACGCCCCTCGATCGGGCCGCCTCTTGGCGTGCCCTTCTGGGTGAGAAAATGAAGCGCGGTGTATAACCCGGGCGCCGGCCGTGGCGCAAGGCTCTCGGCCGGGGCCGGAAGGTGGCGGCTTGTTGCCACGGCAGCGCCGTGTTAAGGGGGCGCAAGTCCTGGCGCTGTCGAGGTAATTCGCCATGGACGCGAGGCGGTGCCGATGGATCAGAGTGCGTTCGAAACGCTGGCCGACAGCACGCTGGGCGAGCTGATGGAGCGGCTGGAGGCCCAGCTCGCCGATGACGACGTCGAGCTCACCAGCGGCATCTTGACCATCGAGCTCACCGACGGTCGGCAGTACGTGATCAACAAGCACGGCCCCAACCGGCAACTATGGATGTCGTCGCCGGTCTCAGGCGCATGGCATTTTGCCTGGGACAGCGAGGCCGGGACGTGGCGCTCAACGCGGGGCGCCGAGACGCTTCACCGCCTGCTCGAATCCGAGCTCACGGCGATCGTCGGCGCGGACATCGCGCTTGGCTGACGACCGTCACTCCGGCTCCGGCGCCGCCGTGCCACATCGCCGCGACGTCCGCGTGCTGCGCCGCCTGCTGCGATTTCTGGGGCCGTATAAAGGAACCATCGCGCTCGCCGCGGCGGCGCTGATCGTCGCCGCCGGCACCGTGCTCACCTTCGGCGCCGGATTGCGTTGGCTGGTCGATGAAGGACTGTCGCGCGGCGCCACCGAGCGGCTCGATCAAGCGCTCGTCGTTCTGTTCGTCGTGGTTGCCGTGATGGCGTCGGCTACTTTCGCACGCGCGTATTTCGTCACCTGGCTCGGCGAACGCGTTGCCGCCGACATCAGGCGCGCCGTTTTCGATCACGTCGTACGGCTGTCGCCGGCGTTCTTCGAGACGACGCGCACGGGAGAAATCTTGTCGCGGCTTACGGCCGACACCACGCTGATCCAGTCGGTAGTCGGCTCCTCGGCGTCGATGGCACTGCGCAACCTTTTACTGCTTGCCGGCGGCGTCGCGATGATGATTGTGACGTCGCCAAAACTCACGCTACTGGCGCTCTTGGTCGTGTCGCTGGTTGTGGCACCGATCCTCGTCTTCGGGCGGCGCGTGCGTCGGCTTTCGCGCGAGAGCCAGGATCGCCTTGCCGACGTCGGCGCGCATGTCGATGAATCACTCAATGCCGTCCGCACCGTTCAGGCTTACACCAACGAGGCGCGCGATACGGCGCGCTTCGCAAGCGAAGTCGAGCGCGCCTTTTCCGCAGCGGCGCGCCGCGCCTGGGTGCGCTCGGCGCTGGTCGGCGCGGTCATTCTGCTCACCTTCAGCGCCGTGGGCACGATCCTTTGGATCGGTGGGCACGACATGATCCAGGGCCGCATCACTGCCGGCGAATTGTCCGCGTTCGTCTTTTACGCGGTGCTGGTCGCAGGATCGGTCGGAGCAATCAGCGAATTCGCTGCCGACGCGCAACGCGCCATCGGCGCATCCGAGCGGCTGTTCGAACTGCTCGACGCCGAACCGAGCGTCAAGCCGCCGACCAATCCGCGCAAATTGCCGGCGTCGCCGCTGGGCGCCGTCGCGCTCGAGCATGTGACCTTCCACTACCCCAATGACGGGACCCGTCCGGCGCTCGTCGACGTCGATCTCACGGTCGAGCCGGGTGAGACGGTGGCGCTGGTCGGGCCTTCGGGGGCAGGAAAAACCACCGTATTTCAGCTTCTGTTGCGTTTTTACGATCCCGAGCGAGGCCGCGTGATCGTCGATGGACTCGACGCGCGCGAGGCCGATCTTCGCGAGCTGCGCCAGCGTTTGGCGCTGGTTGCGCAAGATCCGGTGATCTTCGCCGCCGATGTTTGGGAGAACATCCGCTACGGCAAGCCGGACGCCAGCGACGCCGAAGTCCGCGCTGTCGCCGACGCCGCTGCGGCGCTGGAGTTTATCGAGCGCTTGCCGCGGGGATTCGCCACTTTCCTCGGCGAGCGGGGCGTCCGGCTGTCGGGCGGGCAGCGGCAGCGTCTTGCGATAGCCCGGGCGCTGCTTCGCGATCCGGCGGTCCTATTGCTCGATGAAGCGACCAGCGCGCTCGATTCGGAAAGCGAGCGGCTGGTTCAGAAGGCGCTCGAGCGGGTGATGGCGCGGCGTACCGTAATCGTCATCGCGCACCGCTTGGCGACGGTATTGAAAGCGAAACGTATCTGCGTGTTGGACCAAGGGCGCATCGTTGCCGTGGGAACCCACAGCGAGCTGATCGCTGCGCGCGGTCTTTACGCGCGCCTGGCAGCGCTGCAATTCCGCGGCGCGGAAACCGAGCGCGCCAGCGCCTCCGAGCCGGCGCCGGCCGACAACGTCAGTTGACGAGTTGCCAGGTTCCGTCAGGCTTGCGACACGCCGTGCCGTAAACGTTCTGGCGGCGGCCGTCGATCGTCGCCATTGTCTGGTATTCGCGACAATAGCGCCCGTCACGTTCGAAGGTGCGCGTCGGCTCGACCGCGTAGTCGTGGCCGTTTTCGGCGTTGTTCCAAGCCACGCGGTGCCTGTCGGGCGCGTGCTCGAGCGCGTAGCCGACGCAACGCTGATCGATGTTGTCCATGCTACGGCCGATCGACGCGCCGACCAGAGCGCCGACGACGATGCCGCCGATCGTGGCCGCGGTGCGGCCGGAGCCCTTGCCGACCTGATGGCCGATGACGCCGCCCGCGGCGCCGCCGACCACGCCGCCGACCAATTCGCGCGACAGCAAGGGGCGATCGCAGTATCCCCGGTCGACGCCATAGGGGACACCGTACACGACATAGCCGGTCGGACGCGTTGCAACGTACGGGTGGACGACGTATCCAGTCTGCGCTTGCTTGGCGCGGTAGCCATGCGCCGGCGCCCACGGCGGAGGCTCCGCGACAGCCGGCGTCGCCAATGCCGACAACATGAGCGCGCAAGTCGCTACGGCCAAGCACGGGAACCGAGGGGCATGAAATTTGAACGGCGACATGAATCGGCGACTCCAGGGGCGATTTGGTAAACGATTCCTTATCTGTAGCGGCGTCAGTTGCGCCTGCCTTCAAGGTGACAATGCGCTTGGCCCCATGGTTATTCAATGAATCGGAGCGACCGACTCAGATTTCTTACAACTACAACCGCCGCGCCTCGTTTCTGTCACAACCTGCGGCGGGCGCAATACCCATGGAAAGGACGGGGTTCCCTCGCAAACGGTTCCAAGGCATTATTTTTCTCAGGTTTGGGCCACCGGATACCGGACCCCCGCGGCACCACGCCGCTGCTCGAATGACGCTGAAACTGTCACCCATCGACAACGGCCGGACCTCTATGATTGCATCCAGGGCCAGCTTGGCGATCCGTCTCGCGGCAATCGCGTCATGCGCATTCACGCTCGCGGCGTGCGGCTCGCTCGAACGGGGAGAGTTTCCTTGGAGTCAACCGTCGGCAAGTTCCGCCACGCCCAAACCGCAATCGCCGCCGCGCGAGACACCGCGCTCTGGCGGCGAGCAGCGCCAGACCGCCGTGCGGCCGCCGCCGTCTCCGGTCACGCCGCCCGCGGCGCCGCTGCCGCAGCCGGGCATCAAGCTGGTGGGGCTCAGCCAGCCCGAGACCGCCGACGTCCTTGGACAGCCGGAGCAAGAAAGCGATGCGGCTCCGGCCAAGGTCTGGCGTTACCGGAGCCGCGAGTGCGTGCTCGACGTCTATTTCTACTTGGATGTCCAGCGCAACGGATTTTACGCCCTGCACTACACGGCGTACGGCGCTTCGGGGGCGCAATTGGCGGCCGCCGCCGCTTCGCCGGAAGCCGAGCGATGCGTTCGACAGGTGCACGATGAACGTGGCCAGCGCTGAGGGCGCCGTGGGCGCGATGCGCGAGGACTCAAGCCGCGCGACTCCGATCGTGGTCGTCGACGACGATCCGTTGTTTCTCGAAACGCTCAAGAACAACCTCGAAGATTCGGGATTTGTGGCCGTCGCGATCGAGGGCGGACAGGCGGCGCTCGACTATTTCGCCGCCGGCAAATCCGCCGCCGCGATCTTGCTCGATTGGCAGATGCCGGAGATCGACGGACCCGAGGTGTTGCGGCGACTGCGCGAAAGCGGCGTACGGACGCCCGTGCTGTTTCTCACCGGACTCAACCAGCCGATCTACGAGGAGGCGGCGTTGCAGCGCGGCGCCGTCGATTTCGTCGACAAGGCAAAGAGTTTCGGCATCATCCTCGGCCGACTCAAAGTGGTCCTCGATGGCGTCAAGGCGGGCGCCGACGTCGGCGCGGCACTGGCGACGAGCGCGCCGGACGGACTCTCTCTCGACGACTCCAGCGCACGCGCGCTATGGCGCGGCCAACGCGTCGAACTGACGCTCACCGAATTCAAGGTGGTACGCCTGCTCGCCACGCGCGCTGGACGCGACGTCTCGTATCGCGAAATTTACGACGTGGTCCGTGGCGAAGGTTTCCGCGCCGGCTCGGGCGAGGAGGGCTATCGCGCCAACGTGCGCGCATTGGTCAAGCGGATCCGTCAGAAGTTCCGTGCCATCGACGCCAATTTTGAACAACTTGAGAACTATCCGGGCTTCGGCTATCGCTGGGCCGATGATCAACGGAGCTGAATCGGCCGGCTCTTCGGCTCTGCGCGGCGTAATTGGCTGGGTGTGGCGCTCGCTGGTCGCGCGCCTCGTTCTGCTGGCGGGCGCGTTCGTCGTCGTGCCAATGATCATCTACGACCAGTTTCAAGCGGCCGACGGGCAGAAGCAACAACTCATGATGCAGTCCGTGCGCGATCGCGGGCTGCTCATCAGCCGGGCGCTCGAGCCGATTTTGCAGCGCGCCGATAGCATCCCGTATTTTCGTCTCGGCGAGGAACTGGCGCGGTTCGCCAGCGGGCCGATCAGCTTGAAGCTTCTGTTTCGTCCCGCACAGACGCGGGAGACGGTCGGCTTCTTCTACATCGCCTCGGCGCCGCCGGTGTCCACCGACCTGCTCGATTTCGAGCGCCAACGGCTGATCGACGACGGGACGCTCTTGCGTCTCGCCCAGTCGTGCGCGGGTGACGTTCCACTCGGGCTTCGCCTCGAACTTCCCGGCGGTCGCAGCGAACTCTTGACGTCGATCACCCCGGTACTGACGCCAGGCGGATGCTGGGCTCTGGTCGTCTCGAATCGGCTCGATGAGCTTGGCGACCATACGCTGGGTCGACCGTACTGGCGCTCGCCCGAAGTGCAGATCGCAGCGGTCATTTACGTCGTCTTTGCGGTGCTGACCCTCGGTATTTTTTTCGGCCTGTGGCGGAGCTTGATTCGCTTTGGGCGGACCGCGCGCGAAATACACTCCGATCGCGGCGAGGGCAGCTTCGTCGACCGCAACCGCATTCCAGAACTGACCGAGGTCGCGCGCGAGTTCGACCGATTGGTCGCCACCTTGCGCGGTTCGGCGGAAAACATTCGCCGCGCCGCCGAGGACACCGCACACGCGTTCAAGACGCCGATCGGCGTCATCCGACAGTCGGTCGAGCCGATTCGCCGGCGGCTCGAAGGCGGCGATCTGCGCGGCAAACAGGCGGTAACGGCGGTCGAAAGCGCGCTCGACAAGCTCGACGGGTTGGTTGCGGCGACCCGACGACTTGACGAAACGACGGCCGATCTGCTCGATCCGCCGCGCCACCACGTCGACCTTTCGGCGCTCGCACGCATGCTGGTCAACAGCTACGTGGCCGCGCAAGCGCCGGGCGCAGCGAAAGTCGTCGCGGAGATCGCGCCGGGAATCGCCATCGCCGGCGGCGCCGACATGATCGAGACAATCATCGAAAACCTGGTCGACAATGCCATCAGCTTTTCTCCGCCCGGCGGGGAGGTCCGCGTCGGCCTTTCGCGGCGCGGTGCTACGGCGGTCCTGACCATCGAGGATCGCGGCCCTGGCGTGCCCGCCGATCGGCTCGAGCGCATTTTCGAACGGTACTATTCGCAGCGTCCCGGCCAGGCGAGGATGACTGCGGCACTCGACGCGGCGGGCGACGCCGCGGGCGACGGGGCAACGGGGACGCCGGGGAAGGCCACGATCGGCGCGGCGGCGGACGGCGATGCACCGAACGCTGGCGGGCTATCGCACTTCGGGATCGGGCTGTGGCTGGTGCGGCGCAATGTCGAGGCGTTGGGCGGGCGCGTCAGGGCAGAGAACCGCTCCGGGGGCGGCCTCAGGGTGACCGTCGAATTGCCGATCTTGCGGACGACTGGCGAGTCCCGTCGTCCCACCTAGCGGCTGGTCAGCTTGAGCTCGATGCGCCGATTGCGCCGGAATCCGATCTCGTCTTCGCGCACGTCCAAAGGATGGAACTCGCCAAAACCAGTCGCCGACAGGCGATCGGGGGCGATGCCGCGCGAGATCAGGAACTTGATCACGGAGATAGCGCGTGCCGACGACAGCTCCCAGTTCGAGGGAAACTGCGATGTCGAAATCGGCCGCCGGTCGGTGTGACCGTCGACCTGCAGCACCCAGTTGATCTCCGCCGGAATCCTCCGCGCCACGTCCTGCAAGGTGACGGCGAGCTGGGCCAGTTGGCGCTGGCCTTCCGGCTGAAGATCGGCCGAACCGCTTGGAAACAACACCTCCGACTGAAAGACGAAACGATCACCGACGATGCGAATATCGGCCCGATCGCCGAGCGCCTCGCGCAACCGGCCGAAGAACTCCGACCGGTAACGCGCCAGTTCCTCGACCTTGCTGGCGAGCGCCAGGTTGAGCCGTCGGCCGAGGTCGGCGATTTGCACCTGCTGCTCCTTCGACTTGGCCTCGCTCGCCTCCAGCGCTGCGTTGAGGCGCGCCATCTCGTCGCGCAGCGCGGCGAGCTGGCGGGTCAGGATATCGGCGCGCAATTGCGCGTCTTCGGTAAGCTTGATCTGCGCTTGATACTGCTGTTGCTCGCGCTGCAGCTGCGTCCCTTGCTCGGCGAGCTTCTTTTCAAGTTCGTCGCGCAGGATCGACAACGTCTCGACATTGCGGCGCAATGCGTCGAGTTCGCGCAATTGGACTTCGATCTTCTCCTTGTCGGCGGAAATCGCCTTGTAGGCGTCCTCGAGCTCCTTGCTGACCCTCTGCGACTGCGCCGCCGCCTGTTCGGCCTTGGCTTGCGCAGCGGCGAGCTCCTGCAGTAGGCGGTCGCGCACCGTGGTGATGCGCGTCAACTCGCCCGACAGCGTGGCGATCTCGCCGCGTAGTCGGGCGGTCTCGGTGCGCTCGAACGCGAGTTGGTCGGCGATCTCTTCGATTTGCGCGGCGAGCCGCTCGAGCGCCTGGTCGCGGCCGGCGATGACGTCCTTCAGGTGGAACTGAAACAGCGTATAGATCATCAGCACAAAGACGATGACCATGATCAACGTCGCCAGCGCGTCGACGAAGCCCGGCCAAATGTCGAGGGAGCGCGGCTGGCGGCGGTTGGCGGCGAATGCCATGCGGCGTCCTAGCGGCGAGGCGTGCGGCTCGAGGTGCGGGTCACCGCTGCTCTTCTTCGGCGAGCGCGGCGATGGTGCGCGCGAGCAGGCGAATCTCGTTTCGCAGGTCCTGCGTCATCTGCGCGCGGCCGGCGACGCCGTCCTCGATGATGCGCGCGAGATAGACCTCCATGTTGCGCAGATGCGTGCGCAATGTCTCGTCCCCGCCCGCGCCCGCCCGTCCGGCGGCGTCGGCAAGCCGCGTCAGCACCGGCTTCAATTCCATCTGCGCCTCGGCGAGGCGGGCGAGCAGCGACTGCTCGGCGCGCATCTGTTCGGTGAGTTGCGCCAGTCGGTCAGCGAGCCCGGCGAGCGTCGTATTGTTCACGCCGCGGCTCTCTTCGGCGTGGGCCATGGTGCGTTGCAGGTTCTCCAGATTGTCGGCCGTCTGCTCGAGCAGCGCCTGGATATAGGCCGGCACCGGCTGCTCGCCGTCGGCGAGCGGCCCGCCCGAGGACAGGCGGGTCAAGCTCGATAGCCATTCCTCGAGATCATTGTAAAAACGGTTCTGCGCCTGGCTCGCCTGGAGATCGAGAAACCCTAGCACCAGCGAGCCGGCCAGCCCGAACAGCGAAGTACCGAATGCGGTGCCCATTCCCGACAGCGGCGCCTTGAGACCGGCCTGCAGATCGTTGAACAGCGCCGCGGTATCGGTGGCAGTGGACAACCCGCCGATGACGCTGCTCACCGCGCCCACCGTCTCGAGCAGGCCCCAAAAAGTTCCGAGCAGGCCGAGAAAAATCTCCAGGCCGATCAGGTAGCGAGAAATGTCGCGCGATTCGTCGAGCCGCGAACCGATCGAATCGAGCATCGAACGCGTGGCGATCGCCGAAAGACTGACCCGGCCCTTGCGCTCACCGAGCATCGTCGCCATCGGCGCCAGCAGCCGCGGCGGCTTGTAGCGCGAGAGCTTCGGCTGGTCGCGACGGAAATGCTCGATCCAGGTCACCTCCGGATTGAGCACCAGGACTTGGCGAAAGTTGTAACCGATGCCGAGCAGCAGCACGCCGATGATCATGCCGTTGAGCGGCGGATTGGCGAGAAACGCGTCGGTCAATCCGCCACGCAACGCCACGCACACCGCGATGACGGCGAGCAGGAAGAGCACCATGCGGAATAAGAAGCGATAGGGCCGGGTCATCGTGAGTGTTGCTCCCTGATCCTACGTGTCGCCCCGACCGCGCCGCCCCGCTAACGGCGCACTGCCAATACGTCGACGCGCTCCGACGGTCCATCGTCGCTCCGCTCGCCCAGCGCGCGTACGTCGATTCTGCTGCTGGCGATCCCGCGTTCGACGAAGAATGCTCGCACCGCGAGCGCTCGGCTGAGGCTGAGCCGCCGCGGCTCGCTGCCGCCGGATCCGGTGGCGAACGCCTGTAACTGAATCCGCATCGATTCGTCGCGCTTGAATGTCTCGGCCCGCCGCGCAAGCGCATCGCGCGCCGCGTCGCTGAGTTCGGCCGAGCCGGCGGCGAATTCGAGTCGCAGCATCGTCGCGTCGACCGTAACACCGGCTCCAGGGCGGGCCGCGACCTGCGGCGCGGTTACATGTGGCGGCGAGGCCGGCGCGCCCGCCGGGGCGCTTTCGACCGGTACGCGAGGCGCCGGCGTAACCTTGGGCTCGTCGTCGCTCGTCGGCGCGGCCGCCGAACCCGGCGTTGCTGATGTCGCACCGGCCGACGCGGGCGCGGGCAAGGAAGTGGCGGGCGTACTCGCTGCCGGCGATTTCCGGGCCTGAACGGTCGACGTCGGTGTCGCCGGGCTTGGCGAAGCTGGAGGCGATGCCGGCGTCGTGTCACCCGTAACCGATGGCGGCGGCGGCGCGGGCGGAGTCGCGGCATCGATTTCGGCCGCTCCGCGCGGCGAGGCCGCGGTGGACGTCGCACTATTGGCGGGTGGCGTTGGCGCCGCGAGCTTTGGCGGCGGCGGCGGGGCCGTCGGCAAAAGCACAGGCGGCGGCGGCGGAGTCGTGGGCGCTGGTGCGCTGCTCGCCGAAGCGCTTGGTGCCGGCTCATCGAATTTGGGCGGCGGCGGTGGCGGCGTAAAGCGCGCGCCAGCGGGGCGGCTGCTCGACGGACGCGAGCGGTCCGGACTCGGCGCCGCACCTTGCGGTTTCTGGGCGCCCGGCAGGCGATCGAGCGAGTCGTAATCGATGGTGACCGGCGAAGTCGGCGGCGTAAGGCGGTCCTGGGCTGATGCGGCCCCGCTGGTCAAGACCAGCAGCAATGCCGCGGCAATGCCGGCCAGGCTGTTCGAGCGGTGCGCGCGAGCGGCAATGATGTACGGCGAATCGTGTTCCGCGATCGTCATGGCTGTGGCGAGAAAGTAAACCACCGGCATAATTGGAACAACCGATTTGGCCGCTATCGTGGCGGCGGCCATGAACATGCCGGAGTCAAGTCACGACGCCGCACGCGCCCCAGTCGGCTAGCTGCGGCGCACCCGTGCCTTGGGTCCTTTCGGATCGGCGTCGCGCAGCAGACGGCCAAGCGGGCCGTGAAGATGATCGTTGGTGGCGAGCACGCTGCCCTTCGAGAGCGGATCGTTGCCGCCTTCGATCTCGCTGACGAAACCGCCCGCCTCGCGCACGATGATCAGGCCGGCGGCGACGTCCCATGCATTCAAGCCGAACTCAAAAAACCCGTCAAACCGGCCGGCGGCGACATAAGCGAGGTCGAGCGCGGCGGCGCCCATTCGCCGCACTCCGGCGGTATTCGCCATCACCGTCTCGAGCAGACTCAGATATCGCGGATGGTCGCCACGCTCGCGGAATGGGATACCGGTGCCAATGACCGAGTCGCCGAGCCGTCGGCGCGCCGAGACGCGCAGGCGTCGGTCGTTGACATAGGCGCCGCCGCCTTTTTCGCCGTGGAACAGCTCGTCGCGCATCGGGTCGTAGATCATCCCGGCGACGATCTCGCCGTCGCATTCGAGCCCGATCGAGATGCAGAAATGCGGGATTCCGTGCAGGAAGTTCGTCGTTCCGTCGAGCGGATCGATCAGCCAACGGTAGCGCGCGTCGCTGCCCGGCTCGCCGCCGCCCTCTTCGGCGAGAAATCCATAGCTCGGCCGCGCCCGCGAGAGCTCGCCCTTGAGGATTCGCTCGGCCTGCAAATCGGCGCTCGAGACGAAATCGCCCGGCCCCTTGATCGAAACCTGAAGGTTTTCCACTTCGCCGAAGTCGTGGATCAGGCTACGCGCCGCCTTGCGCACGGCGCGTTCCATGACAATGAAGATCGGCGAGCGAACGGCCATTTGGATGCGGCGCTAGTCCTTCGCCCGCTCGACATAGCTGCGTTCCTCGATGTTGACGACGACGCGCTCGCCCGCGCTGACGAACGGCGGAACCATGATCTTGACGCCGTTGTCGAGCTTGGCCGGCTTGTAGGACGACGACGCGGTCTGACCCTTGACCACCGCGTCGGCCTCGACCACCTCGCAGACGGTGGATTGCGGCAGGTGGGCGGCGACCGGCGACCCCTCGATCATGTCGATGGTCACCTTCATGCCGTCCTTGAGGAACTCCGCGGCGTCGCCGATCAGGGCGCGGTTGACCGTGAGCTGCTCGAAACTTTCTTCGTCCATGAACGTGTATTGGTCGCCGTCGGCAAAGAGGTACTGCATCTCCTTTTCGTCGACGCGGAGCTGCTCGACCGTCTCGTCGGAACGGAACTTGACGTTGGTCTTGGTGCCGGTGCGAACGTCGCGCAGCTCGACCTGATTGAACGCGCCGCCTTTGCCCGGCTGGACGATGTTGTGCTTGATGACCGTCCAGATGCGACTGTCGTATTCGATGATGTTGCCGGTACGCACGGCGCTACCGATGATCTTCATGGGATCGGACCGAAGCTCGAGCTCGTCGGGGTGGGAAAAGCGGCGCGGAAGCTAGCAGCTTGGGCTCGCGGCGGCAATCACCGAGAATGGCAATGCGCCGCGATCGCCGCGTTGAAGGCGACGACCGCCGCGGCCGGTCCGTCCGGATAGGCCCAAACGCCGCCGGCGGCGGCGAGGAAGTCGGCGCCTGCCGCGACCAGTTCGCCGCAGTTCTCCGCTGTGATGCCGCCGATTGCCACGCACGGCACGGTCATCAGTTCCGACCACCAGCGTAGCAGATCGACATCGGCCCGCGTCTTCGGCTTTTCCTTGGTGGCGCTGGGAAAGAAGGCGCCGAAGGCGACGTAGTCGGCGCCGGCCTCGGCCGCTTCGATCGCCAAATGGCGCGAGTCGTGGCAGGTGACGCCGACGATGCGCCCGGCCCCGACCAGCCGGCGCGCCTCGGCATATGTCGCATCTTCCTGGCCGATATGAACACCGTCGCATCCGGCCGCGGCAGCGAGGTCCGGCCGGTCGTTGAGGACGAACGCGACGTCGTGCGCTTCCGTCACGGGGCGCAAGATCTCGATGGCGCGCAGAATGTCCTCGTCGCCGACGCCCTTCAGGCGAAGTTGCAGCGCCGCCACGTCGCCGCCATCGAGCGCCGCCCTAAGCGTCTCGGCGAAACGGCGCGGCTCGAGCGTTTGCGGCGTGATCAGATATAGACGGCAGCGTGCAGTGTTCATCGTCCAAGGTTCCCGCCCTTCGACAGATTCAGGGGGAGGGGCTTGGATGAGCCTCATGTTGAGCCTGTCGAAGCATGAGGCGTGACATGCGCGCGCTACTCCTTGCCCTGGTAGATGGCGATGATCCTGTCGAGCAGCGCCAGCGCCTTGTCGCGCGGCCGTTGGAACGTGTTGCGGCCGATGATCGAGCCGGTGCCGCCGCCGTCGCGAATGGCGCGCGCCTCGGCGAAGATTCCTTCGTCGTCCTTGGCTTCGCCGCCCGAGAAGACGACCAGCCGGCGCCCGTTGAAGCACGACTGCACGACATGGGCGATGCGCGCCGAGAGCGCCGATATGTCGATATTGTACTTCTCGTAGACTTTCTTCGCGGCGTCCTGGAACAGAACCCCGGTCGGCGGCTTGACCTTGATTATGTGGGCGCCGAGCAGCGCGGCAAGATGCGCGGCGTAGGCGCAGATGTCCATCGCCGTTTCGCCGTCCTTGCTCAGCTCGCCGCCGCGCGGATATGACCAGACGACGACGGCAAGCCCGTTCGACTTGGCCTCGAGCGCAAGCTCGCGAATCTCCTCCATCATGCCAAACTGCTCGTCGGAACCGGGATAGATGGTGAAGCCGATCGCAGCACAGCCCAGTCGCAGCGCGTCCTTGACCGAGCCGGTCACCGCCTGGTCCTTGACCCGCGCCAGGCTGTTCGACGAGTTGAGCTTGAGGATCGTCGGAATCGCCCCGGCGAAGCTGTCGGCGCCGGCCTCGATCATGCCGAGCGGCGCGGCGTAGGCCGAGAGGCCGGCGTCGACGGCAAGCTGGAAGTGATAATGCGGATCGTAGGCGGGCGGATTGGGCGCGAAGCTGCGCACCGGCCCGTGCTCGAAACCCTGATCGACCGGCAGGATCACGAGCTTGCCCGAGCCGCCGAGGCGGCCTTGCATCAAGATGCGCGCGAGATTGGTCTTGGTGCCGGGATTATCGCTCTCGTAGTTGGCGAGAACGCGTTTGACCTTTTGGCTGACCTTCATGACCGGCGGGCCTCCTGGTGAGGGGGAGCGGCGCGCTCTGCGCAATTTGCGCGGCGTGCGAAATCCTTCGTTCGGCGCTTCTTAGCCGACCATGGCGCGATTTTCAACGTTGCGGGTCGCCGGCGATTTACTGCGCCGAGTCAATGCGATGCGCGACGCCAGAGGGACCTTCGACTGCCCCGTCGGGGCGCAGATACGCCGGCCCGATCGGCACCTTGCCATGGCCGCCGGGGATGTCGAGCACGTAGGTCGGCTGGCACAGTCCCGACGCCCGCCCGCGCAAGTCGCGCATCAGCGCCTGACCTTCCCCAATCGTGGTGCGGAAATGACCGGTGCCTGGCGCCAGGTCGGCGTGGTGGAGGTAGTAAGGTTTGATGCGATTGGCGACGAAAACGCGCATTAGCGCTTCGAGCGTCGCCGGATCGTCGTTGACGCCCTTCAGCAACACCGATTGCCCGAGCATCGGAATCCCGGCGGCGACGATGCGCCGGCACGCCGCGCGCGCCTCGGGCGTGAACTCGCGCGGATGATTGGCGTGCAGCGCCACGTAGACCGCCTTGTCGCTGGCGAGCGCGGCAAGCAGTTGGTGATCGATGCGCACCGGCTCGACCACCGGCACCCGCGTGTGGATCCGGATCACCTGCACATGCGCAATGTCGCCAAGCGCGCCGACAATCTCCCCCAACCGGCGCGGCGAAAGCACCAGCGGATCGCCGCCGGAAACTATCACCTCCCAGATCTCGGAATTGGCGCGAACATAGTCCAGCGCCGCGGCCAACTCCGCCGGCGTCAGCGCCTCGCCGCCGGGTCCCACCATCTCGCGCCGGAAGCAGAAGCGGCAATAGACCGCGCAGGCGTGGGTCGGTTTGAGCAATACACGGTCGGGGTAGCGATGCACGACACCCTTCACCGGCGAGTGCGTCCAATCGCCGATCGGATCGGCGCTCTCCTCGGGGCGCGCGTCGAGCTCGCGCGCGTCGGGGACGAACTGGCGGCCAATCGGGTCGTTGTGATCGCCGGCGTCGATCAGCGCGAGCATCGCCGGCGTTACCGCGACGGCGTAGCGCGCAGCAACCTTGGCGATCTCCTCGCCGCGCTCGGGCGCGGCCGCGCCCGCGCCAATCAGCTCGGCGGCGCTGCGCGCCGTCCGACAAGAATCCGACGAACCGTCCATGTTCACGCTCCTTCTGTCGACGCGACCGGCGCCCACAACACGTCATCGATCTTTTCCGCTCCCGTCGCCAGCATCACCAGCCGGTCGAGCCCGAGCGCAATTCCGGCGCTCGCCGGCATGCCATACGCCAACGCGTCGAGAAAATCCGCGTCGATCGGATAGCGCTCGCCCGACAACCGCGCCTTCAGTGCCTGGTCGGCTTCGAAGCGCCGCCGCTGCTCGCTCGCGTCGGTCAGCTCCCCGAAGCCGTTGGCGAGCTCCAGCCCGGCGACGTAAAGCTCGAAACGCTCGGCAAAGCGGCGATCTTTCGGCTTGGCTCGCGCCAGCGCCGCCATCGAGATCGGGTATTCGTCGACGATCGTCGGCCGGCCGAGCCCAAGATGAGGCTCGATGCGCTCGAGAAAGATGCGAAAAAACACGTCGTCCCAACGATCGCCCGCCGCCGTGCGGACGCCGGTTCGCGTCGCTTGGCGCGAAAGCGCCGCGGCGTCGGGCGCGCGCGGATCGACCATCGTCGCCGCGAGGTCGATGCCGGCGAAGCGACGGAAGGCATCGACAACCGTGATTCGCTCCGGCATGGCGCGCGGATCGCAACTCTGTCCTCGCCACACGAAATTGGATGCGCCCGCGGCGGCAGCGGACTCGCGGAGCAGTGTCGCGCAATCATTCATCAACACGGTGTAATCGTCGCCAGCGCGATACCATTCGAGCATGACGAACTCGGGATGATGGGTATCGCTCCGCTCGCCATTGCGAAAGACGCGCGCGAGCTGAAAGATGTGGGTGCAGCCCGCGACCAGCAGTTTTTTCATCGCGAATTCGGGCGAAGTGTGCAGGTAGAGCTTGCGGCGCGCTGCGCGCCCCGGCGCTTCGAGTTCGGTGGCGAACGCGGCGAGGTGCGGCTCCATGCCGGGCGACACTTGCAGCGCCGGCGTCTCGACTTCGACGAAACCGTTACGAGAGAAGAATGCACGCGTCGCCGCGACGATCGCCGACCGCTTTTCGAGATTGGCGCGGCGCGCGGAAAAACGCACCGGATTCCACCATGGGCGTGGCGATTGAGTCGACGTCACGACGCCGCCGCGAGAAACGCGCAGCAGGCGGCGACCGGATCGCGTTCCCCGCGCGGATCGAAGGTGGCGAACGGCTCCGTAACCAACTCGGCGCCCTGGGCGCGGGCGATCTCGGAAAGCTTGCGCGCCATTTCGGGCGCGCCGTCGAAGGCGACGCGCCGCAACCCGGCCCGCAAGGCGCCGAGCACGTGCCCCGGCGCATCGGCGCAATCGAGCACGGCGGTCGCCTCGACGCCGGGATACTCGGCGCAGGCGAGTTCGACGACGCGGCGGAACCACAACGCGCCGGCGTAGGCGGCCGCGCCCGGACCGCTGAGCAACGTAACCGGGCGCCCGAGCGCTCCGGCGGCGGCGAGTGCCGCGCGCGCGTCGTCGAGGGAATGGATCATGATTGCCCGCGTCGTCATGCCGCACTGCCGTCGTTTCGATGGGTCGATCGCCAGCGAACCTGCCGGATCGCGTGCGGCAGACTATATGAGATATAGTGCAACGCGGCATTGGTTAACACGTCGCACGGACCCTCCCATCGATGCGTGGCCGGACCATTTTTTACACCGTCGCGGCGCTGACCGTGGCGCTCGGCGTCGGCGGATATTTCTTTGCCGCCAGCCGCCCGCAGGTGACAACGGCGCCGGCGACGCGCGGCCCGGCGGCCGCGGCCGTCTACGCGACGGGCACCGTCGAACCGGTGACCTGGGCAAAGGTCGGGCCGGTGGTCGCCGGGCGCGTGGCGGCGATCTTCGTTCGCGACGGCGCCGAGGTGGCGGCCGGCCGGCCGCTCGCCCAGCTCGATGACCGCGAGGCAAAAGCACGACTCGCCGAGCTCGAGGCGCGCGAGCGATACTGGCGCGAGGAGCTGCAGCGGCAAACGACGCTGGCCGAGCGCGGCTTCGCCAGCCGCGATGCTCGCGAGCGCGCGCAGAGCGAGTTCCTGCAGGCGCAAGCCGCGATGTCGGCGCAACGCCAGCGCATCGCCGATTTGACGCTGACCGCGCCGATGGGCGGCGTCGTGCTCCGGCAGGACTACGAAGTGGGCGAAGTGGTCGACAAGCAGCACGTGCTGTTCTGGATCGGCCAGCCGCGCCCGTTGCGCATCACCGCCGACGTCGACGAGGAGGACATCCCGCGCGTCAGGATCGGCCAACGGACACTGATCAAGGCCGACGCATTTCCCGGCGAGACGCTCGAGGGCGTGGTCGGCGAGATCACGCCCAAGGGCGACCCGGTCAACAAGAGCTACCGGGTGCGCATCGCCTTGCCCGACGACACCAAGCTTCATATCGGCATGACGACCGAGATCAACGTCATCGTCGAGACGCGCGATAACGTACTGCTGGTGCCAAGCGACGCGGTTCGCGCCGGGCGCATCTACGTCGTCGAAGACGGCATGGCGCGGCGGCGCAGCGTCAAGACGGGCATCGTCGGCCGCGGCATGGTGGAAATCCGCGACGGCCTCAACGAGGGGGAAAGCGTGATCGTCAACCCGCCCGATGGTCTCGCCGACGGCGCGCATGTACGCCCGGTTCCGCTTTCGGCGGGCGAACCCGCGGGCTAGGGCTGGAGCGTGATCCGCTTTAGTGTAATCATGTCGCGCGCCCTCATGGTTCGACAGGCTCACCATGAGGGCGAATTTATCAGTCCTCGCCCTGAGCCTGTCGAAGGGCGAGGGGTAAAACCGGCGATTCAACCTTGACGGATCATACTCTAAGCCATCGCGGCGGCAAGCGCCGGCGGCAGCGTCCGCTGAAGGCGCATGTGGTCGATGCGCAGCAGGGTCGCTACGCTTATTGCGTCGGTGATCTCGCCGCCGAGCGCAAGCGCAAGCGCGTCGCTAAAGGCGAGCCAGCGTAACTCGAGAATCTCCGTCTCCTCGGGCGCTGGCGCCGAGCGGTCGAGGTCCCAGGCGAGATAGCAGACCGCCGATTCGTCGGAGACGCTGTTCGACAGATCGAGCCGCAGAATTTCGAGCCAGCGCCGCGCCGCAATGC
>DATIBC010000010.1:0-33006 GCA_035457725.1 Alphaproteobacteria bacterium | reverse complement strand
GCTGTCGTACTGCAGCGCCACCGGCGTTTGATAGGGGAAGGCGTCATTGGGAATGAAGTTCTTCCGCCGGATTTCGACCCGATCCATGTTCATCTCGCGCGCGGCGACATCGACCAGGCGTTCGAGCAGGTACGACGCTTCCGGACGCCCGGCGCCGCGATAGGCATCGACGGGAACCGTGTTGGTGAAAAGCGCTCGCACTTCGACATATATGGCCGGAGTGGTGTAGACGCCGGCGAGCAGCGTTGCGTACAGGTAGGTCGGAATACACGAGCCGAATGTCGACAGATACGCGCCGAGATTCGCCAGCGTGTTGACGCGCAACGCCAGGAACTTTCCGTCCTTGTCGAGCGCAAGCTCCGCGTGGGTGACGTGGTCGCGGCCGTGGGCGTCCGACATGAACGATTCCGTCCGCTCCGCCGTCCACTTGACCGGCTTCGCCAGCTTGCCGGCGGCCCAGGTGACGATCGCCTCTTCGGCGTAGTGGTAGATCTTCGAACCGAATCCGCCGCCGACATCGGGCGCGAAAACGCGCAGCTTGCTCTCGGGGATGTGGAGCACGAACGCTCCCATGAGCAAACGAATGACGTGGGGATTCTGGCTCGTGGTGTAGAGCGTGTGTTCGCCGCTCGCGCGATCGAAATCGCCGATCGCCGCCCGCGGTTCCATCGCGTTTGGTATCAGGCGATTGTTGACGATATCGATCTTGGCGACCTTGTGCGCCTTCTTGAACGCCGCATCGACCGCGTCCTTGTCGCCGAGGTGCCAATCGTAGCAGGTGTTGCCGGCCGCCTGGTCCCAGACCAGCGGACCGCCGGGTTTGACGGCGTCGGCGATCGAGACCACCGCCGGGAGCGGCTGGTAGTCAACTTCGATCATCTCGGCCGCGTCCTTGGCTTGGCCCTTGGTCTCGGCGATGACCACCGCCACCTGATCGCCGACATGGCGCACGCGGTCGGCCACCAACGGGGCGTGCGGCGGCTCGACCATCGGGCTGCCGTCCTTGTTCTTGACCAACCAGCCGCACGGGAGGCCGCCGATATTGTCCTTGGCCATGTCGGCGCCGATAAAGACGGCGACCACGCCCGGCGCCTTCTTGGCCTTCGAGACGTCGAGCTTCTTGATCGCCGCATGGGCATGCGGCGAGCGCAGAATGAAGGCGTGGAGCTGTCCTGGGCGGCTGATGTCGTCGGTGTACATCCCGCGCCCGGTCAGAAAGCGGAAATCTTCCTTGCGCCGCACCGCGGCGCCGATGCCGTCATGCGCCATGGCTTACCTCCCCGCGCCGCGCATTGCTGCGGCGCCGGCTTTGATGGATTTGACGATGTTGTGATAGCCGGTGCACCGGCAGAGATTGCCTTCCAGCCATTCACGTATGTCGGTCTCGCTGGGGTTGGGATTTTGCCTCACGAGATCGAGCGCGCTCATCACCATGCCGGGGGTGCAGAAGCCGCACTGGAGACCGTGGTTGTCGCGGAACGCTTCCTGCATCGGGTGCAGCTTGCCGTCGCTGGCGAGACCCTCGATGGTCGTCACCTTGGCACCTTCGGCTTGCACGGCAAGGATCGTGCAGCTCTTGACCGAGCGGCCATCGATATCGACGACGCAGGCACCGCATTGACTAGTGTCGCAGCCGACATGCGTCCCGGTCAGGCCAAGTTTTTCGCGCAACAGCTGGACGAGCAGCGTCCGGCCTTCGACCTCGGCAGAGACCGGGCTGCCGTTCACGCTCAACGAAACTTTCGGCATTTTTCCTCGCTCCCTTTCGTTCTCGATCGCGACGCTTGGCCGTCGATCATTCTTGCAGCGGAGTGTCGGACGGCGCGGGGGGACGCGTCAAGCATCCGGACGGCCACGATTGCGCGAGCATTAAAATCGGGCGAATAACCACAACAAAACCGCAACCGCGGCGATAAGGATCGGAATCCACGCCCACTGCGGCAGACGCGCGGCGGCGAATGGTGCGGGCGGAGGGGCGCCCGCCGCCGCCGCCGGTGTCTCACCACCTGCCGCCGCGGGCGGTGGCGCGAGCGAGGCAGCGAAGCGGCTGAAGAACTCATCGGCGAGTTTCTTCGCGGTCGCGTCGATCAACCGCCCACCAAGTTGGGCGATCTTGCCGCCCACCGTGGCGCTCGCCGTGTATCGCAGTATCGTGGTCTCGCCATCAGCGTCGAGACGGACCTGTGCGCCGCCTTTGCCGAAGCCGGCCACTCCGCCCTGGCCTACGCCGCTGATGGTGTAGCCATTGGGCGGATCGAGGTCGGAGAGCGTCACCTTGCCGCTGAACTTGGCCTTGACCGGTCCAACTGCCAGCGACACACGGGCGGTCATTTCGGTGTCGGACAATTTTTCGATACTCTCGCAGCCTGGAATCGATGCTTGCAGGACCGCCGGATCGTTGAGCGCCTGCCAAACCCTTTCGCGCGACGCCGCGATCCGGTACTCCCCCGTCATCTCCATGGCGCGGTCCTCCTCAGCTCCGATAGCACCACCCTAAGCGTCGATCGCCGAAGGCTCAAGACGGCGCGAGGAACGTGTCAGGGCTTAGGCCGCACGCGCCCCACGCAAGGATCGTCGCGGGACGCCGACGTCGTGAACCATATATAGTCGAACAACGGCGCACCGTCTGATGCGTATGCATAGTCGGTTGCCTTCGGCTTGTCCGGGTCGATTTCGGTGAATGCAACCGTCGCGACCGAGCGACGCGGCGCACGGCGCTTCAAATGCCACGGCACGCCGAAATCATTTCGAACATGGCCCGATCCGGCGATCAAAACAGCGCCGCCCGACGATTGCCGATCGCCGACGTGCATCGCCTTGGCAAGCGATCCGTCACGCGCCCGCTGAATCGTCACCATTCGCGCCAACGCGCTCGCCGGGAGTCCGTCGCAGTGACTTTCCTGGAGCAGCCGTTCGAGTTCGCGCTGTTGCCTGGGTTCGTAGTCGACGTTGAGCCCGAGCTGATCGACAAGGGAGGGCGGCAGACCCGCGATACCTGATACGCGAGTGGCGGTGAGGGTCGCACGTCCGAGATCTCCGACGACGATCGGTAGCCGCAATGACAGCGCCGCCTGTCCGATCGGGAGGTAATCGCTCCACGGCGGCCAGCCGCGGCGTTCCCAGCCCACTGCCGGCCCGAGACCCAGCGCATCCTCGGGGCGCTGCGACAGGTGGCGATCAAGCGCCACAGCTTGGTCGGCGTTCAGCATCTCGAAGACGATCGCCGGCCGGCGGCCGGTCTCGGCGATGGCGGCAATCAGCCGCGCCTGCAAACGATGATGCTCTGGGTTGTCGTGCATCTCCCCTAAAAGAACGAAATCGATCGAGGCGATCGTCGAAACGAACTCCTCGGCAGCGACAAATTCCCCGGTTCGCGCGGCATATATCGAACCGGGTAGGGATTGTGGGGCGGTTCGACCGAGCGGCATGCACGCGGCCAGCCACATCCCGGCGCTTACCGCCATCACCACCGGCGTCCACTCCCAGCATGCTCGGTCGCCGTAGAGCGGCCGTGATTTCAGGCCGGAATCAGATACTTGCACTGTTGGGATACAGTGGATCGGACAGTCATGAACCGGTATATTCCAATCGGTTGGACAAACCGCCGTCATAGTGCGGCTTGAAATCGGCAAAGTACGCTCACGTAGGGAGGATTGCATGAAAGCCTTGGCACGTTTGACAACCGCCGGATTGGCTTTGACCTTGGCGATGGGCATCGCTGCGGCGCAAGAGAAGCGAAACCTGTCCATCGTCACCGGCGGGACGGGCGGCGTTTACTACCCGCTCGGTGGGGGGATGGCCAATCTACTATCTAAGTACGTGCCGGGTTGGCAGGCTACGGCCGAAGTGACCGGCGGCTCGGTCGATAATTTGAAGCTCATCGGCGCACAACGCGCCGATATCGGACTGACCATGGCCGATGCCAGCCTGAACGCGGCGCGCGGCGAGGAAAAGTTTACCGGTAATAAGGTCGCCCATCAGACGCTCGCCGTTCTCTATCCCAACAACATGCATATCGTGACAATCGAGGCGACCGGGATCAACACAGTGGCAGACCTCAGGGGCAAGCGGGTTTCAACCGGCTCGCCCGGCAGCGCCACCGAGGTTATGGCGTTTCGCGTGCTCGAAGCCGCCGGCATCGACAAGGACAAGGACCTCAAGCGTGAGCGTCTCGGCGTCGCCGAATCGACCAACGCGGTCAAAGACCGCAAGATCGACGCATATTTCTGGGTCGGCGGGCTGCCGACGGCCGGCGTCACCGACCTCGCCGCGACGCCAGGTGTAAAAATCAAGCTCGTCGACCATGCCGACCTGAGCGCCAAGATGAATGCCAAGCACGGCCCGCTTTACGCTCCGGGAAAAATCCCCGCCAACACCTATCCCGGCCAGGACAAAGACGCCCAGATCGCGACGGTGTGGAACATTCTCGTCGTGCATGAAAAGATGTCGAGCGACGTCGCCTACAACATCGTCAAGACGGTCTTCGAGAAACGCGATGAGCTGGCCACCGTGCACAAGGAAGCGCTCAACATCAAGCTCGAGAACCAAAAGCAGGCCAACTCTCCGGTGCCCTTCCATCCGGGCGCAACGAAGTACTTCTCCGAGAAGGGCGTAAATCTAACGAACTAAGCGAACTGTCGCGGCAATGTGAAGCGAACCGCCCCGCTCGGATCCCATTCCGGCGCGGGGCGCTTCGTTTCGGGTCGAGCAAAAAACGATAATGGCGGTGGGGACGGGGGCGGAATTCAAATGGCGCACGAGCACGAAAGGGAGCGCGAGGGGCACCACGCGTCGCTCGCCGGCATCGAGCCCGAGATCAGCGAAGAAACGCTGAAGAAGGCCGAGGAGTTCATCGAAGCCGAAGAGGGCGCGGCCAATCGACTCGCCGGTGTCATGGGCGCCTGCGTGACTGGGCTCGCGGTCGTCATGTCGCTGGTTCACCTGTACGCCGCGTACTCGATCATCCCGACGCAGACGTTGCGGCCGCTCCATGTCGGTTTCGTCCTGGTGCTGGTCTTTTTGTTGTTCCCGATGGCGCCGCGGTTCCGCAACCGAATCCGCTGGTGGGACTTTGTCGGCGCAGCGCTGGCGATCGCGACGATCTACTATCTCATCGAGGGCGGCGACGATCTCACCGACCGTGCGTCGCTGCCCAACCAAACCGACCAGATCGTCGGCGTCGTGTTCATCGTTCTCCTGCTCGAGGCAACGCGCCGGGCCACCGGCTGGATAATGCCCGCCGTGTCCATCGCCTTCATCCTCTACGCGATGTTCGGGCCGGAGCTCCCCGCGCCATGGACGCATCGCGGCTACGACGTCGGTCGCCTCATCGGTCATCTCTACATGACGCTCGAGGGCATATTCGGCGTCGCCGTCGACGTGTCGTCGAGCTTGATCATACTGTTCACGATCTTCGGCGCCGTGCTGCAGGCCTCGGGGGCGGGGAAATTCTTCATCGACTTCTCGTTCTCGGCGATGGGCGGCAAGCCGAACAGCGCCGGACGCGCCATCGTGCTGTCGTCGTTCCTGCTTGGCGGCCCGTCGGGGTCAGGCGTGGCGACGACAGTGACACTGGGTTCGGTTGCCTATCCCATGCTGTCCAAGGCCGGATATGGGAAGGACGACGCCGGCGGCTTGCTCGCGGCCGGAGGATTGGGCGCCATTCTCTCTCCGCCAGTGCTTGGCGCGGCGGCGTTCCTGATCGCTGAATTCCTCAAGATTTCCTATCTCGACGTCATCTGGATGGCGGCGATTCCGACCTGTCTCTACTACCTGGCGCTCTTTGTCATGGTCGAGGTCGATACCGGCAAGTTCGGAATGCGCCAAGTGACGTTCATTGCGCGCGAAAGCCTGTGGTCGCTGACGCGGGCGCACGGCTTCCATTTCATATCCTTGGTGTCGATCGTCGTTTTCATGCTGATGGGATTCTCGCCGGTGCTGTCAGTGTTCTGGGCGACGGTTCTGGCGGCGGCGGTGAGTTTCATTCGCGCCGATAGCGCGCTCTATCCGGCGCGACTGTGGCAAACATTGGCCAACGGCTCGATCGGGATGCTCAACGTGGCGGCGACGTGCGCCACCGCCGGCATCATCGTAGGCGTCGTGACGCTGACCGGGCTCGGCCTCAAGTTCAGTTCGATCGCGATCGCATATGCTGGCGGCAGCCTGGTGCTGACGGCGATCTACACCGCGCTAATCGTCTGGGTCGTCGGGCTCGCCGTGCCCGTCACGGCGTCGTACATCATTTGCGCGGTGATCGCCGCGCCGGCGCTCATTCAGCTGGGTGTCCCCGATTTCGCCGCGCACATGTTCATCTTTTATTACGCCGTCCTCTCGGAAGTTTCGCCGCCGACGGCGCTGTCGCCGTTCGCCGCTGCCGCCATCACCGGCGGCAACCCGTATGCAACGACATTGCAAGCGTGGAAATATGCGCTGCCGGCCTTTCTTGTGCCATTCGTCTTCGTGCTCGATCCCGAAGGCATCGGCTTGCTGCTGCGCGTGCCGAAGGACGGCTCATGGATCGACATCGTCTGGATTTCCGTCACCAGCGCGATTGGCATTGCCGCGTTCGCCGCGGCGGCGCAGAACTGGCTATTCCGCCGCCTCAACGTCGTCGAGCGGCTGATCCTGTTGGTCGGCGGGTTGATGCTCGTTTTTCCGGCGATCGGCGCCGAGGCGATCGAACCGTTGCTCGTGCTGAGCCTCGAGGCGGTCAAGATCGTCGGGGTAGGGCTGACGGCGACCGCGCTGGCGCTGCAGTGGTCGCGACGAACCGCGCCGACTTCAGGCGCGCTTTCGTGAACGCGCCGCGGCGCGATAGATATGCGGACCCAGCAACGCCGCCGCGGCGAAGAGAAGCAAGGTGAGCGATAACGGCTTGGTAAGAAAGATGCTGGGGTCGCCTTGGCTGATGGTCATCGCACGCCGAAACTCCTGCTCGGCGAGTGGCCCCAGGATCATGCCGATGATGGCCGGTGCGGCGGGGAAATCGAAGCGCCGCATCAGGTAACCGACGCCGCCGATCAGGTAGAGCAAAACGAGATCGATCGGCGAGCGGCTGATTCCGTAGGTTCCGATCGTCGCGAACACAAGGATACCGCCGTAGAGCAGGGGCGTCGGAATCTGGAGGATTCGCACCCACAGGCCGACCATTGGCAAGTTCAGCACCAGCAGTATGACGTTCCCGACATAAAGACTGGCGATCAGGCCCCAAACCAACTCCGGCTGGTTCTGCAGAAGCAACGGGCCCGGATTGATACCGTAGCTTTGGAACGCCGATAGCATGATCGCCGCCGTCGCCGAAGTCGGCAGGCCGAGGCTCAGCATCGGCACGAGCACGCCCGCCGCCGAGGCGTTGTTCGCCGCCTCGGGGCCGGCGACGCCCTCGATTGCGCCGTGTCCGAACTCCTCCGGCCGGCGACTGAGTTTCTTTTCGGTGTAATACGACAGGAACGTCGGCACCTCGGCGCCGCCCGCGGGCATCGCGCCGATCGGGAATCCGATGAGCGCGCCGCGGATCCACGCCTTCCACGAGCGCGCCCAGTCCTCGCGCGACATCCAGATCGAATCCTTGACCGGGATGATTTCGTCCTGGCCGTAGCGGTGACGCGCGGCCAGCCACAACGTCTCGCCGACGGCGAAAAGGCCGACGGCGACGACGATGACATTGATGCCGTCGAGCAGTTCGGGAACGCCAAAGGTGAAGCGCGGTTGTCCGGTCTGCAGGTCGACGCCAATGAGGCCGAGCCAGATGCCAAAGAATAGGCTGGTGAGGCCGCGGATCGCCGAATTCCCGAGCACTGCGGAAACGGTGACGAACGCCAAGACCATCAATGAGAAATACTCGGCGGGGCCGAATTTCAGCGCGAACTCGACGACCGCGGGCGCGACGAACGTGATGCCGATGGTCGCGATCGTCCCTGCGACGAACGAGCCGATGGCGGCGGTGCACAGCGCGGCGCCGCCGCGGCCTTGGCGAGCCATCCGGTTGCCCTCGAGCGCGGTGATGATCGTCGCGCTTTCGCCGGGCGTGTTGAGCAAGATCGACGTCGTCGAGCCGCCGTACATCGCGCCGTAGTAAATACCTGCGAACAAGATGAACGCTCCGGTCGCATCGACCTTGTAGGTGATCGGCAGCAAGAGCGCGATCGTCAACGCCGGCCCCAGTCCCGGCAACACCCCGATCGCCGTCCCTAATGTGACGCCGAGCAGCGCCCACAACAGATTGACCGGCGTCAAGGCGACGGCGAACCCGCCGGCAAGCGCGGCGAGCGTTTCCATCTAGATTATGCCCTCGAGTATGCCGGCGCCGATCGAGAAGCCCAGTACGCGGTCGAAGCCCAGATAGGTGACAAGCGCGAGGATCGCGCCAATCAAAGCATCGCGACCGACCCGCGTGCTGCCGAAGGCCCGCGCGACACAGGTGAACAACAGGATTGAGGCGATGACAAATCCGAGAAAGGAGATCAGAGCGACGTTGAGCAGTAATCCGGCAAGCAACCACCCGAGCGCCCGGAAATCGGGCGGCATATGCGCCTCGTCATCCCCTTGCGTCCATCCACCACGGAGCGCCGCGACGAGCAATGCCAGGCCCAGCAGGGCGAGACCGACGACGACCATGTATGGAAAGACCGTCGGCCCGATCTTGGAGTAGAGCGGCGAAACAGGAATCTCGGTCGTACCGTAGGCGACGACGAGCGCGAGCGTGACGACGCCCACAGCCAACAAAAGTTCTGACTTGGCGGGGCGCATGAGCAAACGATTTGAGCCAGCGGGACCGGAAGGGCGGCGGGGCCACCCAGCGCCCGCCGCCCGAAACCTTACGACGCGAGCCCTAGGCTCTTCAGGATGCCGTGAATACGCGTCGTTTCATCGTTGATGAATTTCGCGTAAGCGTCGCCAGCGAGATAGATGCCGGTCCAGTCCTTGCGCTTGAGTTCTTCTTGCCACTGGGGGCTCTTAGCCATTTTGTCGACGGCCGCCAGCAACGCCGCTTTCTGTGCGTCGCTGATGCCTGGTGCGGCGAAAATACCGCGCCAATTGAACAGCTCGACGTTGACCCCCTGCTCCTTGAGTGTCGGGACGTCGATGCCTTGCTGGCGCGTGTCGGCGGAGATCGCGAGCGCGCGCAGCTTGCCTGCCTTGACGTTCTCGGAGAATTCGCCCCATCCGCTGACGCCAGCCGTGACCTGGTTGCCGAGCAATGCCGCTTGGGCGGGGCCGCCACCGGCATAGGCGACGTAGCTCGTTTTGCGCGGATCGACGCCGACCGCCTGGGCGATCATACCGACCAGTATGTGGTCGGTACCGCCGGCTGATCCGCCGGCCCACGACACTCCGCCAGGGTCCTTCTTCAGCGCAGCCACGAGATCCTGCATCGACTTGTGCGGCGAGGCGGCGGGAACAACGATCACTTCGAACTCACCAGTGAGCCGCGCGATGGGAGTCGTCTTGGTCAGGTCGACCGGCGCCTTGTTGGCGATGATCGATCCGACCATCACCATGCCGCCAACCAACAAGGCATTGCCTTGGCCCTTGTAGCCATTGACGAACTTTGGCAACCCGACCGTGCCGCCGGCGCCAGGGGCATGCTCGAATTGGACATTTTGGACGATGCCCGTCTGCTTCATCACTATTTCGATCGTGCGGCCGGTTTGGTCCCAACCGCCACCTGGAGCGGCGGGGACGAAAATCTTCAAGTTGTCGAGCGTTTGCGCCTCGGCCCGACTGGCGATGCCGCTCGACAGCGCGCCGAGCGCGGCGGCGCTCAGCGATGTCTTGAGCAGGGTGCGGCGGTGGATCATCTTTTCCTCCCCGGATGATTTCGTTGATTGGGCTTCGGCGCGGCTTCTGGGCTAAACTTAGCCAAGGCTCACCAGCGAGGCAAGGAAGCAACCGGCGCCCGAAAGGGCTGGGGCGCGCAACAACCAACGCCAGCACGCTACGCGTCGGACATTGGCTCGGACAAAACCGGGTATCGGGGGGCGCTCGTCGGAGGGAGAGGGCCATGGAACTGACAGGGCTTCTGTACGGATCCCGCCTGCTCAAGCACGTCGATTTTCCGTGCGCTACGGTCCTTGGGCCCGAGGCGACCGAGGGCGAAATCAAGGCGCTGGTCGATCGCTGCGGATCGGTGTTCGTCAAGCCGATCTTCCGCGGTGGGGTTGGCAAGAAGGGCAAGTCCGGGCTCATCGGTCGCGCAAAAGATTTGCAGTCGGCGCTCAAAGAGAAGGAAAGGCTGTTCTTCGTCGAGCATCGTGTCGGAAACGTCGTCGCCAAGGCGCAGGGCGTAACCTTCGAGGGCGCTGTACCCGCCGAGCACGAGGTCTATTTCGCGATCGCCGATTCGACGCGGTTTCGCGCTCCCACGATCACCATCACCCACCACGGCGGCGTGGCGATCGAGGAGCTGCCGAAAGATAAAGTGGCGCAGGTTCCCTTCGAGGCGCTGACCGGACTCAAGGCGTTCGTCATCGCCAACGCGCTGTCCGATCTCAAGGCGCCGCGCGAGATCATCTCGCCGCTGGTCCAGCATCTGCCGCGGCTATGGGAACTGGTCCACAACTACGGCGTCACCACGCTCGAGCTCAACCCGATCCGCATGATGCCGGATGGCAAGGGCCGCGTGCTGCCGGTCGCGTGCGACTTCAAGTGCGGGTTTGACCGCGACGATCCGCGTTGGGAACGGCTCGGCTTGCCGGACCACCTCTTCGCGGCGGATCAGTCGGAGTTCGAGACCGAAATCAACCAGCTTCGCACCCACCAGGGCCAAAGCGACGTTTACGTGATCAATCCGCACGGCACCGTGCTTGCGCCCACGTTCGGCGGCGGCGCCAATTCGCTTGTGACCGAAGTGCTCGGCGACGACGCCATCATATCCTCCGATTTTGGCGGCAACCCGCCGTATGAAAAGATGAGGGAGGTGGCGCGGATCTGCTTCAAGTACTGGCTCGCCCAGACGAACGTCTTGTTCATGATCGGCGGCAAGTCGAATAACACCGACATATTTATTACATTCAGTGCCATCGCCGACGCTCTGCGCGAATGGTTTGGCGAACATGGGCCGACCCCGCTCTATGTCGTCGTCGGACGGGGCGGGCCGAACCTGGTTCGCGGCATGGGCGCGCTTGCCGACACCGTGGAAGCGCTTGGACTACCGTATCGCTTCTTTGGGTTCGATTCCGCAATCAGCGAGGTCGTCAATTATGCTCAAGCGGCCGATCGCTGGATGAAGGCCGGCGGCCGCGATCTCATCGCCGCGCGGCTCGGTCTGCGCAAGACAGCGGCGGTCGCGGCCGACGATTGAGCTCGCAACCAACGCCTCGGTAGCGCCGAAAGCGGGGAGCGCAAACGATGTATAAGCAGGGCGTCGGACCTTTCAAATACTACGTCGGCATCGACTCGTTGGCGCAGGTGGCGCGGCGCGAGGACCGAGTCTGCGTTCTAAATATCCTCGGCGGCGAATCAAGATCGGTCACTCCAGTCAGCCACGGCTATTCCGGCGGCAATGTCGTCTTTGGCACTTCGCCTGGACGGCGTGGACAGCTGCTGGCGACCCCGGCGGGCGACATCCCCGTCTTCAACGCAGTCCGCGAGGGGTTGGACGCCGGGCACCGATTCAACACCGGGGTGGTATATTTGCCGCCATCAGGCGTGCGCGACGGTGTGGCGGAGCTCGTGCGCCTTAATCCTGAGCTTAGCAAGATCGTCATCGTCACCGAGAAGGTTTCGGTGCATGACGCACGGGAAATTCGCGCCATCGGCCAGGCCAACGGCATCGACATATTCGGCGCCAACGGCCTCGGGGTCGCCGATTCCTGGAACCACGTCCGCATCGGCGGCGCATTGGGCGGCGACGATCCGGGCGAGACGCTCAAGAAAGGCTCGATCGCCATCCTTTCGAACTCGGGAAATTTCACCACGACGATCGCCAACTACCTGATGACGTCAGGGTGGGGCACTACGACGCTCATTTCGAGCGGCAAGGACGTGTACATCCATTACGCCGCCCCTGAGTTCGCATTCGCCCTCGACAACGACGAGCGCACCAAGGCGGCCGTGCTCTACGTCGAACCGGGCGGATACTACGAACAGGGACTCAAGTCCGGAAAACCGATCATTGCGTGCGTGGTCGGCCGCTGGAAGGCGCGCCTGACCCGCGCCGTCGGCCACGCCGGCGCGATGGCCGGCTCGGGCGACGACGCGGCGTCGAAAGAGCGCTGGTTCATGGACGCTTTCGGCGTCGACGAGATTTTCTCTCCCGAGCGACCCGTCTGTTCGCCGAAGGGCGCGGTGGTCACCAATATCGCCCATATTCCGCTGGCACTCTCGCGGGTCATGAAGTTGAACGGCGTGGAGCCCGATTTCGCGCCGCAAGGCGATCTGTCCCTGAAAGCATGGTTCGGCAACAACCAGGGCCTAAAGCTTCCAAAAGAGCTCGATTTGCCGATCGCGGAAGCGATCGCACCATACAACAAACAGATCGCCGCGCAGCGACAACACGTCGGTGCGACGTTCCCGCGGCAGAACATGAAAGACTGCTCCGGCGCCTCGCAAATGGACGCTACGACGCAGATCACCAGCGTCCACGGCTATTCGGTTCTCGATCTCGCGCGCGAGCCGCTCGAAGCGAACTTTGCCCTACCGCTGGTCCACGAGATCGCCAGCGAGAACGACCGCGTCCTACTCGACGTCGCGGTGGCGGGCGAGGTGAACCTCATCGGCGATCCGGCCCTCGCCGCGGCCGATGCGGCGCGCGAGGCAGGAAATTCTCCGAACACGGTGATGGCCGCCGCCGCCGCAATAATCGGGCCGCGCCGCGTCGAGCGCGCGCTCAGATGCGCCGACGCGCTGATCGATCTCTTCGCACATTCGGGCCTGCGCGACGCACGCGATGAAAGTTTCGACCTAAGCGCGGTGACGATCGACGAACGTACGCGCGCGCTGTTCCTCGCCGGCAAGGACGACGTCGACGTCCGCCCGCCGGTGATGATGAAGGCGGCGCGCACGCGCGGCGGGCGATCGGTTTTTCTCAAACTGCTCGAGTCATTCCGCGCGCCGGTCCATCGCGATGCGATCCTGGCCGCAATCTCGACGACGATCGCCTGGGGACCGCTGCAGCGCAAGCGTATTTCGCGTCTCACCGCGCGGACATTGCCGTGGTATCTGCGGCTTTACGGCGTGATGATCGGCGCTTCGATTCCGGGCGATCGGCACCAGCGCGGATCGCTTTACGGAATCCCGCGCCAAGAACGGTTCGAGACCTGGACCATGGCCGATCTCGCCTTTCTCGCGATGACCGGCAAGAAGCCGACCGAAGCCGAGGCGCGACCGCTGCAGGTCCTGATCGGGCTGCTGATCTCCAACGGCCCCGGCGCGATCTCTGCCCAGGGCGCCAAGGGTGCCGTTTCGGCCGATGGGCCACAGACGCCGCAACGCGTGCAAATCAACAAGGCGATGGTCGGGTTCCTGACCCATACCGGCTACAGCCATGGCGGCAACGGGTTCGAGGGCATCGCGTTCCTGCTGGAGCAGTTCAAAAAGAAGAAGCTCGTCGATCCAATGGACCGCGCGCACGGGCTCGATCTCAAGGCCATGGCGACGGAGTTCGCGCTCGCTTACCGCGAGGAAAAGTCGCGCGGCAGGGAGCTTGGCACCGGCGGCCCGCGCGCGCTGCCAGGCGTCCACCACCCCGTGTTCAAGGGCAAGCCGGTGAACCACGATCCGCGCGAGCGCTTCATCGCCGCGATCATGGAGGAACGCGGCGACTACAACATCTTCCACGATTATTATCGCCATCTGGTCCAAGCGCTGTTCGACGTCGGAGCGACGCCATACGTTTTCTGCGTCAATGTCGACGCGGTCATCGCCGCCTTGTTGCTGGCGCTGCTGTGGAAGGACTACAAGATCGGGAATCTGAGCGAGCGGGACCTTGAAACCGCGGCTTTCAATGTCTTTCTTTATGGACGCATGATCGGCTGCGCCGCCGAGATCGACGATCATCTTAACCGTGGCCGCAATATGGATACCCGCACGGCCGCTTCGGTGTGCCGGTTCGTGAGCTGATCACGAGCCTGACTTCGCCTCGATGGCCGCGGCGGGAGCCGCTGACGTAGCATGAAACTCGTATAGGCTCTCCGCAATGCCGCCGCGCCACAACACCATGCCCCAGGGACTGCTCGGCATCGAAATTTCCGGGCGCCGCGACCTGGCGACGATCCGTCGCCTGCTGCCGTATCTTTGGCTCAAGGGGCCGCTCGCCATCCGCGCCAGGGTGGTCGTCGCCGTCGCCTTCCTGATCGCCGCGAAGCTGGCGACGGTTTATGTCCCGATCTTCTACAAGCTGGCGGTGGACGCTCTTTCGGCGCCCGGTGCCGCCGGCGCGATCGTCGCCGTGCCGCTCGGCCTGCTGTTCGCTTACGGCGGCGCGCGCATCATGTCGCAACTTCTGTCAGAGCTTCGCCAGATCGTCTTCGCGCGGGTGGCGCAGAACGCCATGCATGTCGTGGCGCTGGAGACGTTCCGACATCTCCACCGCCTCTCGCTGCGCTTCCACCTCGAGCGCCAGACAGGCGGCTTGTCGCGCGCCATCGAACGCGGGATCAACGGCATCGACAACTTGCTGCACTTTCTGTTGTTCCAAATCGCCCCGACATTGCTCGAGATCGCGTTGGTCTGCGGGATTCTATGGGCGTTGTACGACTGGAGCTTCGCCGCCGTCACGTTCGGCACCATCGCGGCTTATGTCGGGTACACCCTGTTTATAACGCAATGGCGGCTGACATTTCGACGCCGAATGCTCGAAGCGGAGACCGAGGCGAACGCCAAGGCGGTCGACAGCCTGCTCAACTATGAGACGGTCAAATACTTCGGTAACGAAGAGCATGAGGCGCGGCGCTTCGACACCTCGCTCACGGTATACGAGAAGGCGGCAGTCAAGAGCGAGACGTCGCTTTCGCTGCTCAACATCGGCCAGGGCGCGATAATCGCCGTCGGGGTAACGCTGGTGATGATCCTCGCCGGCTATGGCGTCGTCGGCGGCCGGATGACCGTGGGCGATTTCGTGCTGGTCAACGCCTATCTCATCCAGCTTTACATGCCGCTCAATTTTCTCGGCATGGTGTATCGCGAGCTTCGGCAGGCGTTGATCGACATGCAGTCGATGTTCACGCTGCTCGAATCGCCGGTAGAGGTCGAGGATCGACCGGACGCCGGCCCGATCGCCGTGAAGGGCGGCAATGTCGAGTTCGATGGCGTAGCTTTCGGATACGATCCGCGGCGCCCGATTCTGAAAGGCGTATCGTTCACGGTCCCGGCCGGCAAGACATTCGCCATCGTCGGTCCCAGCGGCGCAGGAAAATCGACCATTTCGCGGCTGCTGTTCCGCTTCTACGACGTGGATGATGGGGCGATCCGCATCGACGGCCAGGACCTGCGCAACGTGACGCAGGCGAGCCTGCGGGCGGCCATCGGCATCGTTCCGCAGGACACGGTGTTGTTCAACGACACCATCTTTTACAATATCGCCTATGGCCGCCCGGATGCCGCGCCTAGCGACATCGAGCGCGCCGCGCGCTTGGCGCGCATCCACGAATTCATCATGGACCTACCCGACGGCTACAATACCGCGGTCGGCGAACGCGGGCTTAAACTTTCCGGCGGCGAACGCCAACGAGTCGCGATCGCGCGAACCATCCTCAAGGCGCCGCGATTGCTGCTCTTCGACGAAGCGACCTCGGCCCTCGACACGCGGACCGAAAAGGAAATCCAAGCGTCGCTCCGCTCGATCTCGACCGGCGTGACGACGTTGGTCATCGCCCATCGCCTGTCGACCGTGGTCGACGCCGACGAGATCATCGTCCTTGAATCCGGCTTGATCGCCGAACGTGGGCAGCACGCTGAATTGCTCGCCCGCGGCGGAATCTATGCGCAAATGTGGGCTCGCCAGGCCGAGGCCGCGGCGAAGGACGCGGCCGGCGAGGCGATACAAACGGCGTCTCAACCAGTGGCCGCGCAGTAAGTGGAGGGTTTCACCGCGGCTCGATCGCATATTGCTCGACTGGCGGCGGCGCGGCGATCAGGCCGCGCTCGTGGAGAAACCGCGCAAAGCGCTCGTAGCGCAGATGATCGAGCGCCGCCGGGCTGTGCGCAAACCGGATTAGCGTGTCGTTCCAGGCGCGACGGTTAATCTCGTCGTCCAAGTTGGCGCGGTCTTTGATGAATAGTTTCCACGCCGCGTCGGGGTTGTTGATCGTATAAGCGACGCCGCGCTCGATCGCGTCGACGAAACGCCGGATCTCCGGAATGCGCGCCCGCGCCTGGTTGGCGACGATCACCAGCTCGTCATATGTCGGCACGCCTTCCTCCTCGACATAAAACGCGCGGCCTGGCCGCCCGACGATCGCGAGCTGGTTGAGTTCGAAATTGCGGAAGGCGCCGATCACGGCGTCGACCTGTCCGGCGAGTAGCGCCGGTGAGAGCGAGAAATTTACGTTGACCAGCGTTACATCAGCAAGCTTAAGGCCGTGCCGACTCAACATCGTCGTCAGCAGCGCTTCCTCGACGCCGCCGACCGAGAAACCGATCTTCTTTCCCCGTAGATCCGCAAGCGATTTGATCGGGCCGTCGCGCAGCACGACCAACGAATTGAGGGGCGTGTCGATTAAGGTGGCCACGCGGATGAGCGGCAAGCCTTCGGCTGCCTGCATAATCAACTGCGGCTGATACGAGACGGCGAGGTCGGCGCGGCCCGCCGCCACGAGCTTCGGCGGATCGTTCGGATCGGCCGGCGCGATGATTTCGATCATGAGACCAGCGTCGGCGAAATATCCCCGTTTCTCGGCGACGATGATGGGACCGTGGTCCGGGTTTACAAACCAATCGAGAATCAGCGTCAACTTCGCCGGCTGTGTGGTCTGCGCCGGCGCCGGCGCCGACGCGGTGAGCCCGATCAATGCGATCGTCGGCAGGACGAAAAGTAGTCGAAACATTGCTGTCTCCCGTTGGACTGAAGGCAACTAGTCGTCGGTCGGCGTGGTCTCCGGGTGCCATGGCACGAGCCAGCGCAACAGCGTGTCGGTCGCGTAATAGAGCGCCACAGCCATCACGGCGAGCACGAGCAGTGCGGCGAACATCAGGTCGATCTGCAGGCGGCCATTCGCCTGCAGCATGACGAAGCCGAGGCCGGCGCTGGCGCCGACCCATTCGCCGATCACCGCGGCGATGGGCGCGATCGCCGCGGCAAGGCGAAGGCCCGAGGCGAGGGAGGGAAGGGCGGCAGGCAGCCGGACGTGGATCAGCATGCGCCAGGGCTTGGCGCCCATCACCTGCGCAAGATCGACCCAGCCACGATCGGTTCGGCGCAGGCCGTCGAGGAATGCCGAGGCGACGGGGAAGAATATGACCACGCAGGCCACGGCGACCTTCGAGGCCATGCCGTATCCGAACCACAGCACGAACAAGGGGGCGAGCGCGAAGACCGGAATCGCCTGGCTCACGACGACGAGTGGCAGCAGCCATCGCCGAGCGGTCGCGAACCGCGCCAGCGACAAGGCGGTCAACATTCCGAGCGTCGCGCCCAGCCCAAGACCGAGAACGATTTCGGCCAGTGTATGAAGCGCATTTTCTCCGAGATATCCCGCTCGCCGATACAACGCCTCGAAAACCCGCGGCGGGTCGGGAAGCAGGTAAGGCGGCACGCCGGTCAATCGCACAAGCGCGTACCAGGCGGCGCACAAGCCAGCGAGGATGACGAGCGGACGCAACCACGCCGTCATCGCGCCGGCTCCATCATCGCGGCGGCGCTGGCCAACCTCGAGATAAGCTCGCTCTCCCGTCGCAGCAACCCGCCATCGTCGAGCCGCCGCGGAGTTTCGCCATCAAGCGCCAACGGCAGATCGAGGCGCGCCGGGCGTCCGGCCATGACATGCACGTAGTGGCCGAGCCGCAAAGCCTCGCGCGGATCGTGGGTGACGAGCAGCACGGTACGGCCGCGAAGTACCTCGGCCGCGATCTCCTGCAGACGCCAGCGCGTGATGCTGTCGAGCCCCGAGAACGGTTCGTCCATCAAGATGATCGGACGGTCCTCCATCAACGTCCTTGCAAGCGCCACGCGCTGTCGCTGACCGCCCGATAGCGTGTCCGGGCGCGCGGTCATGCGTTCGTCGAGCCCGACCAGTCGCAACAGTTCGCGCGCCCGCGTGCCGCGCCCGGTGACGCCCATCGGCTCGCCGCGGAGGCGGCCGCCAAGGAGCACATTGTCGAGCACCGAAAGCCACGGAAACAGCAGATCTTGCTGGCCCATCCAGGCGACGCGACCGGCGAGCGGCATGCCGTCGTCGCAAACGATCCGCGTTTCGCCGCCGCGCGGCGCGAGGCCGGCGATCAAGCGCAGCAATGTCGTTTTGCCGACCCCGCTCGGCCCAAGTACGCAGGTCCATCGCCCGCCAGCGAGCGCGAAGTCGAGGTCGTCGAACAGCGGCGCACCGTCGTACTCAAGCCTTGCGGCATGAACGGTGACGGAGACGGGGAAAGACGCCGTTTGCATATCGACTCATCCCTACGCCGGTGCGAACCGGATCAGGTTCCACGGGTATGATCTCAGCCGGGCATCGCCCGGCACCCCGGAGTACGCCAGCCCACCGAACGCGCGGTACGGCTGGCTGACGCGACGTTGATAGCACCGTATGCAGCGGCGCAAAAGAAAAACCAGCGCCGATCGGCGCCGCCGAATTGACCCTGCGCCCGGCGGGCCGTAGCGTGTCGCCGACATGCCCGGGGGTCCGTTCTTCATCGGCAGTGATATCTATCGCCGGTCGCACTACGGCGCCAAACACCCCCTCGCCATTCCGCGGGTGTCGACGGTGATCGATCTCAGTCGCGCGCTGGGTTGGCTGCCTGATGCGGCTTATATCGAAAGTCCGCAGGCGACGCCTGCTGAGCTCGAGCGATTCCACGCTCCGGACTACATCGCGGCACTGCGGCGCGCCGAGGCCGAACAGCGGGTCGATGACGCGATCGCCGCGCGCTATAATATCGGCCGCAACGGCAATCCGATCTTCAGCGAAATGTTTCGACGGCCCGCCACGGCGTGCGGCGCATCGATCCTCGCCGCCCGGATGTTGCGCGACGGCGGCATCGTGTATTCGCCAGCCGGCGGCACGCACCACGGCCGTCCCGATCGCGCCAGCGGCTTCTGCTACTTCAACGATCCCGTGCTCGCCATCCTGAACATGCTCGACGGCGGGCTGGGGCGGGTCGTCTACCTTGACGTCGACGCGCATCATGGAGATGGCGTCGAGGCCGCCTTCGTCGGCGACCGGCGTGTGCTGGCGATTTCGGTGCATGAGGAAGGAAGGTGGCCCGGAACCGGCAGTGCCGACGAGAAGGCGCAGGGATCGGCGCGAAATTATCCCGTGCCGGCGGGATTCAACGACGCCGAGCTTGCATTCTTGCTGACACACTCGATCGAACCGCTCGCGCGCCGCTTTGCTCCCGACGCCGTCGTCCTTCAGTGCGGCGCCGACGGTCTGGCCGACGATCCGATGAGCCGGCTCGCGCTGTCGAACAACGCGCTATGGCGGGCGGTACGCCTGGCAATGACGTTGGCGCCGCGACTGCTGGTCCTCGGCGGGGGCGGATATAACCCATGGTCGGTCGCGCGCTGTTGGGTGGGCGTTTGGGCGACCCTGAATGGACTCGCAATTCCAGAGCGGCTTCCGCCGGCGGGCGAGGCGGTGCTGCGGCAACTACGGTGGCATTGGCGGCGCCCAGACCCGCGGCCCGAGCACTGGTTCACCACGCTGGCCGATCCGCCAACGGAGGGTGGCGTGCGGCCGGCGATCCGTCGTCTCGTCGACAGTTCTCTCGTCATGGCGTAGGTTGCGTCGTCGCGGTCGTATGGGCTACAGCTCAGCTCCCATGAGCGCACTTTCGCGACGCGTCGTTTTCCACTGTCTCGTCATCGCCTTGCTCGCCGCGAGCACGGTCGCGGCGCAGCCTACGGCGACGTTTCCGCGTTCCGAATTGACGATTGAGAGCGGCGGGACGCGCCATCGTTTCGTGGTGGAGATCGCCGATACCGACGAGCGGCGTACGCAGGGCCTGATGTTCCGGCCCTCGATGCCGGCCGACGCGGGAATGTTGTTCGATTTCAAATCCGATCAGCCGGTGACGATGTGGATGCGCAATACGCGCATTCCGCTCGACATGCTGTTCATCGCCCGCGACGGACGGATCGTCAATATCGCCGAGCGAACCGTGCCGTTCTCGGAGGCGATCATTCCCTCCGACGGCGTGGTGCGCGCCGTGCTCGAACTCAACGGCGGCACGGCCGCGCGCCTCAAGATCAAGGCCGGGGATCGCGTTATTCACCCGATCTTCGGCAGTTGAGGTTGCCGACCGGGCGCGCGCCCGGTTCAGATATCGGTGCCGAGGGCCGCAACTTGCGGGATGGCGCGCCAATCCTCGCCGGCGGCGACCAGGCAGCTCTTGCCATTGGGATACGTGAGCATGATCGTCCAGGTCGAGCCCTTGGCTTCGGCGAGGACTTCGACGACGACGCCGTCCTGGCCGAGGCCGATGGCGACCGGCGTTTCCTTGAACTGGTTTTCGAGATGTTTCATCAGCTCTTCGCGTTTGCCGCAGGCGGCGCCGTTTTGCGCGGCGGCGTGATCGGCAATGAAGAGTAGCGCTGCGGCTAGGGTGGCGACGGAAATCCGAGACATGAGACGTGACTCCTTTCGATCAAGGTGCCTACGTCGCCAACGCCTCGCTGCCCCGTTGGGCGGTCTTCTCCGGATCGCGTAGGTTGAGTGTCGCGCGCCCGGATGAAAGATGTCTTAACCAAGCGCCGGATGTCGAACCCATCGAAAATGCGGCGTCACGGTGTCTTTCGCGCCAAAGTCAGGCCGTCACCAAGCGGAAGTAAACAGATCGTTACCCGGCGGTCGCCATAAAGCTTGTGATTAAGCGCGCGTAGCGCCGCGCTTTCGTAATCGCGGGCGCTCGGGTCGGCGACCTTGCCCGACCACAGGACATTGTCGATCGCGACGAGCCCACCCGGGCGGAGCAGCGTCAGGACGCGCTCGTAGTAGGCGTCATAATTTTCCTTGTCGGCGTCGATGAAGGCAAAATCGAAACTCCCCGACGCACCTCCGGCGATCAGATTGTCGAGCGTCTTGCGGGCGTCGCCGAGCCGCAATTCGATCCGATCAGCCACTCCCGCTTCCTGCCAGTAGCGCTGGGCAACCGATGTCCAGGCGTCGCTTTTGTCGCATGCAACCACGCGACCTTCGGGCGGCATGGCAAGCGCGACCGCCAGCGTGCTGTAGCCGGTGAACACGCCGATTTCCAGGTACCGGCGCGCGTCGATAAGCTGCGCCAGCATGCCCATGAACTGGCCTTGCTCGGGCGCGATCTGCATCCCGGCGTGCTCCATCTCGGCGGTTTCGGCGCGCAGCCGGCGCAGGACTTCGGGCTCGCGCAGGCTGACCTTGCGGATGTACGCCTCCAGCGAATCATCGAGGCGGATCGAACGGCGGGACATGGCGGTTCCTAGCTGGGTTGCGGGGGAAACCGCTATCATATATCTCGTACGCTGCAGCGGCGCATAGGCCAGCTCATGGGACGGGGCGTAGCGCAGTCTGGTAGCGCATCTGCTTTGGGAGCAGAGGGTCGCCAGTTCAAATCTGGCCGCCCCGACCACGAGGCGCCTCTTGCCGTCGCAGGAGGTCGATAGAGAGAGGATATGGAGGCACGTATTTTTCGGCCCGCCAAGACGGCCATGCAATCGGGGCAGGGAAACACCCGCGATTGGATCCTCGAGTTCGAACCGCGCGCCGCCAAGCGGCTGGATCCGCTGATGGGGTGGGCCGGATCGACGGATACGACGGGCCAAGTGACGTTGCGCTTCGCGAGCCAGACCGAGGCGAGCGCCTTTGCGCGCCGTCACGGCATCGAATACACGTTGGCGGCTCCGCAGAAGCAAAAGTTTAGACCGAAGAGCTACGCGGAGAATTTTCGCTATGATCGGGTGGAGTGACCCGCTCGAGCTTGCCGCGCGCCAGGGTATGCGCCCTTAGCTCAGTTGGATAGAGCAACAGCCTTCTAAGCTGTAGGTCGCTGGTTCGAGTCCAGCAGGGCGCGCCAAGGCTTAGAATAGAACTCCTAAAGTGATAAATTAACCTGCGGCGACATCCGAGATGACACCGGCCGGGTTTCTTGGGCGTGACGCACATTGCGGCCGGCCAGCCATTGGACGGCGCATCGCCACCCGTGCGAGCCTCTGGCAACGTCACGATGGGCGCGACCGATGGCCAAGTCACGATTTATACGTGCGGACGTTCAAACTGATGCGCACACCCAACATTTGCATTTCGCTGGTGTCGTTAAAAATGCCGAGAGACTCAACACGCTCAACCCGCCGAAAGCCAGCTTGTGCGAGGTAGTGACGCAGCAACTCGTAATCGAGTCCCACTTTATGATGATCGTGCGCGTCGACATGCGCCCCAAATATTTTCTGCATGATGGCGAACCGAGCCCTCAGGGACAGTTTTGGATGCCGGAATAACCAACATAGAATTTGCATGTCCGGCACACTGATATGAAAGACGCCTGCATTCTTCAGGGTTCGGTGACATTCCTTCAGCGCTCGTGGCAGTTCATGGCGATAGTCCAAGTGCTCAAGGACATGGCTGGCGTAGATCTCGTCGACCGAAGCGTCAGCTAGGTGCGACAAATCTTGGCAGTCCCCCACGACGTCGACTTCTGGACCCGGAACAATATTCAAGTTCGTCCAACCTTCGCGACGCGTGGTGCCGCCGATATGGAGCCGCATCGCTACTTCCCTCCGGCGTTTTTCTCGACGGTTGATCGATCGACGATCATTTCGTCACTGCGCCGCACCTTGAGAAACCATCCGACCATCTGATCGTAAGATGCTCCAAAGGGGACCTAGCGAGTCCCTAGGCTGGCGATTTTGCTTCCTCATATGCGTGCCAACCGCCGACACACTTCGGCCCCACGGGAAGCTCGCCCGGTAACATCCTGCTAAGAGCCCACAAATACACGCAATGACAACGCGCACCAACTGGCATCCGGACATATTGGTCGTACAGTAAGTCGGTCGTATCGCGAAAAGGCTCGATGCGCCGCCGCCCGGCAACTCGACATCGGCGCACTCGGCCGCCGTGCCGTCGGCCCATCGGCATGCGCGTGACGCGATGACGAGCCTGCTAGCCGAAGGCACATCGCTCGACTAGTTTAATCTCCTGACCCGTTGGCGCAGGCTGATCATGCTCGCAACTGCAACGCCGCGAATTGTTCGGCAGCTCCAGATGACCGCCGCGCCACTCCGTCGCAAGCGCGCCCATGCGGTTGCGGTCTGTATGTTTCTCGTGTCGGTTTTGACCGTAGCCGGCGCCACGTACGCCAACGACCTGCGCCCCAGTTTTGCGCTGCCGATCGAGTGTCGACCAGGGGTCGATTGCTGGATCGCTAAGTACGTCGACCACGATCCGAGCGGCGGCGTGCGCGACTACCTGTGCGGTCAGCGCGCCTCGGACGGGCACGGTGGCACCGATTTTGCCGTACGCGACCTCGCCCGCATGGCGGAGGGCGTGACCGTCATGGCAGCGGCCGACGGGGTTGTCCGCGCGGTTCGCGACGGCCTGGACGACGTCGCGGCGAGCGAGCGTTCGCGCGATGCGCTGCACGGGCGTGAGTGCGGCAACGGCGTCGTCCTCGAGCATGCGGCTGGATGGAGCTCGCAGTATTGCCACCTCCGCCGTGGCAGCGTCGTGGTCCGACCTGGACAGTCGGTCGGCGCGGGCGCGCCGCTCGGACTGGTCGGCATGTCCGGCCTTGCCGATTTCCCGCACGTCGAGTTCGGCGTGCGCCACCTCGATCGGCGCATCGACCCGTTTGTCGGGCGAGAGCGCGACACGGATTGCCAGCCCGGCCCGCGCCCGCTGTGGCGGCCCGATGTCTTTGCCGCGCTGCCCTATCAGCCCATCCCGCTTTACAACGCCGGCTTCGCGGTGTCCGAACCGAGGGTCGAGGCGGTTCGCCGCGGCGAGCATCGCGCCATCGAGTTTCCTGCCGCGGCGCCTGCGTTGGTCTATTTCGTCGAGGCGTTCGGGCTCAGATCGGGCGACGAGTTGCACCTTTCCCTCGCCGCGCCGGACGGTACGGTGCTCGCCCAGCGGCGTATCTCCATACAGCGCGATGCGGCGCGATATTTTGGCTTCGTCGGCAAACGACGCGGCGCGCAGCAATGGTCGCCCGGCGTTTATCGCGGCGGCGCGACGGTCACGCGTCGCGACGCCGCCGGAACGTACGAGGTCACGCGTGGCGATGAGGCGACGTTGCGCGCGCCTTGACCGGCCGCGTCGTCGCGCGAAGCGTCGACGGCCTGACAGTCCATTCGATTCTCGCTTTCGGCGGCGCAAATGGCACGGATCCTTCTCGGTTGGGAGCTCGGCGCGGGTCTCGGACACGTCACGCGTCTTATGGCGATTGCGCGCGCGTTGCATGCGCGCGGCCATCGGCCGTTCCTGGCGCTCCGCAATCTGGTCGAGCCGTGGCCGGTCTATCGAGCGGAAAATTTTCCGGTGCTGCAGGCGCCGCGCTGGGAATCGCGATCGGAATCCAGGAAGCCGTTTCATGCCGCCTCGATCGCCGACATCATCGCGATGAATGGGTTTCTGGACCCCACCGATTTGATGCCGATGGTGCAGGCGTGGGATCGCCTGATCGATGCCGTGCGTCCTGCGGCCATCGTCGCCGATTACAGCCCGACGCTTTGCCTCGCCGCGCATGGCGCCCACCCGCTGGTGATCATCGGCGACGGATTCACGGCACCGCCCGACGATTTACCGAGATTTCCCATACTGCGGCCGACATCGAACCCGGTGGCGGCCGAAGCGCGCCTGCTTGAGGTGATCCGCGTGGTGCAGAAGCGTCGCCGCAGGCCGATGCTGGACGCCCTGCCGCAGATTTTCGCGGCGCGCGGCCGGTTCGTCTGCACGCTGCCGGAGATCGATCCCTACCGCGCCTATCGAACCAAACCGGCGCTCGGAGCGTTCCAGCCGCTGCCGCCGCCGGTGGCGCCGACCGCGGGGCGCGGCTTTTTCGCGTATCTCGGCGTCGATGCGCGTTTCATCCGCACCGCGGTAGCCGGCCTGGCGTCGGCGCCCGGACCGGGACGCTTCTACATCCGTCGCGCGCCGCGCGGTCTAAAACACTACCTCGGCGAGCGCGGCCATGTCGTGCACGAGACGCCGGTGCCGCTCGCCGATGCGTTGCGCGAGACGCCAATGATCGTTCACCACGGCGGCATCGGCACGACCGAAACCGCGTTGGCGCTCGGGCGGCCGCAGATCATCATGCCGCGCCATTTGGAGCAGCAGCTCACCGCGGCAGCGCTCGAGGAGCTGGGCGTCGCGATCGTGCTTCGCGGCGGCATTACCGAGGCGCAGGTAAGCGAGGCGGTGTCGCGGCTGAGCGACGGCGGGCATTTCGCCGAACGCGCACGCGCCTTCGCGCTCGAACTCGCGGCGCGCGAGCAGCCCGACAACATCGCGCATATCGCCGACGCCTGCGCCGAGATCGCAACGCAAGGCGCCGTGCTTCACTGACGCGCTGCGTCGGTCGCAGATCGCCAGCTCGGCTGTTCGCGCATTCATTCCGGCGGCGAGAAGCGGGCAAGGATCGCCTGCCGGTCGACCTTGCCGCGATCGTTGCGCGGAATTTCGTCGACGAAGAACCAGCGCTCGGGAATGCATTCGCGGCGCATCCGCACCGCCAGCCGGGCCCGCAAAGCGGCGCCGTCTTCGTGCGCACCCGGCAGCAGCCGCACCGCCGCGGCGACGATCTCGCCGCTGATTTCGTCCGGTAGCGCAAAAACGCAAGCCTCGCCGACCGCCTCCAGGCTCTCGAGCGCCAACTCGACCTCCTCGGGATGGATCTTGGCGCCAGCGCGATTGATTTCGAGTTTCGCGCGCCCAGTGAGACGGATCATGCCCTGCGCATCGATGCGGCCGATGTCGCCGGTGCGAAACCAACCTTGGCGGACGACGGCCCGAGTGAGATCGGGGCGCTGGAAGTATCCCGACATCAGCGAGGGCGTTTGCACGGATATTTCGCCGTGGTCCGGCACTTCTTCTAGGTCGGCCGACAGCGCCCGCGCGTGACCGCCCCACATGCGTCCGACCAGCCCGTCGGCCGGCTCGACCTCGCGCGTCGACGCGCCGGCGATCCAGTTCGCCGTTTCGGTGATGCCGTACATGTTCACCACCTCGGCCCCGCTGCCCCATCGCGCGACGTTGCGCCACAACGTTGCGGACAAAGGCGCCGAGCCGATGTGGACCCGACGCAACGACCCGCCGGCGGGCGGCGCGCTCGCCTTGAGGGCGATCTTCCACAGCGACGGCACCGAACTGAGGAAGGAGATGGCGAATTCGTCGATGGTCGCGCCAAGCCGGCCGATCGCCTGGAGCGAGGGCTGCGGGAGCAGGAACAGTTCGCCTCCGGCATACAGCGGGGTCAGGCAGTTGCCGATCAGGCCGTGCCCGAAATGCGTCGCCAGCGGACAAATAGTGCGCTTGAGCGCCGAGACGCCGATGTGCTGCAGGTTGAGGGCAATGCGCGCGTCGAGCGCCGCGAAGCTGAGCATGACGCCCTTGGGGCTGCCGGTGGTGCCCGAGGTGAACAAGATGAGCGCCGGAGCATCGGCCGGCGGGTCGGCGGCGGCGATGGCATCGTCGTTGGCGCGATCGCTGGAACTTTCGCGCAAGCAGCGGACTGGAGCTTGAAGCGTGGCGAGCGGCGCCGCGCCGTCGTCGGCGAGGAAAGCCGCCGGTGCGGCGAACTCCTCGATCACGCGCATTTCGGGCGTGGTTAGCTCGGGGTTGAGCGGCATGGCGCAGGCGCCGAGCCGCCAGACGGCAAACAAATCGGCGAAAAAGTGGGGCGTGCCGCCGTGAGCGATCGCCACCCGCGCGCCCGGTCTGATTCCCATTGCGACGAGCAGCGCCGCGCGGCGGGCGATCTCGCGCTGAAGCGTGCCTCCGTCCCAGCGTCCGCCGCTCGGCAGGTGGACAACGCCGCATGCCGCAGGCGGGCCGCGGCCGAGCGGCGGCAAAACGGGCAGGGCGCCGATGGACATCGCTTAGTCTTTGGCAGTTTCCGTATTCATCGCTAACGTGATCATAATTGCATTGAATAAGGCCGACATGCGTATCCTGTTCGTCCATCAAAACTGTCCTGGACAATACAAGCATCTTGCGCCGTTCCTGGCTGCCCGGCCGGGCAACGAGGTGGTGTTCATCACCCAGCCGGACAAGCCGGCCCTGCCCAAGGTCCGCCAGGCGGTCTACACGCTCAAGCGCAACCCCTCGCCCGAGACGCACTTCTATCTGCGCAACTTCGAGGAGGGGGTGTTGCACGGCCAGGCGGTGGTACGCATCGCCTACCAGCTCAGGCGCAGCGGCTTCGTCCCCGACGTGATCTGCGCGCATCCGGGATGGGGCGAGGCGCTCTACCTCAAGGACGTCTTCCCCACCACACCGCTCCTGGGCTACTGCGAGTTCTACTATCGCGCGCGCGGCTCGGACGTCGGCTTCGATCCCTCGCGCAAGGTGACGATCGACGACATTTGCCGGGTGCGCACGAAAAACGGCGTCCAACTCTTGAGCCTCGAGGCGGCCGACGCCGGCATCAGTCCGACGCGCTGGCAGCGATCGCAATTCCCGTCGATCCTGCTCGACCGCATCCACGTCATCCATGACGGCGTCGACACCGCCGTCGCCGCGCCGTCGCCCGGCGCCACCGCGACCCTGCGCAACGGGCACAAGATCGCCGCCGGCGACGAGGTCGTCACCTACGTGGCGCGCAATCTCGAGCCCTATCGCGGTTTTCCGACCTTCATGCGGGCGATCGCGCTGTCGGCGCGCCGGCGGCCGAATTGCCACTACATTATCGTCGGCGGCGACGGCGTGAGCTACGGCGCCCCCGCGCCCGGCGGGAAGACGTATCGCCAGATTATGCTCGACGAAGTGACGATCGATCCGGCGCGCGTTCATTTCCTCGGCCGCGTGCCGTACAACGGATTCCTGCGGCTGCTGCAGATCTCGGCGGCGCACGTCTATCTGACGTATCCGTTCGTGCTGTCGTGGTCGATGCTCGAGGCAATGTCGGCCGGCTGCCTGATCATCGGCTCGAACACCACGCCGGTCACCGAGATGATCGAGGACGGCAAGAACGGCCTGCTGGTCGATTTCTTCTCGCCCGAGCAGATCGCCGACCGCATCGACGAGGTGCTCGACCACAAGGACCGCATGGCGGCGCTGCGGCGGCGCGCGCGCCAGACGGTCGTCGAGCGCTACGAGCTCAAGAGCTGCCTGCAGCAGCAGGTGCGACTGATCGAGAGCCTGGCCCGCGGACAACGCGCGGGCCAGCCGAAGGCGCGGCGCGCGACCGGCGACTAGGCGGGCGCCGGCGCCTCGTCGGCGCGGCGAACGGTCGTGCCGATCAGGCCGATGAACCCCTGGCCGGCATGCTGGATCTCGAGAAAGCCGGCGTTGGCGAACGCCGGCTTGTAGACGCGAAACGCGCGCATGAGCCCGAGCGTGGCGGCGCTCTCCAGCGGCCCGATGAAGCTGTCGGCGCGATCGAGGAAATAGGGTTGCCGCGCCCAATGCGCCATCTGCTCGGCCGACAAAAGGAAACACCCCGAGTGAGGATTGAGCGGCCGGCGGAACGTCGCCGTCACGCCCAGCGCCTCGAGCCGGACCTCCGGCCGGTCGGCGATGTCCTGGAAGGGGGCGGTCGCCCGCGCGCGGATGTCGCCGTCGATGTAGGCCTTTGCCGGATCGCGGCCAGCCGCGATCTCGAAGCGATTGGGCTGCAGCACGGCGTCGCCGCCGGCTTGGGCCGAAAACCACGCGCACTTGGCAAGGAACAGCGGGTCGTGGATCAGCAGATCGTCCTCGAAGAAAGCGAAATAGTCGTAGCGGCCAAGCCCATCGCGAAGCGCCGCGTGGCATTCGTAGCCGAGCAGAAGCGGCGCGGCGCGGCTCGCCCGATGCACATAGTTGTCGCGGGGTAGCGCCAGCCGCTCGAGCAGGTGGTCATCGCCGGTGGTGCAGATGACGATGTCGAGCTGGTGCGCCAATTCTTGGTTCGCCGGCCGCGCGGCCCGCGCCGCGATGTCGATGCCGACCTGGCCCACGCCAAGGTTGGCGCGCAACAGGGCGATGCAGCCGCCAAGCGCGCGCACGCGCGAAGTCGGATCACGGCGCTGCGAGCCGTGCCCGCCCTCGGGGCTGTGGCGGTAGAAATGCGGAATGGCGGCAAGAACCCGGGCCATGGGCGGGCGGGGCGCCGTTCAGGCGGCGTCGGCGCCGCGCTCGAGAATCGCCGCGACGTCCTTGACGCTGGCGATCGAGACGATCGCGTCGGGCGACAGCTCGCGGCCGAGATTCTCCTCGATGGCGTTGACGAGGCGCATGTGGGCGAGGCTGTCCCACGTCTCGACGACGCCGATCGCCGCATCGGCACCGATCGCCGCTACGTCGGTCTCCAGTGCCTGCGCCAGAAGCTCGCGCGCCCGGACGAGGTTGTCGCTCATTGGCCGCCGCCCTGCTTGCGCGCCAGCCACTCGCTGCGCAGGAGGCCGAACATGTACTGGTCGAGCCAGCCGCCGCTGAAGCTGCGCCGGTGCTGGCGAAGCACGCCCTCGCAGGTGAAGCCCTGGGCCTTGTAGTTGAACAGCGAGGGAAAATTGCGCGCCAGCGGCGTGCCCCAGATCTTGTTCACCTTGAGCACGCCGAACAGGAAATCGATCAGCGCGCCGCGCGTCTCCAGCACCACCTTCTTGCCCCAATAGTCGCGATCGCCGATGCAGACATTGGTCTGCGCCAGCCCGTTGCGCATATCGCAATAGACGGCATAGAAGCCGATGAGCTTCTTGCTATCCTTGTCGAAAACGCCGAGCCCGAAGCGGGCGCGGTTGTCGAAGCGCTCGACGTATTTCACCAGATCCTCGCGGGTGATCTGGCGGGGCGGCAGGTTGAGCGTCACCATCACCTCGGGATCGGCCGCCCAGCCGACGAACGTCTCGTCGACATCGGAGGCTCGGAGCGAACGAAGCACATAGCGCGGCGTGGCGATGGCGAGCGGCGTGCCCGGTTTCCACGCCGGGCTCGCTGCGCCGGGTGGCGCCGCAGGCGGGGGCGTTGGCGCCGCCTTGACCGGCGCGGCGGGCGCCGGAGTAGACGGCGAGGGCGCTGCTTCGAGCGGCACCGCTGCGAGAGAAGCCGCTGGGCGCTCGCGCGCCGGCACATTGAACGCCGCGACCGGCTCGCTCGCGACATAGCGGCGCCACATCGTGCGATAGGCGTCCTCGACATGACGCGCCAGGCGCGCGGTATCGAACAGGGGCGCGACCTCGCGCGCCACAACGAGCCGCGCCTTCAACGCCTGCACGGCGGCGGGATCGCGGGCCAGCGCGATCGCCTTCGCCTCGTATTCGTCGAGCGATGAGGTGATCAGGTCGGCGAGCCCGGCCGCGTTGAGGAACGACGCCGCGATGCGCGTGGCGAAACGATCGCCGGCCCACGTCACCACCGGCACGCCAGCCCACAGCGCATCGAGCGCCGTCGACGATGCATTGAGCGTGAAGGTGTCGAGGAACAGATCGGCGAGGCGATGGCGCGCCAGGTGCGCCGCCTTGTCGGGCGCATAGCGCGCGAAGACGATCCGCTCGGGCGCGATGCCCGCCGCCTTGGCGAGCCCGCGCAGGCGCGGCCGCGGGTCGGCGTATTTGCGGCGGTCGGAAAGCCAAAGCTGCGAGTTGGGCACCGCGGCGAGGATGCGCATCCAGCTGGCGAACGCGCGACGATCGATCTTCTCGGGATTGTTGAAGGCGCAAAACACGATCGCATCCTCGCCCAGCCCCTCGGCGGCGCGGCTCGGAGTCTCGGCGGCGATCGGCGCGCGATCCATCGGGTGATAGATCTCGGGCAGCCGGACGATGGCCTCGCTGTAACGCCCCTCGGCGCCTTGCGGGATCACCGTCGCGTCGGCGAGCAGGTAGTCGACGCACGGCAGGCCGAGCCCGCCGGCGTGGCCGACCCAGAACGCCTGGAGGCGCGCCGGGCGCTGGCTCAGGATCTGCGGCGAGACGAGCTCCATGTAGCCGTCGAGATCGACCAGGATGTCGATGTCGTCCTCGGCGATCCGATGCGCCGCGGCGACCGCCGGCATGCCGCCGAGGTCGCGATAGTGATCGAAGCCGGCGCGGATCGTGGCGTTGAAGTCGCCGCGATCGCCGCCGCGGTCGCGCGTCGCGTAGCCGAACACTTCGACCTGCGCGCGATCGTGCTGGGCGAAGAACGAGCGGAAGACATGCCCCACCGGGTGATCGCCCCAGTTGGGCGAGAGATAGCCGATCTTGAGGCGCCGCTCGGGGTCCTTCGCCGTCGGACGCCCCGGCAGCCGCGCGAAGCGCCCGGCAAGGATCTCGCCGATGCGGCCGGTCAGGCGGCGATAGGTCTCGTCGGGCAGCGGATAGAAGATGTGGTCGTAGGCGATATTCGCGAAGATCTCGTAATCCTGCCGTTGCGGCGAATAAGCGGCGACGGCGGCGGGAATGCGCGCCGCGAACTCCTCGGCGCCGGCGAAATCGCCCGAGCCCATGGCGATCTTGAGCAGCATATGGCAGGCGCCGAGGTGGTTGGGCTCGAGCGACATCACGCGGCGATAGGCCGCCTGCGCGTCCTCGACCTCGCCGGCGCGCCACAGTTCCTGGCCGAGATTGAACTGCGCCGAGGGATAGACCGGCCGCAGCTCGAGCGCGCGCATGTAATGCGCGATGGCGTTGCGTCCGTCGCCGGCATGGCGCAGCGCGTTGGCGAGGTTGTAATGTGCCTCGGGCGCATCGGGCTTCGCCAGCACCGCTCTCTGGTAAAGGCGCTGCGCCTCGGCCCAGGCACCCTGGACCGACAGCAGGTTGCCAAGGTCGAGCATCGCCGCGACGCTGTCGGGATCGACGTTGAGCGCCTTGCGATACGCCTCGATGGCGCGTGCGGTCTGGCCGCTCTTGCGGTGCGTGGCGGCGGCGCGCAGAAAAACGCTCGCCGCCTGCTGGCGTCGTGCGTCCCCGGCGAGGGGCGGACGCGCGCTCACGTCTTGGCCTCGGCCAGCTCGACCATCCCGCCGCCGGCCTGGCCGCCGACCGAGATGACGCGGCGGATCTCGTCGCTCTGGAAGCCGATGGCGATCGGCCGCCGGCAGCCGCGCAGCACCGCGACGTCGTAGAGCTCCTCGATCGCGCCCTCGAAGCGCACCCAGTGCACGGAATCGCCGGTGCGAAGATCGATGATGTAGATGGCGCAGCGCGGCGAGGCCTTCTTGGCCTCAAGGCGTTCCTGCAGGGCCAGGCCATGGAACGCCTTGTCGCGGCGCGGCATCGACAGGCCGACGACGGCGAACTCGCCATTGAAATCGAGGCCGCGCAGGTATCCCGGCACGAAGCACACCGGCACGAACCGCCCGGCCTTGAGATCGGCGTAGCCGAACTCGCCGGTGCCCGAGTTGTGCAGCCACAGCCGGCCGCGATACCAGCGCGGCGAATGCGGCATCGACAGGCCGTCGAGCACGATCTCGTTCTTGGCGAGGTCGATCAAAGTGCCGCCGTCGCGCCGGAAATCGCGCCAGCCGTCGGGCACGTCGCCCTGCGAGACGGTGGTGACGTAGGCCGGCCTTCCGTCGCGCATGGCGAGGCCGTTCAGGTGGCAGCGGTCCTCGGCGGCCAGCTTGGAGACGAACGGCGGCCGGTAGAGCGGCACGAAGCTGTGGCGGTCGCTGACCGTGGCGAGGCAGCCGAACAGCGTGTTGACGAAGATGACGCGCCCTTCGCGATCGACGGCGATGTCGTGGATGTCGATGTCGCCGGTGACGTGGCTTACCTTGGGGACGTAAAGGCGGTCGCAGCCGCGATGGAGCTGGCCG
>DATIBC010000009.1:0-27751 GCA_035457725.1 Alphaproteobacteria bacterium | reverse complement strand
TGGGCGCGTTTGAGCTCAGTTTGGAGCTCGATCGCGCAAGCCAGGGCATTGACAGCGCTCGCGAACTCGACGAAGGCGGCATCACCCATTAGTTTGAAAACGCGGCCGTGATGCTTGGCAACGAGCGGCGTCAGCACCTCCCTGCGTCGTGCCCTCAGCGCCGCGAGCGTGCCGATCTCGTCCGCCTCCATTAGCCGGGTGTATCCGACTACGTCGGCGGCGAGAATGGCAGCGAGGCGACGCTTGATGCGCTCTTCCGTCATTCAGGGCAATTGCCTTGAGAGAACGCCGCGGGTGAAATTCTATTGAGACCCTGTTGGGGAGTCTATCTGGCCTTAATTCCGCAATGGGTCATGATCGGTCATGGGAATCATGTCCACTGCAGAGCAACTCGCCGGTCATTATTGACCTTGAATTGCGTCGCGCTGACGTTGGTCGCTCCCGCGAGCGGTATTGAACCGGTTGCGGCGCGCCCTCGGCGTTACTGGCTACATCGTGCCTATCGCCGACTCTAGGGAATCGTCATCGCCGACCGTCACGTTATGAGCTATGCGAGACAGCCACGTCCGGCGTATCTCGACGCGCCGCAAACCTGCCGCTGAGCGAATATGCCCTAATTTGGTTGGCCGTGGCTGGAAAGGATCTGCACCGCGCCGCTATTCGGAGCAGACTGGTTCTCACCCTCGTTGCAGCGTTAATACCTGCGCCTGTATTGGCTGCTGAGGGATACGTCATTCTCAATCAAATCGAATGCCGTGCTCGCTTTGTGATCCAGACGACGATGGGGTTTGCAATTCTTGAACACTATGGGGGAAGTGATCCAGATGAGGGCGATCTTGTGGTAGGCGATTTCGAGTCTTACGGGATCAAAGACATCTACAACGCGACCAGTCAAACAACACTAAGGGTCTGGGTGGAGGACTATTGGCTTTCACGAGCCCGCGTCATAGAGAAGATGCAGCGTTTCTGTCGATAGCTACAATGGCGGACCATTTGGCGCACGACTCGCTTCGGATATTTTCGGCTGGAGTAAAGTCAGCCAATCGCGTTCACTCGCGCGACCCCGTGGGGGTCTCCCGCCGGGGGTGGCGAACGCGAGACGCGCAAGGATCGCGGGACGCGCCGACGTCCCCGAGTGCAACTCATTTTCGTTTGGATGCTTACCCCACGCTTACCCGAACAAGACGGCAAAGTGGCCGGTGATCGTCATCTATTCTATAAGTTATTGAAATAATTGGTGCCCCTGGCCGGACTTGAACCAGCACGCCCTTGCGGGCAACAGATTTTGAGTCTGCCGCGTCTACCGTTCCGCCACAGGGGCACTCGTCGATCGCGCGACTACGCGCAGCCGCGAGGCGCACGGCCGGCGGCGGCGTCATCATAGTGATGCGTCGGGGTCGGTCAACCGCTGGCGCGAGTCAACGTTCATTCTTTACCAATGACTTATGCATTCCCGCTATTCTCCCCCGGCCCGCCCCCTCGCCAGCGACCACGGGAATTTCTTCGACCTCCGCGCCATGCTCCGAAACCTCTACGACTGGGTGATGCGACTTGCCGCCCACCCCCGCGCGCTGTGGGCGCTGGGCGCAGTTTCATTTACCGAAAGTTCGTTCTTTCCGATCCCGCCCGACGCCATGCTGGTGCCGATGGTGCTCGCCCGGCCGCGCGAGGCATGGAAGTTCGCCTTGATCTGCACCCTCACCTCGGTCGCCGGCGGTTTTTTTGGCTACGCGATTGGATATTTCCTTTACGAAACCGTCGGCCGCGCGGTGATTTCCCTCTATCAGCTCGAGGCCCAGTTCGTCGAGTATCAGGCGCTTTTCAACCAATGGGGCCTGTGGATCATCCTCATCAAGGGCATGACGCCGATCCCTTACAAGATCATCACCATCGCCAGCGGAGTCGCCAGGTTCGATCTCCTGGTTTTTGCGCTGGCTTCGATCGCCACCCGCGCCGCGCGCTTCTTCCTCGTCGCGGGGTTGCTGCGCGTCTTCGGACCGCCGATCCGCGACTTCATCGAGCGATACTTGACGCTGGTCACCACCGCGTTCGTCGGCCTGGTCATCGCCGGATTCGTGATTTTGCGTTACGTCTGATCGGACCCGCCGCGAAGTCCCCGCGCGGCCATCCCATCTGTATAATGCCGCTATGACCGAGGCCCGCTTCGCCGCGACGACCGTTCTCATCGCCAGCTTGGCGATTCTCGGCGCCGCGCTTGGCTTCCAGTACCTGGGCGGGCTCGAGCCGTGCGCTCTGTGCCACTGGCAGCGCTATCCTTATGTCGCGACCATCGTGATAGGCGCGCTGGCGTTCGGCATGAGCACCGTGCGGCCAGAGCCGCGGCGAGCCATCGCCGCGCTCGTGGCGCTGGCCGGCGCGCTCTTCCTCGCTGGAATGGGCGTATCGGCGTTCCACGTCGGGGTCGAACAGGGCTGGTGGGAGGGTCTCGCCACCTGCGGCGCGCCGCGCGGACCGGCGCGCGACATCGAGGAGCTGCGCCGCATGCTGCTCGGTCAGAAGGTCGTGCGGTGCGACGAGATCGCCTGGTCGTTATTCGGCATTTCGATGGCGGGCTACAACTTTCTCCTCTCGCTCGCGCTCGCCGGCTTCGCATTCATCGCCGCGTGGAACCTGCTCGCGGCGCCGCCGCCGCGATGAGCGCCGACGCCGATCGCGCCGGGCCGCGACGCAACTTGCCCGGCGATCACCCGCGCGCCGATGAGATGGCCCGGATGCTCCGCGTCGACCACGCCGGCGAATACGGGGCGGTGCGTATTTATGCCGGCCAGCTTGCGGTGCTCGGCGACGGCGCGGCGGGCGATGTCATCCGCCGCATGGCGGCGCAAGAGCAGAAACACCTCGACACCTTCGATCGGCTGCTGCCGGCTCGTCGCGTGCGGCCGACGGCGCTGGCGCCGCTGTGGCACGTCGCCGGTTTTGCACTTGGTGCGGCGAGCGCCCTTCTTGGCGAGCGCGCAGCGATGGCCTGCACAGTGGCCGTCGAGGAGGTCATCGACGAGCATTACGCCGGGCAGATCGGGCGCCTCGGCGACGACGAAGCGGAGTTTAAGGCGACGCTCGAGGAGTTCCGCCGCGACGAGATCGCCCATCGCGACGAAGGCATCGCCCACGGGGCGCATCAGGCGCCGGGCTATCCCCTGCTGTCGGCGGCGATTAAGACCGGTTCGCGGCTTGCCATCTGGCTTTCGACGCGCATTTGAGTCGCATTCGCGCCCTGGCGCGGTCTGCCGGACGGATTACAACATTGTCACGGCAATCTTTGGCGATATTCAAATTTTTGCCACGTTCGCTTCGTATTCTGTCCATCAACGGCGGCTTATGGTGACGTTCGCCGGTGCACGGGATCGAGGAGTTAACCATGACGCGCAAGCTCATCCCCGGACTGTCGCAGGAGCCGTCGCTGGCCGACGTGCTCGACGATCCAGTCGTCCAGGCGGTAATGGCGGGCGATCGCGTCAAACGAACGACGCTCGAAGCGTTGATCGCCGATATCCAGCGGCGTCTCGCCGGCCAGGCCGCCGCGCCGCGACAGGTCGAATCGGGCGGCCGCGTCCGTCGCGAGCCGTATTTGTTCGCGCCGCGTTGAGCGGCGCCCGTATCCCGGCCGGAAACTAGACCGGATCGAGTTCGGTATCCCAGTAAAGAAAGTCGCGCCAGCTCTCGTGCAAGAAATTGGGCGGGAAAGCCCGCCCATTCTCTTGCAACTGCGCCGTCGTGGGTTGCGTCGGCATGTGTTTAGGGAACATCCTCGATTCGCGCGGCAGGCGATTGCCCTTCTGCAAATTGCAGGTGCCGCATGCGGTCACGACGTTGCCCCAGACCGTCCGTCCGCCGCGCGATCGAGGCACGATGTGATCGAAGGTCAAGTCGTGCGTCGGAAACGCGTCGCCGCAATACTGGCAACTGAAGCGGTCGCGCAAGAAGACGTTGAATCGCGTGAACGCCGGCCGGCGATCGGCGGGAATGTACTCCTTGAGCGAGATCACGCTCGGCAACTTGATGGCCATCGACGGCGAATGCACGACGCGATCGTATTCGGCGACGATATTGACGCGATTGAGGAACACCGCCTTGATCGCGTCCTGCCAAGGCCACAGGGACAGCGGGAAATAGCTGAGCGGCCGGAAGTCGGCGTTCAGCACCAGAGCGTGGCAACTGTCGATCGAGCCGCGCAACGTCGTGCTCCCTTGACCCCCCTGGCGTCCCTGTCGGCCGACGCCCGCACGATGCGCGCGTCCGCACAATTTGATACGGGAAACCCGTGCGAAACACAATATCCGCGCCGATTAGCGAAAAAGCGCGACAAAACCGCAACGAATTTGACGCAAACCGTCGTCCGCCGACGCTTAGGCCACACCGCCGAGCCGTTCGGCCAGAAACCGGCCGCCGCGCAGGAGCCCATCCTCGTCGATCGAGTGTCCCAGACCGGGGCGCTCGATCGCCGCCACTTCCAGTCCGGCGGCGCGCAGCGTCTGTGTCGACGCCGCGAGCGCCTGGAAGGGTACGACCGGATCGGCGTCGCCGTGAATCAGCAGCACGGGCGGACGCGAGCGCGTCTCGGCCGCCAACGTCTCGCCGCCGATCACGGCGCCCGAGTATCCGACGACGGCGGCGAAGGCGCGATTTCGGCGCGGCGCGACGTAGAGCGACATCATCGTCCCTTGCGAGAAGCCGACCAGCGCCGCCCGGGATTCGTCGAGACCGCGCGAGGCAAGCGCTTGATCGATGAACGCGTCGAGAATCGGCGCCGCCGCCTGCACTCCGGCCAGGACCATCGCCGGCGATCGATCCTGCAGGCTGAACCACTGCCGGCCGAACGGCGCCATGTCGCAGGGAAACGGCGCGTGCGGCGAAATGAATTCCGTGCGCGCCAGCGCGCGGGCCCAGTAGGGCGCCAATCCGATCAAGTCGTTGCCATCGGCGCCAAGACCGTGCAACAGGACGATCAATGATTCGGGTTGGCCGCCCGACGCGGGGCCGTAGCTAGGACCGGACAGATCGAAAATGTCGGACATCGTAAAACTTCGAGTGGCGGTCGTGGCGCCTGCCGCGGGCAGGCTGGTACTAGCGCATTGGCGTCCGGCGCGCCATCGAAGAAGCGAATGACCGTCGTCACCCGCTTCGCCCCTTCGCCGACGGGATTCCTCCATCTCGGCCACGCCTATTCCGCGCTCTTCGCCTGGCGCGCGGCGCGGTCGGCGGGTGGGCGGTTTCTCCTGCGGATCGAGGACATCGACGTTGCCCGGTGCCGGCCGGAATACGCTGCGGCCATCGAGGAGGACCTGGCATGGCTGGGGCTCGACTGGCAGCAGCCGTCGCGACGTCAATCCGATCACATGGATGAGTACGGTCGAGCGATCGGTCGCCTGACGGCGGCGAAGCTGCTTTATCCCTGTTTTTGCACGCGCGCCGAAATCCGCGCCGAAATCGCCCGCGCCGCCGAGGCGCCGCATGGGCCCGACGGACCGATCTATCCGGGAACATGCCGCCAGCTGTCATTCGAGGAGCGGACGCGACGCATCGCCGGCGGCGCGCCCTATGCGCTGCGCCTCGACGTCGCCAAGGCGCGAGCGGACGTCGGTCCGCTTCGCTGGCGTGATCGCGCCCGTGGCGAGATCGCGGCGACGCCCGATATATTCGGCGACGTTGTCCTGGCGCGCAAGGATACGCCGGCCAGCTATCATCTCGCCGTCACGCTTGACGACCATGTGCAAGGCGTCACGTTGGTGACGCGCGGCGCGGACCTTTTCGCGGCGACGCATGTTCACCGGCTGTTGCAGGCGCTGCTCGGCCTGGCGACGCCGGAATACCATCATCATCGCCTGATCGCCGGCGCCGACGGCCGGCGGCTCGCCAAGCGCCATGACGCGCCGACGCTGCGGGCGCTGCGTGCCGACGGCCGCGATGCCGCCGAGGTCAGGGCAATGATCGCCGACTGGGCGGGCGGCGATGGGGTGCCGCAGCGTTCGTGGTAAAGTGCTTGGATGATACGTGAATCGCCGGTGACCGCTACGCCATGCAGGATTTGACGCCACCGCCGGTGCCGCAGGACCCGCTCGCGTCCCCGCCGCCGGATACGACGCAAGCGACGCCGGCGCACCGGCTGACATACGTCGGCCGTACCGCGACTCTGTTCGGCATCCACTACGTCAACCTTGCCCTTAACCTAATTACGCTGTGGATTTACCGCTTCTGGGCGCGCACGCGGGTGCGGCGGTTTTTGTGGGCCGGGGCGCGGATCGACGATGAACCGTTCGAGTATACCGGCACCGGCTCGGAGATTTTTTTCGGTTTTCTGCGCGTCGTCGCGGTGCTGCTGGTGCCGCTGATCGTGCTGCAAGTCATTCCGCTCGCCTTCGAGGAGGAAAACGAGTGGATCGTGTTCGTCACCGAGACGGTTCGTTTATTGGCGATCCTATACCTGATCTACGCCGGAACGTATTTCGCGCGGCGCTACCGGATGAGCCGGACATTGTGGCGCGGCATCCGGTTCGGCCAGGCGGGCTCGGCCTGGCGCTATGGCGCCTTGCGGTTGGGTCATCTCATGCTCGTCTTGCTGACATTGGGTGTCTACTTTCCCTGGTATCAGATGGCCATCGCCCGTTACGAGACCGATAATCTCCGCTTCGGCACCGGCAAGTTTGCGTTCGACGGGCGCGGTCGTGATCTCATCGGACGGTTCGTCGGGGTCAGCACGATCGCGTTGTTGATCGCGATCGGCGCATTCTTCGCGGTCATGATGGTCGGGGTCTTCGCAGGCGCCTATCGGCCGCGTCTGCCGAACCCCTCGGAGCTCAACTTCAACGCGCGCGCGATCATCGCCGCGATGGCGGCGACGGTGATGCTATTCGGCACGTTCTACCTCTCGTTCCTGTGGTACAAGGCGTACGTTTACCGCTACATGGCCGAACGCACCCGGCTCGAAACCTTACGCCTCGCGGCGCCGACTCTCACCGGATTCCGCCTCGCCCGCCTCATTCTCGGCAACGCCTCGATCGTAATCTTGAGCCTCGGCCTGCTCGCTCCGCTCGCCCTGCAGCGCTCGATGCGTTTCTGGTGTCGACACCTAACTCTCGTCGGTACGGTCGACCTGGCGACGATTAGCCAGAGCGAGCGCGGGCCGAGCGTCGGCGAAGGCCTCGCCGGGTTTTTCGACCTCGACCTCGGATAACGCGATGTCCGTTCGTTACGCCGCGACGTTCAATGACGGACACAGCGCCGCCCAACGCGATGTATCGGTCGAACTGGTCGCGGCGGGCCTGCGAGTCGTCGCCGTCGACGGGCATTTCGACGAACTGTGGCCAACCGCCGACCTGCGTCTCATCGACGACTGGCTGGGCGCCGATGCGGCGCGGATCGCCCGTATTTCCGACACCGACGCGCGGCTTTCGCTGCGCGGGCCGGGCGTTCGCGACGTGTTGATCGCCCATGTTCCCGATTTGCGGCAGGCGCGGCGGCGCAATGTCTGGCGAACGCTCGGCATTGTCGGTGGATCCATCGCCGTCATCGTGGCGCTGTTCGCGCTGCTTTGGTTCGCGCTGCCGCTCGTCGCCCGTCCGCTCGCCCAACACATTCCCGAACGCTACGTCGAACGTTTGGGCCAAGTGCTCGAACGCCAGGTCTTCGATCGGTTTCCGAGCTGCGCCACCGACGCGGGTCAAGCGGCGCTCGAGCGGCTGGTTCAGCGCCTCGTCGCCGCTGCGCCGCGGCCGGTGAACATTCGCGTTCGCGTGGTCAGGCGGCCGCTCGTCAATGCCTTGGCGACGCCGGGCGGCCGCATTTACGTGTTCGCGGGGCTCGTCGACGCCGCCGGGTCGGGCGAAGAGGTCGCCGGCGTGCTCGCGCACGAGATCGCGCATGAGGTGCACCGCCACGGAATCGAGGCGGCGGTGCGCTATGTCTTCGTCTCCTCGGTATTGTCGGTCGTCACCGGCGGCGAAACGACGATCGCGACGGCAGCGGCATGGGCCGGCGAGCAGCTTCTCCAGTTCGCTTATTCGCGCGAAGCCGAGGCAGAAGCCGACCGCACGGCGCTGGCGATCCTCAAGAAGGCGGATATTCGCAGCGACGGCTTCGCGGCCTTCTTCGGCCGGCTCGAGAAAGTCGAGCAGCGGCGGTCACGGATTCCGACATACCTCCGCACGCACCCGCCCAGCGGCGAGCGCCGCAGCGTGGCCGAGCAGGCGGCGGGCCAAGGCGGCCCGGCGATGAGCGAAGGGGATTGGCGCGCGATCCGCGCCCTGTGCCGCGCCAACGGCGGCTGAACGCGCTATCATCGCCCCGTCGAGGCAGCGATCATGATGGAGCCGTCCGCCACCTACCGCGAATTCTGGCCGCGCTACCTGCGCGAGCACACCAGGCGCGGAACGCGGGCACTCCATCTCATCGGCACCGGCTTGGCGCTCGTGCTGCTGGCGACGTTCGCGGCCACGGGTGATTGGCGATGGCTTCCTGGCGCGGTCGCAGCCGGGTACGGTTTCGCCTGGATGGGGCATTTCGCCATCGAAAAGAACCGGCCGGCGACCTTCACCCATCCGTTGTGGTCGCTGGCGAGCGATTTTCGCATGTTCTATCTCTTCCTCGCCGGACGGCTTGGCGACGAGTTGCGACGCCACCAGATCCGCTGAGGCGCCGCGCTTAGCGGCGCAGCCCTTGGACGATTTCGAGATAGTCGGGCTCGTCAGGCGCGACCAACCCGTGGCGAACCAGGAAATCGATGATTACGAGATTGCAGTTGAACTTGAACTGGCGCGTGTCGCGCACGGTTTGCGCGACGCGGTCGATCGGCCACAGGAAGAATTCGGCGATCTCGCCATCGCGATTGACCGGGGTGAATCCATCGGGCAGTTCGAGGTCGTAGCAGAACTGAACGTCGGGCTTGAGGCCGTCCTCCGCCTCCATGCAATACGTGATCGCGCCAACCGCGATCGCCTGGTTCGCCAGCACCGAGGGAATGCCCGCTTCCTCCTCGCACTCCTTGACCAGATTATCGAGCAGCCCGAGGCCGATCGGCTGTCCGCCGGCGACCGTGTTGTCGAGCATCCCCGGGTAGGTCGGCTTGTCGAATGCGCGGCGGGCCACCCACATATGCAGGCCGTCGCTTCGGCGCACGTATCCGTTCATGTGCACGCCGTAGGCGCGCACGCCAAAATGCGGGATCGCCGCGCGTTCCATCTTGAGCAGCGGCGGATGCGTGAAGCCGGTCGTCACGGGATAGGCTTCCTCGCGCACGCCGGTCACGACCCCCTCGGAGGCGAGTGTGCGAACGATGCGGTCGACCGCCGCGCTGCGCGCGGAAAAATTGTCCAACGCGGGGTCGAGCGTCACCGCGTCGTTGGTGACCTCGAGAACGCCGTCGAACCGCGCCAGCCGCTGTGCGAGGCCATGGCGCACCCAGCCGACGCTCCGGCCGGCCGCCACGAAGGGCCGGAACCGCGACAGGTCATGGGCGTTGCACTCGGCAATGCGGTCGAGAAAAGCCATCGAAACCAGCTTCCCGGGTTCACCAAGCCGACAATAGCCACGAACGCGAGGCGTTATATAACATTGGCCGATGCCGGAAAGCCCGACCAACGCCGAATGGCGCGAACTTCCCCGCCGCTGCGCCGGGGCGCTTTCCGCGGCCGAGCGGCTGCTTGCGGCCGCGCGCGGCGCGGTCAGCGCCCGCGTCGCGCCGGATGGCGCGATCGATCCTAGGCTGCTCGATCGCCATCAATTCGCCGCGCACGGCTACGCCTGGATGGCGACCTATGTCGAGGCGCTGCGACAGCTTGCTGCTTGGGCCGGGCGGCTCGACGGCCAAGGCCGAATGACCGATCTCGAGCGTCTCATCCTCGCCATCGGGTTCGGCGAGTACTTGGCTCAGCTCGCCGGCGGAATCGCGATGAGCCAGGGGGAAATCGTGCGGCCCGCCGATCTCGGCGCGGACGCGGCGGTGCCGGAGTTCCTCGCCGACCCGCAGGTTGCCGCGGCGATTTCCCTCGGCAATACCGACACGGCGCGCGCGCGTCTCGCCGCGCTGATCGCGTTGGGGGAATTTGGCGACCCCTTGCTCAACGAGGACGAAACGTTGATCGCCCGCCAATTCGAACGTTTCGCGCAAGAGCGAGTCGCCCCGCAGGCACAAGCATGGCATCGCGACGATTCGTTGATCCCCATGCAGCTGATCGCCGAGATGGGCGCGCTCGGCGTCTTCGGCGTCACCGTGCCAGAGGAGTACGGCGGGTTTGGGCTCGGCAAGGTGGCGATGTGCGTGGTGACCGAGGCGTTGTCGCGAACCTCGCTCGCCGTCGGTTCGCTTGGCACGCGTTCCGAGATCGCCGCCGAGCTCATTCGCCTCGGCGGCACGCCGGCGCAAAAATCGCGCTACTTGCCGCGCATAGCCGACGGATCCTGTCTGCCGACGGCGGTTTTCACCGAGCCGAACACCGGTTCCGACCTCGGCGCAATCACGACGCGCGCGGTGCGCCAGGGTGACCAGTATCGAATCCACGGCGCCAAGACCTGGATCACGCACGCGGCGCGCAGCGATCTCATGACGCTGCTCGCGCGCACCGACCCGGCGAGCCGCGATCATTCGGGGCTGTCGATGTTCCTGGCCGAAAAGCCGCGCGGGCGCGAAGATAATCCCTTCCCCGCCCCCGGCATGTCGGGCGCCGAGATTCGCGTCTTGGGATATCGCGGCATGAAAGAGTACGAGATCGCCTTCGACGGCTTCGCCGTGCCGGCCGACGCGCTGCTCGGCGGGGTCGAAGGCCACGGATTCCGTCAATTGATGGCGACGTTCGAGTCGGCGCGTATTCAGACGGCGGCGCGGGCAGTCGGCGTGGCGGCGAACGCGCTCGCACTCGCCCTCGCCTATGCCGGCGAGCGTCGGCAGTTCGGCAAGCCGATCGCCGCGTATCCGCGTATCTCGGGCAAGCTCGCCTGGATGGCGGTCGAAACGATGATCGCGCGTCAGCTCACGTGGTTCGCCGCGCGGCAAAAAGACGACGACCGGCGCTGCGACATCGAGGCCGGCATGGCGAAGTTGCTGGCGGCGCGCGCCGCCTGGTCGGCGGCCGACAACGCGGTGCAGATCCACGGTGGGAATGGCTACGCCGAGGAGTTTCCTGCGAGTCGCGTCCTGGTCGATGCGCGAATCCTCAATATTTTCGAAGGGGCGGCGGAAATCCAGGCGCACGTCGTCGCCCGTGGATTGCTGTCGCCTCGAAACTAACCGCCGCAACTGCGCGGTCGACGCCCGCGGGCGAGTGCCATAGACTTCGATAATGTTTCGGCGCTTCGCGATTGTGGCGTTTGCGCTCGCCGGAATCGCTTTCGGGCTCGGCTCGTCGGCGGAAACCTTCTCGGTCGACGACGATCCGGTTCTGGTCGAGTTTGCGACGCGTATCGGCCTGAAGGATCCCGGCGGCTTCGCGGAGACCGTCACCAGCCTGCGGCGCACCGGCCGATTGCCCGCCCGCTACGTCGCCAAGGATGCGGCGCAGAAGGTCGGCTGGCGGCAGGGGACCGATTTGTGCCGGGTCCTTCCGTCGCACGCGATCGGCGGCGACACATTCGCCAACCGCGAGGGACGCCTTCCCGATCGGCGTGGCCGAGTATGGGGCGAAGCGGATCTTGATTTTGCCTGCGGCCGGCGTGGGCCGCGTCGACTGGTGTTCTCGAACGACGGCTTGCTGTTCGTCACCCTCGATCACTACGAGACATTCATCGAGGTTCCGCCATGAAACGGGCGCGCGAAAAGGCGACAACCGTGATGCTCGACGCCTCGCTAACCGATGTCGCGGCGGTGCGCGATCGGCTGGTTTCGGCGCTCGACCTGCCCGACTGGACCGGACGCAATCTCGATGCGTTATGGGACGTTCTGTCGACCGACGCCAAGGGGCCGATCCGCATCGTCTGGAAGGATCACCGGCGTGCCGCCACGGTCCTTGGCCCCGATTATCGGCGGCTCGTGACCTTATTTCACGACCTCGCCGCCGCCAGGCGCGATGTGACGTTCAAACTCGCGTGAGGAAATCGCGCTGGCTGTCCCCGCCAGCCGGCCTATATTCGGTGCCGCGATGCAGACAATGACGGCAGCGTTTCCCTATCTTATCGCCGCGACGTTAGTGGCGGTGATCGCAACCCTGTTCGCCGGTCTATTCGCCATGGCGCGGGGCGGTGACTTCAACGCGCGATGGGGCAACCGGTTGATGCGCATGCGCGTGGGCTTGCAGGGGCTCGCGGTAGCGCTTTTTCTAATATACATCCTACTGACGCGCGTCCTCTAAGCGGCGCAAGACGAAATGGTCCGGCTTACCCGTATTTACACCCGCGGCGGTGACAAGGGCGAAACGTCGCTCGGCGACGGCGCGCGCGTGGCCAAACATGACCCCCGCGTCGCCGCCTACGGCACCGTCGACGAAGCGAACGCGGCCATCGGAGCGGCGCGTTTGCACACGCAAGGCGAGGCGGATGCGATGTTGGCGCGTATCCAGAACGATTTGTTCGACCTCGGCGCCGATCTTTGTCGTCCCGGCGACGCCTCTGAGGACGGACAGTTGCGGGTGGTCCAATCGCAAGTCGAGCGGCTCGAACGCGAGATCGACGCCATGAACGCCAAGCTGGCGCCGCTCGAATCCTTCGTACTGCCCGGCGGCACGCCGGCCGCGGCCCAGCTCCACGTGGCCCGAACCGTGGTTCGCCGAGCCGAGCGGCTGACGACGGCGCTGGCGCTCGCGGCGGCGGTCAACCCGCAGGTGATCGCCTACCTGAACCGGCTCTCCGACCACCTTTTTGTCCTGGCCCGCCATCTCAACGACAACGGGGCGCGCGACGTCCTTTGGACCCCGGGGGCGAATCGGTAAGCACCCTGCCCAATTTGTGGTCCGGTTTCGTTGACAGGCCTGTGTCAGCGCCCTATCTTCGCACCCGCAAAAAAAGCTCGGCAAAGCGCTTCAAAATCGAGCTACCGCTGGGGGTTAGACTGGTATTCGTGTGTCGGCGCAGGGCCCTGGGGCTGCGCCGCGCCGCGTCAACCAAGCAAGCGAAAGATCGCCGATGAAGGTCCTGGTCGCTGTCAAGCGGGTGGTGGATTTCAACGTCAAGGTCCGGGTCAAGGCCGACAAGAGCGGCGTCGAGACCGCGAACGTCAAGATGTCGATGAACCCGTTCGATGAAATCGGCGTCGAGGAGGCGGTTAGGCTCAAGGAAAAGGGCGTTGCCCAGGAAATCATCGCGGTATCGATGGGGTCCGCCCAGTGCCAGGAGACGATCCGCACCGCGCTCGCCATGGGCGCCGATCGCGGCATCCTGGTGCAGACCGATGTCGAGCTTCAACCGCTCGCCGTCGCCAAGCTTTTGAAGGCGATCGTCGACAAGGAGTGTCCTCGCCTCGTCATCCTCGGCAAGCAGGCGATCGATGACGATTGCAATCAAACCGGCCAGATGCTGGCCGCGCTGCTCGGCTGGCCGCAGGGCACGTTCGCCTCCAAGCTCGCGCCAGCCGCGGACGCAATCGAAGTGGTCCGTGAAGTCGATGGCGGTCTCGAGACGGTCGAGCTCAAGCTGCCGGCCGTGGTCACCACCGATCTTCGCCTCAACGAGCCGCGCTATGCGTCGTTGCCGAACATCATGAAGGCGAAAAAGAAGCCGATCGAGACGCTGACTCCCGATGCGCTCCGGGTCGACCCATCGCCGCGCCTTGTCACGCTCAAGGTGGAGGAGCCGGAAAAGCGCAAGTCAGGCACCAAGCTGCCGGATGTCGCGGCGCTGATCGACAAATTAGTAAACGAAGCGAAGGTGATCTGAGATGGCCGTTCTCGTCGTCGCCGATCACGACAACGCGGCGCTCAAGCCGGCGACGCTCCACGCGGTGGACGCCGCGGCGAAGCTTGGCGGCGAAATCGAGATCCTTGTCGCCGGCGCGGGCTGTCGACCGGCTGCCGACGCGGCGGCAAAAGTCGCTGGGGTCTCCAAGGTCAAGCTCGCCGATCATCCGGCATACGGCCACGGCTTGGCCGAGAACGTCGCGCCGTTGGTCGCCAAATTGGCGCCCGGTTATAGCCACGTTCTCGCCGCCGCTACGACGTTCGGCAAGAACGTGTTGCCGCGCGCCGCGGCGCTGATCGACGCGGCGCAGATCTCCGACATCGTCGCGATAGTCGCGCCCGACACGTTCGTTCGGCCCATTTACGCCGGCAATGCGATGGCGACGGTGCGGTCGAACGACTCGATCAAGTTCGTCACCGTGCGCGGCACGGCGTTTCCCGCCGCCGCAGCCACCGGCGGGTCGGCGACGGTCGAGCCGGTCGCCGAGGCGAGCGAGTCCGGACTGTCGAAATTCCTCCGTCAGGAGTTATCGAAATCAGAGCGGCCCGAATTGACCTCGGCTCGGGTCGTCATCTCGGGCGGTCGCGGCATGCAGTCGGGCGAAAACTTCAAGCTGCTCGAGGCGCTCGCCGACAAACTGGGCGCCGCGGTCGGCGCGTCGCGCGCCGCGGTCGACGCCGGCTTCGTCCCCAACGACTACCAGGTCGGACAGACGGGCAAGATCGTCGCCCCCGACCTCTACATCGCCGTCGGCATCTCAGGCGCGATCCAGCATCTCGCCGGCATGAAGGATTCGAAGGTGATTGTCGCCATCAACAAGGACGAGGAAGCGCCGATATTCCAGGTCGCCGACTACGGACTGGTCGGCGACCTATTCAAGATCGTGCCCGAATTGACCGCAGCACTTCCCGACCGCAAATGAAACTCCCGCCGATCCGGCGCACAATGCGAACAGCGAACGCGAAGAGGACCACATGATCAAGACCATCGGCGTCATCGGTGCCGGCCAGATGGGCAACGGAATCGCCCATGTCTGCGCATTCACCGGCCACGACGTGCATCTGCTCGATGTCAGCCAGGAGCAGCTCGCCAAGGCCCTCGCCGCCATCGCCGCCAATCTTGATCGTCAAATCGCCCGCAACAAGATCAAGCTCGAGGACAAGGAGGCGACGCTCAGGCGTATCGCAACCGGCACCGATTACGCGATTCTCAAGAACTGCGATCTGGTCATCGAGGCAGCCGCCGAAAACGAGGCGATCAAGCGGGAGATCTTCAAGAAGCTCTGCCCGATGCTGCGCCCCGACGCATTGATCGCCACCAACACGTCGTCGATCTCGATCACCCGGCTTGCCTCCTCGACCGATCGTCCGTCCAAATTCATCGGCATGCATTTCATGAATCCGGTGCCGGTAATGGAGCTTGTCGAATTGATCCGCGGCATCGCCACAGCGGAAGAGACGTTCCAGGCAATCCGTGAGCTGACCGTCAAGCTCGGCAAGACGCCGGCGATGGCCGAGGATTTCCCGGCCTTCATCGTCAACCGCATCCTCCTGCCGATGATCAACGAGGCGGTCTACACGCTTTACGAGGGCGTCGGCAACGTCGAGTCGATCGACACGGCGATGAAGCTCGGCGCGCATCACCCGATGGGACCGCTCGAGCTCGCCGATTTCATCGGCCTCGACACCTGCCTAGCGGTAATGCAGGTGCTCTACGATGGATTGGCCGATTCCAAGTACCGTCCCTGTCCGCTGCTGGTGAAATACGTCGAGGCTGGCTGGCTCGGGCGCAAAACCAAGCGCGGCTTTTACGACTATTCCAGCGAAAAGCCGGTACCGACGCGCTGAACGCAAGGCCGGCGTCATCGCCGGGCCGTTCGCACGAAAAATTGACGGCGCACTCGGCCGCTTGCCGCGATAATCGGCGATGTGAGCAACCCGGCGCCTGAGCGCCTTATCTCGGTTATCGTGCCGACCCGTAATGAGGCGGCGACGCTGCCTCGTTTGCTGCGATCCCTCGCTGACCAGCGCGAGCGCCATGAGATCATCGTCGTCGATTGCGACAGCCCAGACGGCACCGCGGCGATGGCGCGGGCGGCGGGCGCGCGCGTCGTGCGCGCGCCGCAGGGCCGGGGCCGGCAGCTCGCTGCCGGCGCGGCGTCGGCCAGGGGCGACGTGCTGTTGTTCCTGCATGCCGATACGATCTTTCCCGCCGACGGCCTCGCGGCATTGCGAACCTCGCTCGACCGTGCGCCGGCCAGCCCTGGTGGAAACTTCTGCCTTGTCTTTGCCGGCGACGATAAGTTCAGTCGCCTCTTGACGCGGTTCTACGCCTTCATCCGGCGCCTGGGGCTGTTTTACGGCGACTCCGGCATCTTCGTACGCCGGGACGCCTATGATGGCGCGGGAGGGTTCCAGCCGCTCGCCATCATGGAAGATCATGATTTCGTTCGCCGTCTTCGCCGACGCGGCGCGTTGGTACATGTCGCCAAGCCGGCGCTGGTCACGTCGTCGCGGCGATTCGCCGATCGCCGGCCGGCGGAGATCGTCGCACGCTGGCTGCTGCTGCATGCGATGTACGCCCTCGGATTCGACGGCGAGACGATGCGCCGCATCTATGACGCACGGTCCGGCCGCACGCCGCGCTCCGCTCAGCGGAGGTCGTTGAGCGACCAGTCGTAGCCGCCATCGGCGATGCGTTCGACGGTGGCAAGCGCGTCGGCCAACGGCGGTAGCGCATAACGCTTAAGATGCGCCAGCACGCCCGCGTCGTCGCCGCCGAAGTCTTCCTGGTACCAGACGAAAAGACTCGAGACCGCGACGCTGGAGCCGTCGACCCGCGCCCCGCGCGGATGGTTAACGTAGGCGTACGCCGCGGCGTCGAGCGCCGCTTCGCGCCGGCGCGCATCGATCGGCTTCAGAGGAAGATTGGGGCAGCCGAGCGAAGCGCAATTGACGACGTAATGGATGCGCGGATCGCGCCAGATGGGTCGCAAGATGCGATGCTCGATGTCGTCGAGCGACAGACGCTCGCCTTCGACGGCGATGATCTTGGTCGACCATGGTCCGATCGGAAACAGCGCCGTCGACAACGTGACGTCGAGTATGCTGCGCAGCGGATAATGATCGAGTACGACCTTGACCGTGAGCGCGTTGTACAGATTGACCCAATAGGCGAATTGCTCGTCGCGCGACAGGCGCGATACCGGGCTTGCCGCGAGGCGCTCGATATACGCGCCAAGGGTCAAACGGTCCTCCGCAGACACCCGCGAATAGGCGACGCGGACGACGCCGCTCGGATCCTCGGCGCCGTAAGCGGCGACGAATCGCGCCCAAGGCGTATGGTCGATAACCAGCGTCGACGCCGGATCGTGGGCCTCCCAGCGTGGCCATGGCTCGGCCGCGGGCGCCAAGGCGCGCTCGATATCGGAGCACATGGCGAGCGACGCGGTGATGACCGCCGCGACCACGATTCGCGTCACGACCGCGCCGATCCGGCGTGGGTCAGGAAGCAGCGAGGTATTTCCGCACGCGCCCGGCGATTTCCTCGGCCGACGGATTGACCAGGAACAACGATCGGAAACCTCCGTCGGGGCCCATAAGATACAAGAAGGAGGTGTGCCCGAACTTGTTCTTGCCGGTCGTCCGATCGGATCGGTCGTTGAGTCGGGCGACTTGCGCACGGTACGCCTTGAGGGTGGCGTTGAGTTGCTCGGCGGCTCCCGTCAGCCCGACGATCGCCGGATGAAAATTCGCCAGGAATTCCTTCAGCCGGGCCGGCGTGTCGACCTGCGGATCGACGGTGATGAAGATCGGCGTTAAATGCTCGCCATCGTTGCCAAGGAGATCCATCGCCTGCGAGATCGCTGACAGTTCGACCGGGCAGATATCGACGCACTCGGTGAAACCGAACATGACCAGCATGAAACGGCCGCGGAAATCCTTGTCGCTTCGCCGGACGCCGTGCTGATCGACGAGATCGAACGGCCCGCCGAACCCCGGCAGCGCGCCGAGATCGCCTTTTTCGAGCGTGGTCTTCCCGACGGCCTCGGGCGGCGGCGCGACGGCAACCGGGGCATCCTGCCTCCCAGCGCCGGTTTGATGCTTCACCCCATGCGCCGACGCCGCCGGCGCCGCGGCGACGAAAGCGATCGCCGCGGCGGCGACCAAGCGCCCGATCATGCGCCGCGCCCCGCTACTCCTTGGTGCCGAGCTTGCCGTCGCGATCGATAATCGCTTTGACCCTCGCATCGTGACGGAACCATTCCTCGACTTTTTCGTCGTCTTCCTTGAGCTTGTTGGCCTTGGCCCAATGCCCAAGCCATTTGTTGGCTTCGACGAACTCCTTGGCGCCCGTGGCTTTCACCTGCTGAACGACGAAGAAGCGGAGGCTGTGTTTCGCCGTGAAAAGTCCATCGGCGACAACGTCTTTTCCGCAATACGGCAGTAGATCGAACGTGGCCCCGCCGAATGGCGAAGCATCCTTGCCGACGACGACCAGTTTCCCGTCGGCGGTTTTGATGCCGAGCTGTCGCGTGCCGGCGCCGCAATTGGCGAGCGCGTGCTTTCCCGTAAGCTCGACCAGGACATCGACCACGCGGCCGGCAACCTCGGCTTCCTCCTCGCCTTCGAGCCCCCAGCTTTCGGCTGCCTTGACGCCACCGGCGGCGATCATCGCAAAGCCCGCTGCGGCGGCCCATAAGCCAAACTTGTTCATTCGCTCACTCCCCGAACGGCACGATGCCGTGCTCGGCATGTGTCTTGTTGACGATCCCCTCGTCGGCCAGGACCTGGCTGATCAGCAGGTAGTTCACCCCGTCGCGCACGTGCAACTCGCCGTCGACGGTGACTTTGTGCGTCTGGATATTGACCAGCGTCTGCGGCGCGAGGTTCGTGTCGTCGCCTTCGACCTTGAGGATGAGATAGGCCTTGCCGTCATCGCCGAGGATGCCGACCGGCACGCCGCCGACGGCGCACCACACCGCGCATTGATGATGCGCCGTTCCGAGTCCGAACATGATGCCGGAAACGACGCAGAACGAATCGATGATCTCGCCGGTAAGTTTGACCCGCTTGCCGGCGGCAAGCGCATCGCCCGCCGCAAGCCCAATGCTCAAAGCAAGGGCTGCGGACGCTATCAGCCTTGCGCGCATCCGTTTCGCCTCCATGTCGTGATTGCGCCGCCGTCCACCGGCGAATATCGACCCGCGACCGAGCGATGCGAATTCAATTACGCGTGAAACTACGGAGCCGGCGCGAATATCGGACTTGTCTCACGGAATTTTGATCCGCATCGCGAGGTATTGAGCGGCATTCGGCGAAGGTCCGGGCAATATCCGACCCGCTCGCACCCCGTGACAACGAATGAGACACAGGATGGCTTGGAGAACGGCGCGCGCCGCATTGCTTATCAGCGGCGCAATCATCGCGGTATCGGCGCACGAAGCGCCTGCCGCCGATCCGGCAGCAGGCCAAAAAGTGTTCGCTCGTTGCAAGCAGTGCCACACGCTCGAGCCGGGCAAGAACAAGATCGGCCCGTCGCTCGCCGGGGTATTCGGGCGCAAGGCCGGCGCAGTGGCGGGCTTTAACTATTCAGCCGAGTATCCCGACGCCGGGATGAAGGGTCTGTCGTGGAACGAGGAGGCGTTGGACAAATACCTCGCCAATCCGCGCAAGTTCCTGGTCGACTATCTCGGCAAGCCGGACGCCAAGACGCGCATGGTGTTCATGCTGCCCAAGGCCGATGAGCGCGCCAACATCATCGCTTATCTGCGGCAGAACCCGAATTAGCGGCGGCGCCAGTTTCAATATAGTGCCGTAGCAGCGCTTCGGCCGCGTCGGAATCCCATTGCGCCTCGCCTTCGAGGCGGCCAAGCTCGCGGCCTTCGCGATCGATGACCAGCGTCGTCGGTAGGCCGCGCAGCCCGAGCGCGCGCGAGGTCGCGCCCTTCGGATCGAGCAGGATCGTCAACCGCTTGAGCCCAAGCCGCTCGATGAACGGCTCGACGGTCTTGCGCCCCTGGCGGTCGATCGACACCGCCACCACCTCGAACGCCGGCCCGCCGAGCTTTGCCTGCAAGCGGTCGAGCGACGGCATTTCCTCGATGCAAGGCGCGCACCATGTCGCCCAGTAATTCAGGAGAACCACTTTGCCTCGAAAGCTCGACAGCGGGCGCGGCAGGCCATCGAGCGATTCGAAGACTAGATCGTCATGGCCTTTTGCTTCGGGCAACGGACGATAGGGCTGGATGGCGCCGCCGAACGCGGGCGGCTCCGCGCCGATGGCGGAAGGGCTTGATCCGCCCGCGATAATCGCCACAATCGCCAACCACGCGGCGGCCGCCGACGCCCGAGCGAGGAAGCCGCCTTTCGCGTTTCGATGCACCACGTAGATCGCTCCCGTTAACGTCCCTCGCAGATTCGAGCCCGCGATGCCGGCCCAACGCTCCACCCGCACGCGACAGCGCGTCAATCGCCCGCCGGCCAATCGCATCTGGGGCGGCCGCTTCGCCGCCGGCCCGGCGGAACTGATGCAGCGGATCAACGTCTCGATCGATGTCGACCGGCGTTTATATGCTCACGATATCGCCGCATCCAAGGCCCATGCGGCGATGCTGATGCGCCGGAAGATCATCGCGCCCAGGGACGGCCGCGCCATCTTGCGCGGTCTCGACCGTATCCTCGCCGAGATCGAATCGGGTCGGTTCCGCTTCAAGCGGTCGCTCGAGGACATCCACCTCAATGTCGAGGCGCGATTGGCCGCGTTGATCGGCCGGGCGGCCGGACGCCTCCATACGGCGCGTTCGCGCAACGACCAGGTGGCGACCGACTTTCGCCTCTGGCTGCGCGACGCGCTCGATTCGCTCGACGGCGCGATGCGGGCGCTGCAACGCGCGTTGATCGTCAAGGCCGAACGGCACGCCGGCTCGGCGATGCCAGGATTCACTCACCTGCAGCCAGCGCAGCCGGTGACGCTCGGCCATCACTTCCTCGCTTATGTCGAAATGCTGGGTCGCGACCGCGGCCGGCTCGCCGATTGCCGCAAGCGACTGAACGAATGCCCGCTGGGCGCCGGCGCCCTCGCCGGCACCTCGTTCCCCATCGACCGCGCGGCGACCGCAAAAGCGCTCGGTTTCGCGCGGCCTGCCGCGAACTCGATCGACGCCGTGTCCGACCGTGATTTCGCGCTCGAGTTTCTCGCCGCGGCGACGATGGCCGGCGTCCATCTATCGCGGCTCGCCGAGGAGCTGGTGATCTGGTCGACGCCGCAATTCGGATTCGTGCGTTTGTCGGACGCCTTTTCGACCGGCAGCTCGATCATGCCGCAGAAACGCAACCCGGACGCGGCCGAGCTGGTGCGGGCCAAGACCGGGCGGTTGCTCGGCGCGCTGGTCGGCCTGGTCGGCGTGATGAAAGCGCTGCCCCTCGCATACTCGAAAGACATGCAGGAAGATAAGGAGAAAGTATTCGACGCGGTCGATACGCTCTCCCTGGCGCTCGCGGCGATGACGGGAATGATCGACGACATGACGGTCAACACCAAGGCGCTTCGCGCCGCCGCCGCCGCCGGCTACACCACGGCGACCGACCTCGCCGACTGGCTGGTGCGCGAGGTGGGGCTGCCGTTCCGCGAGGCCCATCACATCGTCGGGCGCGCGGTTCGGCTGGCCGAGGCCAAGGGCGTCGATCTCGACCGGTTACCGCTCGCCGAACTGCGCGCCATCGATCGACGTTTCTCCAAGAACGTATTCAAGGTTCTTGGGGTCGAACGTTCGCTGGCCAGCCGCGCCAGTTTCGGCGGCACCGCGCCGGCCAATGTCCGCCGGGCGGCGCGCGCGGCGCGGCGTCGCTATTTGTGAGCGCAGCGGTTCCTGCTATGGATCAGGTCGTGCAGAATCGATTGCCTCGGCCGCTCGTGCGGCGCAACGACCGTGTCATGGCGCGGCGCGCGTTCATGCTGGCGCTCCTTCTGGCGCCGTTCGCGCTTGTCGCCTGCGGGCGCAGAGGCAGCATCTCTCCGCCTCCCGACGCCGACCCCAAGGCGCCGCGCACTTATCCGACGCGATGAGCGCGTTCGCCTACCGCCGCGGCGCACTTCATGCCGAGGACGTTCCGCTCGAACGCATCGCCGGCGAAGTCGGCACGCCGGTTTATGTCTATTCGACCGCGACGCTGCTCGCCCGCTACCACGATTTCGAGCGCGCCTTCGCCGGCCTCAAGGCGACAATCTGCTATGCGCTCAAGGCGAACGGCAACCAGGCGGTGGTCGCCACGCTGGCACGCGCCGGCGCCGGCGCGGATATCGTCTCGGAGGGCGAGCTCAGGCGGGCGCTCGCCGCCGCCGTTCCGCCCGATAGAATCGTGTTCGCCGGTGTCGGCAAGACCGAAGGCGAGATGCGGGCGGCGTTGGCGGCGGGGATCAAGCAGTTCAACGTCGAATCGGAGCCGGAATTGCGGCTCTTGTCGCGCGTCGCCAGGACTGCCGGGCGGATCGCGCCAGTGAGCTTGCGCATCAATCCCGACGTCGACGCCAACACGCACGCCAAGATCACCACCGGCCGGACCGAAAACAAGTTCGGCATCGATATCGCTCATGTCGCTCAGGTAGCGACGCTGGCGCGCGAACTGCCTGGCCTCGAGCTGCGCGGGCTTGCCGTGCATATCGGCTCGCAGCTGACATCGGTGAGCCCTTTCCGCGACGCCTTTGCCCGCCTCGGCGAGGTAGCGCGACGGCTGATCGGCGACGGCCATCGCATCACCAATCTCGATTTCGGCGGCGGTGTCGGAATTCTCTACGATCGCGACCCGCCGCCCGATCTTGGCGATTACGCCGCGGCGGTACGCGACGCAGTCGCCGGACTCGACGTCGAGATCGTGCTCGAGCCCGGCCGATTTCTCGTCGCCGAGGCGGGGGTTCTGTTGTCGCGGGTTCTCTATATGAAGGACGGCGGGGTCAAGCGCTTCGCCATCATCGACGCGGCGATGAACGACCTCATTCGCCCGACGCTTTACGAGGCATTTCATCCCATACGGCCGGTGCGCGAGCCGCTGCCGCACGCCGATCCGGTGGTGGTCGATGTCGTCGGGCCGATTTGCGAATCGGGCGACATTCTGGCCATCGACCGGCCTTTGGCGCCGCTCGAGGCGGGCGATCTCGTCGCCATCGGCGCGGCCGGCGCATATGGGGCGGTGATGGCGTCGACCTACAACGCTCGGCCGCTGGTGCCGGAAGTACTGGTCGACGGTAATCGCTTCGCCGTCGTTCGACCTCGGCAGACGTACGAAGAATTGATTGCGCTCGATCGCTTGCCGCCGTGGCTCGAAGACATAAAGGCGCCACGGACCAAGCGCAGAGTTCGTTAACCATTACGGCGTCGTCTGCTCCGACCAAGCCGTCTAGACGCTTTCGTCGGCGTGGCCGCGCCGTCGTTGTTGCCTTTGGCGGTTGGGCGCTGCGGCGCTCCGCTTAGCTTATGCGTCAACGGCATGGGAGCTATTCGTCACGTCCGCCCAATAGAGTCCCTCGCTATGCGGCGGTGGACCGGGCGAGAAACCTCAGGCAAACTATATTTGTTAAGGGTCCGGGTGGATGATCTAAGTCTTGGGTTCAAGGAGTTGCGATGACCCAAGGTACTGGGCCTTACGGCCCTGATCTGGGCGCAAGTTGGCGTGAGCCGTATGGGCGGCGCTTAACGCTGGCGCGTTTGGCGTTGGCTTGGGAGCGGGCGTGGCCAGCTCTTTGGCCGGTGCTAGGAGTCGCCGGCGTATTCCTCGCCCTGGCGTTATTCGACGTGCTGCCGCGCCTTCCCGGATGGCTGCATGTCGCCGTGTTGGCAGCGCTCGCCGCAGGCCTTTTATTCGCGCTTTATCGCGGGCGGCGCGCCTTTCGCATTCCCGACTCGCTGACCGGCCGGCGGCGTTTGGAAATGGCGAGCGGGTTCGTCCATCGCCCTTTGGCGACGCTCGACGATCGCCTGGCAGGCGGCGCGAATGATCCCGTCGCCAAGGAGTTGTGGCGGGCGCACCGCCACCGGCTGATCGCCGCCCTCAGCAAGGTCCGCGTCGGCTGGCCGGCGCCCGGACTTGCCAAGCGCGATCCGTGGGCGATTCGCGCCGCGCTGATGCTGGTGCTCGTCGTCGGCGCTACGGTCGCCGGGCCCGCCGCCTGGACGCGCATCGAGCGCGCGCTGTCGCCAAGCGTCGCCGGGGCGGCTGCTCCGCCAGGGTTGCTCGATTTATGGATCACGCCGCCCAACTACACCGGATTGCCGCCGCTGCTGCCGCACGCGGTGCTAGGTCAAGCGCCGGAGATCGCCGTCCCGGTCGGCAGCCAGTTGCTGGCCCAGGTTTCGGGCGGATACGGCACGCCGAAACTCGCCATCGACGGCAAGTCGACGGCGTTCAGCGCGGTGGACGCCAAGAGTTATCGCGTGTCGGCGGCGATCAGCTCTGGGACCAAGCTCGCCGTCGAGCAGGGCGGCGCGTCGCTCGGCGCCTGGACGATGCGCATCATTCCCGACCACGCGCCCACCGCCGAACTGCCGCAGGCTCCGGCGCGGACCCATCGCGCGGCGTTGCGGATTTCGTTCGAGGCGCATGACGATTACGGGCTGACTTCGGTCGTCGCCAATATCCTGCGCGCCGATGCTCCCGCCGGGGTCGACAACACGCCGATCGAGTTGGTGCTGCCGCTCGCTGGCGGGCGGACCAAGGAGGCCAAGGGACAAAGCTTCCACGATTTGACCGCGCACCCGTGGGCTGGATTGCCGGTGCTGCTGACGATTCGCGCCACCGACGCGCTGGGCCAGGTCGGGATGTCGGACGCATTCGCCATGGTGCTGCCCGAGCGCGTGTTCCAGCATCCGGTGGCGCGCGCCATCGTCGAGCAGCGCAAGGCGCTGGTCGCCGACCCGTCGACGCGCACCGTGGTAAGCCGTGCGTTGATGGCGATTGCCGGCGTGCCGGCGCAGTACTTCGACGACACGGTCGTTTTCCTGGCACTGAAGATTTCCTCGGCCCGCCTGCTCAAGGACGCGACGGCCGACACGGTCAACGGCGTCCAGCAGCTCTTGTGGGATACGGCGCTGCGCATCGAGGACGGCAGGCTGTCCCACGCCGAGCGCGAACTGCGCGCGCTGCAGCAGCGGCTTCAAGACGCGCTCGCCAACAACGCGACCGACGCCGAGATCGAAAAGATGATCCGCGAGCTGCAGGAGGCGATCGATAAGTTCCTGCAGGCGATGATGGAACAGGCGATGCGCCAGCCGCAGGACCGGCAGATGCCGCTCGACCGCAACTCGATGCGCATCGAGCGGCTCGACCTGCAGCGCATGCTCGACCAGGCGCGCCAGCTCGCCCGCACTGGCGCGCGCGACGCGGCGCGCGAAATGTTGTCGCGCCTGCAGGAGATGCTGGAAAATCTGCGCGCCGGCACGATGATGGCCAATCCGCAACCCGGCGGCAGCGAGGCCCAACAGATGATGCGCGGCCTGCAGGAGATGATGCAGCGCCAGCAGGGCCTGACCGACCGCAGCTTCCGCCGCTCGCAGCGCGCCCGGCCCGGCCAGCAAGGGCAGCGCGGCCAGCAACAGATGCCGGGGCAGCAAGGCCAGCAAGGCCAACAAGGCGGCGAGGGCGACGATGTCGGCGACAGCGCCGAGCAGGACGCGCTGCGCCGCTCGCTGGGCGAGTTCATGCGCCGCATGGGCGAGCAGTTCGGCAACATTCCCGACGCGTTTGGCCGCGCCGAGCGCTCGATGCGCGACGCGGCCGAGGCGCTGTCGCGGGGCGCCCCCGGCCGGGCGCTGCGCCCGCAGATGGACGCGCTCGAGAATCTACGCGCTGGCGCGCGCGAGCTAGGCCAGCAGCTTGCCGAGCGCTTCGGGCAGGATCCAGGCGAAGACGGCGCGTCGGAAACCGATCCGCATTCGGCGCAGAACCGCGACCCGCTCGGCCGGCCGTTGTCCGGTCTCGGCGGACTCGATGGGCGCGACGTCGGCATTCCCGAGGAAGCCGAATTGCAGCGCTCGCGCGAGATTCTCGACGAGCTGCTGCGCCGCGCCGGTGAGCGGTTCCGTCCGCTGCTCGAGCGCGATTATATTGAGCGGCTGCTGAAGCGCTTCTAAGACGACGCGTCCTCGTCCCTCGTCCCTCGACAAGCTCGGGATGAGGGCTCGGGATGAGGGCTCGGGACGAGGAAACCGACAAATCCTCACGCCGAGCTTCCTCACCCCGAGCTTGTCGAGGGGCGAGGCGTGAGGCCGGCCGGCACACGACAAAGCGTCAAACCTGTTCAACCAGCCTGGCCCGTTTTCGCTCGCGACTGGCTCAAGCGGCGTAGCGCGTCGTAGTCGCGGCGAATCAGCGCCTCCTTCTTCGCGCGCGACCAGCCCTTGAGCTGGCGCTCGACGGCGATCGCGTCGGTGATGCGCTGAAATTCCTCGTGCCAGACCAGCGCGACTGGCCGCCGTCGCGATGTATAGCCGGGAAAGCTTCCAGCATTGTGCTCGGCGATCCGACGATCGAGCGAATCGCGGCTCGATCCGACATAGTACGAGCCGTCCGAGCATCGCAGCATGTAAACGTGGATCGCCATTAGGCGTTGCGCTGTCCGGCGAGGACATTTGCATCCTCGCCTCTCATCCCTCGCCCTTCGACTGGCGTGCCCATCCTCATGCCGAGCCAAGTCGAAGCATCGAGAATGGGCACGCCGCTCAGGGTGAGGAGGCTCGGGACGAGGAAACCGACAATTCCTCACGCGGAGCTTCCTCACCCCGAGCTTGTCGAGGGGCGAAGCGTGAGGCCGGCCGGCGAAGGACGAAGCGTGAGGACAGCGTTTCGCCTGCCGCGGCAGGTGCGATCCAAGCGAGCGAAGACGCGACTACTTCTTGATGAAGCCCTGCTGCTCAGCCCAATTCACCGCCGCCGCCTGCGTCCGTTTCGTTTCGGCCTTAGCTTGACGCTGCCGCGCCTCCTCGTCAGCGCACGCCGCGGCCGCCTGGCAATTGCCGCTCGACGCGGTCGGCTCGGGCGTCGAGGCGGTCGGCGGCGTCAAGGGAGGCGCGGACGCTTGCGCCGGGGGCGTCGGGGGCGTTGACGCCGCCGGAGTCGCCGATGAAGCCGCCGAAGTTCCCGAAGACGCGGCGGGAGTCGCCGACGGCGGCTCTCCGCGCTTCTCCAACTCCGCGCGAACCTTTCGTAATTCCTTGCGAACCGACGAACGAACCGACGACTGGTATCGCGCTTCATCCGGGGAGCCAGGGGGGGTTTTGAGTTTCTTCAATTCATTCACAAGCAGTTGCTCCCGAAACACAAGCTGTGGCTCGGTTAATGTGGCTAGGTCGGCCGCCGAAAATCCGCCGCCGTCGCCGAGCGCCGGGGCCACCGGCGCCAGAAGCGCGCCGCACAAGATCGCCGCCCAGATCGCGTTGCGTCCAATCGTCATCGCCATGTCAACCTCCCATGGTGGCGTCGCCGCGGGGCGACGCGTAAACAGACCGACAACCTCTCCCGCCAAGCCCTCGTCCCTCATCCCTCGACAAGCTCGGGATGAGGGGCCAGGGATGAGGGACGAGCATCGTGACCTGGCGTGGCGCGCTCTATTGCTTCCGCGCATCTTCGAGCGCCGGACGCAGGATCTTTGCCATCGCCAGGGCTTCGGGCGATCCCGGCTCGTTCTCCAGCAGGTCGATGGCGTGGGTCAGCAGCGCCTCGCCATTGCCGCGCGAGGCTTCGAGCGCGACGAGGCCGAAGAGCGCCCGCGGCCTGAGCGCCTTGTCGGCGAGCGCGCGCTTCAGCGACGGCTCGGCTTTGGCCAAGTCGTCCTTGGCGAGATACGCTTCGCCGAGCAACAGTTGCCCCGGGGACGAATTCGGATCGACGCGCAAGTAGCCCTCGAGCAACGCCGCCGCGTCGTC
>DATIBC010000008.1:0-135807 GCA_035457725.1 Alphaproteobacteria bacterium | reverse complement strand
CGCCGGGGTGACGGCGCCGCCGGGGCGGCGGATGGGCCACGCAGGCGCGATCATCGCCGGCGGCAAGGGGACGGCGGGCGACAAGCTCGAGGCGATGAAATCGGCCGGCTTCCGCATCGCCCAGTCCCCCGCCAGCCTCGGCAGTACGATGCTGAGTGCGCTCAAAGGGTAACCGCAACACGATGTCGTCGCTGACGCACGAGGTTCGTCGCCACAACCATCCGGGCTCGGGGCGCCGCAAAGCGCCGCTTACGCCGAAGGGCCGGCAGGTCAAGCCGGAAGCGCTGACCGAAATCCAGGTGCTGCTCGCCGAACGGCCGCGTCGCCGCGACCTGCTGATCGAGCACTTGCATCTCATCCAGGATCGCTACGGTTGTCTTAGCGCCGGTCATCTCGCCGCGTTGGCGCAGGAGATGCGACTTGCGCTGACCGAGGTCTACGAGGTCGCGACGTTCTACGCCCATTTCGACGTCGTGTTGGAGGATGAATCGCCGCCACCTGCCGTCACGGTGCGAGTGTGCGATTCGCTGACCTGCGAGATGATGGGCGCACAAAAACTCATGTCGGATCTCAAGGCGATGCTGGGCGCCGGCGTCCGCGTCGTTCGTGCGCCGTGCATCGGCGCTTGCGACAAGGCGCCGGCGTGCCATGTCGGGCATGCGGCGGTCGAGCTGGCGACGGTCGACGCCATTGCCAAAGCGGTCGCCGGCGAGCCGCAGCATGCGCCGGTTCCCGACTATGAGAAATTCGCCGCGTATCGCGCCGGCGGCGGCTACAAGCTGCTCGAAGATTGCCTCGCCGGAAAACACGAGCGCGACTCGCTGATCAAGGCGATGGAAGATTCCGGCCTGCGTGGCCTCGGCGGCGCGGGATTTCCGGCGGGGCGCAAATGGCGCTTCGTGCTGGCCGAGCCGAAGCCTCGGATGATGGCGATCAACGGCGACGAAGGAGAGCCCGGGACGTTCAAGGATCGCTATTATCTCGAACGCGATCCCCACCGCTTCCTCGAAGGAACGTTGATCGCGGCGTGGGTGGTCGAGGCGCCCGAGGTCTATATCTATATTCGAGACGAGTACCCGGCGGCGCGCCATCTTCTGCTGACCGAGATCGCCGAAGTCGAGCGGGCCGGACTGTCGCGGGGAGTTAGACTGCACCTGCGCCGCGGGGCCGGCGCTTATATCTGCGGCGAGGAGTCGGCGATGCTGGAAAGCATCGAGGGCAAACGCGGCTTGCCGCGCCACAAGCCGCCGTTTCCGGCCCAAGTCGGGCTGTTCGGCCGGCCGACCCTGATCCACAACGTCGAGACGGTGTATTGGGTGCGCGACATCGTCGAGAAGGGACCGCAGTGGTTCACCGGCCATGGCCGGCGCGGGCGAACCGGGCTTCGCAGCTTCTCGGTATCGGGACGGATCAAGGAGCCCGGCGTAAAACTGGCGCCGGCGGGCATCTCGGTGCGTGAATTGATCGACGAATACTGCGGCGGGATGCAGCACGGCCACGCCTTCAAGGGATACCTTCCAGGTGGCGCATCGGGCGGTATCCTGCCCGCGTCGATGGGCGATCTGCCGCTCGATTTCGGCACACTCGAGCAGCACGGATGCTTCATCGGCTCGGCGGCGGTCGTCGTGCTTTCCGACCAGGATGACATGAAACGGGTGGCGCTCAATCTGCTGCGCTTCTTCGAAGACGAGTCGTGCGGCCAATGCACGCCATGCCGCGTTGGAACGGAGAAGCTGGTCAAATTGATGGAGCGGCCTCGATGGGACGAGAGTCTCATGGACGAGGTAAGCCGGGCGATGACCGACGCGTCGATCTGCGGCCTGGGACAGGCCGCGGCAAACCCGCTTAAAATGGCGTTCAAGCACTTTCGCGACGATCTGCTCGAGGAGCGGCGATGAGCGACACCATCCGCTTCGTTCTGGACGGGCGCGCGGTCGAGGCGCGGCCTGGCGAGACGATCTTTCAGGTGGCCAATCGCCTCGGCGCCGAGATCCCGCATCTGTGTTACACGCCGGAGCCGGGCTACCGCCCGGACGGGAACTGCCGCGCCTGCATGGTCGAGATAAAAGGCGAACGGGTTCTCGCCGCATCGTGCATCCGCAAGCCCACGCCCGGAATGGAAGTGCAGATCGCCAGCGAACGGGCGAAGTTCTCGCGACGAATGGTGTTCGAGTTGTTGGTCGCCGATCAGCCGCCGCGCGATGCGGCGCATGACCCCGACTCCAAGTTCTGGCGTTGGGCCGATCGGATTGGCGTCGCGGCGAGCCGGCTGCCGCGGCGCCAAGCGCCCGCCGCCGACCGCAGCCATCCGGCGATGGCGGTCAATCTCGACGCCTGCATTCACTGCAACCTCTGCGTTCGCGCCTGCCGCGAGGTGCAGGTTAACGACGTGATTGGCATGGCGTATCGCGGCCACCACGCCAAGATCGTCTTTGATTTCGACGACGCCATGGGCCATTCGACCTGCGTGGCGTGTGGAGAGTGCGTCCAGGCCTGTCCGACCGGAGCGCTCCTCGAATCGGCGTTGGTCGACGAACGCAACCTCGCCGTCGCCGCCAAGCCGGAGCGCGAAGTCAACAGTGTCTGCCCCTACTGCGGCGTCGGCTGCCAGATTCAGTACAAGATCAAGGACGACAAGATCCTCTACGTCGACGGCCGCCCCGGCCCGGCGAACCAGAATCGCCTGTGCGTCAAGGGACGCTTCGGGTTCGATTACGTCACGCATCGCCACCGCCTGATGAAACCGATGATCCGCAAGGCGGGCGCGGCGAAGATTTCCGACATGGAGATCGATCCGGCCAACCCGTGGACGCATTTCCGTGAAGCGACGTGGTCGGAGGCGCTCGAGGTGGCGGCTTCCGGCCTAAAGCGAATTCGCGATCGCGATGGCGGCGGCGCGCTCGCGGGCTTCGGCTCGGCCAAGGGTTCGAATGAAGAGGCCTACATGTTCCAGAAGCTGGTGCGGACCGGCTTCGGGACCAACAACGTCGACCACTGCACGCGCCTATGCCACGCCTCGTCGGTGGCGGCGTTGATGGAAACGATTGGCTCGGGTGCGGTGACGGCGCCGTTCACCGAGGCGCTCAATGCCGACGTCATCATCGTCATCGGCGCCAATCCGACCGAGAACCATCCGGTCGCCGCCACCTTCCTCAAGAACGCGGCGAAGCTGGGCAAGACGCTCATCGTCATGGACCCGCGTGGCCAGGCGTTGAAGCGCCACGCCGATTACATGTTGCAGTTCAAGCCGAGCTCCGACGTGGCGATGCTCAATGCCATCATGCACGTCATCGTCAAGGAAAGGCTCTACGACCGCCAGTACGTGGCGGCGCAAACCGAGGGGTTCGAGGCGCTGAAGGCGACCCTCGAAAGCCATACCCCGGAAGCGATGGCGCCCGTCTGCGGCGTCGACGCCGACACGCTGCGCTCGGTGGCGCGGATTTATGCGCGCGCCAAGTCTGCGATCATCTTCTGGGGCATGGGCGTATCGCAGCACACGCACGGCACCGACAACGCGCGCTGCCTGATCTCACTGGCGCTGCTCACCGGCCATGTCGGGCGTCCGGGAACGGGGCTCCACCCCTTGCGCGGCCAAAACAATGTTCAAGGCGCCTCCGACGCCGGCCTCATTCCGATGGTTTATCCCGACTACCAGCCGGTGAAGCTCGCCGACAACCGCGCCAAGTTCGAGGCGTTCTGGAACGCCAACCTTGATCCCAAGCCAGGGCTGACGGTGGTCGAGATCATGGACGCGGTTCACGCCGGGGAGATCAAGGGCATGTACATCATGGGCGAGAACCCGGCGATGTCGGATCCAGATGTTGGCCACGCCCGCCAAGCGCTCGCCATGCTCGAACACCTCGTGGTTCAGGACATATTTCTCACCGAAACGGCGTTTTATGCCGATGTCGTTCTTCCTGCCTCGGCGTGGCCGGAGAAGGACGGCACCGTCACCAACACCAACCGGCAGGTCCAGATGGGCCGCGCCGCGTTGCCGCTGCCCGGCGATTGCCGCCAGGATTGGTGGATCATCCAGGAGATCGCGCGCCACATCGGGCTCGATTGGCGCTACACACATCCGCGCGACGTGTTCAACGAGATGCGCCAAGTAATGCCGTCGATCGCCGGCATCTCGTGGGAACGGTTGTCGCGCGAGAACGTCGTGACATATCCGTGCAAGGGCGACGACGACCCCGGCGATGCGGTCATTTTCGGCGATGGGTTTCCCACTCCGAGCGGGCGCGGAAAAATGGTCCCGGCCGTGGTCACGCCGCCCGACGAGATACCCGACGCCGAATATCCGATGGTGCTTTCGACCGGCCGCCAACTCGAACACTGGCACACCGGCGCGATGACGCGCCGCGCCACCGTGCTCGACCATATCGAGCCCGAGGCGGTGGCGATGCTTGCGCCGGGCGACCTCGCGCGCTTTGGATTGCGGCCGGGAGACGTTGCGCGCGTGGTGACGCGTCGAGGCGCGATTGAGCTCAAGGTGCGCGCCGACGCGGCACTCCAGGAAGGGATGCTGTTCATACCATTCTGCTATGCCGAGGCGGCGGCCAATATCCTGACCAATCCGGCGCTTGACCCGTTCGGCAAGATCCCCGAATTCAAGTTCTGCGCCGCGCGGGTGGAGAAGGCGAAGGAGAGCGCCGCGGCCGAATAAACGCGCTCCGGCTGACAATGCCCGGGGTGCGGCATTTGTCGCTTGCCAGATCGGCGCGCCGCGAGGCAGCCTTGCCCGAGCCAAGATGCAAGCCGGGTCCACCGAAGTTCCGTCGCGTCGTCACCTCGGCGATATCGAGGCGGAGCTTCGCGCGGCGCTCGAGCGTATGGGCCTCCTGCGAACGGGCGATACGGTGCATGCCGCCGCGATGAGCGGCGGCGTATCGTCGGATATCTGGCGGATCGAAACCCCGCGCGGCGCATTTTGCGTCAAGCGGGCGTTGTCCCGGCTCAAGGTTCGCGACGATTGGCGGGCGCCGGTCGAGCGTAACGCTTACGAAGTCGCTTGGATGGTGGAAGCGGCCGCGATCGTTCCCGGTGCGGCGCCGCCGGTGCTCGGCCACGATCCCGAGGCAGGCTTGTTCGCGATGGAATTCCTCGATCCGGCGCGCCATCGCTTGTGGAAGAACGAGCTTCGCGACGGACATGCGGAAAGCGGCGTCGCGGAGGAAATCGGAACGCGGTTGGCGGGAATCCACGCCGGAACCGCCGGGCGCGATGACATCGCCAAGCGGTTCGCAACCGACCGTATCTTCCACGCCATTCGCCTCGAACCTTATCTCGAGGCGACGGCAAGGCGACATCCCGATCGCGCCGAGGCTCTCGCCGATCTCATCGCCGAAACGGCGAGAACGCGGCTCGCGCTCGTCCACGGCGACGTCAGTCCGAAGAACATCATGCTCGGGCCGCGCGGCCCGGTATTTCTCGACGCCGAGTGCGCCTGGTACGGGGACCCGGCCTTCGATCTCGCGTTCTGCCTCAACCATCTGCTGCTCAAGTGCTTGTGGACGAAACACGCTGCGCCCGGTTTTCTCACCTGCTTCGTGGCGCTGGCCGAAGCGTACCTTTCGGGAGTGACGTTTGAGCCTCGGACCGCCCTCGAGCGCCGCGCGGCGCGGCTGCTTCCGGGCCTGTTCCTCGGCCGCGTCGACGGCAAGTCGCCGGTCGAGTATCTGACCGAGGAAAGCGACAAGGACCGCGTGCGACGGGTCGCGCGGGCGCTGTTGGCAAGGCCAGTCTCCCGGCTTGTGGCGGTGCGCGATGCGTGGGCCGCCGAGATCGGCCGATGAACCGAACCGCGATAGCCCAGATCAAGGGGCGCCGCCTGTGGGATTCGCGCGGACTTCCAACGGTTGAAGCTGAGATACGGCTTGTCGGCGGCGCGGCCGGACGGGCGATCGCGCCGTCCGGCGCTTCGACCGGCAGCGGAGAGGCCGTCGACCGGCGCGACGGCGGCGAACGCTTCGCCGGCGCCGACGTCCGCGGGGCGCTCGCCGCGATCAATGGCGAGATTGCGCGTGCCCTATCGGGTACCGATGCCGCTGATCAGAACAACATCGATCGACGACTCATCGATCTCGATGGCACGCCGAACAAATCGCGGCTTGGCGCCAACGCCCTGATCGCCGTTTCGATGGCCGTGGCGCACGCCGCAGCGGCGGCGCTCGAGCTGCCGTTGTGGCGCTATTTTGGCGGCTCGCGCGCCTCGTATCTGCCGCTGCCGGAGATCCAGATCTTCGGCGGCGGCGCCCACGCCGCGCGTCGCGTCGATCTGCAGGATTTCATGGTCGTTCCCGTCGGCGCCGCGACCTTCGCCGAGGCGCTCGAATGGTGCGCGGAAATCTATCGCGCGGCGCATCGACTCATGGCCGACAGCGGGCGCCTCGCCGGTGTGGCCGACGAGGGAGGTTTCTGGCCCGCCTTCGAGGGCAACGAGCAGGCGATTGAGACACTGCTTCGCGCCATCGAACGCGCCGGCTTCAAGCCGCAAGATCAGATCGCCATATCGCTCGACATCGCCGCTTCGCAGTTCGGCCGCGATGGCCGCTACCGCATGGGGCTCGACAAACGCGAACTCGACGGCGAAGAGCTGGCCGAACTTCTTCTTGGCTGGCTCAAGCGCTATCCGATTGTCTCGATCGAGGATCCGCTGGCCGAAAACGATACGCAGGGCTTGGTTCGATTTACCGCCGCCGCGGGTCCGCGCGTACAAGTCGTGGGCGACGATTTTCTCGTCACCAACGCGGCGCGGATCGAGCAGGCGGCCAATACGGGCGCTTGCAACGCGGCGCTCATCAAGCCCAACCAGGCCGGAACGCTGAGCGAGGCCAACGCCGCGTTCCTCGCCGCGCGTCGCGCCGGATGGGGCGCCATCGTTTCGGCCCGATCGGGCGAAAGCGAGGACGTGACGATCGTCCACCTCGCTGTCGGTTGGGGCGCCAAACAATTGAAGGTGGGATCGTTCGCGCGCTCGGAGCGCATGGCGAAATGGAACGAGGGACTGCGTATCGCCGAGGCGCTCGGCGGCGATGGACCGTTGCCGCCGCGACGCGAGTTCCCGTGGGGTTGAGCCGACCGCAGCCTAGAGCGGCGATTTTTCCCCCGCCCATACCGGCTCGGGCAGGCGATTGCCGACTGGCGCTAACGGACACACCCAGCGCTCCGAATACGAACACGACGGGTTGTAGGCGAAGTTGAAATCGAGCACGGTTGGGCCGTCGCTCGCGATGCCCAGATCGGCGCCCTTGATCGAATCGAGAAGATAGCGACCGCCGGGATATGTTGTGGCGCCCGACGTGGCGTCGAGGAACGGCAGGAACACGCCGCCGCCATAGCCGCCGATCCAGTACAGGGTCAGCTCGCCGCCGAGCCGCGACCGCAACCCATTGGTACGCGCGAAGGGCAACAGGGAGACCGTTCCATCGTTGCCGACATAGAGCTTTTCGGTTCGGCCTCCGACGTGCGGCACGAGCTCCACCTCGAGCCGCATCGACGAGTCGTAGTCGAAATAATCCAGCCCCTCGAACGCCGCCTTCGCATCGTCGCTCAGCGGCGATTGCGGGTGGTCGCGAAACAGCGCGTCGCGGCGCCGGCGCCACGCCTCCCAGGCGCGCTCGGGATCGTCGTCGGCGCGCGCCGCAGCGTACATTTCACCGATTGAACGGCGCCAGTCCAGGAGGTCGACGTAGGCGATGGCCGTGATTTGCATTCCCTTCTCCATGGTCGCCCCCGGCAGATCGCGCCTCGGGCCGATTTTGCCGGCGCCGACCAGGATTGCAACCCGCTATCGCGCGATTGTGATCGGGTCCAATGCGAGAACGAGACCCGCTTTGCAGCCCGGCCATGTGGAAAATTCGCTTGAGACGCGCTTGGCGTCGCGCTACCAGCGTTGCGGCGCCAGTCAAGAGCCGCGGCCGGGGGAGAACGAGGGCATGAACCAGCGCAGCGGGGCCGAGGCGTTCGTGCGGCTGCTCGAACTCCACGGCGTCGATCATATTTTCGGCCTGTGCGGCGACACCAGCCTGCCGCTTTACGATGCGCTGGCGCGGCACGGCGGGGGTATCCGCCACATACTGACGCGCGACGAGCGATCGGCCGCGTACATGGCCGACGCCTACGCTCGCGTCTCGAACAAAGTCGGAGTGTGTGAGGGACCAAGCGGCGGCGGCGCGACCTACATTCTGCCGGGCGTCGTCGAGGCCAATGAGTCGTCGATTCCGCTGCTCGCAATCACGACCGACATCTCGGTAAGCAGCCGTGGCCGCTATACACTGACCGAACTCGACCAGGAAGCATTGTTCCGGCCGGTCACGAAATGGAACAAGGTCATCGACCGCGCCAGCGACATTCCATCGACGGTCCGCCGCGCGTTTCGCGAAATGACCACGGGTCGTACCGGAGCGGTCCATCTCGGACTGCCGTTCGACGTCCAAAAGGATCCGGTCAACGAGACCGACCTGTGGGCCGATGCGACGTTTGGCCGATTTCCCGCGGCCCGCACCGCGCCCGATGCCGATGCGGTGGCGCGCGCCGCAGCGGCGCTGCGGTCGGCCAAGCGGCCGCTTTTCATCGTCGGCGGCGGCGTCGTACTCGCCAATGCCGAGGCCGAACTGACGCGGCTCGCTCGGCTGCTCGGTGCGCCGGTCGCGACCACGATCAGCGGCCAAGGCAGCATCGCTGACGGCGATTCGCTCGCCGTGGGCGTCGTCGGCTCGAATGGCGGGACGCCCGCGACACGCGCGGTCGTCGAGGCGGCCGATCTCGTCGCGTTCGTCGGGTGCCGCGCCGGCTCGGTGACGACCGAACGCTGGCGCTACCCGGCACCGGGCAAGACGCGCATCGTTCACATCGACGTCGATCCCGGCGTGGTCGGCGCCAATTTTCCGACGGAGGCGGCGGTGATCGGCGACGCCAAGCTGGCGCTTGCCGCGATCGCCGAGGCGATCGAGCGCGCCGGACACAAGACCAGCGACGCCGAAGCCAAGGCGCGCGTCTCAGCGGCGCGCTCGGCCAAGGAATCCGAGTACCGGCCGTTGGCGACGTCGAACGAGCGTCCGATCAAGCCCGAACGCCTGGTGGCCGATCTCGCCGCGGTGCTGCCCGAGGACGCAATCGTCGTCGCCGATCCCGGAACGCCATGCCCCTATTTCTCCGCGTTCTATCCCAAGCACCGGCCCGGCCGCTGGTTCATCAGCAACCGCGCGCACGGCGCGCTCGGCTATGCGCTGCCGGCGGTGCTGGGGGCCTATTACGGACGTCCGGCCTCGAAATGCGTCGCGGTGATGGGTGACGGGAGTTTCGGGTTCGCGTGCGGAGAAATGGAAACCATCGTACGGACTGCCGCGCCAGTGACGATGATCGTCGTTTCTAACAGCGTCTATGGCTGGATCAAGGCGGGACAGAAGACCGGATACGGCGGACGCTATTTCTCGGTGGATTTTAGCCGCACCGACCATGCCGCGGTCGCCGCGGCATTCGGAGTCCGCAGCTGGCGGGTCGAGGAGCCATCCGAACTCAAAGCAACGCTGGCCAAAGCCGTCGAACACGGCGGCCCGACATTGGTCGATGTCGTCTGCCAGCCGCTCCACGAAGCCCGGGCGCCAGTCAGCGAGTGGGTCGCCTGACGGTCATCGAATGAGGGGAACGAACGCCATGCGCCGCAAGAAACCTGACGAACTCCGCAGCCACCGCTGGTACGGCGTTCAAGACCTGCGCGCCTTCGGCCACCGATCGCGGACCAAGCAGATGGGTTTTGCGGCCGAGGATTACGCCGGCAAGCCGGTGATCGGCATCGTCAATACGTGGAGCGAGATCAATCCGTGCCACGCGCATTTCCGGCTGCGCGCCGAGGAGATCAAGCGCGGAGTTTGGCAGGCCGGCGGTTTTCCGATCGAAATGCCGGCGATTTCGCTGGGCGAGCCGTTCATGAAACCGACGACGATGCTCTACCGTAACATGTTGGCGATGGAGGCCGAGGAGCTTCTGCGCGCCAACCCGGTCGATGGCGTCGTGCTATTGGGCGGCTGCGACAAGACGGTGCCGGCGCTGATGATGGGCGCGACCAGCATGAACCTGCCGACCGTCTTCGTGCCCGCCGGCCCGATGTTGCGCGGCAATTGGCATGGCCAGATCCTCGGCTCCGGCAGCGATGTGTGGAAATACTGGGCGGAGCTGCGCGCCGGCAACATCGACCAGAAAGATTGGGACGAAATCGAGGACGGCATCGCGCGTTCGTATGGAACCTGCATGACCATGGGCACCGCCTCGACCATGGCCTCGGCGGTCGAGGGGCTCGGGATGACATTGCCTGGCGCCGCCACCATCCCGGCTGCCGACGCCAACCACCCGCGCATGGCGACCGCAGCCGGGCGGCGCATCGTCGAGATGGTGTGGGAGGACCTGAAGCCGACCGACATCATGACCACCAAGGCGTTCGAGAACTCGGTCACCGTGGCGATGGCGCTGGGCGGCTCGACCAATTCGATCATCCATCTGATCGCGATGGCCAACCGCGCCGGCGCCGAGCTCGATCTCGACAAGTTCGACCGGCTGTCGCGCCGCACGCCGCTCATCGCCAACATCCGGCCGTCGGGAAAATACCTGATGGAGGATTTCTTCTATGCTGGCGGACTGCCGGCGGCGATGAGCCGGCTGAAGGACCTCCTGCATCTCGACTGCGTTACCGTCACCGGCAAGAGCGTGGCCGACAACATCGCCCGCGCCGAGGTCTACAACGAAGACGTCATTCTGCCGCGCAACCGGCCGCTCAACGCCGAGGGCGGACTTGCCGTGCTGCGCGGCAACTTGGCGCCCGACGGTGCGGTCATCAAGCAGAGCGCCTGCGATCCCAAGCTACTGAAGCACGCCGGCCCGGCCGTGGTGTTCAAGGACTACAACGACATGGCTGCGCGGCTCGACGACCCCGCGCTGCCGGTCACGCCCGAGTCGGTTCTCGTCCTGCAGTCCGCGGGACCGCTCGGCGGCCCGGGGATGCCCGAATGGGGCATGCTGCCGCTGCCGAAGAAAATCCTGCAACAGGGCGTGCGCGACATGGTGCGGATATCGGACGCCCGCATGAGCGGCACGAGTTACGGCACCTGCGTCTTGCACGTGGCGCCGGAATCGTTCGTCGGCGGCCCGCTGGCGCTGGTCAAGGACGGCGACGTTATCGCGCTCGACGTGCCGGGCCGCTCGCTCGACCTCAAAGTGCCCGACGACGAGATCACGCGCCGGCGGGCGGCGTGGCGGCCGCGCGAGGTCATCTATCCGCGCGGCTACGGCGTGATGTACGGCAAGCACGTGATGCAGGCCGACAAAGGGTGCGATTTCGACTTTCTGCAGGGGCGCGCGGCGATTCCGGAGCCCGAGATTCATTGATGACCGCCCGGAATTTTCCGGCGGACACGATCGGTCGACAACTAGCGGCGATTTTCGCCGCCTGGGGGATGCCCGAGGCGATCGCGAGGCCGACCGTCGAAGTCATGGTCGAGACCGATCTCAGCGGTATCGATTCGCACGGCATCGCGATGATGCCGCTCTACGCCGAGCAACGGGCCGAAGGGCGATGGGTTGCCGCGCCCGAAATCCGAATCGTGCGCGAAACGGCGGTGACCGGGCTCATCGACGGCGGGCATGGCCTCGGCCACGCGCCGTCGGTGCGCGCCATCGGCATGGCGATCGAAAAAGCCAAGGCGAGCGGCCTGGCGGCGATCGGCGTGCGCAATTCCAATCATTACGGCGCGGCGGGAATCTATGCGCTCAGGGCCGCCGAGCGGGGCTTGATCGGCGTCGCCACGACCAACGTGTGGAAAGCCTCGGTGGTTCCGACGAGGAGCCGAAAAGCCATGTTCGGCACCAACCCGATCGCCTTTGCCGCGCCGGCGGGGCGCAATCCGCCCTTCGTCCTCGATATGGCGACCAGCACCGTGGCGATCGGTAAGCTGACCGTCGCCAAGCTCAACCAGAAGCCGATTCCCGAGGGCTGGGCGGTCGACGACACCGGCCGACCGACGATCGATCCGGTCACCGCGCTCAAGCATCGGCTGTTGAGCCCGCTCGGCGGTATACCCGGCATGAGCAGCCACAAAGGATACGGCCTCGCCGCAATGGTCGAGATTCTCTCGGCCATGCTCCCGGGCGCATTCTATGCGCCGACCCGCGAGCGCCATCATCCGGGCACGCGGCATTACAACGTTGGCCATTTCTTTCTCGCCATCGACCCCGGCGCGTTCCGCGATCCGGCCGAGTTTTGCGCCGAGATCGACGACATGATCGATGCGCTGCACGGCGCGGTGCCGGTCGACAAGGGCCTGCCAGTGCTTGTTCCGGGCGACCCTGAGCACACGGCCCGGGCGCTGCGCCAGGCGAGCGGTGTCCCAATCCCCGCCTCCCTCCTGGCGCAAATCAAGGAGATCGCCCGTGCTGCGGGCGCGCCGTTTTTGTTGGAATAACCCGTCTGCGCCAGCGATTTGTATCTCGCCTGCCGCCGGGGGGGCCGGTATTCTAAGCGCCCAGTCGGCGTCCAAAGCGGGCGCGTAATAAAATTACATGGGTGGAGGAGCGCATGAGGACCAATTTCAAGACGATACTCGCCGCGGCAGTGGTGGCGGCAGGAGTTGGCGTGGCGGGGGGCGCATCGGCCGAGTCGGTGCGCTTCATGACCGGGCCGCAGGGCGGCGTGTGGATCCCGCTTGGCGGCGCCCTCAAGGACATGTTCGAGAAGGGTATTCCCGGGACGACCGTCCAGGCGCTACCGGGCGCCGGCATCGCCAACGTGCGCGGCGTCGAAGAGGGCAAGACCGAGCTTGGTTTCGGCAACTCGATATCAACTGTCGACGCAATCAAGGGCAACGCGCCATTCCCCGCGCCGCATAAGAACGTTTGCAATATCGCGACGCTCTATCCGCAATACTTCCAAGTCGTCGTGCCGGTCGACGCCAAGATCAATTCCGTCCAAGACCTCAAGGGCAAGGCGCTTTCGACCCAGCCGCGCGGCAACACCGGCGAGCAGGCGACCCGGGACCTGCTCAAGGCGGTCGGGCTCACCTACAACGACGTCAAGACCAGTTTCGTCTCGTATACGGATTCGGTGACGCAGCTGAAGGACGGCCACGCCCAGGCATTCACTCTCGGAACGACGATTCCCTCCTCGGCGGTCATGGACTTGGCGGCTGGCCGCGACATCAAGCTGCTGGACCTGTCGCCTTATCTCGACGCTATGCGCAAGATCAACCCGGGGTACACCTTGGTCAACGTACCGGCGGGGACGTATCCCAAGCAGGACAAGGACGTGAAGGTGATCGCCTACGCAACCCACATGGTCGCCTCATGCAAGCTGTCCGAAGACACGGTCTACAAGATGACCAAGATCATCGCCGAGAACACCGCCGCGCTGGCCTCGATCAACAAGGCGATCGGCGGCCTGACGGTGGAGGGAATGGCCGAGGATATCGGCGTTCCGTTCCATCCCGGGGCGGCGAAGTTCTACCGCGAGAAGGGCGTCAAGCTCGGCTCATAGTCGTGGGAGGGGGCGGCGCCGCAGGGCGCGCCGTCCCGTCCTGTCTGTCGTGACGGCCTGAACGTCGTCGGGACGCTGTCCTGCTCGGGGGCGGGATCAACGAGAATGGCGACCCAGCTCACGCACAAGAGCATCGTTGCCGTCGTCACCGGCATCATCGCCGTGGCGATGGGCGTCTATCACATGTGGGCGATCGCCTTCGGCGCGCCGGAAGCGATCATCTACCGCGGCACGCACTTACTGTTCGCCTTTACGCTGATCTTCCTGATGTATCGCGGCCGATCGGATGCGAGCGACGCGCCGCCGACGTTGTTGGACTACATTCTCCTCGTCGCGGCGGCGACGCCGATCCTGTACCTGTTCATCAACTACGATTACGTCGTCAACCGGATCTACTACATCGACGACCTGACGGTCGCCGACATGGCGTTCGGCGTCGTCATCACGGTCCTGGTCATCGAGGCGACACGCCGGGTCATCGGCTGGGCGTTGCCGCTGACGGCGATCGTGTTTCTCGTTTACGGGCTGGTGATCGCCGATCTCGAGCCGATGCGGCTGCTCGACCAGCTTTTCATGACCACCGAGGGTATCTTCGGCATCCCGCTCGGCGTCTCGGCCGCCTACGTGATCATCTTCGTGATGTTCGGCAGCTTCATGGAGCGGACCGGCATGGGGCAGTTGATCATGGATTTCGCCCTATGCCTTACCGGACACACCGCGGGCGGGCCGGGAAAATGCTCGGTCGTCAGCTCCAGCCTTTTCGGCACCATCTCGGGCAGCGCGGTGGCCAACGTCATGGTCGACGGCCCGATCACCATCCCGCTGATGAAGCGCACCGGCTTCAAGCCGCATTTCGCCGCCGGCGTCGAATCGGTGGCGTCGACCGGCGGGCAGATCATGCCGCCGATCATGGGCGCGGCCGCCTTCGTGATGGCGGAGTTCCTGGCTGTCAGCTACATCCAAGTGACGATCTGGGCGCTGATCCCGGCGTTGCTCTACTACGTCGCCTGCTTCGGCGCGGTGCATTTCGAGGCCAAGCGCCTCGGCCTTTCCGGCGTTCCGCGCAGCGAACTGCCGCGCATGCGCCCCGTGCTGTCGCAGCGTGGGCACCTTTTCCTGCCGATCATTATCATTCTCGCGGTGATGTATTCGGGCTACAGCGCTCCACTGGCGGCGCTCGCCGGCACGCTGGCCTGCTTTCCCGTCGCGGCGTTGCGCGCGACGACGCGCGCGAACGTGACGCTGCGCAATGTCTACGACGCGATGGTCGACGGCGCCAAGAATGCGCTCGCGGTCGCCGTCGCCTGTGCCAGCGCCGGCATCATCATCGGTGTCATCGCGCTGAGCGGCACCGGAATCGTCTTCACCCAAATCGTCGTCTCACTGGCGCAGGAAAGCCTGTGGCTCGCCCTCGTGCTGACGATGTTCGCCGGAATCATCTTGGGCATGGGCATGCCGACGACGCCGGCCTACATCCTGATGACCGCCTTGCTCGTGCCGGCGATCGTCAAGCTCGGCGTGGTTACGCCGGCGGCGCACATGTTCGCCTTCTACTTCGCGATCCTGTCCGCCATCACGCCGCCGGTGGCGCTCGCCGTGTTCGCCGCGGCCGGTCTCGCCAAAGCCGATTTGTGGAAGAGCGGATGGGCGGCCGTCAAGATCGGCGCCGCCGGCTTCATCGTCCCCTACATGTTCGTCTACGAGCCGGCGCTGCTGATGATCGGCGACTGGACGACGACCGTGCATGCGACGATCACCGCCTCGATTGGCTGTCTGACCATCGCCGCCGGACTGCACGGGTATCTGCTTCGCGTTTGCGCTCCCTGGGAGCGAGCGCTGCTTATCGTCGCAGCACTCCTCTTGATCAAGCCCGGGCTCTACACCGACCTCGCAGGGTTTGGCATCCTGCTCGCCGTAGCGTCGCTGCAATATGTCAGCCGACGCGCACCGGTTCCTGCCGTCGGACGCTCCGACTGACCGCCGTCGGGCGGATCCACACCGCCGTGTCGTGGAACACCGCGCCGCCGGCGGGCGGCGCGGGATCGTCGCCGGTCAGCGCATTGACGCCCATGCCGCCGGTGAAATCGCGATTGGGCCAGATGCTTTCGACGACGAGCACACCGGGTTGCAGCCCATCGAAAACGCGGGCGTGGACTCGGATCACGCCACGGCGATTGCCGAGCTCGACGAGCGATCCGTCGGCGATTCCCAGACGCTTGGCATCCGCCGGATGAACGAGCGCGCTCGGCCGCACCTCGCGTTTGCGCGATGTCGGCGTTTCGGTGAACGTGGTGTTGAGGAATTGACGGGCCGGAGCGGCGACGAGTCGGAAAGGATGTTCGCCGTCAACCTCATCGATGATCGGAACGTGATCGGGCAGCCGCGGCAGGCGATGGCCGAACGGGCCCATGGCTCGCCAATCGGGCATGAATCGAAAGCGGCCGTCGGCGTGCGGGAAACCGTTGAGAAAGTGCATCGTCTCGAAATCGCCGGCGACATCGACCCAACGCCGCGCACCCACTTCATCGAATTTCGGCCAGCCGGAGGCGGTCAAAGTCCAGTCGGCGATTTCGCGCGCCGTCATCTCGAATCCACGGTGCTGCGCGCCGAGCCGCTTGGCCAGCGCGCAAATGACGTCGTGGTTCGAACGCGCCTCGGCGAACGGTTCGACGATCTTCGGGCCGAGCTGGATGTGGGTGTGCCCGCCCGCCTGATACAGATCGTCGTGCTCGAGAAACATCGTGGCCGGTAGGACGATGTCGGCAAGGCGCGCCGTATCGGTCATGAACTGTTCGTGCACGCAGACGAACAAATCGTCGCGCAACATGCCGCGGCGGACGCGGTTCGAATCGGGGCAGACCACCGCCGGATTCATGTTCTGGATCAGCATTGCGGCGACAGGCGGACCGCCCTGGATCTCGTCGCGGTCGCCGAGCAGCACCGAGCCGACCCGCGACATATCGAGTGCGCGGATCGCCCGATCGCGGGCGTCGAGCCCTTCGATCAGCGTCTTGTCCCAATGATAGACCGCGCTGAACGAATAAAGCGCACCGCCGCCCTTGTATTGCCAAGCGCCGGTAACGGTGGGCAGGCAGGTCACTGCATGGACGTTGGCCGCGCCGTTGCGCGAGCGGCCGAAACCATAACCGAGGCGAATGTATGCGCGCTTGGTGCGGCCATAGAGACGCGCGAATTCAACGATCTCATCGACCGTAAGACCAGTGATCGCCGAGCCCCACTCGGGCGTGCGGCTGGCGAGATGCGCCTCGAGCTCGGCCGGCGCGTCGGCGTATTTCGCCATGTACGCGCGATCGGCGTAGCCCTCCTTGAACAAGACGTGCATCACGGCGCAGGCGAGCGCCCCGTCGGTGCCCGGGCGCAGCATCAGGTGGATGTCGGCCTGTCGCGCCGTACCAGTACGGTAGGGGTCGACGACCACGAGCTTGGCGCCGCGCGACTTGCGTGCTCGGGCGACGTGCGTCATCACGTTGACCTGCGTCGACACCGGGTTGCCGCCCCAACTGACGATAAGGTCGCTATCGGCCATCTCGCGCGAATCGACCCCGGTCTTCGCTCCGATGCCGGCGTTCCACCCGGCGTCGACGATCGAAGTGCAGATCGTCAGCTTGATGCCAGAATAGCGCTTGACATGGCGTAGGCGGTTTATGCCGTCGCGCTGCACGAGCCCCATCGTGCCGGCGTAGTACAGCGGCCAAACGGCGGTTGAATCGTAGCGCTGCTCGGCGCGCAGCAACGCCTCGGCGACCTCGTCGAGCACGTCGTCCCAGGAGATTTCGACGAACTCGCCGGAACCCTTGGCGCCTTTTCGCTTCAGCGGCCTAGCGAGCCGATCAGGATGGTGGATCCGCTCGGCGTATCGCGTGACCTTGGCGCAAATCACGCCCGCGGTGTAGCTGTTGTCCTCGGCGCCGCGCACGGCGCCGATTGTACGAGCGTCGAGCCGCTCGACCTCGAGCGCACAGGTACTAGGACAGTCGTGCGGACACGTCGAGGCGAAATATTCGCCGCGGCGCCTGCGGTCGCGCGGTCGGGTGGAAGGAAACGAGGAGTCCGGCACGCAATCCTCACGCGCGCAAAGGGATCGGCGGAGAGATTAGTGCCACGACCTATCCTCGGCAAGACAGCGCGATTTCGGTGTGGCAATCTCCCGGGCCTTCGATTTGTCCCCGGTCAGCCATGGAGGAAACGCGTCAAGTGAGCGACGAGAACATCACACGCCTATCGGCCCGCGAGATCGCCGCTCGCGTGAGGAGGCGCGAGGTCACCGTATCCGAGGTCGTGGAGGCGCATCTTGCGGTCATCGCGCGCGACAATCCGACGATCAACGCTATCTGCACTCTAGCCGCCGATCAGGCTCGCGCCAACGCCGCCGCGCTCGACCGACGCATCGCTGGCGGCGAAAAGGTCGGGCCGCTTGCCGGCGTCCCGGTCGGGATCAAGGACGTCACGTTGACCAAGGGCATCCGCACGACATTCGGCTCGACGCTTTACGCCGACCATGTACCCGACGAGGACGCGCTCATTGTCGAGCGCCTGCGTCACGCCGATGCCATCATCGTCGGCAAGACGAACACTCCGGAATTCGCTGCCGGTGCGCATACCTACAACGCCATCTTTGGGGCGACACGCAACCCGTGGAATCCGGCGCTGTCGGCCAGCGGGTCCACCGGCGGCGGGGCGGCCGCGCTCGCCGCGCGTATGGTGGCGCTCGCCGACGGCAGCGACCTCGGCGGATCGTTGCGCACTCCGGCCGCGTTCTGCGGCGTGGTCGGGCTAAGGCCGTCGCCTGGGTTGGTGCCGCGTGCCCCAGTCGCGCTGCCATGGGGCCGCCTGTCGGTCGCCGGGCCGATGGCGCGCGACGTCGAGGACACGGCATTGATGCTGCAAACGATCGCCGGTCCGAGCGACCGGTCGCCGCTCGTCGTGGCGGTCGAAGGTCGCGATTTCGTGGCGGCGGCCCGCCAGGGCGTCGCCGAGGGGCTGCGGGTGGCTTATTGCCCCGACATCGCGAAGATCGGAATCGACAGCGAGATCGAGCGGGTTTGCCGCAAGGCGGCGTTCGATCTCGCTGCGGCCGGGGCGGTCGTCGAAGAGGTCGAGTTCGATCTGTCCTTTGCGCGACCGGCGTTCATTCAGCTGCGCGGGCAATTGATGGTCGGCGCGCATCTCGACCGACTCGACAAGCTCGACCGGCTGGGCGCCAATCTGGCCGGCAATATCCGTCTCGGACTGGCGCAATCGCCGCGCGACGTGGCGATGGGCGAACGTGGCCGGGCGCAGGTTTTCGAGCGCTTCCGCGCGCTGTTCGAGCGTTTCGACCGGCTGGTGACGCCATGCACGCCGGTATCGCCGTTTCCCGTGGAGCAGAACTATCCGCAATCGATCGGCGGCCAGGCGATGGCCACCTACATCGATTGGGTGGCGCCGACTTTTCTCGTCACGCTGTCAGGCCTGCCGGCGATCTCGGTGCCGTGCGGACTGACGACGGATGGCCTACCGGTAGGGCTGCAGATCGTCGGCCGTCGCTGGGGGGAGGAAGGGGTGTTAGCGCTTGCTCGGGCGGTGGAAGAGGCGCATCCGGTGGGTCAACCACGCACCTTTTGAAACGGTAACCTGATCCGCCACGGCGACCATGACCGGCTTTGGCCGAGGAGCCTGCGGTCGTTGGCGAATTCGGCACGGGCCAGATTCTACCGCTGCGTACTTTAACGTTAATGGAAGATGTCTCTGAATTAACTATAGAATCTCCGCCGTTTCCCAACAAACTGCGATAAATTTGATTAAAGTTTTGGGAATCGCACGGGCTCATCGGCGCCGCGGTCGACCGGCGCGGTGGCGCTGATGGCGGTTGGGAACGGGTCTACGCGAATGAGCAACGGCCAAGTCGAGGGCGACGCGGCGGCGACGCGCCGCCTCCTCGAACTCGCCCAAGACCGGGCCCGTCGCAGCCGGCGAATCGTCGCCGACAACGTCGCCGACCTGTTTTTGTCGGACGAGGGACGGCTCAGCGAGCACGAGCGCGCACTTATCGGCGGCATTCTCAATCGGCTGCTGACCGACGTCGAGATGCGGTTGCGACGCGATTTCGCCGCTTGGCTCGGACGCGTCGAAGAGCGTCCAGCCGCCATAATCGACTTACTCGGCGACGAGACGCGCGAATTGGCGCGCTCGGTGCTGGTTCGCGCGCCGATGCTGCGCGATCCTGATCTCATCGAGATCCTGAAGCGGCGCAGCCAGGAGCATCTCCTCGCGGCGGCGCTCAAACGGCCGCTGCCGGCTGAGGTCGTCGAGGCGATAGCCGACCGCGGTGACGAAAACGTCGTCGAGCAGCTGCTGAAAGGCCCCGATCAAGCGCTGTCGCGGCGCGCGCTCGAGTACCTGGTCGCTGAATCGCAGCGCGTCGACAAGTTCCAGCAGCCCGTGCTTAGCCCATACGATCTGCCGCTCGAGCTGGCGCGGAGTCTATTCTGGTGGGTGGCGGCGGCGTTGCGCCATGTCATACTGCAGTCGAACGATGTCGATTCCGGGTTGATCGATGATTGTGTCGACGAGTCTACCCGTGCCGCCATCGACGACAGCGCCGAGCCGTCGATCGACCGCAAGGCGGCGCGGTTGGTCGAGAGTCTGGCCGACGCCCAGGAGCTGGGCGAGCGGTTCCTGGTGCAATCCCTGAGGGGAGGAAAAGTGATCCTATTCCTCGCCGGATTGTCGCGCGTGTGCCGCCTCGAGATGCGGACCGTGCGCCGCATCGTCTTCGATCCCGGATACGAATTGTTGGCGATCGCCTGTCGCGCGGTTGGCTTCGAGCGTTCGACCTTCGCGGGGATCCACGTTCTCAGCCGACAAGGGGCGGGCGGCGCCGGCCCCGTCGCCAGCATGCGCGAGGCGGCGAAGTTCTTCGACACCGCATCACCGGTCCGCGCGCGCGCCGTGCTGCGCTACTGGCGGGCCGACGCCGAGTATCTTGACGCGGTAGCCGCGTTCGGCGGAGGCCCACGGCCGTGACGCGGAAGAAGCCGTACGCCATGCCGCTTCCCTCGCTGGTCGAAAAATCGACCCAGCTCGTCTCCGGCGTTGGGGCGACGGCGATCGATGCCAATCTCCAGGCGGCGCTGGCGCGGGTCGTGCTGCAGGAGCTTTCCCCGGTATTCATCGTCTACCTCGACGGCAACATTTTATACGCCAATAACGCGTATCTACGCTTGTTCGACCTGTCGACCGACAATCAAGCGGCGATCGACGCCCATGTCGCAGAGCTGCGCGAAACCGTGGCCGATCTGCTGGGGCAAATGAAGGAGGGCGCCGGGCGCCTGACCACGCAACGCAGCTTTCCGACGCAATCGGGCGGCGCGCATTACCGCGTCCAGTATTTTCCCGTGTTCGACGCTGCCAATCGGCTGGCCGCGATCGGCGGTGCGTATTACGACATCACCTCGCAGGTCACCGCTGTCGATCGGCTCCGCGTGACCCAGGAGAGCTTCAACGACGTCCTGCGCTCGACGTCGGACTGGGTGTGGGAAACCGACGACCAGGGGCGACTGACCTTCATCTCCGATCGCGTCACCGATCTTATCGGCCAGGCGCCGGCGATGCTGGTGGGAAAGCTCTTGGTGTCCTTGGGCGCCAACCCGCCCGATGCGAAGGCGGGGGAGACGGTCGAGGCGGCGCTCGCGCACCATGCGCCGTTTCGCGGCCGGGCGTTCGATATCGTCGATCGCGAAGGGCGCGCCCGCCGGCACCATCTTAGCGGCGTCCCGTTTTTCCATCTGCGCAACGGTCGGTTTTCGGGATTTCGCGGCAGCGGAACCGACATGACGGAGCAATTTGCGGCCGAGCGCGCTTCACGAGAATCCCGCGCTAGACTCGAAGCGGCGTTGGCGGAGCTCAACCGAAAGAACCTGGACCTCGACATGGCGTTGGAGCGCGCGCAGGTGGCCGCGCGCGCCAAGGGCGAGTTCCTAGCCAACATGAGTCACGAGCTGCGCACCCCGCTCAACGCCATCATTGGATTCGCCGACATCATGCAGCGTCAGTCGTTCGGCGCCGATTCCAAACGCTACGTGGAATACGCCGGCTACATCCTCAAGGCGGGGCAGCACCTCCTCCACATTATCAACGATGTGCTCGATGTTTCGCGCATCGAGAGTCGCGCGCTCAAGATCGACGTCGAGGCCGTCCGGCTCGACGAATTGCTCCGCCAATCAATCGCTCTGGTGACCAATCAGGCCGCGGCAAAAAATGTCCGCCTCGACGCCGATTTCGAGCGCGCCCAGTGCAAAGTGAACGTCGACCTGACGCGCGCGACGCAGGTGTTGGTCAACCTGCTCGCAAATGCCGTCAAGTTCACTCCCGCCGACGGCCTGATCAAGGTGTCGGCGGTACGTCGCAACGACGAGTTCGCCGAGGTCGCCATCGCCGATAGCGGACCCGGCATCAAGCCCGAGTACCAGGAAGCGATCTTCGAGCCGTTCTATCAGGTGCACGAGGAATCGTACACGCGGCCGCACGACGGCGCCGGCCTCGGTCTGCCGATCTCGCGCCAGCTTGCGCGACTGATGGGCGGGGACGTGCAAGTCGAGAGTGCGGTGGGCAAAGGCAGCCGCTTCACGGTCTTCTTCCGCCTCGCTGGCGGCCCGCGTACCGTCGATCCGGTTTAGCCCGCGCCGCCACCTGCGCGCCGCGCCACCCAAGTCGCGTAACCCGCTTGGATTGCCAGCACCGCAAGTAAAGCAAGCGGCCACGACGAGGCCGGCCGGTTCGCCGCCCAAAGGGCGACGAGACCTTGCATCGCGGTGAATCCGCATAGCGTCGCCGCGACGCGTCCATGGCCGAGGCCGCTCCGATTGAGTCGCTGATAGAGATGGCTGCGATGGGCGCTCACGACATTCTCGCCGCCGGCCAATCGGCGGAAAAACGTGAATGCCGTGTCGAATATGAAGTGGATTAGCAGAATCGGCACTGCATACACGAGCCCGCCGCTCGCGTCGGATCGCGCGAGAAAAACGGCCAGCGCCGCGAAGGCGAAACCAAGGAATTGCGAGCCGACATCGCCCATGAACACGCGGGCGGGGGGCAGATTGAAGACGAGGAAGCCTAGCGATGCGGCGGCTAAAATCGCCGCTAGGCCGGCAACGGTTCCCGCGGCGACCGCGATGGCGACCGCGGCGAGGAATGCGGCCGCGATGATGGCGACGCCGCCGGCGATCCCGTCGAGCCCGTCCATGAAATTGTAGGCGTTGGTCATGGCGACCAGCCAAAGGAACGTCGCGATCGGACCGAGGACGCCGAGAGCGACCGTCCCGAACCCAGGCAGGTAGGCGCGTTCGAACGACACGCCGAGTGCGACGGCGATGGCCGAGGCAGCCGCCTGACCGGCGAACTTGAACACTGCCGAGACGCGCCGCATGTCATCGATGAGACCGGCGGCCGCCACTATGATCGCACCGGCGAACAGGCCGGCCAGCGCCGACGGCGCAATGTCCGAGCCAAGCGGCATGAGGAGCCAAACGCAGGCGCCAAGGCCCGCCGCGGCGACGATGCCGATGCCGCCGCCGCGTGGCGTGGGCGTCGCGTGCGATGATCGATCGTTCGGAATATCGACAAAAGCTCGTTTGCGCACGACGAGCCAAGTGAGCCCTGCGGCTAGGAGGGCGACCGCCGCGAGCAGGAGCGCCAGGGACGCCGTGGCGGTCAAGCGGGGCCCAGCGCCTTTTTCCCGGCTCCAGCGGACGCCGCGGCATGCCGCATCGCGTCGCGGCGCAGGAGCAGCTCAGCGGCGACGGCGACGGCGATCTCATGCGGGTGTTTGCCTTCGATGCCGTCAATGCCGATCGGACAGCGCACGGCGGCGACCGCTTCGGGTGGCAAACCCTTGGCAAGCAAGCGGGCCTCGAAGCGCCGCCATTTGCTGGCCGAACCGATGACCCCGACATATGCGCAATCGCCGCGGCGGATCAGCCGCTCGCATACGGCCAGGTCGAGGTCATGGCTATGCGTCATGACCAGGCAGTAGGCGCCTATCGGCAAATCGGGAACCTCGTCCTCCACGTGGTCGGTCAACGTCCTTTCCACGTTGTCCGGCAGCGTGGCGGGAAACTGTTCGGCGCGGGCGTCGATTAGGCGCACGCGAAGCGGCAGGCCGGCAAGTATTTGGACCAGCGCCTTGCCGACATGGCCGGAGCCGAATATCGCGACGGTCATTGGCGTTTCGACGTTGAACGGCTCGAACAGGAGCGCCACCCTTCCGCCACAACACTGCCCAAGATGCGGACCCAGCCCGAAGCTTTCCATGCGCGCGGAGACGGAGCGCTCGGCGAGCATCGCGCGCGCGGTCTCGATCGCCTTAAGCTCGAGGTGGCCGCCGCCGACCGACCCGGCTAGGCGGTCGCGCGACACGACCATCTTGGTGCCGCTGTCGCGCGGCGCCGAGCCCTTGACCTCGGCGATCGTTACCATGACGCAAGGCTGGCCCTCGGCGCGAAACGCCGCAAGCGCGGAAAGCCAGTCGGTCATTGCTTGGCTCATGCCATCTCCGTGGCGACCCGATCGCGGCCGGCAACTGCTTCAATTCTAGACCTTTTTCGACCGCCAGTGGGAACGCTTTGCGGCCCGTCGGGGCGAACCGATTCTGTGCTAAATCCTGACCTATGGCGGCGATTCCGGACATGACGCAGGCGAAGCGGGCGATACGCGATCGAGCGCTCGCCGCCGGATTCGATGCCGTCGGCTTCGCGCCGGCGGCGCTCGCCGCAAATGCGAAATCTCGCCTCGCCGCGTTCATCGCCGAGGGGATGCACGGCGACATGGGCTGGCTCGCCGATACCGCTCCGCGTCGCGCCGACCCGCGCGATCTGTGGCCCGATGCACGAAGCGTGATCACGCTGGCAATGAATTATGGACCGTCTGGCGATCCATTCACTGTCGTCGGGCAGCGCGAATGCGGCGCGATCTCGGTTTATGCGCAGGGACACGACTACCATGACGTCATCAAGAAACGGCTCAGGACCCTGGCGCGGTGGATCGACGACACATGGCGCGGCGACGTCAAGGTGTTCGTCGATACCGCGCCGGTCATGGAGAAACCGCTTGCCGAGCGCGGCGCCATCGGGTGGCAAGGCAAGCATACCAACCTCGTTTCGCGGCGCTTCGGCTCGTGGCTGTTCCTGGCGGAAATCTTCACCACGCTGAAGTTCGAACCCGACGCGCCCGAAGTCGATCATTGTGGCGAATGTCGGCGCTGCCTCGAAGTCTGCCCGACCGCCGCGTTTCCTGCCCCGTACCGGCTCGACGCGCGGCGATGCATTTCGTATCTGACCATCGAGCACAAGGGACACATCGGGCGCGAGTTCCGCGCCGCGATCGGCAACCGGATCTATGGTTGCGACGACTGCCTCGCGGTCTGCCCGTGGAACAAATTCGCCACGCGCGCGACCGAAGCGGAGTTGGCCCCACGCGCCGAACTCGCGGCGCCGCGCCTCGCCGACCTCGCCCGGTTGGACGATGCGGGGTTCCGACAACTCTTCGCCGGCTCGCCGATCAAGCGAACCGGCCGCGACCGTTTCGTCCGCAATGTCCTGATCGCCATCGGCAACAGCGGCCGCGCCGAGCTTGCCCAGGTGGCGCGCGAACGTGTCGACGACGCATCGCCGCTGGTTCGTGCCATGGCGGCGTGGGCGTTGTCGCGGTTGCTGGCGCGCCCGCAGTTCGAGGCGTTGCGCACGGCGCGGCTCGAAGTGGAGTCGGACGCCGATGTCCGCCGCGAGTGGACGGAGGCCGAGCAGGCGTGAAAGTCTCCGCGTTCGATTTTGAGCTGCCGGCGGGGCGGATCGCGCAGCGGCCCATCGTGCCGCGCGACGCGGCGCGGTTGCTGGTCGTTCGGCCGGATCGCCTCGATGATCGTCATGTGCGCGATCTGCCGGCGCTTCTTCGGGCGGGCGACCGGCTGGTCTACAACGACACACGGGTAATCAAGGCGCGCCTGCGCGGGCGCCGCGGCGACGCGGCGGTCGAAGTGACGCTGCATCGCCGGCTCGATCCGGCGACGTGGCGCGCTTTCGCCCGTCCGGCCAGGAAACTGCGCGCCGGCGACTTCGTCGTGTTCGCGCCGGGATTTACCGCGGAGGTGCGGGCCAAGCGGGAAGGCGGCGAAGTCACGCTGACCTTCGATCGCGGCGGGCCGGACCTCGATGGCGCGCTTGACGCGCTCGGCGAAATGCCGCTTCCCCCGTATATAAAGCGTCCGCCAGGCGGCGATCCGCGCGACGCGGCTGATTATCAGACGATTTGGGCCGACAAGGCGGGAGCTGTCGCAGCCTCGACGGCCGGGTTTCATTTTACGCCTGAGCTGGCGGCCTCGCTCGAGCGCGCCGGAATAGAACGTACGGCATTGACCCTCCATGTCGGCGCCGGCACGTTCCTGCCGGTGAAGGTCGAAGACACGAAAGCGCACGTCATGCATGCCGAGCAGGGCGAGTTGACGGCGCAAGCCGCAGCGGCGATCAACGCCACGCGTGCGGCGGGCGGCCGTATCGTCGCCGTTGGCACGACGGCGCTTCGGGTGCTCGAAACCGCCGCCGACGCAAACGGCTGCGTCGTTGCCTGGCGCGGCGAGACCAACATTTTCATCACCCCGGGGTATCGCTTCAAAGCGGTCGATCTCTTGCTGACCAATTTTCATCTGCCGCGATCGACGTTGTTCATGCTGGTCGCGGCATTCAGTGGGCTGGCGCGGATGAAGGCGGCGTATGCGCACGCGGTCGAGCACGGCTATCGCTTCTACTCCTACGGCGATTGCTGTCTCCTCTACCCCGGCGAGGACGCGCCGTGAACGGCGTCGCCTTCACGCTGCTGTCGCGGGATGGCAAGGCGCGCCGCGGGCGTCTGACGACGGCGCATGGCGCGGTCGAGACGCCGGCCTTCATGCCGGTCGGCACCGCGGCGACCGTCAAGGCGATGACGCCAGGCGATGTCCGCGCAACCGGCGCCGAGATCATACTCGCCAACACATATCACTTGATGCTGCGGCCGGGCGCCGAACGAATTGCCCGGCTCGGCGGCCTCCATCGGTTCATGAACTGGCCGGGGCCGCTGCTGACCGATTCCGGCGGTTACCAGGTGATGTCGCTCGCCGAGCTGCGCAAGATCGACGAGCGGGGCGTTACATTCCAATCGCATATCGACGGCGCTCGCCACACCCTGACGCCCGAGCGCTCGATCGAGATCCAGCAACTGCTCGGCGCCGACATCACCATGGCTTTCGACGAGTGCACGCCATATCCGGCAAGCGAGGACGACACGGCGCGATCGATGCGGCTGTCGATGCGCTGGGCGGAACGCTCGCTCGCCGCCTTTCAGCCTCGACCTGGTTACGGGGTCTTCGGCATCGTTCAAGGCGGCATGTTTCGGGCGTTACGCGAGGAGTCGGCGGCGATGCTGACGGCGCTCGCTTTCGACGGCTATGCGATCGGCGGGCTAGCGGTCGGCGAAGACGCCGCGACGCGCGATGCGATGCTCGAGGCGAGCGAGGCGCAGTTGCCGGTGGATCGGCCGCGCTACCTTATGGGCGTCGGCAAGCCTGCCGATATCGTCGCCGCGGCCGCCCGCGGGGTCGACATGTTCGACTGCGTGTTGCCGACGCGTTCGGGGCGTACCGCCCAGGCGTTCACCCGGCGCGGCGCGCTTAATCTGCGCAATGCCCGTCATGCCGACGACGACCGTCCGCTCGATGCCGATTGCCGCTGTCCGGCGTGTACGGGCTATTCGCGCGCATATTTGCATCACCTTAGCAAGGCGGGCGAGATTCTCGGCGCGATGCTGCTGACCCGCCACAACTTGACCTACTATCAAGACTTGATGACGGAAATTCGCGCCGCGATCGACGACCGTGCGTTCGGCGCCTACGTCGTCGAATTCGCGCGTCTGCAGGCCGCCGGCGATGTTCCGGCTCGAGGTCCGGCGCGATGATGCCCCTGCCCGCGCCAAGCCGAAGGGCGGTGATATCGGGTGTCATTGCCCTCGCCGTGTCGCCGCGGCTGGCGTTGTCGCAAGCTAGGGACGACGACCTCCAGCTCGTGAGGATTCCCGGCGGCGACTTTGTCATGGGCGATCGTGACGGTGAGGCGGACGAAGCGCCGCGTCCGGTCGGCGTCGGCCGGTTCCGGATCATGCGCTTCGAGGTCACCAATCGGCAGTTTCGGCGCTTTGTCGCCGTGACGGGATACGTGACCGATCCGGAGCGCGCCGGCCATGGCCACGTTTGGACCGATCGCTGGCGCGCGGTCGATGGCGCGGACTGGCGCCATCCGACTGGTCCACGCAGTTCGCTGGCCGGGCTCAACGACCATCCGGTCGTCCAGGTCTCGGCCAACGATGCCGCTGCGTTCGCCCGCCACTACCGGCTGCGTTTGCCGAGCGAGGAGGAATGGGAGTTCGCCGCCCGTGGCCAAGACGGCCGACGTTATCCTTGGGGCGACGCTCCGCCGGAAGAGGGAGACTTGCGGCGGGCGAATTTCGGCACGCTCGAGTGCTGCGCGCCAAGTCCGCGCGACGGGTTCGCCCGCACCGCGCCCGTCGGCAGGTTTGCGGCGGGGGTCTCCCCGTTCGGATTGCACGACATGGCCGGCAATGTCTGGGAATGGACGTCGAGCCGCTTTCCCGGCGCGCCGGATGACGTCGTCATTCGCGGCGGCGGCTGGGGCAACGATGCTTATTGTCTGCGCGTCGCGTATCGTCACGGTAACCCGCCGGATATTGGCCTCGACATGGTCGGATTTCGTTGCGCCGGCGATTAAGGCGCCGGCGTAGGCGCGCTCACATCGCTCGCTTTGGGTCCTCGAGGCGCTGGCGTACGAACATGATGTGCAAACGCAGGTGATACAGGTCCTCGGCGTAGGACAGCGGCACCTTGACCTCGCCGACGCGTTGCTGCAGCTCCTCGAGCTCGCCCAGCAACGCCCGCCGTGCCTCGGCGTCGGCCGCGCGGTCGGACCGCCGCTCGATGCGGCGCAGGTGCTTGTACCAACGGTAGATGCGACGGCGAACCTGCCAGGAGTATGCGGGCGGCGCAAAACGCGCCAGTGGAATGGCAAGCGTCAGCAGCGGCAGCACCATGACCCAAAGACGCTCGACCATCGCCGCGACGCGGAATGGGAGATAGCGGCGCAGGAACGATGGTCCGGACGCGAGATAACGGCGCGCGTTCGAGTCGAGCGGGTAGTCGATGAAGTTGGCCGAGGGAAATTCGTTGGGCCGATTGAATAAGGCGCGCGGACGATGGATCTCATCGGCCGCGCGCAAGAGAAGATCGGTGAGCGCGGGATGCAGGTCGTCGCGGGCCACCAGCGATGCGACCGGAGCGAGCAGGGTAAGGTCCTCCGGCGGCACTTCGCCGTCGAGATCGATCGCTGCGGCCGGCAGCGTCACGCTGGCAAGATTCTTGAAGCGCAGCTTGTACGCATCGGCGTGCACGAAATTGAGCAGACGCAGATCAGGCGCGTCGATCAGCGGCATCAGCGGCCGCACGTTGGCGGTGACGAAGAATGCCGCGTCGATTTCGCCGGCGAGCAGCGCCGTCACGGCGGCTTGCCCGCCGATGGCCAACGCCGTGAACGCGTCGGCGCCGATGCCGTTTGCGGCCATGAGGTCTATCGCCAGGCGCTGGACGCCGCTTCCCTCGCTCCCGATCGCGACACGCTTGCCGGCGAGCTCACTCAGCTTCCAGGGTTGGCCGTCGGCGCGCAAGAAGACCCATAGAGGCTCGTAGAAGACGCTGGCGAGCGACACGAGGTTGGGCGACTGATCGGGATCGCCGACGCCGCCTTGCACGAAGGCAATATCGACGCCGTCGTCCGCTTGCAGCAGGCGCAGGTTCTCGACCGATCCTGCGGTCGGCACGATCTCGAGGATGACGCCGTCGCGCGCCAGTATCTCGCGGTAACGCTGCCCGAATGCGTGATACGCGCCATCGGGCGAACCGGTCGCCATCTTGAGACTGGTCGGCGGAGCGGGATCGACGAAGCGATAAGCGACGACAAAACCCACAGCCACCAACAGCGCGATCGGGACATAGACCTTGAGCGCGTCGCGCAATGACATGAGCCACCCCCCCGACCCTCGCGACCGACCCTGCGCGGCGACGGCCTCGAAAAATCTATCATGTTGCTCTATAGAGCATACATACGGCGGCGGAGCGACACGTATGGCGAAATCGATCTATCGCGGCTTGAAGCAACTCGGGCGGCCATCGCGCCTGCCGGAGTCGCCCGACAAGGCGGCGCTCGAGCGGGTCAGAAATCCATATCCCGACAAGCTCTACTTGGTGCGGTTTGCCGCACCCGAGTTCACCGCGTTGTGCCCGATTACCGGGCAACCCGATTTCGCGCATCTCGTCATCGACTATGCGCCACGGCGCTGGCTGATCGAGAGCAAGTCGTTGAAGCTGTATCTCGCCGCGTTCCGCAACCACGGCGCGTTTCACGAAGATTGCACGATGACGGTCGCCGCGCGGTTGGTCGGGTTTGTTGCGCCGCGCTGGCTCAGGATCGGCGGCTATTGGTATCCGCGCGGCGGCATCCCGATCGACGTATTTTGGCAAACCGGACGGCCGCCGCCGGGCCTGTGGCTGCCGGATCAGGGCGTGGCGCCCTATCGCGGCCGCGGATAGCGGCAATCGCGCCGTTCAGCGCGCGGTGGCTGCCACAATCGCATGGACGCATCGCCGGGATTTATCTACAAATCGAACAAGGCCGACGAAACGCCATGGGAGGACGAAGAGGATGAAGCGATGGGGATTTGTTCGCACCGGACTAGCCATTGCTGCATTGGCTGCCCTAGCCCTCGATGGTGCAGCGGCACTCGCACAGCAGCCGATCAAGATCGGCGCGCCGCTGGCGATCACTGGACCGGCGTCGTTTCTCGGCGATCCCGAAGCCAAGACGCTGCGTCTTTATGTGGATCGCATCAACAAGGCCGGCGGCGTGCTCGGCCGTCCGCTGCAGGTGATCATTTACGACACCGGCGGCGACGCGCGCCAGGCGGTGACCTTCGCGCGGCGGCTCATTGAAGAAGACAAGGTCGACGGCATCGTCGGCGGCACCACCACCGGTGAGACCATGGCGATGGTGCCGCTGGTCGAGGAGGCAAGGATTCCCTTCATCTCGCTGGCCGGCGCCAGCGTGATCGTCGAGCCGGTCAAGAAGTGGGTGTTCAAGATGCCCCACTCGGACCGCATGGCGGTGCAAAAGATCTACGGCGACATGAAGAAGCGCGGGATCACCAATGTCGCCGTAATCGCCGGCTCGGGGGGCTTCGACCAGTCGTGCCGCAAGGAAGCCGCCGCCGAGGCGCCGAAATTCGGCGTAAAGATCGTCGCCGACGAGACCTACGCGGCGAGCGACACCGACATGACTCCGCAGCTCACCAAGATTCGCAGCGCGCCCGGCGTTCAGGCCATTGTCGGCTGCGGCTTCGGCGCTCCGACCTCACTTACGGTGCGTAACTGGAAACAGCTCGGGATGACCAACATTCCATTCTATTTCAATCACGGAGTCGCCGCAAAACAGTTCATCACCGGCGCGCAAGGGGCGGCGGAAGGCGTGCGGTTACCGGCGGCGGCGCTGCTCGTCGCCGATCAGTTGCCCGAGGGCGACCGTCAACGCGCCGTCTCGATCGGCTACGCGCGTGCCTACAAGGAGGCGTACAACGAGGACATATCGACCTTCGGCGGCCATGCCTTCGACGGCCTGCATCTCTATATCGACGCCGTCAAGCGCGCCAACTCGGTGGACAAGGCCAAAGTGCGCGACGCGATCGAGCAGACCAAGGACTTCGTCGGCACTGATGGTATCTATAACGTGACCGCGGCCGACCATCTCGGCCTGACGCTGGATTCATTCAAGATGGTCGAGATACGCAACAACGACTGGAATCTGATCGAGTAACCGCGCCGGCGACGGCGCGGCGATGGAGGGCGGGCCGATGTCGGCCCGCCCTCGGCGCTTCGGCCCACGGTCTCGGGCAGAATCGGCGGGCGCAAGTGGACGAATTCCTGCAGTTCCTGTTCTCGGGCTTGACGCGCGGATCGATCTACGCGCTGGTCGGCATCGGCTTCGCGATGATCTACAACGCGAGCCACGTCATCAATTTCGCGCAAGGCGAGTTCGTCATGCTTGGCGGTATGGTGACGGTGTACCTGGCGCTGACCGCCGGCATCATGCCGGTGGTCGTCGCCATTCCCGTGGCGATCGCCGTTACCGCACTCGTCGGGTTGGGCTTACAGAAATTCGCCATTGAGCCGGCGCAGTCGCGGCCCGGCGGAGCGTCGGTGGTGACGATCATCATCATCACCATTGGTGCGTCGATTTTCGTCCGCGGCGTGGTCGAGGTGTCGCTGGGCAAGCGCGATTTCGTCCTGCCGTCCTTCTCGGGCAACGAGCCGATCGACGTGTTTGGAGCTACGTTGACGCCGCAAAGCCTGTGGATCTTCGGCGTCCTAGCCGTCGTCGTGACGGCGCTCAAATGGTTTTTCGACCGCACGCGGCTCGGCAAGGCGATGTTGGCCACCTCGCATAATCGGCTCGCCGCGCAGCTCGTCGGCATCGACGTGCGCACGACGCTCTTGGTGAGCTTCGGGGTCGCGGCGGCGCTTGGCGCGCTCGCCGGCGTGCTCACCGCTCCCATCACGCTGACCCGCTATGACGTCGGGATCATGCTCGGCCTCAAGGGGTTCGCCGCGGCGATTCTCGGCGGCATCGGCAACCCGTTTGGCGCTGTCGCCGGTGGGCTGACGCTCGGCATCGCCGAAGCGATGGCTGGCGGCTACGTTTCGTCCGCCTATCAGGACGCCGTGGCGTTCGTGATCATCCTCGCGGTACTCTTCTTCCGACCCACCGGGTTGTTCGGCGGCCCCGGGGTCGAGCGGGTTTGATCGGACGATGAGCGAAGGGCGATCGCGCTGGGGCGGCCTCGTGGCGCTGGCGGCTGTCGTCGCCGTTCTGCCGCTGCTTCTGCCGAACAATTTCTACTTCGATGTCGCGGTAAAAATTGGCCTCAACGCCATCGTTTGCGTTGGGCTTAACCTGCTGATCGGATACGCCGGCCAGATCAGCCTGGGCCATGCCGGGTTTTTCGCCCTCGGCGCCTATGCGTCGGCGCTGCTGACGCGCCGCCTCGGCGTGCCGGCGCCGCTGGCCATGCTTGCTGGCGCCACTGGCGTCGGAGTTCTCGCCTTCGTCGTGGCGCGGCCGATTCTCCGTCTACGCGGCCATTATCTGGCGATGGCGACGCTTGGCCTAGGGATCATCATTTCGATCGTCCTTAACCGGGAGCTCGACATCACTGGCGGTCCCGACGGGACGACCGTACCGGCGTTCGCGCTGGGCGAGTGGCGGATCACGCAGCTGCGCGACTGGTACTGGATCGTCGGTGGCGGGCTGCTGTTCACGGTTTGGCTGTCGCTCAATGTCATCGATTCGGGTGTCGGCAGGGCGCTGCGTGCGCTGCACGGCTCCGAAATCGCCGCGACGACGATCGGTATCGACACCGCTCGTTACAAGGCGCGGATCTTCGTCGTCTCGGCCGTCGTCGCCAGTATTGCCGGCTCGCTGTTCGCGCATGCCGAGCGGTTCGTGACGCCGATCGAAGCCGGATTCCTGCGCTCGATCGAGCTCGTCACCATGGTCGTCCTCGGCGGCATGGCATCGACGTTCGGTGCGGTGGTCGGCGCGGCGATCCTGACCGCCCTGCCACAGGCGCTGGCGGGATTCCATGACTATAAGCACGTCATGCTCGGCGCCATCCTTATCGGCGTCATGATCTTCATGCCGCGCGGACTTGTTCCCACGTTGTCGGAGATGCTCGGATGGAGGTCGCGATGAGCGTCCTCTCGGTTAAGGGCTTGAGCAAGGAGTTCGGCGGCGTCGTCGCCGTGGCCGACTTGACCTTCGTGATCGAGGCAGGACGCATTCACTCGATCATCGGGCCCAACGGCGCGGGAAAAACGACGCTGTTCAACCTGATTACCGGCCTATACGCACCGACCGCCGGCCGTATCGAATTCGCTGGCGAGGACGTGACGGCATTGCCTCCCGCCGGAAGGGCGCAGCTCGGCATAGCGCGGACCTTCCAGAACCTGCAAATATTCTTCAACATGACGGCGCTCGAGAACGTCATGGCAGGCCGCCATCTCCATGTCGATGCCCGTTTATTGCCGTCGCTGCTTCACTTGCCGTCGGTCGTGCGCGCCAATCGCGCCGCCCGCGCTGCCGCTCGCGAGCTGATGGTCTCGGTTGGCCTCGAGGCTTATCTCGATGCCGACGCCGATGCCATGCCGTATGGCGCGCTGAAACGCCTCGAGATTGCCCGCGCGCTCGCCACCGAGCCCAAAATTCTCCTGCTCGACGAACCAGCCGCCGGCCTCAACCCGAAGGAGACGTCGGAGATCGACGCCCTCATCCAACGAATCGCCGCGTTCGGTACGACCGTGGTCCTGGTCGAGCACGACATGAAGCTGGTGATGGGCGTGTCGGACCATATCCTGGTCCTCGATCATGGCCGGCGCCTAGCCGAAGGTACGGCAAGCGAGGTGCGCGTCCACCCGGCTGTCATCCGCGCTTATCTCGGCGCCGGAGCGCAGACGGGATGACGAAACAGGGCCCGCCGAGCATGTTGCTCGAGGTAAGCGCGCTTACCACGCACTATGGCCGCATACAGGCGTTGAAAGGAATCGATCTCGCCGTAAGCGAGGGAGAATTACTGGCGCTGGTCGGCGGCAACGGCGCGGGAAAGACCACGCTGCTTCGCACCATCTCGGGCGTGCATCCAGCCTCGTCGGGCACGATCCGCTTCGCAGGCCTCGACGTCACGCGAATGCCGCCAAGTCAACGCGTCCGCGGCGGAATCGCCCAGGTTCCCGAGGGTCGACTGGTCTTCGGGCCGCTATCGGTGGCCGACAACCTGGCGCTCGGCGCGTACACGCGTAGCCAACGGGAAGCGGCGCAGGAAATCGAGCGGGTCTACGCGATGTTCCCGGTATTGAGCGAGAAGCGCCGTCAGCCCGCCGGCACGCTCTCGGGCGGCCAGCAGCAGATGCTGGCGATCGGCCGCGCGCTGATGTCGCGGCCTCGCTTGTTGCTGCTTGACGAGCCGAGCATGGGCTTGGCGCCGCTCTTGGTCGAGGAGATCTTCGCGGCGATCAAGCGGCTCAAGGCGGCCGGTACGACGATTTTTCTCGTCGAGCAGAACGCGCACGCGGCGCTCTCGATCGCCGATCGCGGCTATGTCTTGGAGACGGGCCGCATCGTGATGCAGGATGCGGGGCCGGCCCTGCTCGCCAACGAACGCGTACGACGGGCCTATCTCGGCGTATGAGCCAAAGGTGATCGCCATGGAAAGCAGCGTAACCCCCGCGAAACAATTCGCCAGCCGAGGCGACCTCGTCGAAAAGAAGGCGACGTTCGCCAAGCTTGCCGACAACGCCTACTGCTTGACCGCCGAGGGCGATCCGAATTCCGGCGTGATCGTTGGCGACGATGGCGTGATGGTGATCGATGCGCGCGCGACGCCCAGCATGGCGCGCGAATTGGTGGCGCATATCCGTAAGGTCACCGACAAGCCGATCAAATACGTCGTGCTCACGCATTACCATGCCGTGAGAGTCCTGGGCGCCTCGGGATACGGCGCCCCAAACGTCGTCGCCAGCCGAGGCACGTACGAGCTGATCGAAGAGCGCGGAGCGCAGGATTTCAAATCGGAAGTCGAGCGCTTTCCCCGGCTTTTCCAGGACGTCGACAGCATCCCGGGCTTGACTTGGCCGAACATCGTTTTCGAGCGCGAGCTCACCATATACATCGGCCGTACCGAGGTCCGGCTGATGCACCTCGGCGCCGGACACACCAAAGGCGACAGCGTCGCCTGGTTGCCGAGGGAGCGCGTGCTGTTCGCCGGCGATCTGGTCGAGATGGGCGCGACACCTTATTGCGGCGACGCGCAGCTCGAAGAGTGGCCGCGAACGCTCGAGCGCCTGCGTCGGCTCAAGGCAAAAAAGCTGGTTCCCGGGCGGGGCGAGCCATTGATGTCGCCCGCCGCGTGCGACCGGGCGATCATCGGCACGCGAAAATTCGTCACCGAGCTTTTGGCCTACGCGCGTAAGGGCGTGCGCGCGGGCAAATCGCTCAAGCAGGTCTATGACGCGACGTATGCTGCGATGGCCAAAAACTACGGCAAATGGGTGATCTTTGAGCATTGCATGCCGTTTTGCGTGTCGCGCGCCTATGACGAAGCGAAAGGCGTCGCGCACCCGCGAATCTGGACAGCGGAGCGCGACATCGCAATGTGGAAGTCCCTGCAGGACTAGCAGCGTCGCCTGCCACGCATCGCCCAGAATATGGCGGACGCCTTATTCGGGTTCGCACGCGGCGCGTATCGCCTGTCGCAAGACGCCGACGTCGTCGACGTGGTTTGCAAGCAAGAGGACGAGTTTGGCGTTGAGCGCCGCGCTCTCTTCGTACGACAGGCCTTGATGCGCTTCGATGAGCGATGCGTATAGCTCGTCGGGGTCGCTTAACCCGGGATCGGCGTTGAGCGTGTCAGCCATGGAATGACCCTTTACGGTTTTCGCGCCAATGCGCGTTCGCGCGCCGCGGCGATGGCGGCTGGATCGGGCGCCCGCCACCGCGCCGTGACGTGCTGATCGGGACGCAAGAGATAATACGTGCCGCCGCGCGCGCCATAGCGTTGTGCGGCCAGGCCCTCGACGTCGACCACGAGACCAAGACCTTCGTGCGCCATGGCCGGTCGCTGCGAGATCGCCAGGGTGCGAACGGGTACGGGTCCCTCGGCGAGCTGAGCCAGGGCGCGGGCGACATTCGCAGACGGCGCGCCGTCGGTGAAATACAATCCGGTAAATCCGCCGTCGATTGCGTCCAGCAGCCATCCGGGTGCGTCGTCATAGCGCACCGGCGCATCGGCCGCGGGCGCTCCCGGGATCACGCCACCCTCGAAGTCGTCGCGGTCGGGCGTATTGAGCGGCGAATCGGCGAGAATGGTCGCCGTCGACAATCGGCCGCTATTGACCATTTGGCGCGCGAATGCGTGATTTCGTGCCAAGCTCAACACTGCGTCGCGGAACAGCCGACTGGCATCGCCTTTGGGCGTGATGAAATCGGTGCTGCGCGTCGAGTGCCGAATGTTCTCGTCGGCCGCCGCCTCGCGCTCGGAGCCGTAACTATCGATTAGACTTTCAGGCGCGTCGCCGGAAATCACGGCCGCGAGTTTCCAGGCCAGATTGTCGGCATCCTGGACGCCGGAGTTGCCGCCGCGCGCGCCAAACGGCGAAACCTGATGCGCCGCATCGCCGGCGAAGATGACGCGGCCGTGGCGAAACTTTTCCATCCGCCGGCATTGGAACGTGTACACGCTGACCCATTCGAGATCGAACTTGGCCTGCGGCCCGAGCATCGACCTGAGGCGCGGGATAACCTTTTCCGGCTTCTTCTCTTCCTCCGGGTCGGTCGACCAGCCAAGTTGCAGGTCGATGCGCCATACATCGTCCGCCTGCTTGTGCAGCAGGGCGGAGCCGCCGGCGTGGAACGGCGGCTGAAACCAGAACCAGCGCTCGGTTGGAAAATCAGCCTTCATCTTGACGTCGGCGATAAGGAAACGGTCCTCGAAGACCTTGCCGCGAAAATCGAGTCCGAGCATTTTGCGCGCCGGGCTGCGAACGCCGTCGCAGGCGATGAGCCACTCGACGTCGATCGCGTAGGGGCCTCCGGGCGTTTCGATCTCGACGCTCGCCCCATCGGTGCGTGGCGTTATGCCGACAACGCGATTGCTCCAACGCATGTCGATGCGGTCGATCTCAAGCGCCGCTTCGACCAGAATCCGCTCGACGTGATATTGCTGCAGATTGATGAACGCAGGGAAAGCGTTGCCGCCCTCCGGCATCAAGTCGAAGCCGAAGACCGGTCGATCGCGGAAGAACACCTTCCCCATCCGCCAAGTGACGCCCTTGGCCATCATCGGCTTGACGCAACCGAGCCGGCTCCATATCTCGAGCGTTCGTTTGGCATGGCAGATGGCGCGGCTACCGACGCTGACGGTATTGTCGTCGTCGAGGAGGATCACCCTTACGCCGCGCCGCGCGAGGTCTATGGCGAGCGTCAGTCCGACCGGTCCCGCGCCGATGACCGCTACTTTGTGCCGCGCGGCCCGCGCGGCGTCCTGATCCGGGGAGCGGCGATAGGGATAGGTCGGGTGGGTCAAACTCGACAAGGGGGGCAACTCTCCGCTCGCCGTCCGATCAATCTTTCGGCCGAAGGTCGATGACGCGCTTGGCCTTGCCGATCGAGCGTGCGATCCCGCCAATCGGAGCGATCCGCACGGTGGCCGTGATGCCGACCAACGACTTGATCTGCTGCGTGAGGCGCGCCGCGGCCTCGGCCTCGATCGCTCCCTGTCCGGCGTGCTCGGGCTTCATCTCGATCACGACGTCGAGCGAATCCAGTCGATTTTCACGTTTCACCTCAAGCACATAATGCGGCGCAAGCCGGGCGTCCTTCAGGATGAGCTCCTCGATCTGCGTGGGAAAAACGTTGACGCCGCGGATGATCAACATGTCATCGGTGCGCCCGGTGATCCGCGCCATGCGGCGCATCGCGCGAGCCGTGCCCGGAAGCAGCGCCGTCAGGTCGCGCGTTCGATAGCGAATCACCGGCAGCGCCTCCTTGCTGAGCGACGTGAAGACGAGTTCTCCCATCATTCCGTCGGCCACCGGTTCGCCCACCGCCGGATCGACGACCTCCGGGTAGAAGTTATCCTCCCAGATCGTGAGGCCGTCCTTGGTTTCAATGCATTCGTTCGCAACGCCGGGACCTATCACTTCCGACAATCCGTAAATATCGATCGCATCGATGGCGAAACGCCCCTCGATCTCGAGGCGCATCGCATCGGTCCACGGCTCGGCGCCGTGGATACCGACCTTGAGCGAGCAACGTCGCGCGTCGAGACCCTGCCTCGCAAACTCGTCGGCGATGGCCAGCATGTACGACGGCGTCACCATGATGACATCGGCCGCGAAGTCCTGTAGGAGCTGCACCTGCCGCTCCGTCTGGCCCCCAGACATCGGAATAACCGTGCAGCCGAGCCGCTCGGCGGCGTAGTGGGCACCGAGTCCGCCGGTGAACAGGCCGTAGCCATAGGCGACATGGACGATGTCGCCGGGAAGTGCTCCGGCCGCGCGCATCGAGCGCGCGCCCACCTCCGCCCACATTTTGAGATCGTTGGCGGTGTAGCCGACCACCGTCGGCTTGCCGGTGGTTCCGGACGATGCGTGCACGCGAAGCGCCTTCTGGCGCGGCACGGCAAACATGCCGAACGGATAAGTCGCTCGCAGATCCTCCTTGGTCGTGAACGGAAACTTGGCGAGATCCTCGAGTCTCCTGAAGTCGTCGGGATGGACGCCGACGGCGTCGAACTTCTTGCGATAGTGCGGCACGTTGGCGTAGGCGTGGCGCAACGACCATTTGAGCCGCTTGATCTGCAACGCAGAAATCTCGTCGCGGCTGGCGATCTCGATCGGGTCGAGGAGATGGCGCGGGCAGCCGTCGCGCAGCCGTTTTCCCGCCACCGTGCGCGGCGCGCGTTTGATCAGCCTGAACCCGACTCTTTTGACCCGTCCCCTGCGATCTTTCTTCAATGTCGTTGGTCGTCGACTTGTTCTCGTCACCGTCTGCCTCATTCGTTCAGTAATTCTATAAAATCGATGAGCGTCGATTAGCTCAACCGCCAAGACTCAACGGTGCCAGGCACGCGGGCCATTACGTCCCGGGAGCGAGCCGCTGAAAACTGTCCTTTATCCGCCCAATGTTGAATTTGATCAACAACCCAAGCCTCAGCTCCGAAAGCTTCGGATATGTGAGCATCTGCGCCCGACGGACAGGAAGCAATCGATCGACCGCCTTCGATTCAACTACTACTTGCTTGTCGACGATGAGACCAAATCAAAGCCCCCATCCAAGATGAGTTTGCCATGCCGAATGGGAACAGCTACCTGGCGGGCAATCGGGATGGCACGCGTTGTCAATTCATGGGCAAGACAAGCTTCATATATGCTTTCAAGCAAGCCGGCCCGCGTGTCATGTGCACCTGATAGGCAGAACCGACGATCTGTTTTGCGGTCGCGTCGGCCGCCGCCGACGGTTCGACCAGCGGAGCGCTCATTTGTCGCCACCTTGGCGATTTTGAGTCTTGCCGTTCGTCATGAATCCATCGTTTGCTAGGACCACGCCATCACGGTCCGATCCAGCGATTTCGCGGACAAGCTTGTTGAATATGGCGTGGGCGAACGACGGGTAATCGTCGGCGGTGATTACGAAAGCGCCGGGACCGCCGATGACCGCCTGGCGATAATGCTCGTCGAGATTGGCGCGCGCGGCGCCGCCGCCGCGATTAAGGATCGCCAACGCGTTGACAGTGATGCCCTCAGCCACTGCGATATCGCGGGCCGCCGGCGCCGGAACTGCGCTTCGCATGTCCGGACCGTCGCCCGAGATATCGATAACAGCCCGCGTCGATTCGAACGGCGCGCCCTTGATCGTTGTCACGCCGAGCATGATCGCATCGCCGATGGCGTTCCAGGTCTGATATGTGCGAGGCGCTGCCAGTACGCGCGCCGCGAACGTCTCGGCCGAGGCCTCGTCGCCCACTCGCGTCCAATCGACGACCACCTTCGCCTCGCCTGGCGAGCCCCATTCGAGGAACAGGATGCCGATGGCGCGCCGCTCGCCGCTGCGGATTGCGCGAAGCACCTGGGGATGCGTCAGCGCGGCCGCATATCCCTCGCGCTGAAAGCGAAACTCCTCTTCGTCGATGCTTCCCGACCCGTCGACGGCGAGCACGAGCAGAAGGTCGACGGGTTGGGCGCCTACGGGCGCAGCGGCGCGCAGCGCGGCGATGAGGCCCAGAATCGCTATCGCCGCGCGACGCATGGTCTCTCCGATCATACCCGCTCGAGGATCAGAGCGATGCCTTGACCCACGCCGATGCACATCGTGCACAGCGCGTAGCGCTTTCCCGTGTTCTGCAACTCCTGCGCCGCCGTCATGACCAACCGGGCGCCCGACATGCCGAGCGGGTGGCCGAGCGCAATGGCTCCACCATTCGGATTGACGTGCGGCGCGTCGTCGGCGATGCCGAGATCGCGCAACACGGCGAGCGCTTGCGCGGCGAACGCCTCGTTGAGCTCGATGATCTCCATCTGATCGAGCTCAAGACCAGCCTTGGCCAGGACCTTGCGGCTCGCCGGCGCCGGACCCATGCCCATGATCCGCGGCGGTACGCCGGCAGTGGCGGACGCGAGGATGCGGGCGCGCGGCGTCAGACCATGCGCTTTCGCCGCGCGATGCGAGGCGACGACGATCGCGCAGGCGCCGTCATTGACGCCCGACGCGTTGCCCGCCGTGACCGTTCCGCCGGCACGGAAAGGGGCCCCGAGCTTGGCGAGTTGTTCGAGTGAGGTCTCGCGCGGGTGCTCGTCCTTGTCGACTTGCGCCGTCTCGCCGCGCCCCTTGGCGACGGTCACTGACACGATCTCCTGGGCCAGCCGGCCGTTTTTCTGCGCCGCCGCGGCGCGGGCCTGGCTGCGCATCGCAAACGCGTCCTGGTCGCCGCGGCCGATGTGGAACTCGGCAGCGACGTTCTCGGCGGTCTCCGGCATCGAATCAGTGCCGAAAAGCTGCTTCATCGCCGGATTGACGAAGCGCCAGCCGATCGTCGTGTCGTAGATCTGCGCCTCGCGCGAGAACGCCGTTTCGGCCTTGGCCATGACGAAGGGCGAGCGCGACATACTTTCCACGCCACCGGCGATCATCAGCTCCGCTTCGCCGGTCTTGATTGCCCGCGCCGCCGACGCCACCGCATCCATGCCCGAGCCGCACAGCCGATTGATCGTCGATCCCGGCACCTCGAAGGGAAGACCGGCGAGCAAGGTGGCCATGCGCGCGACGTTCCGATTGTCCTCGCCGGCCTGATTGGCGCAGCCATAGATCACGTCGTCGACGCGCGCCCAGTCGATTTTCGGATTTCTTGCGATCAGCGCCTTGAGCGGCGCCGCGGCGAGGTCGTCGGTCCGCACCGTGGCGAGCGATCCGGCATATCGGCCGATCGGCGTGCGGACGGCGTCGCAGACATAAGCTTCGTTCATCGCTCTACGCTCCCGAGGCCTGGAATGACCTCGCCCTTGATCTGATAGGAGTGACCGCGAACGACGGCGATCAGCTTGCCGCTCTGGTCGGTGACATCGATGTCGGTGAGGCCGGTCCGTTGGGTGCGGTTGCGCTCGATCGCGGTGGCGGTCAGCACATCTCCCGTTCGCGCCGCCGCAATGAACGTGACCACGCAGGACTGAGCCACAGTCGATTTGTTGCCGGAATTGCAAGCGTAAGCGAAAGCGGTATCGGCCAGCGTGAAAATCAGCCCACCGTGGCAGATATCATGACCATTGACCATGTCGGGCCGGACTTTCATCGTCATGCGCGCGAAGCCGCTCCGGGTTTCGATGAGTTCGATTCCGAGCGCTTGAGCGGCGCGATCGCGCCTGAACATGCCTTGCCCGACCGCCGCAGCGATCCGATCGGCGCCCGACGTCATGGGTTCACGCTTCCGGCGACGAGCCGACGCAGCCGCGGGCTCGCCCGGTAGCGATCCTCGCCGTAATGGTCCGCCAAATGGTCGACCACCGACAACAGGCGTTGCAGGCCGACCGCCTCCGCCCAGGCGAACGGCCCGCGCGGATAATTGACGCCGTTCGTCATCGCCAAATCGACGTCCTCGGGACTCGCCACCCCGGCCTGAACCGCGTCCATGGCCTCGTTCGCCAGCATCGCCACGGTTCGCATGATGACAAGGCCCGGCACGTCGTCGATCGGCGATACCGCCATTCCAAGCGCTTGAAAAAACCCTGCGGCGGTCTCGCGCGCCGCTGCACGCGCCTGATCGGCCGCCGCCACGGCGATGCGCTTGGCTTGGCCGTAGTCGAACGCTAGGTCGAACAGAACGAGATCGCGCTCATGCGTGGCCGCCCGCATCGTCGCCGTCCGCCCATCGGTCAGCCGAAGAACGGCGCCGTCGAGAACGATGGCGCCATCGCCGTCGCGACTTTCGCTGCGCGTGTGGGCGATCCCGGCTCGCTCGATCCGTGCCACGAGCGCCTCGGCAGGGCCAAGATGACCTTCGATGATCGCCCGATTCGGCCGTGGCGCGGCGGGTGCAGTCGCCGGCGGCGGATTGGCCGTGCCAGGCCGGTAATCATAGAAGCCGCGGCCGGACTTGCGTCCGAACCGCCCGGCGTCGACCAACGTTTGCTGGACGAGCGAAGGTTGATAGCGTGGGTCGCCGAAGAACGCGGCGTGGATCACCCGCGTCACGGCGAAATTCACGTCGTTCCCGATCAGATCCATCAACTCGCATGGACCCATGCGAAAGCCGCCAACCTCGCGCATTACGCCATCGAGCGTCGAAGGATCGACCGCCCTCTCGGCGAGCAGTCGCAGCCCTTCGGCATAAAACGGCCGGGCGCAACGATTGACGATGAATCCCGGCGTCGAGCGGCAATGCACCGGCCGCTTGCCCCAAGCCTTCGCCGTATCGAACACGGTCGTCGCGACTTCCGGCGCAGTGTCGAGCCCGCTGACGACCTCGACCAGCGGCAGGATCGGCGCCGGATTGAAGAAATGCATGCCAACGGCGCGTTCGGGGCGCTCCAGATGCCGGCCGATGGCGGTGATCGAAAGCGACGATGTATTGGTGGCAAGAATCGCCTCGGGGCTCATGAATTTTTCGAGATCGCCGAACAGCTTTTGCTTGACGCGAAGGTCTTCGACCACCGCCTCGACGACGAGCGCCGCGCCGCCGAGGTCGGCGAGCGTGGCGCATGGCTTGATCCGGTCGACGACCGCCGTGCGCTGCGCTGCGCCGATCCTGCCCCTGACGACGGCGGCGTCGAGGAATTTATCGATCGCGGCGATCGCTCGTCCTGGCGCTTGCGGGTCCGAGTCGAAGAGCAGCACCTGATGCCCCATGGTCGCCGCCACTTGGGCGATCCCGGCGCCCATGGCGCCGGCCCCGACAACCGCGACGATCTTGTCCTGCGCCAGAGCCGTCATCGTCGAGCCGCTTCAACGCCCGACGAAACGAGGTGGGCGCTTTTCGAAGAACGCTGCGACTCCCTCGCGATAGTCGTCAGTCATGCCGGCGATGCGTTGCAAGTCGCGTTCAAGGTCGAGCTGAGCGTCGAGATCGTTGGTCAGCGTCGCGTTGAACGCCCGCTTGATCAGCGCCAACGCGCGCGTTGGCTGCGTCGCCAAGTGCCGCGCCAATCGCAGAGCCTCGGCCAACAGCTGGTCGTCGTCGACAACCTTCCATATCAGGCCCCACGAAGCCGCCTCTTCGGCGGTGATCTTTTCGCCGAGCATGGCGAGTGCCCGCGCCCGCGCGATGCCGGCGAGGCGAGGCAGAAAATACGTGCTGCCCGAATCGGGAACCAGGCCGACCTTGACGAAGGCCTGCAGGAAGGTCGCGCTACGCGCGGCCAGTGCGATATCGGAAGCAAGCGCCAGACTCATCCCGGCGCCGGCGGCGACGCCGTTAACCGCAGCGACGATGGGCATCTCGAGCGCGCGCATGGCGCGGATCAGCGGATTGTAGAGATCGTGGATCGTCGCGCCGAGGTCGGGAACGTCATTGCCGCGGCGCTGGCTCAGGTCCTGGCCGGCGCAGAAGCCGCGGCCAGCGCCCGTCAACAGCACGGCACGGGCGTCTTGGGCCGCACGCGCGAGTGCGTCCTTCAACTCACGATGCATCTCCGGAGTGAAGGCGTTGAGCCGGTCGGGGCGGTTCAACGTAATCTTCGCCACGCCATCGTCGAGCGCGAACTGTATCGTCTGGTATGTCATTGGACCGTAGGGATTTCCTTGCCCTGACGCAGCCGCGCGCCGCGGCCGCGAGGGCGACTATGCCGCCTCGGCCGGGGGAGGGCAATGGGCGGCGGGCACGCTTGTTCGCCCCCGGTACCTCCCGTAAACTCGCCGCGCCCGAGGAGATCGCCATGGCCGAATCGCCGATTCCCGCCGACATTGCCAAGCTCAGTTTCGAAGATGCGCTCAAGGAGCTCGAGCAGATCGTCAACGCGCTCGAAGGCGGCAAGGCGAAACTCGACGACGCCATCAAGGCCTACGAGCGCGGCGCGGCGCTCAAGCGGCATTGCGAGCGCAAGCTCGCCGAAGCCCAAGGCAAGATCGAAAAGATCGCGCTGGGGCCCGATGGCACTCTCAAGGCCGAGCCGACGACCCTGGGCTGACTTCAGGTGCATCCGACGCTCACGGAGGCGATGGCGGACGCCGCCGCCAAGGTTGGCGACGCGCTCGACGCGCTACTGCCGCGGCAGGGCGGCATCGAAACGCGTCTGTTCGAGGCGATGCGCTATGCGACGCTCGGCGGGGGTAAGCGATTTCGGCCGTTTCTGCTGCTCGAGAGCGCGCGAATGTTTCTTGTCGCCGAGGCGTGCGCGTTGCGCGCTGCGGCGGCGCTCGAAATGGTCCACTGCTATTCGCTGATCCACGACGACCTCCCGGCGATGGACGACGACGACATGCGCCGCGGCCGTCCAACGACGCATAAGGAATTCGACGAGGCGACGGCGATCCTCGCCGGTGACGCACTGCTTACCACCGCGTTCGAAGTTTTAGCCGATCCGCTCACGCACGCCGATCCGCAGGTTCGCGGCGACCTTGTGCTCGCGCTCGCGCGCGCCGCCGGAGCCGAAGGCATGGCCGGCGGGCAAATGATTGACCTTCTCGCCGAGACCCGATCGCTCGATATCGGCGCCATCACCCGCCTGCAGCGGCTCAAGACGGGCGCGCTTATCGCTTTCGCCTGCGAGGCGGGGGCGATTCTCGGCAAGGCGCCGCCGTCGGCGCGCCACGCCCTCATCGGATTTGCGCACGATCTGGGCCTCGCCTTCCAGATGGCCGACGATCTGCTTGACGCCGAAGGTTCGTCGGCCGAGACCGGAAAGCGGACCGCAAAGGACGCCAAGCGCGGCAAGGCGACGTTCATCGCCGTGCTCGGCGCCGAGCGCGCGCGCGCGCAAGCAATGCTTCTCGCCCAGCAGGCGGCGGCGCATCTTGATTTGTTCGGCGAAAAGGCCGACCTTCTCCGCGCGGTCGTCGGCTGGACCGTTGAGCGCCGTGCGTAAACCAATTCTTGGTGAATTAACGATAAACCGGGCGACGAGCAAATGTCCGAACTGGGCCACAATTCCGGCGCGACGCCGCTTCTCGATACCATCCGCACGCCGGCCGACCTGCGCGGCTTGTCGGCAGAGCAACTGAAGCAGCTCGCCGAAGAACTGCGCCGCGAGACGATCGACGCGGTTAGCCGGACCGGCGGCCATCTTGGCGCCGGGCTGGGCGTGGTCGAACTCACCGTGGCGCTCCATCACGTCTTCGAAACTCCGCAGGCCCGCCTGATCTGGGACGTCGGACACCAGTCCTATCCGCACAAAATTCTCACCGGACGGCGCGAGCGAATTCGTACGTTGCGCCAGGGCGGAGGGCTTTCGGGATTTACGCGCCGCGCGGAAAGCGAATTCGATCCCTTCGGCGCGGCGCACAGCTCGACGTCGATCTCGGCGGCGCTAGGCATGGCGGTGGCGCGCGACCTCGCCGGCAAGAAGCACGACGTCATCGCGGTGATCGGCGACGGCGCGATGAGCGCTGGCATGGCGTACGAGGCGATGAACAACGCCGGGTCGATGGACACACGGCTCATCGTCGTCCTCAACGACAACGATATGTCGATCGCACCGCCGGTCGGCGCGATGAGCGCCTATCTGTCTCGGCTCATTTCATCGAAACCGTATCGAACCTTGCGCCATATCGCGCGCGACATGGCAAAGCGCTTTCCGCGGGCGATGAAGAATGCGGCCGAGCGCGCCGAGGAGTTCGCCCGAGGGATGGTGACCGGTGGCACGCTGTTCGAAGAGCTCGGCTTCTATTATGTCGGTCCGATCGACGGCCACAATCTCGACCACTTGCTGCCGATTTTGAAGAACGTCCGCGATTCCGTCGAGCCGGGCCCAGTGCTGGTGCACGTGGTGACGCAGAAGGGAATGGGGCATCCGTTCGCCCAGGAAGCCGACGACAAGTACCACGCCGTGGCGCGCTTCGATGTCGTGACCGGTGCCCAGGCGAAAAGCAAGGCCGCCGCGCCGACCTACACCAGGGTTTTCGCCGAATCGCTGATTGCGTGCGCCGAGCGCGATGAGAAGATCGTCGCCATCACCGCGGCTATGCCGTCGGGAACCGGACTCGATCTTTTCGCCGAGCGCTTCCCCAAGCGGTGCTTCGATGTCGGCATCGCCGAGCAGCATGCCGTAACCTTCGCGGCGGGGCTCGCGGCCGAGGGATACAAGCCGTTCGTCGCCATATATTCGACCTTTTTGCAGCGGGCCTACGATCAGGTCGTCCACGACGTCGCCATCCAGCGATTGCCGGTGCGCTTCGCGATGGACCGCGCCGGGCTGGTGGGCGCCGATGGCCCGACGCACGCTGGCGCCTACGATATCGCCTACCTCGGCTGTCTTCCGGATATCGTCATCATGGCGGCGGCCGACGAGGCCGAGCTGGTGCGCATGGTGGCCACCCAGGCGACGATCGACGATCGCCCATCGGCGCTGCGCTATCCGCGCGGCGAGGGCATTGGCGTCGCGTTGCCGTCGCCGAACGAAGCGATCGAAATCGGCAAAGGCCGCGTGTTGCGCGAGGGCACCAAGGTGGCGCTGCTGTCATTCGGGGCACGCCTATCCGAATGCCTCAAGGCGTCCGACGATCTCGCTGCGCGCGGCCTGGCGACCACGGTCGCCGATGCGCGTTTCGCCAAGCCGCTCGACGTCGATCTTGTCTGCCGGCTAGCGCGGTCGCATGAAGTGATCATCACGATCGAGGAAGGGGCGATCGGCGGCTTCGCCACCCAGGTGCTGCATGCGCTGGCGAGCGCTGGTTTTCTCGACGCCGGCCTCAAGATCCGGCCGATGGTTCTTCCCGATCGCTTCATCGAGCACGACACGCCGCAGCGCCAGTACGAGAACGCCGGGCTCGATGCGGCGCACATCGTGACGACCGCGCTCGCGGCGCTCGGGCGATCGCAAACCGCTCAGCCAGCGCGAGCCTGACCCAGTCCGCCGACGTACCGTAGCGATACATCGGGCGACGGCGGCCAGCCGCCGGGCGTCGAAAGTTGATTTGCCCCTGCACGTCCGGCCCGGATATACACGCAGGCCCTCCGGCCCCCGAGCGCAAGAATGTCGACCATCGGCGACCATCATCCGTGGCGCAACGAGCTGCGCGCGACCTTGACGCTGGCATTACCGCTGGCCGGCTCGCAGCTTGCCCAGATCGCCATGCAAGCCACCGACGTGATCATGATCGGTTGGCTTGGTCCCGGCGCGCTCGCCGCCGCGGCGCTTGGCTCGGGCCTTGTGTTCGTGCCGTTCGTTGTCTGCCTCGGCCTCGCCTTCGCCACCCAGCCGATGATCGCTCAGGCGGTCGGACGGCGCCGCGCGGTGGTGCGCGACGTGCGCCGCACTGCCCGCCAGGGGCTGTGGGCGATTGTCGCCTTGGCGACGCCCATGTTGGCTGCGCTGTGGGAAAGCGCGGCGATATTGAGCGCGCTCGGTCAGGATCCTTCGATTGCCGCGGCCGCGGAGTCGTACGTCCGGGCGATGATTTGGGGCATCATCCCGATGCTGTGGTTCATGGTGCTGCGGGGCTTCGCCGCCGCGCTCGGTCGGCCGAATGCCGGGCTGTGGGTGACGCTTATCGTCGTCGTGACGAATGCGTTCGGTAACTGGGTGCTGATCTTCGGCAACCTCGGCGCGCCGGCGTTGGGGCTCGTCGGCGCGGGGCTGAGCTCGGCCATCTCGGGATGGCTGAGTTTCGTCGTGATGCTCGGATACATCCATCGCGACCGGCGAATGCGCCGCTTCGCCCTGCTCGGGCGGCTGTGGCGACCGGATTGGCCGCGATTTCGCGAAATCTTCCGCCTCGGCGTGCCGATCGGTTCGACGCTGACCTTGGAGGTCGGGCTGTTCGTCGGCGCGGTGATGTTGATGGGATTGGTCGGAGCCGACGCGCTGGCGGCGCATCAGATCGCCATCCAGGTGGCTTCGATCACGTTCATGGTGCCGCTTGGCCTGGCCCAGGCGGCGACGATCCGTGTCGGCTTTTTCGTCGGCGCGGGTGACGCCGACGGCGTGCGTCGCGCCGGCTGGACCGCAGCGGCCCTCGCCGCCGCCTTCATGGCCGCCATGGCTCTCGGCATGTGGACGCTGCCTGGCGTCGTGGTCGGCATTTTCATCGAACTGGCCAATCCCGAAAACGCGCTGGTCGTCGACCTCGCCGTCGCGTTTCTCGCCATCGCCGCCTTGTTCCAGATATTCGACGGGCTGCAGGCCGTTGGGCAAGGCGCGCTGCGCGGGCTGAAGGATACCCGCATGCCGATGTTGATCGCCGCGTTCGGCTATTGGGGCATCGGCTTTCCGGCCTCGGTGTTCTTGGGGTTCGCCGTCGGACTCAAGGGCGTCGGGATCTGGCTCGGACTGGCGCTCGGTCTTGCGGTCGTCGCGGGATTGGCGCTGACGCGATTCGCTCGCCGCGATGCCTTGCTGCTTGCCGGGCGAGGCGCGCTAACATCGCCAGCGTGACCCGCCAACCCAGGAAGCAACGTCTCGACGCCGCGCTGGTGGCGCGCGGTCTCGCCGAATCGCGCGCCAAGGCGCAGGCGCTCGTTCTCGCCGGTCGAGTATTCGCCGCCGAGCGCCGACTGGACAAGCCGGGGATGGGCGTCCCCGCCGACGAAAAGCTGGAAGTGCGCGGCGAACCACATCCGTGGGTCTCGCGCGGCGGCTTGAAGCTCGTTCACGCGCTCGGGCATTTCGCGATAAATCCTGCCGGCCTCGTTGCGCTTGATATCGGCGCCTCGAGCGGTGGATTCACCGATGTCCTGCTGACGCGCGGCGCCGCCAAGGTCTACGCCGTCGACGTCGGCCATGGCCAGCTTGCGTGGAAGCTGCGCGGCGATTCGCGGGTGGTCGTACTCGAAAAGACCAACGCGCGCTATCTGACGCGCATGCAAATTCCCGAGGCGATCGATTTGATCGTGTGCGATGCAAGCTTCATCGGCCTGGCGACGATTCTACCGGCGCCGCTGACGCTGGCTAAGCCCGGGGCCCGGCTGATCGCGCTGATCAAGCCGCAGTTCGAAGTCGGCCCAGCGCGCGTGGGAAAGCGCGGCGTGGTCCGCGACCCGGCGTTGCACGCAGAGGTCTGCGCCCGCATCCGCGATTGGCTCGAACGCGGCATGGGGTGGCGCGTGATCGGCATCGTCGAGAGCCCGATTCTCGGCCCCGAAGGCAACAAGGAATTCCTGATCGCCGCCGACAACGCCGCCGGCATCAGGTGAGAAGCCCGACGATAGCGCCGAGCAAACACGTGACGAGCGTGCCCGAGGCGATTGACTTTAGCCCCAGTCCGACAATCTCGGCGCGTCGCTCGGGAACCATGGTGCCGAGACCGCCGATCATAATTCCGAGGCTGCCGAAATTGGCGAAACCGCACAGGGCATAAAGCATGATCAGCCGCGCGCGTGGCGACAATGCCTCGGCCGGCGTGGCGGCCAGCTCTACGTACGCGATCAGCTCATTGAGTATCGTCTTGAGGCCCATCAATGCTCCCGCCGTTAGGGCTTCATGCCAGGGCACGCCCATCAACCAGCAGATCGGGGCGAAGGCAAAGCCGAGCAGACGCTGCAATGTCAGCGGCGCGCCGGCGACGTCAGGCAGCAACCCAAGGACGGCGTTGGCGAGATAGACGAGCGCGACCAGAACGACGAGCATGGCGACGATGTTGATCAACAGCTCGACGCCGGCGATCGTTCCCCGCACCACGGCATCCATCGTATTGGCCGCGACCGGTTCGATGCGGCCCAGCTCGCTCGAAGTCGCTGCTTCGACGTTGTCCGGGACCATGATCCGGGCGACTACGATCGCCGCTGGCGCGCCGAGCACGGAGGCGACCAGGATATGACCGAACGCGTCTTGAATGACCGGCGCCAGCAAGGTGGCGTATAGCGCCATCACGGTTCCGGCGATCCCGGCCATGCCGCCGGTCATGACCACGAATAGTTCGCTGCGCGACAATCGGGCGAGATAGGGCCGGATGAACAGCGGCGCCTCGACCATTCCGACGAAGATATTGGCGGCGGTCGCCAAGCCGACCGCACCGCCGACGCCCATTGTCCGCTGGAGCGCCCGAGCCAGTGCGCGGACGATGCGCGGCAAGACGCCCCAGTGAAACAGCAGCGTGGTCAGAACGCTCATAATCAAGACGATCGGCAACGCCTGAAATGCGAGGATGAATCCATGCTCGGGAGTGTTTACCGCAAAGGGCTCCGGTCCGCCGCCGATGTAGCCAAAGACGAACGCCGTTCCGGCGCGCGTCGACGCGGCGATCGCCTCCACCGCGCGGTTGAGGACGGCGAAGACGGCGCGCAGCGCCGGAACGTTAAGCAACGCCATCGCCAGGAGGATCGTCAACGCAAGCCCGGCTGCCGCCTCGCGCCAGCGCACTGATGCGGGCCGTTCGCTCAGTCCCCAGGCGATCGCGAGCAACGCCAGGACGCCGAGAGCCGATTGAAGCTGCGCCATGGTCGCGTCGCCGAGGGTTTCAACCGGCGGCGAGTTCGCGGCGGATCAAATTTGCCCCAGCGACGAGCGCACGCAGCTTGGCGTAAGCGAGATCACGCGCCAGCGGAGCCATGCCGCAATTCGTGCACGGATGGAGTCGCTCGACCGGAACGAAGTTGAGCGCCCGGCGGATCGTCGCGGCGACCTCTTGCGGCGTTTCCACGGCTTCGCTCGACACGTCGATCGCGCCTACCAACACGTCCTTGCCGGGCAGAAGCGCCAGGAGTTCGATCGGTACGCGGCTATTGTGGCATTCCAGCGACACTTGGTCGATTTGGCTCTTCGCGATGTGCGGGAACGTCAATTCGTATTGCCGCCACTCCGAGCCGAGCGTCAACTTCCATTCGACATTGGCCTTGATGCCATAGCCATAACAGATATGGACCGCGGTCTTGCAGGCGAGACCGCGCGCGGCGCGCTCGAGCGCGGCGATGCCCCAATCCCGCACCTCATCCATGTAGACGTTGAACGCCGGCTCGTCGAACTGAATCACATCGACGCCGGCGCCGGCGAGCGCCAGCGCCTCCTCGTTCAGGGCCTCGGCAAAGGCGAACGCCAGCTTGATGCGATCGCTGTAATATTCGTCGGCGAGCGTATCGACGATGGTCATCGGCCCGGGAAGCGTGAACTTCAGCTTGCGTTTGGTGTGCGCGCGGGCGAAGCGGACATCGTCGAAATGCACCGGGCGCGGCCGCCGGATCGGCCCGACGACGGTCGGTACCTCCGCCTTGTACCGGTCGGCGCGAATCCCGATAGTGCGTCGCTTGGCGAAATCCACTCCGTCGATGCCGGCCAGAAATCCATGCACGAAATGCTGTCGCGTCTGCTCGCCGTCGCTGACGATGTCGATACCGGCGGCCTCCTGCTCGGAGAGCGCGGCGAGCACGGCGTCGCGCCTGCCCTCATTGAGGTCGTCGCCAGAAAGTCGCCAGGGCGCCCAAAGTGTCTTGGGTTGCGCAAGCCAGGCAGGTTTCGGCAGGCTGCCGGCGAGGGTGGTTTCGAGCAGTGCCATCGTCATTCTCCCATTAGGTCCTTAGCGCCCCCCGCAGCACCTCGTCACTCCTGCTCCTGGTCGTTGGGCGGCCAGTGGCGGCGAATGGCAGCGTGAATGTCGTCGATCCGCCGGTCGAGGCCCATGGTGAAGACTGTCACGCCGTTCGGGTTTCCCCGCAATCGCGTGACGTTGTCCCCCATGAATCGGAACCCGAACTTTAGGCGTGTCGCCGCCTCCGGAGCCAACTCGAGTTCGAACCGCGGTCCGCCGAATAATTGTCGCCCGCGGTCGATCCGCCAAATATGGCGCCATGGGATGGGCAGCGGTGACGCCGCGGCCAGCAACAACCCGTCGCGTCCGACGGCGATTTGCGGGCGGCGATCGCGCATCTGCTCGACCGCTTGCCAAACGAAAAAGAGCGTGACGACCGCGAACAGCGCCGCCGGCGTCAACGCCTCGCGAGTTTCGAGTTGATGCCAGAGATTCGACGCCGCCGCCGCCGCCAGCCCCGCCGCTAGCACGACGTAAATCAGGGAGAAATAAAACGACCGTCGCGCCTCGAGCTCGACTGGCGACACGGCGCGACTCATGTGCGCGAAGGCGACATCATCCGCATTGGGCGCGGTGGCGTAGCAAATGATCGGCGAGGACGCAAGCCATCATCGCTTCGCCGATCGGCACCGCGCGGATGCCGACGCACGGATCATGCCGGCCTTTGGTCGTGATCTCGGCATCAAGCCCGCCCGGGGTAACCGTCCGTCGCGGCGTGAGAATGGACGAGGTTGGTTTGACCGCGAAGCGGACGACAATGTCCTGGCCGCTCGAGATGCCGCCGAGGATGCCCCCGGCGTGGTTCGACAGGAAGACGACCTTTTCGTCGTGCATGCGCATTTCGTCGGCGTTCTCCTCGCCCGACAGCTCCGCCGCCTTGAAGCCGTCGCCGATCTCGACGCCCTTGACCGCGTTGATGCCCATCAACGCCGCCGCGAGGTCGGCGTCGAGCTTGCCATAGATCGGACTGCCGAGACCCGCCGGCGCGCCGCTGGCGACGATCTCGATCACCGCGCCGGTGGATGAACCCGCTTTGCGGATGCCGTCGAGATAGCCTTCCCAGCTTTGCGCCGCCTGGCGGTCGGGGCAGAAGAACGGATTTTCGTCGACCGCCGACCAGTCCCAGCGCGAACGATCGATTTTGTTCGGCCCGAGTTGGACCAGTGCGCCGCGGATCGTCACACTGGGCCCCAAGATTTTGCGCGCGATCGCGCCAGCCGCGACGCGCATTGCCGTCTCGCGGGCCGAGGATCGGCCTCCGCCGCGATAATCGCGAATCCCGTATTTGACCCAATAAGTATAGTCCGCGTGGCCGGGCCGGAATTTGTCCTTGATCGTTTCGTAATCTTTCGATCGCGCGTCCTCGTTTTCGATCAGGAGCGCAATCGGCGTGCCGGTGGTCACACCTTCGAACACGCCGCCGAGAATCGTCACTTTGTCCGGTTCGCGTCGTTGGCTGGTAAAGCGCGACTGACCAGGCTTGCGCCGGTCGAGCCAACGCTGAATATCGTCCTCGCAAAGCGCGATGCGCGGCGGACAGCCGTCGATCACGCAGCCTATGGCCGGGCCATGGCTCTCCCCCCAGGTGGTCACCCGGAACAACGTACCGAAGCTGTTGCCCGCCATGACGTCCTAGGCTCGATGATCAGCTGCGCGGCTTGAATGACTGCAGCATGTCGGCCACCTGCGGGGCGGCGTCGACGGCGAGCATGCCGACGACATGGTAACCGGCATCGACATGATGGACTTCGCCGGTGACGCCTGCGGCAAGATCGCTCAACAGATAGAGACCGGCGCTGCCGATCTCTTCGATCGTCACGTTCCGGCGCAATGGCGAGTTGAGCTCATTCCATTTAAGGATGTAGCGGAAGTCGCCGATGCCGGACGCCGCCAGCGTCTTGATCGGTCCGGCCGATATCGCATTGACGCGGATCCGTTGCCTGCCCAGGTCGGCGGCGAGATATCGCACGCTCGCCTCGAGCGCCGCCTTGGCGACGCCCATGACGTTGTAGTGCGGCATAACCTGCTCTGCGCCGATATACGACAGCGTCAACAAGCTCCCGCCGTCCTGCATTAGTGCGGTCGCTCGCCGGCATACCTCGGTGAACGAGTAGCAGGAAACGTCGAGTGTCTGAAGGAAATTGGCCCGCGTCGTGTCGAGGTACTTCCCCTTGAGTTCGTCTTTGTCGGAATAAGCGATCGCGTGGACGACGAAGTCGAGCGATCGCCATTCCTCGGCGAGCGCATCGAACACCGCCGACATGCTCGCCTCGTCGCTGACGTCGCAGGGCAGGACCAACTTGCCGCCAACCTCATGCGCCAGGGGCCGCACGCGCTTTTCCAGCGCCTCGCCCTGGTAGGTGAACGCGACTTCGGCGCCGTGCGCGGCGATCGTCTTGGCGATCCCCCAGGCGATCGATCGCTCGTTCGCTACGCCCATGACGAGCCCGCGCTTGCCGGCCATCAGCGGACGAGGGTCGGTCATAATAAGTTGTTGCTCCTGCTTCGGTTTTTCGAGTTCCTGGAAGGGTGGGGCGCATCGTACACGAAAGCGGCGACGGATCAAACCGCCGCCGCTGCTGGACGCGCCGCATAGATTGCAGGTGAGAGCGGCGTCAAGACGCCGCCCGTCGGGCACTCAACCGACGATGCCGGTCAGTTGACGATCTTCCAAGAACCGTCGGGTTGGCGGCACGCGGTGCCGTATGCGCGCTCGGTCTTGCCGTCGACGGTCACCGTCGTCTGATACTCGCGGCAGACATGGCCCGAATTGTCGTTACCCTGGCGAGTCGGGGTGACCGTTCCCGAGTGGCCGGTTTCGGGATTGCTCCAGACGATTCGCTCGCCGACCGGCGCCGTATGCGCGCGCTCCTGGGCCTGCTGCGCCGCGGCGATATCCGCCTTGTCGAGCGAGCGGCCGACTTCCCGGCCGAGGTAGGCGCCGATCAAGGTGCCCGCGGCGGCAGCGACGATTTGGCCGCTTCCGCTGCCGATTTGGGAGCCAATCACCGCGCCGCCGACGCCGCCTACGATCGTACCGATGTTCTCCTTCGGCCCGGCATCGGAGCACGCCGCCAGGGCAACGGCGACGCTGACGGCAAATACGGTATTTGAGATTTTCATCCAAATCACCTCGTTGCTGCCGAATCGTGCTGGCCTGACCATTAACAAATCGTGAGACCGCGTCGGAAGTCATTTTATCGTCTGACGCTGACGCGGCCAAACGCAATGGCTCGCTCCGTCGGACGTTTGGCCTTATATAACGGGCAGAAAGGGATTTCATTCCCGGCGCCAATACCGAGGTACCATGAGTCCGGAGGACACCGCTCACACCGCATCGATCGAGGATCCGTTGGCGCGTTTCAACGTCTGGTTCGAGGAAGCGAAGATCCGCGAGGCCAACGACCCAAACGCGGTAGCGCTTGCCACCGTCGATTCGCGCGGACGGCCGTCCGTGCGGATGGTGCTTCTGAAGGAAGCCGATGCGCGCGGCTTCGTCTTCTACACCAATGTCGAAAGCCGCAAGGGAACCGATCTTGCCACCAACCCGCGCGCCGCTTTGCTCTTTCACTGGAAATCGCTTCGCCGCCAAGTCCGTGTCGAGGGAGGAGTGGCGCGCGTCAGCGACGCCGAGGCGGACGCATATTTCGCCACGCGCCCCCGGTTGGCGCAAATCGGCGCCTGGGCCTCGCAGCAATCCCGCCCGCTCGCCTCGCGCTTCGATCTCGAGAAACGGGTCGCGGCCTTCACCGCGCAGTTTGGGATTGGGGCGATTCCACGGCCGAAATACTGGACGGGCTTTCGCGTATTTCCGGAGCGCATCGAGTTCTGGGAGGACCGACCGTTCCGATTGCATGATCGTCTGGTCTACTTGCGCGAGCCCGCAGGTTGGCGCACGGAGAAACTGTTCCCCTAACGACGCGCGTTCGCGGACATGCTGATCACCCCCGCCACCACCACGCGGATCGCCGACCCTGCCGCGGCCGCGCGCCTCATGCGACTCGCCACATACGCATCGGTGGCCGTCGCCGCGCTCTTAATCGTCGCCAAGGCCGTCGCGTGGGAGCTGACCGACTCGGTGAGCGTGCTATCGAGTCTGCTCGATTCGCTGCTCGATGCGGCGGCGTCGCTGATCAATCTAATCGCTGTGCGTCACGCCCTGACGCCAGCCGATCGCGAACATCGGTTTGGCCACGGCAAAGCCGAGCCGCTTGCGGGGCTGGCGCAAGCCGCCTTCATCACCGGTTCTGCTCTGCTTCTCGCCTCGGAAGCGGCGCACCGCCTGTTCAGCCCGCAGCCAATCGTCCATGGCACGATTGGAATCGCGGCAATGGTGCTGTCGATTGTCGCAACGGTCGGCCTGGTCATCTTTCAGCGCCGTGTCGTTGCCCGGACCGGTTCGGTGGCTATCGGCGCCGATTCGCTGCATTACGCCAGCGATTTCCTGCTCAATGGCAGCGTGATCGTCGCGATCCTACTGGCTGGCTGGCTCGGCTGGCAGTGGATTGATCCCGTCTTCGGCATCGGCATCGGAATGTTCATCCTGATAGGCGCCTGGCGAATCGCTCGCCTGTCGTTCAATCTGCTCATGGACATCGAACTCCCGGACGCCGATCGCGACCGCATTCGGACGTTGGCGCTGGCGCATCCAGAGGTGACCAACGTTCACGACTTGCGGACTCGCTCGGCCGGACCGGACATATTTATCCAGATGCACCTTGAAATGAACGGCTCGATGACCTTGCGGCGCGCCCATGAAATCGCCGACCAGGTTGAAGCCGAAATACTCGCCACCTTTCCCAACGCCGAAGTGATCATCCACCAGGATCCCGAAGGCGTCGTCGAAGCGCGCAAGACCTTCGCGCGATGATTGCGTCGCCGGGCGCGCATGACCCATCGACGCCGGCGATGATCGTCGAAGACCAATCCGAGGTGATGGTCTTCCTTGAGAACCCCGCGACCTGGGGACGGTCCAGCGGCGAGGTCGTGCGGATCGACACGCATGGCGCCGCCGTTTTCCTGGTCGGCGAACGCGCCTACAAGATGAAGCGCGCTGTCCGCTTTCCATACATGGATTTCTCGACATTGGAACGCCGTCGCGCCGCATGCGAAGCGGAAATTGTCATCAATCGACGAACCGCGCCGATGATTTACCTGGGCGTCGTCGCCGTAACGAGAGAAGCCGCCGGGCTCGCGCTCGACGGCGGCGGGACGCCGGTCGAGTGGTTGGTTGTCATGCGGCGGTTCGACCAAGAAAACTTGTTTGACCGCATGGCCAGGAGTGGTCACCTGCGGCCCGAGCACATCGATGCTTTGGCCGAGGAGGCGGCCGCGTTTCACGATGTCGCGGAGCGTGATTTCGAGGGCGGCGGCGTCGGCAATATAGCCCGGGCGATCGACCTCAACCGAGACGGATTCGCCGCCGCGGGCGGCATTCTCGAGCCGCAGGCTGGGAATGACCTCGTCGCGGCATGCCGCCATGCCCTGAAAAAACAGTCGGGACTTCTCGAAGCCCGGCGCGCCCACGGTTTCGTGCGCCGATGCCACGGCGATCTGCATTTGCGCAATGTGTGCCTGATCGAGAACAAGCCCACTCTGTTTGACGCGATCGAGTTCAACGACGACCTCGCCGTCATCGATGTCCTCTATGACATCGCTTTCCTGGTCATGGATCTCGTCCGCGACGGACGCGACGATCTGGCCAGTCGCGCCCTCAACCGCTACTTGGAAACGAGCGACGACTACGGCGGGCTTGCGGCATTGCCATTATTCCTTGCCGTGCGCGCCGGCGTGCGCGCGCAAACGTTGGCCGCCGCGGCGCTGGCGCAGAGCGAACCCGGCGAGCGCGGACGTTTGTCGGGCGATGCTGGCGCGGCATTGAAGCTCGCCGGACTGTTCCTCGCGCCGGCGCCGGCGCGAGTGATCGCCGTTGGCGGCTTGTCCGGCAGCGGCAAGTCGACGCTGGCGCGCGCACTGGCGCCATTGATCGCCCCGCCGCCCGGCGCCGTCATCGTGCGGAGCGACGTCATCCGCAAGCGGCTCGCAGGCACCGCGATAACGGCGCCGCTGCCGGAAGCGGCATATACGCCCCAGGCGAACGCGGCGGTCTATCGGACGCTGGTCGACCGCTGTGCGACCATTGCCGCTGGGGGACGCACGGCGATCGCCGACGCGGTGTTCGCGCGCCCGGCCGAACGCGAGGAAGTACGCGCCACCGCCCGCCGCGCGGGCGTGGAATTTCGCGGCATCTGGCTCGACGCTGGGCGCGAAAAGTTGATGGCGCGTGTCAGCGCGCGCGCCGCCGACGCCTCCGACGCTGGTCCGGCTGTCGTCCGTCGCCAATTGGCATATGACGTAGGGAAGATCGATTGGCGTATCATCGACGCCAGCGGGCCCCCGGACGCGACGCTTGCGGCGGCCCGGGACAATTTGATCTAGTTCAATTTTCCCCCGTCGGGCGGATGGTAAACAAATCCTTAACCGCTCTGAGCCCGGCCAAGCGGCCCATAGGAGACAGGCATGTCGCTAAGAACCATACTGGCCATGGTGAGCGGCGGCGACGGCGACACTGCGACGCTCGATGTCGCCGCGGCTGTCGCCCGGCGCTTTTCCGCGCATATCGACGTGCTGCACGTCAAGGGCGATCCCCGCGATGCCGTGCCGTTCCTCGGCGAGGGAGCATCGGGGGCGTTGATCGAACAGATCATGGCGGCGGCGCAGCGCGATGCAGAGGGGCGGTCCGGGCGGGCGCGAGCCAACTTCGACTCGTGGCGGCAGGGCGCTGGTCTACCGGTCGTCGCGCACGCAGGGGGCGCTGGCCCGTCGGTGCAGTGGTCGGAGGAGGTCGGCCCGGAGGACGAATGGATCGGCCGTCGCGGCCGGCTGTCCGATATGATCGTGTTGGCCCAGCCAGGCGCCAATGGCTCGGTGTCGTCGACGATCGCCTTCGAGGCGGCGCTGCTCGACACCGGTCGTCCGGTACTGACGGCGCCAGCGACGCAAGGGGCCGGGGCGAAGATCGCTTCAGCGCCGACCGTGGTCGCTTGGAACGGCAGCATCGAGGCGGCGCGGGCCATACTCGCTGCGATGCCGTTCATCGCCGCAAGCCCAGCCGTCCTGGTGATGGTGGTCTCCGAAGGCAGCGCGGTCGCCGACGCCGAGGCACTGATCCGCTACCTCGCCCGGCACGGGGTGAAGGCCGAGGCGAAGACCTCGCAAAGCAAGACGATGGCGGTCGGCGCCGAGTTTCTCGAGGAAGCCGGCCGTATCTCCGCCGGCTTGCTGGTGATGGGCGGGTACACGCATAGCCGCGTGCGGCAGATGGTGTTCGGCGGCGTGACGAAGCACGTACTGGCCAACGCCAAGCTGCCGGTGCTATTCGCGCATTGAGGAACATTAAACAAGGAACTACGGGAGGTCGCGATGTTGACGTTGAAGGACTGTTTGGCGCTCGCCGATTTAAGCGAGGACGAAATTCTCGCCATCGCCGAGCATGAACATCTGCCGGAAATCGCCGCACTGGAACTCGGCCAGTATCTCGTGCATACGCCATCGGGCGCGCCGGCGATCCGCCGCATGATCCTCGACGACATCGCCGCGGCGGAGAAGCGCGGCGACCGGATACGCGTTTTGACGCTGAAACTGGTCCTAAAGCGGTTTTGCGAGTGCCACCCGGAGGCGTTGGCCGTGGCCCTACCGGATCCCTCCGCTGCTCGGGCGCCTCGGCGAGTCGCGCCGTGACGCTAAAAACGATCCGTCTAGAGCTTGCCCGGACCAAGGAGTTTCCCGACGGCAATTCCAACTGCGGCTACGAGTTCGTGGCGCCGTTGGGCGCCAATGGGCATATCGACGCGGCGCTGTGGAGAAACAACAAGGATCGCTGCACCGTCACGCGCTTCTGGCAAGAAGAGGATGACGAACGCGGGTTGCTGGTTCATCTCAAGGGCGGTCGCTGGGCGTTTTCATACGCGCCTGGCGAAGACGACGACGAGCCCATCTTCAAATTCGACCGACACGTATTCGTCGAAGGCGAATACGTGTCGATCACTGAGCACGATGGCGTGACCCGGCCGTTTCGCATCGTGCGAGTGCGCTAGTCGCCACGGTACGTCGCGACCATCGCGTCAAACGCGTCCTCGATGGCGCGGGCGAGGGAAACAGGGTCGCCGAGCGGCGAGGCGGCGAGGCGGGCGCGCAGGTTCGATCGCAGTTCGGCGCGCCGCGGCAGATCGGCGGCCAGCCGCGCGGCGGTCTCGACATAGCCGTCCTCGCCACTGGCGATCAGCTCTTCAAGCCCGATCGCCTGCATGATCGCAGCGCCGACGCGCGCCGCGTGACGATCGCCGCGCATCGTCACCACCGGAACGCCCATATGAAGCGCCTCGCACGTCGTCGTCGTGCCGTTATAGGGAAACGGATCGAGCGCCACGTCGATCTCTCCGTAGAGCGCGAGATGCCCCGATACCTCGCGTTGATACTCGACAAAATGCAGTCGCTCCGGAGCGACGCCATTTCGGGCGAGCGAGGTCATGTATCGGGCTCGCGTGTCCGGATCGTTCGCCGCCGCCGTTTTCAACAGCAGGCGTGAGCCCGGAACGCGCCGCAAGATTTGGGCCCATGCGGTCACGACGCCGGGAGCGATTTTCGGCTGGTTGTTGAACGACCCGAAGGTGATCCGCCCCGCTAGTGCCGAGGGTGGCGGCGCGACCTTCGGCGCATCATCGGGCGGATTGTATGCCAGAAAGCAGCGCGGCAGGCGCCACAGCCGTTCGCTGTAGAGCTCGTCGCCCTCGCCCGGCGGGTCGGCGACCGCGTCGGTCAGCCGGAGGTCGATCTCGGGCAGTCCGGTGGTGTTGGGATATCCGATATAGGTCGCCTGTAGTCGCGCCGGCTTGCGCGCCATGACGCCCAGTCGGTTGCCCGAAGTGTGGCCGGCGAGATCGACCAGGATGTCGAGATCGTCGCCGTGGATCAGTCGAGCCGCCGCGGTGTCGTTGAGCGTTTCGATGTTTCGCCAAACGTGGGCGTGTCGGCGGATGCGGGCGGTCATCGCGTCGGCGACGGCGCTGCTGGCATAAAGATAGAGCTCGATCCGCGCGGCGTCATGCGCCGCGGCGAGCGGGGCGAAGAAGTACGCCACCGAATGCTGGCGGAAGTCGGGCGAGAGGTATCCGACGCGCAGCTTTCGGCGTGCCGGCCGGGCGCGCCGCGGCAGATGCGCCGGCCGCAGACTCCCGGCGAAAACGCGATGCAGCGCCGCCACGTCGGCGGCGCTTAGATCGTCGCGATAGTTGGCGGCGAACAAGAGGTTCGAATGCGCCGTTTGGTCGCCGCCCGCCGCTCCGATCGCCGCCTCGAACGCGGCCATTCCCTCGCCAACGCGACCCTGCTGGCAGAGCGCGAAGCCGCGATTGCTATGCAGGCCGGCGTTGGCCGGCTCCAGCGCCAATCCGGCCGCGCAGTGCGTCAGCGCCTCGCCCAACCGCCCGACCAAGGTTAGCGCGTTGGACAAATTCAGACGGCCGATCACGTCTTCGGGCGCAAGGCGGACGGCGGTTTCGAGCGCTGGAATCGCTTCGTCCATGCGATGGAGCCGAAGCAACAGGGTGCCGAGCGTGAGCCGAAGCGCGGCGTGTTCAGGCTGACGGTCGAGCCCGTCGCGGACCAGCGCAAGAGCCTCGTCGTATCGGCCCTGCGCGCCCAGCGCGGCGGAAAGATCATTGAGATCGCCGGCGCTGTCGGGCGCCTTTGCGAGCAGCGTCCGATACACCACCTCCGCTTCGGAGAATTGCTCGGCCTTGAACAGGGCGTGCCCGAGGCGACGAAGGATCGCCGGGTCGTCGGGCGCCGCCGCATTTGCACGAACGAACGCCGCCGCCGCGTCCGACCAGCGTTTCCGCCGTTCATTGAGCCGCCCGAGCGACAGCAGTGCCGGGACGAAATCCTCGCGAAGCCGCAACGCATGGGCGACGAGACCCTCGGCCTCGCGATCGCCGGCGTCGTCATTGCGGGCAATCAGGAGCTCGGCAAGATTCGCCAGCGCCTCGACGAAATCGGGCGATGCTTTCAGCGCCGCGCGATAGGCCGTCTCGGCCTCCATTCCGCAATTGGCCGCGCTCAGGGCATTGGCCAGGTTGTAGCTGGCCACGGCATGGCCCGGCGATCGAATCAACGCCGCCCGGTGGGCGGCGATCGCCTCGTCCAGTCGGTCGAGCGCCTTCAGCGCCGAGCCCCGCTCGGTATCGGGCAGGGGATCGTGCGGCAGGAGGCGCGCCGCTTCGGCGAATGCATCGCTCGCCTCGGCGTGGCGGCCAAGCGATTTGAGCGACAGGCCCATGTTCAACCATGCGCCACCAAACCTTGGCGCGTGCTTTACGGCCTCGCGAAAGCTTGCGATCGCCAACTCATGGTTCGCCGCCGCGCGCTCGGCGTTGCCGAGATTAAACCAGATGTCAGCCCGTTGCGGCGCTCGGCCCAGTGCCTGGCGGTACGCGGCGATCGCCCGGGGCAAATCGCCCATGGCGCGCAGCGCCGCGCCGAGATTCGCCGACGCATCGACATGCCCCAGGTCGCGCGCGAGTATCGCGCGATAGGCGGCGATCGCGGCCGGGTAGTCGCGCCGTCGATGGGCGGCAAGCGCGGCGGCGAACAGCCGCGCCACCGTATCGTGAACCAAGCTCCGATTCATCGCCGTAGAACAACCAGAAATAGCGGCTTTTCGTCAAGTCGTGTTTATCTCTGGTAGCTGGCGGAAACGCATCGCGGCGGGCGGTATCGGCGTTGGCGGTCGGGGCCGATTGCCCTAGATTGCTCGCCATGTCGCAACGCAAGACGCTCATTCTTTCCGGCGCCAGCCGCGGCATCGGCCATGCCACGGTCAAGCGATTCGGCGAGGGCGGGTGGCGGATATTCACCTGCTCGCGCGAGGACGTTCCGGCCGAATGCCGCCGCGACCCCAACTGGGCGCATCATATCGTCGCCGATCTGGCTGGCACCGAGGGCCGCGAGCATTTCATCACGGAGGTCGATCGCCGGCTCGAGGGCGGGCTGGTCGATGCGCTGGTCAACAATGCGGGCGTCTCGCCCAAGACCAGCTACAACGAACGCCTTGGCGTGCTCCATGGCGAGCTCGCCGAATGGCGGAGCGTGTTCGAGTTGAACGTCTTCGCCGCGCTCGAATTGGCGCGCGGCTTCGCCGGCGGACTCGCCAAGGCCAAAGGAACCATCGTCAACGTGACCTCGATCGCCGGACACGCCGTCCATCCGTTCGCGGGATCAGCTTATTCGACCTCGAAAGCCGCCTTATCTGCCTTGACGCGCGAGATGGCGGCCGAATTCGCCGCGCTCGGGGTGAGAGTCAACGCGGTTGCGCCGGGCGAAATCGCCACCGAGATGGTCGGTCCGGAATACGAGCCGCTGGTCAACCGCATTCCCATGCACCGGATGGGTACGACCGAGGAAGTCGCGAGCGTGATCTTTCAGCTATGCAGCAGCGACTTCGGCTACGTCACTGGCACGGAAATCTTCGTCACCGGCGGGCAACATTTGGTGTAGTCGGACGAGCCCCGACCATCAGCATGCCGCGAGCCGTTCTCGATACCAGACAAGGCGCTGTTCGGTTTGCTCGATGTCCTGGGTCAGCCAATCGGCGAGCAGCGCGCTGCCGCCGGCCTGCTGGTCGCGAAGATCGCGCAACCGTACCAACTCCGCCTCCGACAGCTCGATCAGCATTCGAAGCTGCGCCTGGCGGTCGGCCAGCTCGAGCAGGTCGAAATGGCGCAGCTTGAGCGCTACCACCATCTTCGTCAGGTCGGTCATCGGGGGACGCACGCGGCTCTTGAGCAATTCGATCAGCGCGGCGCGGCCTGCCACGGTGAGCTTGACCGGCGTGTCGCCCTTCAGGCTTTGGCTTGGTCCGGCGCGCGGGTCGACCGGCTCGATTAGTCCCTCATGGCGCAGCGTTTCGATCGACGGCCCCAGCACGTCGAGCGTCGGCCCGAGCATGCGGCTGGCGAAATGCCGGACCGCGACCGCAAGATCGCCGTACTTTCGCGGTCCGTCGGTCAACGCGCCGAGCGCCGCGAGGCGGATGGCTTCGGTGGGAATCAAGGTTTGGTCGCGGCTGGTCGGCATCGATCACGCATGGAGGGCCACGCGCTCGGGACGCGGCCGTTATCGATGCGGGGCGGCGCGCAAGCGCTCACCCCGCCGGCGCAAGGCTTCGACCGCCAGCATCAACAGAATTGAGACGGCGATCAAGATCGTCGCCGCGGCGGTGATAGTCAGGCTGATGTTGTCATTTATGCCGGCGAACATCTGGCGTGGCAACGTGCGCTGCCCGGGACCGGTGACGAATAGCGCCACGACGACCTCGTCGAACGATGTCGCGAAGGCGAACAGCGCGCCCGACGCGACACCGGGCAAGATCAGCGGCAGCATCACTTTGAAGAATGTGCGCAGCGGCCCCGCGCCGAGGCTGGAGGCGGCGCGCAGCAACGTCGCATCGAAACCCGACAGCGTCGCATAGACAGTGACGACGACGAAGGGGCTGGCGAGCGCGGTATGGGCGAGGATCAGCCCGCCGTAATTGTTGGTGAGGCCGTAAGGCGCAAAGGCGAAATACACACCGACGGCGACGATGACGATCGGGACGACCATCGGCGAGATCAGCACCGCGAGCGCCAGGCCCCGTCCGGGAAACCGCGCGCGCCAAAGCCCGATCGCGGCGAGTGTACCGAGCGTCGTCGCCGCGACGGTCGCGGCGATACCGACGATCAGGCTGTTCCATAGGGCAGGCAGCCAGAACTGCGAGGTGAAGAACTCCTCGTACCAGCGCAGGCTGAGGCCGGGGAGCGGGTAATGCAGAAACCCGCCGCTCGAGAACGATAACGGGACGATGGCGACGATCGGCGCGATCAAGAACAATACCGCCAAGCCGGCGATGGCGCGAAGCGCCCAGTATGCGAAGCGCTCGCCGTGCGTCGCGTTGGCGGGGAGCGCCATGGCGGTCACCCGAGCCTTAGCCGCTCGAAGCCGACCAGGCGGTTGTAGACGGCATAGAGCGCTATGGTCGCGACGAGCAGCATGAGCGACAGCGCCGCCGCCATCCCCCAGTTGATCGTGCGGCTGGCGTAGAAGGCGACGAAATAGCTGATCATTTGATCCTCGGCGCCGCCGACCAGCGCCGGCGTAATGTAATAGCCGAGCGCCTGGATGAAGACCATGAGCGCGCCGGCGCCGATTCCCGGCAACGTCTGCGGCAGATAGACACGGCGGAAGGCGAGATACGGCGTCGCGCCAAGCGATGTCGCGGCCCGCATGTGAGTGACCGGGATGTTTTTCATCACGCTGTAAAGCGGTAACACCATGAACGGGAGCAGGATATGGATCATCGCCACGTACACGGCGAAGCGATTGAAGATCATCGGTAACGGTTGGCCGATCACGCCGAGCCCAAGAAGGAAATTGTTGAGCACGCCCTCGCGCTGCAAGATCACGACCCATGCCGCCGTGCGCACCAGCAGCGATGTCCAGAACGGCAACAAGACGAAGATCAGCATCAAGTTTGCCGAGCGCGCCGGCAGGCTTGCCAGTAGGTAGGCGAGCGGAAATCCGATCGCCAGACAGACGAGCGTGACCACGCCGGCGATCGTGAAAGTACGGATGAGAATATCGATGAAAACGGCCTGTTCGGCGGGCCCGCCGACGATCGCCTGATCGGCATCGCGCCGCAGATCGAGCGCGGCGAGAAGATATAGATCGGTAAGCGGCCCGCTGGCGCGCTTGATCGCCGCCCAGGTCTCGCGGTCTTCCCATCGTGGATCGCTTGCCGCGAGCGCGGCACGCGGCGAGCCTTGTTGGTCCGTCGAGAGCCGGCGGGCGGCAGCGAACAGTAGGGTACGAAAGCCGTTGACGTCGTAATTGAGGCGCGTCGCGGCGCTAGCAAGATTTCCCGCCTCGCGCGCCGCGCGAATATCGTCGATGAGCGCAGCGAACGCCCGCTCGGACGGGAGGTCGCGCCCATCCCAGTCGGCGAGCGCCACGGTGACCCGCGGCAAGATCCGTGCGACGTCGCGGTCGCTGACGCTGTGCCACAGCATCGCGCCGATAGGTCCGATGAACGTCGCCAAGATGAACATGAGCAACGGCAACACGAGACCGACGGCGATCGCTTGATTTCGCCGCTGTCCGCGGCGCAATCCGGCACGGATCGCGGCGGCGTCGATCGTCGAAGCCTGGTTCATGGAGACAAGTCAGACCTCATCCCGAGCTTGTCGAAGGATGAGGTCTGACGGGCGAAAGTGTCGCGTTCCTCATGCTTCGACTGGCTCGGCATGAGGAAACTTCTGGCTCCGCTGGGGGCGTCTAGCGCGCCACCCAGGCGTTGAAGCGCTGGTTCAGCTTGTCGATGTTCTCGAGCCAGTAGGCGTCGCTGATCTGGATCGCCGATTCGATGTTTTGCGGCGCTGTCGGCAACTCGTCGAGCACCGCCTTGTCGATCATCGCCGTCGCCGCTTTTGCGGTCACGCCGTAAGGAATCTTCGGTGGCAGGTTTTTCTGGTTCTCCGGCATGCTTACGAAGGCGATGTACTGCTCGGCCTGCGCCTTGTTGGGTGTGCCCTTCATGATCACCCACGAGTCGATGGTGAACAGGCTGTTGGTCCAGCCGATTTTGAAGTTCTTCTTGTCGGTCTTGTTGGCCGCCGAGACGCGTCCGTTATAGGCCGACGTCATCGTCACCTCGCCGGAGGCAAGGAGCTGGGGCGGCTGCGCGCCCTTCTCCCACCACACGATGCTGGATTTCAGTTGATCGAGCTTCCTGAACGCGCGCTCGATGCCCGCCTCGGTCGCCAGAACCTTGTAGACGTCGCTCGGCGCCACGCCGTCGGCCATGAGCGCGATCTCGAGGTTGGTCTTCGGACCTTTGCGCAGCGCGCGCTTGCCCGGCCATTTCTGTACGTCCCAGAAGTCGGCCCAGTTCTTCGGCCCGTCCTTGATCTTGTCGCCGTCATAGGCGAGCACGAAGTTGTAGACAATCGCGCCGACGCCGCAGTCATGGACTGCGGCTGGCATGAACATCTCCTTGCCGCCGACCTTTGACCAGTCGATCTTTTCGTACAGGCCTTCCTCGCAGCCGACCGCCAATTCTTCCGACTCGACCTGGACGACGTCCCAGTTGTTGTTGCCGCCCTGGATCTTCGAGCGCAGGACGCCGACGCCGCCATCCCACGATTCCTCGAGCATTTTGACGCCTTTTTGCGCCATGAACGGCTTGAAATAGGCGTCGCGCTGGGCGTCTTGATAGGCGCCACCCCAGGACACGACGGTGAGATCGCGCGCGCCCGCTTGCGGCGCCGCCATTAGCCCGGCGGCGATCGCTCCGGCGAGCGCGCCAGAGAACACGAATTTGCGCAGCATGTTGGCCCCCTTGGCTTGATGTGTCTCTCGCCGGCCGAGGTAGCCGGCAAGCTCGCGATGGGACGACTCTAGCGCCGGCGCAACGTCGGGACAAGCGAGCGGCGGTCTATTCCGGCTTGAAGGCCTGGCAATCCTCGGCGTCCCAGGCGATCGTCACCGCAGCGCCGGGCGTCACGTCGGCGGCAAGCAGCGCCACGGGGATCTTGGCGTTGATCTCGTCGACTCCCAGCGCGGCGACGCGCACGCGCACGTGGTCGCCGAGATAAATCACTTCCCGCACCTCCGCCGGAAAGGCATTCGCCGAGGGTCCAGGCGCCCCGCCAAGCGGCCCGAGGCGCACCCGCTCCGGTCGGATCGACAGCGTGGCCTGGCCGCCGACGCCGTTGAGGTCGATCGGGCGCGCGCGGACCAGGGATCCTGCGCCGACCCGAATCGCGCACAGCAGGCCATCCATGCCGGCATAGATTCCCGGAATTCGATTATTCTCGCCGATAAATCGCGCGACGAAAGCGTTCAGCGGCCGCTCATAGAGCTCGCGCGGCGCATCGAGCTGTTGAATGGCTCCGTCGTTGAACACGGCGATGCGGTCCGAGAGCGTCAACGCCTCGCCTTGGTCGTGCGTCACGTAGACGAAGGTTACGCCGAGCCGCTCGTGGATGCGGCGGATCTCGAGCTGCATTTCCTCGCGAAGTTGCTTGTCGAGCGCGCCCAGCGGCTCGTCCATCAGGACGAGTCGCGGCTCGAAAACCAGGGCGCGGGCCAGCGCCACGCGCTGCTGCTGGCCACCCGAAAGCTGCCCGGGACGCCGCGCCCCGAACCCGCCGAGGCGCACCATGTCGAGGGCGCGCGCCATCCGAACCTCGGCGTCGGCGCGGCCGATCCGGCGCGCCGACAGCGGAAAAGCGACGTTCTCGGCGACGGTCATGTGCGGAAATAGGGCGTAGTTCTGGAACACCACGCCGATGTCGCGCTTGTGCGGCGGCAGGTGGGCGAGCGAGCGGCCGGCCAGCGTGATTTCGCCCGCAGTGGGTGTCTCGAACCCGGCAAGCATCATCAGTGTCGTCGTCTTGCCCGACCCGGAGGGGCCGAGGAGCGTCAGGAATTCGCCCTCGAGCACATCGAGGTCAAGGTTACGGACGACCAGCGTGCGCCCATCGAAGGTCTTCCGCACGCCGATGAAGCGGACCAACGGGCGGCTCGATGAGACATTCGTTTCGGCCACCGCGTCGAAGCGCCTCCCTCGCTACGCCGCCCGCGACAAGGCGAGCCGCGCCCACACATCGACCAGCGCCTCGACGAGGCGGTCCATAGCCGCGTCATCGTGCAGCGGGGTAGGCGTGATTCGCAAGCGCTCGGCGCCGCGCGGCACGGTCGGGAAGTTGATCGGCTGGACATAAATCCGATGGCGGCGCAACAGCTCGTCGGAGGCGGCCTTGCACGCCCGTGCCTCGCCGACAAAGAGCGGCACGACGTGGCTTTCCGAAAGCATCAACGGCAGGCCGGCGTCGCGAAGCTGGCGTTTCAGGCGATCGGCCCGCTCGTGCAGGCGCGAGCGCTCGGTTTCGCTTGCGTGCAGATGCCTCACGCTGGCGAGCGCGCCGGCAGCGATGGCAGGCGGCATCGCGCTGGAGAAAATGAAGCCGGCGGCGTGGCTGCGGACGGCGTCGACCAGCGCCGTCGAACCCGCGATATAACCGCCGACGACGCCAAACCCTTTGGCCAGAGTGCCTTGAATTATGTCGAGGCGATCCATCACCCCATCGCGTTCGGCGACGCCCGCGCCGTGCCGTCCGTAAAGGCCGACCGCGTGTACCTCGTCGAGATAGGTGAGCGCATGATAGCGCCGGGCGAGATCGCAAATCGCGGCGATGGGAGCGATGTCGCCGTCCATCGAATAGACCGACTCGAATGCGATCAATTTCGGCCGCCGGCGGTCGACGTGGCGAAGCAGCCGCTCGAGATCGACGACGTCGTTATGCGCGAAGATGTGCTTCTCCGCGCCGCTGTGGCGCATGCCCTCGATCATCGATGCATGATTGAGCGCGTCCGAAAATATGGCGACATCCGGCAGCAGCTTGCCGATCGTGCTCAGCGCCGCCTCGTTGGCGGCGTAGCCGGAGCCGAAGACGAGCGCCGCCGGCTTGCCGTGGAGGTCGGCGAGCTCGCGCTCGAGCAGCACATGATAATGGTTGGTGCCCGAGATATTGCGCGTGCCGCCGGCGCCGGCGCCGTGCGCGCGCAACGCCGCCTCCATGGCCGCGAGGACCGTCGGATGCTGACCCATGCCGAGATAATCGTTCGAGCACCACACCGTGACTTCGACCGGGCCGTCGCTCGAGTGCCATACCGCGCGAGGAAACGCCCCGCACAGCCGCTCGAGATCGGCGAAAATCCGGTAGCGTCCCTCGGCCTGGAGGCGGCCAAGAGCGTCACGAAAATGCTGGTCGTAGTCCATCGCCCACCGTCCACGCGCGGGATACCCGCCCTAACTTCGAGATCCCCCGCCGACAGGCCGAAGTCTAGCTAGCGCGCCGGGCGGCCGGAAGAGCTTCTTCGAGCCGGTCTAGGCGGCGTTTGGTCGCGGCAAACGTGGGCGATCAGGCCGCAGCCAAGCCTTTTTCCTGGACCATCGCCCAGGTGTCGTCGAGCGCCAGCCCGAAGCGGCGCAACAGCTCCTCGATCTGCGCCTCGTTGATGATCAACGGCGGGCAAACGGCGATGCGGTTCTCGAACAGGGCACGGACGATCAGCCCGTGCTCTTGCGCGCGCTTGGCCATGAACGGCGCTACCGGCTGTGTCGCCTCGAAGAAACGCTTCGGCTTTTTGCTTTTGACGAGTTGCAAGGCGCCGACCAGCCCCATCCCCTGGACCTCGCCCACCAGCGGGTGATTTACGAAGCGCCGCAAGCCTTGCTGCAGGCGCGGCGCCATCCGCCGCACATGCGCGAGAATGTCGCGTTCGTCATAGATCTTGAGCGTCTCCAGGGCCACCGCCGCGGCGGCGGGATGCGCCGAATAGGTGTAACCGTGGCCGAAAACGCCGATCTTTTGACTCTCCGAGACCATTGCCTGCCAGATCGGTTCCGAAACCATGAGCGCCGATATCGGCAGATACGCGGCCGACATGGCTTTGGCCATCGTCACCATGTCGGGTTTGAGATCGAAGGTCTGACTGCCCCAAAGATTGCCGGTGCGATAAAAACCGCAAATCACCTCGTCGACGATGAAGAGAATCTCGTACTTCTTGAGGATCGGTTGAATTTTGTCGAAATACGCCGCCGGCGGAACGATCACACCGCCGGCGCCCATGATCGGCTCGGCGATGAACGCCGCCACCGTCGCCGGGTCCTCGCGAAGAATTAGCTTCTCGAAGTTGTCGGCCAGCCGGCTGGCGTACTGCTCCTCGGTCTCGCCCGGTTCGGCGTAAGCGTAATGGTGCGGGCATTCGGCGTGAACGACGCCGGCGATCGGCAGATCGAAATCGCGCTGGTTGGCGGGCAGGCCGGTCAGGCTCGCCGCGGCGATCGTCACGCCATGATACGCTTTCATACGCGAAACGATCTTCTTCTTCTTCACGCGGCCGAGCGCGTTGTTGTAGTACCACACCAACTTCATCGCGGTGTCGTTGGCCTCGGACCCTGAACTCGCGAAAAACACCTTCGACATCGGCGTCGGCGCCAGGGCAAGCAGCTTCTCGGCCAGTTCGATGCCGGTGTCGTGCGATTTGCTGGCGAAGATGTGGTAGGTCGGCAGTTTCTTGAGCTGCGCGTATGCCGCCGCGGCCAGGCGCTGTTCGTCAAACCCGAGCGATGCGCACCACAGGCTGGCCAGGCCTTCGATATACTCCTTGCCGGTCTCGTCATAGACGTAGACACCCTTGCCGCGGGTGATGACGACGGGCCCTTCGCTCTCGTGAAGCTTGAGATTGGTATAGGGGTGGATCAGCGAAGCGATGTCCCGGCTGGCGAGCGAATTGCCGCGCGCGACCATGGCCGTTCTCCCGTGGATTGGGTGGAGTCGTACTTTCCCCTTCAGTGGTAGGCCACTTGCGGAGTCGCCGTCAATCGTCACCCGTTGAGCTGCCTTGGCAGGGGCCGGTCAGCGATCGTCGGCGCCCCGCACGCAGTCGGGCGACATCCCCGTTGACTCGGGCTGGCCGCGACTCTAGGTCTGTTAATCAAGCAAATCGACCCACCGAAGAACGTGGTTCGAGTCGACAGGGAGCGACAATGGTGGCTGGCGCTGTCGCGGAGCCTGGCCACAACGAATGGAGACAATCGAAATGATTCGGACGCTTGTCGCCATCGCCGCAACGGCATCGCTGGCGTTGTGCGTCCGCACGTCGACCGAGGCCAAGACGTTCCGCTGGTCGAGTCAGTGCGATATCCTGACGATGGACCGCCACGCGCAAAACGAAGGGCTCAACAACTCGTTCTCAGAGCAGATCTACGAGCCGCTGGTGACGCGCGGCAAGAAAATGTCGAAAATCGAGCCGTCGCTGGCGCTCTCGTGGCAGGCGGTCGAGCCGACGCGCTGGCGCTTTAATCTGCGGCCCGGCGTGAAGCTCCATGACGGCGCGCCATTCACCGCCGGCGACGTGGTGTTCACGATCCAGCGGGCTTTGGCGCCAACGTCGAACCTCAAGATCTACACGCAAGGCATCGTCGAGGCGCGCAAGATCGACGATCTAACGGTCGACATCGCGACCACCGGACCGACCCCGGTTCTAATCCCGCAATTGACCGAATTGCGGATCATGAGCGAGGCCTGGTCGGAGAAACACAACGTGACCAAACCGCAGAACCACATCGAAAAGGAGGAGACGTACGCGGCGCGCAACGCCAACGGTACCGGGCCGTACGTCCTCAAGACGCGCGAACCCGACATCAAGACGGTGCTGGTCGAAAATCCGAACTAGTGGGGCAAGCGCGAAGGCAATGTCACCGAAATCGAATACCGGCCGATCAAGTCGGACGCGACGCGGATCGCGGCGCTGATCTCGGGCGAGAGCGACATGGTCCTCGATCCGCCCGTCCAGGACATCGACCGTATCCGCCGCAGCGGCAACGCCAGGATTGTCGAGGGCAACGAAAACCGCACGATCTTCTTCGGTTTCGATCAGAACCGCGACGAACTGCTGTACTCGAACGTCAAGGGTAAGAACCCGTTCAAGGATCTGCGCGTGCGCCAGGCATTCTACCACGCGATCGACATCGAGGCGATCAAGAGCCGCATCATGCGCGGACAGTCGGTGCCGAGCGGCTCGGTTATCGCTCCGCAGGTGCACCGAAACACCAAGGAGATCGACGTTCGATTGCCGCTCGATCGCAACAAGGCCAAGCAACTCCTCGCCGACGCGGGCTATCCCAACGGCTTCGAGGTGACGCTCGATTGCCCGAACGACCGCTACATCAACGACGAAGAAATATGCCAAGCGGTGACGGCGATGCTGGCGCAGATCGGCATCCAGGCGAAGCTCAACGCCATGCCGCGTGCGACGTATTTCCCCAAGATCCAGCAATACGACACCAGCTTCTATCTGCTGGGATGGGGCGTGCCGAGGTTCGACGCGCTTTACTCGCCGCAATCGCTGGCCCGGACCGGGGGCCAGGGCGGCGACGGAAACCTCAATCTGGGGAAGTTCTCCAACGCTCGGTTTGACGCTCTCGTCGACCAGATCAAGACCGAGATCGATCAGGAGAAACGCACCTCCATGATCGTCGACGCGCTAAAAATCCACAACGCGGAAGTCGCCCATATTCCGCCGCACCATCAGGTGATCCCGTGCGCGGAGCGCGGGACCGGGAGCCGGGCGGCACGGGTGCTGCACGGGGCGCGACCGGCCGCCGTCGCCTTATGAGCCGGCATGTGTGGTAGGATGGCGAGCAAGCGAGTGTTAACGCCGGCTGTGACCGAATGATCGCCTACATCATCCGTCGTTTGATCCAATCCGTTGTCGTGATGCTGACGGTCGGCTTCGTCGCCTTTTCGCTGTTCGCCTATGTCGGCGATCCGATCTCCATCATGCTTGGCCAGGAGTTCACCGAGGCCGATCGCGCGCGGATCGCCGCCGATCTAGGCCTCGACCGACCGTTTTTCGTGCAGTTTCTCCGCTTCGTCGGCAACGCGATCGAAGGCGATTTCGGAATATCGTACCGCTTGGCGCGTCCCGTCGACGCGTTAATCGTCGAGCGGCTTCCGGCGACTCTCGAGTTAAGCATGGTCGCGGCGTTCTTCGCCCTCGTCGCCGGCGTGCCGATGGGCGTATACACGGGTCTCCATCGCGACTCGTGGCTGTCGCGCTTCTTTCTCACCGTGTCGCTGATCGGTGTATCGCTGCCGACGTTCCTGATCGGCATCCTGCTGATCCTAGTCTTCTCGGTCATTCTCGGCTGGCTGCCGTCGTTCGGGCGCGGCGACGTGGTCAAGATCGGCTGGTGGTCGACCGGCTTCCTGACCGCGAGCGGACTCAAGGCGCTCATACTGCCGGCGATCACGCTCGGCCTCTTCCAGATGACGCTGATCATGCGGCTCGTGCGCGCGGAAATGCTCGAGGTGCTGCGCACCGACTATATAAAGTTCGCGCGCGCGCGCGGCCTCGCCAACCGCGCGGTCCATTTCGGGCACGCGCTGAGGAACACGCTGGTTCCGGTGATAACCATCACCGGGCTCCAACTCGGCGCGATCATCGCATTCGCCATCATCACCGAAACGGTGTTCCAGTGGCCGGGAATGGGTCTGTTATTCATCCAGTCGGTGACTGTGGCCGACGTGCCGGTGATGGCGGCGTACCTTTGCCTGGTCGCGTTCTTCTTCGTGGTGATCAATCTGATCGTCGATCTGCTGTATTACGCCGTCGATCCGCGCCTCAGGATCGACAAGGGCGTTTCCGGAGGGCATTGACGACCCATGGCGACGACGACCGCAGACCGCCGCTCGTCCGCAGCACCCCGCGCCGGCGTCGTGCATCGCGCGCTGGACAGCGACATCTTTCACAGCTTCAAGCGCTCGCCGGTAACGGTTCTGGCGGCGGCGATCACGCTCGTCTGTTTCATCGGCGCGATTTTCGCGCCGTGGATCGCTCCGCATAACCCTTTCGACCTCAGGACGCTCAATTTGCTCGATGCGTTCACGCCGCCGATCTGGACGACGGAGGGCGATGCGCGATTTATTCTCGGCACGGACGATCAAGGCCGCGACGTGCTGTCGACGATAATGTACGGAGCGCGCATCTCGCTCTTCGTCGGGTTCCTTTCGGTGATCTTCGCGATGCTGCTCGGCGTCGGCTTGGGCCTCATCAGCGGCTACATCGGTGGCACGGTCGACTCGTTCGTGATGCGCATCGCCGACATTCAGTTGTCGTTTCCGGCGATTCTCATCGCGCTTCTGATCGACGGCATCGCGCGCGCCGCGCTGCCGGCGGCGCTGCATGACGAGATCGCGATCTACGTCCTTGTCCTGGCGATCGGCGCGTCGGGCTGGGTGCAGTACGCGCGCACCGTGCGGGGATCGACGTTGGTCGAAAAGAATAAGGAATATGTCCAGGCGGCGCGCGTCATCGGGCTACACCCAGTCGCCATCATGGTGCGCCACGTGCTCCCCAACGTCATGGGACCGGTGCTGGTCATCGCCACCATCCATCTTGCGATTGCCATCATCACCGAGGCGACGCTGTCGTTTCTCGGGGTCGGCGTGCCGCCGACGCAACCCTCGCTCGGCACCCTGATCCGAGTCGGCAATGACTTTCTGTTTTCCGGCGAGTGGTGGATCACGATCTTTCCCGGCGCCGCGCTGGTGATCATGGTTCTCTCGGTCAATCTGCTGGGCGATTGGCTGCGCGACGCGCTCAACCCGAAACTACGGTAGAGCGCAACGGCGACGCGATGGCACGGACCGGCGCCAATCTACCTCTGTTGCAAGTCGAGAACCTGCGGGTTGTTTTCCCGACGCGCCGCGGCACGCTGGTCGCCGTTGACGACATCTCATTCCACATCGATCCCGGAGAGGTGCTAGGCGTGGTCGGCGAGTCCGGCGCCGGAAAATCCCTGACCGGGGCAGCGATCATCGGCCTTTTGGAGCCGCCGGGGCGCATCGCCGGCGGCCAGGTACTGCTCGAAGGCGAGCGGATCGACAACCTGCCCTACGAGCAAATGCGGCGCATTCGGGGGCGCCGGATCGGCGCGGTTTTCCAGGATCCGTTGACCTCGCTCAACCCCCTCTACACGATCGGCCGCCAGCTGGTCGAAACGATCACGACGCATCTCGACATGACGCCGCAGAAGGCGCGCGATCACGCGATCGAATTGCTGCAGGAGGTCGGCATCACGGCGGCGGAACGGCGGATCGACCATTATCCGCATCAATTCTCGGGCGGTATGCGGCAGCGGGTCGTGATCGCGCTCGCCTTGTGTGCCAATCCGCGGCTCGTCATCGCCGACGAGCCGACGACAGCCCTTGATGTCTCGATCCAGGCGCAGATCATCGCGTTGCTCAAGAAATTGTGCAGCGTGCACGGAGCGGCGGTGATGCTGATCACCCACGACATGGGGGTCATCGCCGAAACGGCCGACCGAGTGGCGGTGATGTACGCCGGCCGGATCGCGGAGATCGGCCCGGTCAAGGACGTCGTCAAGCACGCCCGGCATCCCTATACCGCCGGGCTGATGGGATCGATCCCGAAGGTCGGCGAACATGTCGAACGACTGACGCAGATCGAAGGGGCGATGCCGAGGCTCAACGCGATTCCGCCCGGGTGCGCCTTCAATCCGCGTTGTCCGAGGGCGTTCGAGCGCTGCCGGCTCGAGCGGCCAGACTTATTGCCGGCCGGCAGTAGCCACGCCGCTTGCTGGCTTTACGACGCCGCATCGGCGCCGGTGCGAGCCGTCGGCGATGCCTGAGACGGCGCCACGAGTCACCAGCGGCGCCGGCGAGGTGATACTCGCGGCGCGCGATCTGGCACGGTTTTTCGACGTCTCGCGCCCATGGCTCAACCGGCTCATCGAAGGCCAGCCGCGGCTCGTCTTGAAGGCAGTCGACGGGGTCAGTTTCGCGATCAAGCGCGGCGAGACGTTGTCGCTGGTCGGCGAATCGGGCTGCGGCAAGTCGACCGTGGCTCGTCTCATCGTCGGTCTTTATACGCCGACGCGCGGCTCGATCGTCTTCGAGGGAATCGATCTCGCAACCCTCGCCACGCGGGCGCAGATCGCTCCCGTGCGCCGGCGCTTTCAAATGATCTTTCAGGATCCGTATGCCAGCCTCAATCCGCGTTGGCGCGTGCGCGACATTGTCGCCGAGCCGATTCGCGCTCACCGGATCGCGACCGACGGCGACGAAATTCGACGTCGGGTCGACCAGTTGCTGGTGCAGGTCGGGCTCTCGCCGACCGACGGCGAGAAATATCCACACGAGTTTTCCGGCGGCCAGCGCCAGCGCATTTCGATCGCTCGGGCGTTGTCGAGCAGTCCGGACTTCCTGGTTTGCGACGAACCGACCTCGGCGCTCGACGTCTCGGTCCAGGCGCAGATCCTCAATTTGATGAAGGATCTGCAACGCCAGCTTGGCCTGACCTTTCTATTCATATCGCACAATCTTGCAGTCGTGCAGCACATCTCCGATCGCGTCGGCGTGATGTATCTCGGGCGATTGGCGGAACTGGGCGATGCGCGCGAGATATTCGATCGGCCTCGGCATCCCTATACGCGCATGTTGCTCGATGCGATTCCCGATCTCGAGATGACCGGCCGGACGCGGACGCCGGTGGCGGGCGAGGTTCCGAACCCGCTCAATCCGCCAACCGGATGCGCCTTCAATCCGCGCTGCCCGTGGGCCAACGATCGTTGCCGTAGCGAGCGGCCGGAGATCAAGCCGGCGTCGGGCAGTTCGTCGATTGTCGCCTGCCATGCAGTCGAAGAGGGACGCCTCTCGGAGCCGCATATCGCTCTAGCTCCGTAGCCCCGCGAGTCTTCTGCGCGTGGCCCACGGCCTAAAGCATGGCTCAGCAGCCAGCGGGCGCCATATGCGGAAAACGGGCGCCATGCGATCGATCGGCGGCGAGGGAGGCCACCCGGGCGAGCACATCGGCCCATTCCTCCAACTCCTCGCGGACCGCGACGGCATCGTCACCCGTTCCGGCGAACGACAAGATGGCATAGAAACCAACCGGCGCGCCGACATCGCGCGACGGCGTGCGGCGCGGTACGGCGATTACGATATCGTGGACGCGATGGGCGAAATAAAGCGCCTGGGCGGAGTCGTCGCCGCAGAATACGAAGTCGGCGGGGATGTCGACGTCCAGCCGCGGCGTATTCGGGTGCGGCGGCCAACGGTAGACGTTCTGGTTGTCGAAAACGACCATAACAACCATAGATATACAACCTGACCGCGAACCGGTCAAGCCGCTTGCGGGTCGATCGCGCGTCGGTAGATGGGCACAACGGCGCACGGTCGCCGGGGGTCAGCTTCGTCCGTATGTATCCTCGAGGCGGACGATGTCGTCCTCGCCGAGATAACCTCCCGACTGGACCTCGATCAGGTGTAACGGCGCCTCTCCGACGTTCTCGAGGCGATGCACCGCGCCGAGCGGAATGTACGTCGATTGGTTTTCCGTCAAGGTGACGATCTCGGCATCGCGCGTCACGCGCGCCGTCCCGCTGACCACCACCCAGTGCTCGGCGCGATGCGCGTGCTTCTGAAGCGAAAGCTTCTGTCCCGGCTTGACCGTGATGTGCTTGACCTGGAAACGGTCGCCCGCGTCGATCGTCTGGTAGCTGCCCCATGGGCGGTGAACGACCGGATGGGTCATCGCCTCGGCGCGGTTCTCGCGCTTGAGCCGCTCGACGATCTGCTTCACATCCTGCACGCGGTCCTTGGCGGAAACCAAAACCACGTCGGAGGTCGCGACGATGACCGCATCGGCAATGCCGATCGCCACGACCAGCGGCTTTTCGCTGCGCAGGTACGAGTTTCGGCTGTCCAAAGTCACGACGTCCCCTAGCGTTACGTTGCCGTCGTCGTCTTTGGCTTCGATGTCCCATAACGCCGACCACGCGCCGACATCGCTCCAGCCGAGCGCCGCCGGCACGACCGCGGCGCGCGATGTTCGTTCCATCACCGCGTAGTCGATCGACTTCGAAGGCGCGCTGGCGAATGCCGCCTCGTCGAGGCGCAAGAAATCAAGGTCACGCCGGGCCGTCGCAACCGCCATCCGCGCCGCTTGGGCGATCGCTGGTTCGTAGCGCGCCAATTCTTCGAGGTAAAGCTTGGCCGTGAACAAGAACATGCCGCTGTTCCACGACCAATCACCCGCATCGACGTAGCCCTTGGCGGTCACCGCATCGGGCTTCTCGACGAATTGGGCGACCATGAAGGCGCCGGCGACTCCGGCGAGCGGTTCGCCGCGGCGGATATAACCATAGCCAGTCTCGGGCGCGGTCGGCGCGATGCCAAACGCGACGAGACGGCCGGTCACGGCCGCCGCGGCCGCCGTCTCGGTGGCGGCGCGAAACGCCGTCTCGTCGGCGATGACATGATCAGAGGGCAGTACCAGCATCATCGCGTCAGGATCGTCCGCGGCGAGGATGGCGGCGGCGATCGCCGCGGCCGGGGCGGTGTTGCGCGGCACCGGCTCCAGCGCCATCGTGCGGGGCGCGATCGACAACGCGCGAAGCTGCTCGGCAATGATGAACCGGTGATCGTCGTTGCAGACGACGAGCGGGGCGGCGAATGGCGGGCCGGCGATGCGCCGCGCAGTGTCCTGCAGGAGGCTGCGATTCGAGATCAGGGGCAGGAGCTGCTTGGGGTAAAGCGCACGCGACAAGGGCCACAACCGCGTTCCGGCGCCGCCCGACAAGATCACCGGATGAATCGTTCGCCGATTGGCCATTGCCATCTCCACCGAGTATGGGGTCTTGCTAACGCAATTTCTCGCGCCCGCCAACTGGCGCGCGGGCGGTTGCCCGCTTGACGGGCGATCCCGGGGCGTGGCGCAGTGGCTCGATGCTGGTCGTCTTCGGGTCGATAAACCTCGACCTCGCCTTCCAAGTACCGAAATTGCCCGCGCCGGGCGAGACCGTGCTGGGGCCTGTCTATGGGGTCGCGGCGGGGGGCAAGGGCGCCAATCAGGCGGTGGCGGCGGCGCGTGACGGCGCGGCGGTCGTCATGGTGGGCCGGATCGGACGCGACGCGTTCGCCGAACCGGCAGTAGCCGGCCTCAAGTCGTCTGGCGTCGACCTGTCCCGGGTCGTCCATGGCGACGAACCTACGGGATGCGCGGCTATTTGCGTCGACCCGGCGGGGCAGAATCAGATCGCCGTCGCGGCGGGCGCCAATGCGGAGGTACGGGCCGATTTGGTGCCCGACGCGCTGCTCGATGCGAATGTCACGCTGCTCCTGCAGATGGAGGTGCCGGCCGGAGAGAACGCCGCGCTAATCGCGCGGGCGCGCGCGCGAGGCGCCCGGATCGTCCTCAATCTTGCTCCGGCCGGAGCGCTACCCGAGCCGGCGCTTCGCGCCCTCGACGCGCTGATCGTCAACGAGAACGAGGCAGCGATGCTCGCCGCCTCCCTCGGCGTCCGTGGCGATGCCATGCCGACGGCCGCGGTACGGCTAGCCGTGCGCCTTGGTGTCGCAACGATCGTCACCATGGGCGCCGATGGCGCGCTTGTGGCGATCGCCGATGGGACGTCATGGCGCGCGCCCGCGCCCGAGGTTTCTGCGGTCGACACTACGGCGGCCGGCGACGCATTCGTCGGCGTACTGGCGGCGACGCTTGACCGCGGCGGCGATTTTCGCGCCGCGGTGCGTCGCGCGGTTGTCGCTGGAGCGCTTGCCTGCACCAAACGCGGCGCGCAGCCGAGCCTGCCGACCCGGATCGAGATCGACGCGGCGCTCGCACGGGGCGCCGCGACATGAGCGTCGAAGCGGCGGATCATCACCGAACGTTACTGACCGGGGTCGCGATCGGTTTGGTCACCGCCTTGTTGTGGGGAAGCTGGGCAGTCGTCTCGCGGATCGGGGTCACCGGCGCGCTCGATTTTTGGGATATGTCGGCGATACGGTTCTTGGTCGCCGGCGTGGTGTTGTCGCCGGTCATCATTCGTCGCGGCATCGGCGTGGCGGGGCTTGCGGGAGTGCCGTGGCGCTTCGCCTTGCCAATGTGCGTCGGGGCTGGCGTCCCGTACACGCTACTGGTTTTTGCTGGGCTGCAATCGGCGCCCGCAGGCCATCAGGCGGTGATCGGCCCGGCCGGCGTTTTGCTCTTCAGCGTGGCGATGAGCTGGATTTTCTTGCGCGAGCCGATCGGGCGCGCCGGCATCGTCGGCCTGGCGCTGATCGCCGCCGGGGTTATCGCGCAAGGCTGGGATGGGCTCTTCGGCGGCGGAGAGGTTGGCCGCGGCCATCTGCTGTTCGTGCTCGCTGCCTTGTTGTGGTCGACGTTCACGATCACCGCCCGGGCGGGCCGTGTAGGCGCCTTGCTCGCCACTTCGGTGGTGTCATTCGCGTCGATGATCACCTATGGGCTGGCCTACCTCGTCGTGGCGGGACATCGCTTGCTTGCGGCGCCGTGGACCGAGGTGCTTTTCCAGGGGGTCTTCCAGGGGTTCCTGACGGCGATCATCGCGCTGATCCTCTATACGCGCACGATCGAACTGCTCGGCGCGGTCCGTACCGCGCTTTTCACCGCGCTTGTTCCTGGACTGGGCAACCTGCTGGCGTGGCCAGTCCTCGGAGAGGTGCCGTCGCTCGCCGGATTCATTGGCATTGCGCTGTGCTCATTCGGCATGGCGGTGGCCATCACCAGCCGTACCGTTGGTCCGGGCCGCGCGGCGGCGGTGACCGGTCAAGCCGCCGGCGTCCTTCCCGGTTCGAAGCCGCCCGTTGGTTGAAGCTGCTGTGTTGGCGTAGCTTTGTACTCGCAGCGAGTGGCCGCGGCCGCACGCTGCTCAAGGAGCGGGGCGCCCGGAGCGTTCCTCGAAGCCGAGCTCTTGTTCGTAGGCACGTCTTTCCCGGATTCCGTCGTCGCTGCAATCCACCAGAAACCCGAAATGGTTGATCGAGTATGTCATTGCGATAAGCGCCGGAATACCAGGCGTGAAGTATTCCTTTTCGATGAGCAAGAACCCGATGGCGGCGAAGACGAACACTACGCCGAGGTTGTAAAGGGCCATCGAACGGAGATACTTAGGTAGGCTGTCCTCATCGAGCGCGTCGGTGATCCACTCAGCGCTTCTGCTCGCGACGCGGGTCCAAGGCTTCCTGCAGGGTATCGCCAAGCAGGTTGCAGGCGGCGACGGTCGCCAGAATCAGCAGGCCGGGGTAGATCGCCAGCCACGGAGCGGTCCAGATGATCTCCTGGGCGTTGGTCAACATGTTGCCCCAACTCGGCAACGGCGGCTGGATGCCGAGGCCAAGGAAACTCAGAACCGACTCGAAGAGAATGATCTGTCCGACCGCGAGCGTCGCCGCGACGATGATCGGCGAAAGGGCGTTGGGCAGGATGTGCACCAGCATCACTCGCCATGGCCGCGCTCCAAGCGCCTCGGCGGCGCGCACGAATTCGCGCGTGCGCAGCGATAGCGTCACGCCGCGCACTAGCCTGGCGACGGTCGTCCAGCCGACCAGCGCGGTTATGACGATGATCCGGTAAAGGCTGGCCTGCTCGGCGCGCACGACCTCTTCGGGAAGGCCGAGCTTGGATAGGTCGACGGCCGCCAGCACGATCAGCAGCGGCAGCAGCGGCAGCGCGATTACTCCGTCGGTGAGGCGCATGAGCGCCGCGTCGAAGACGCCGCGAAAATAGCCGGCGGTCAGGCCGATCAGCGTGCCGATGGCGGCGGCCATCACCGCGGCGACGAGGCCGACGGAGAGCGACACGCGCCCGCCATAGAGCAGTCGCACCAAGACGTCGCGGCCGATCTCATCGGTGCCGAGCGGGTGCTCGGCCGAGGGCGGGCGGTATCGGGCCAGCAAATCGGTCGCCGTGGCGTCGAGCCCCAGCGTCGCCTCCACCATGGGCGCCGCGATCGCGGCGGCGATCAGCAACGCCAGGAGCGCCAGCGCGCCCGCCGAGGCAGGACGGGCGAGCAGCGTCCTCACGCGCGTCGCCCGCGCGCGCCGCGTTCCGGCGCGGCGTAGGAAATCCGCGGATCGAGCGCGGCGTAGATCAAATCGGCGCCGAGATTGGCGATCAAGGTGAGTAGTGTGGCGAACAACAGCGCGACCAGCGCCAGATTGAAATCGTTGCCCATCACGGCGTCGTAGATCAGCTTGCCCATGCCGGGATAGGCAAACATCGTTTCGGTGATGAGCGCGCCCGAGAACAGCGCGCCGAAGCCGAGCGCCATGATGGTCGTAACCGGAATCATGGCGTTGCGCAGCGCGTGCCCGAGAACCACCCGCACCGGTCCGGCGCCCTTGGCGCGCGCGGTGCGGATCCAGTCCTGGCGCATCGCCTCGATCATTGCCGCCCGCGCATAGCGCGCGTACGCCGCCGATTCGACCATTGCCAAGGTGAGGACGGGTAGGATCAGATGGCGCGCGGTATCGAAAAGTCCGCCGCCGCCCGGCGTGCCGATGCCGCCTGCCGGCAGCCAGCCGAGCACGACCGCAAACAGGATGATCAGCATCAGCGCCAGCCAAAACGTCGGCACGGCGATGAGCACGAAGCAAACGAGGTTGATCGCGCCGTCGAGTGCGCCGCCCGGGCGCGTCGCAGCGAGGATACCCGCCGGCAGGCCGATCGAAAGCGCGAGGACGAACGCGCCGATCATCAGCGCCGCGGTGTTGAGCAACCGGCCGCCGAGCACGTCGAGCACAGGCCGCGCATAGGCGCGGCTGTAACCGAAATCGCCACCAAGCGCGGCGCCCGCCCAGGCGAGATATCGCTCGACGATCGGCCGGTCGAGACCGTGGATGCGGCGGAGCCGTTCGGCGTCGCCGGGTGTGAGCTGCGGATTGGCGCTGATCATCAGGTCGATGGGGTCGCCAGGCATCAGCCCGATGAGCGCGTAGATGACGAACGACATTGCCGTCAGGACGACGATGCCCTGGAGCAATCGATGGGTCAGATACCGCAACATCCGCTGGATCGATCGACCGGCGCCGCCATCAGTTTCGGACACCCCAATGCTCGACCCAGAACGTCGTCGAATACTGATGCCCGGTGGGCTCGATCCCGGTCAGCCATTTCGGAACGATGAAGGCGTCGGCGCGGTAATAGAGCGGCAGAACCGGCAGCTCCTCGACGTAGATCTCTTGGATGCGACGCCACAGGTCGCGCCTTTTCCCGCGATCGAGCTCGAGTTCCACCCGGTCGATCAAATCGTCCATCTCCTTATTGCGGAAGCCCGTGTAATTCTGGCCGCCGAATCCATTGGCGGCAGTCGGGATCTGTTCGGAGTGCAGCGTCGTGCGCGGAACGTTCTCGGGGCTGCTGATCCAGGCGAACATCGCCATCGAAGGATATTGGCGCTTGCGTACGGTCTCGCCAAAGAACACGCGCGCCGGCTCGTTGCGCAGGCGTACGTCGATCCCGACGCGCCGCCATTGGCTTTGCAGCACCTGCTGCACCGTCTCGCGCAAACGGTTTCCGGCGGTGGTCATCAGTTCGAGGGTCAGACGATCGCCCTTGGCGTTATGGCGAAATCCGTCCTTGATGACGCTCCAGCCCGCGTCGTCGAGCAGCGTTGCGGCGCGCTTGGGCTCATGGGGATATTTCGGCAGGTCATTGAAGGCGATCCAGTCGAGCGGACTGACGAACGAGTTGGCTACCGGCTGCTTGCCTTGAAACAGCTCGCGCGAAATGGCCTCGCGATCGAGCGCCAGCAGCAGAGCCTGACGAACCCGCTTATCTTTCAGAATCGGATTGTCGAGGTTCAGGTCGATGTGCTCGTAGATCAGGCCGGCTTTGTACTGGATCTCGAATCGGTGACCCTGGCGGCGCTCGAAAGTGAGCGCCTGGTCGAGGGTCAGGCCCAACTCGCCGGCGATATAGTCGATTGTACCGGATAAGAGGTTCGCCTCGAGGGCCGCGGTGTTCTCGATCACGCGCACGACGATGCGCTTGAAATGCGGCGGCTTTCCCCACCATGTGGAGTTGGGCTCGAGGACAACGTGCGAGCCGGGCGCCACCTCTACGATGCGGTAAGGGCCGAAAGCCAGCCCCGGATTGGCGGTGTCGGTGTCGTAGGCCGTGCGCTTGCGGTAACTCTCGGGCTCGACGAAATGCCGCCGCTCGAGGTGGGCCGGCAGAAGCTGGAAATCGTTGATCGCGTTGTATTCGAAGGTGAGCTTGTCGACGTGAAGGGTGAAGGTCTTCTTGTCGTGCGCCTCGACCTTGACGATACGGCGATAGAGCTCGAAGTTTCCGACGCCCGATTGCGGATGGCGGCCGACTTCCCAGGTAAACGCCACGTCGTCTGTGGTGACGGGAGTTCCGTCGCCCCAGGTCGCGTCGGCGCGAATGGTGTAGGTGACCATCACGCCCTTTTTCCCGTCGCCGGCATCGAACTCCTTCGCCTTGCCGTTCTCGAAAGTCGGCAACTCGATGCACAACAGGCAGATCAGCTTCCAGTCCTTGTCGTAAATCGTGAAAGGACGTTGCGTCATCGCCAGGATGTACGACTTCGCCAACATGGCGTCGATGTTGGGATGGAAGGTCGAGGGAAATTGCGTGATGCCGATGGTGAGGTTGGTCTTCTCGGTGGCCGCCGCGGCGGACCGATGCGGCAACGTGGCGATCAACGCGCCGGCCGCCAGCGTCAGGGTAAAGGCAAAATTTGTCGCTTTACCGATCATGCGCCCCTTGCTCGCCATGGCGCGAACCAATCGAGGCTGTCGACCGTCGCGCCGCTCGGCCGATACTCGGCCCCGACGAATCCAGCATAACCGATGCGATCGATGGCGGCGAACACATTGGCGTAATTGATCTCGCCGGTGCCCGGCTCGTGCCGGCCCGGCGTGTCGGCGAATTGAATGTGGCCGATCCGCTCCTTCAGCTTCGTCAGCGTCGGGATAAGATCGCCCTCCATGATCTGCATGTGATAGAGATCGTACTGGAACGCGATGTTATCGCCGCCGGCGGCGTCGATCAGCTCGATCGCCTGTTGCGATCGGTGGAGGTAGAAGCCCGGCACGTCGCGCAGGTTGATCGCCTCGATCACTACCTCGACGCCGATGTCGCTCACCGCCCGCGCCGCCTCGTACATGTTCTCCACCATGGTCGCCCGGCAGGCGCCCGGATCCGCCTCGCGCGGCGGCACGCCGGCGAGCAGGTTGATGCGTTTGGCGCCGAGCCGCTCGGCGTAGCGCTTGGCGATGTCGATGCCGGCGCGGAATTCCTCGATGCGGCCGGGGAGGGCGCCCAGCCCGCGATCGCCCTTGGCGGTATCGCCAGCCGGGAAATTGATCAGCGTCACCGCGACTCCGGCGCGTTCGACCGCGCGCGCGAGATCTTCGAGCGGCGCTTCGTAAGGAAACTGGACTTCGACCGCGGCGAATCCGGCCGCGCGCGCCGCGGCGAACCGCTCGAGCAGCTTGAGCTCGGTGAACAACATCGACACGTTGGCGCAGAACCGCGGCATCGGGGCCCCCGGATTCGGCGATGTGGTTCAACCGCTGGCGGACTTGGCGCCCTCGCCGCCCAAGCCGCCATGCGCCGCCGACCATTCGGCCGGCCTTTCGAGAAATCGGCGCACTTCGGCGAGATCGCCTTCGGCGAAATACTTCTGTTCCTCTGCGTACGCGAGAACATCCCACCATGTGGCGAGCGCGTGCAGCTTGACGCCGATGGCGGCGAGCGACTCGCGGGTTTCGGGGAAGATGCCATAGTGGAAAAGCACGAAGGCATGCTCGATGATCGCGCCGGCGTCGCGCAGGCCGTTGACGAAGTGAAGCTTGCTCTTGCCGTCCGTCGCCAGATCCTCGACCAGCAGAACGCGCGCGCCATCCTTGAGGTCACCCTCGATCAGCGCATTGCGACCGAAGCCCTTCGGCTTCTTGCGTACATAGAGCATCGGCAGGTCGAGCAAGTCGGCGATCCAGGCGGCGAAGGGGATTCCGGCGGTCTCGCCGCCGGCGACGGCGTCGAATTTGCCGGCGCCCACCTCGCGCTCGAGCGTCTCGACGGCCATCGCCATCAGCTCGCGGCGCGCGCGTGGAAAGGAGATCAGCTTTCGGCAATCGATATAGGTCGGGCTCGCCCAGCCGGAGGTAAAGATATAAGGCTTGGCGGCGTTAAAATGAATCGCCTTGGTCTCGAGCAGGATGCGGGCGGTGGCGTGGGCGATTTCGGCTTGGTTCATCGTGCCCGGACTCCCTTTGATTCGACCACTTGCCCTCTTTAGGGCCGTGCGCCGCCGATCGGCAACCGCTTTGTCAAACTATCATCGGGCCAACGCCTGCTCCAGGACCCGCGCCACGTGGACCGCTGGGCGGCCGGCGCCATCGGCGATCTGGTGGCGGCAGCTTGTGCCGTCGGCGACGATGAGCGTGTCTGGGCCGGCGGCGCGCACCGCGGGCAGCAGCGACAGCTCGGCCATCTTCATCGAGATGTCGTAATGCGCCGCCTCGTAACCGAAGGCGCCGGCCATGCCGCAGCAGCTCGAGGCGATGATTCCAACTTTTAATTCGGGCACCAATCCGAGCACGGATTCTACCGCCCCCATCACCCCGAAAGCCTTTTGATGGCAGTGTCCATGCACAAGTGCGCGCATCGCTGGGAGCTTCGTGAGTTTGAGCGCACCGAGGCGACCCGCCTGGTGCTCGTCGGCCAGGAACTCCTCGAAGAGCATGGCGCGCGACGCCAGTCTTTTGGTCTCGGCGCCAGGAAGCAGCGCCAAAAACTCGTCGCGCAATGTAAACAGGCAGGATGGCTCGAGCCCGATGATCGCCACGTTGCGGGCGACGAATGGCGCCAGCGCATCGAGCGTCCGCCGCGCCTCGCTTCGCGCCTCATCGACCAAGCCTTCGGCTAGAAAGGTCCGGCCGCAGCACAATGGCCGGCGGCCGTCGTGGGCCGTCGCGACGACCGGCCGATAGCCGGCCGCGCGCAGTACAGCGAGCGCGGCGCGAAGGTTCTCCGGCTCGAAATAGACGTTGAACGTATCGGCGAGCAGAACGACATCGGCGTTCTCGACGTCAGCGTTGCCCTCCGCGCGCGGGTCGAAGGCGTCCCTCCGCCAACGCGGCAGCGCTCGCTTGGCGCTGAACCCGAGCAGGCGTTCGCCAAGCCCGCCCAGCGGCGGCAGCGAATTACGCAGGTTCGTCAGCCACGACAATCGCGACGCCCATGGCGCATAGCGGGGCAGATAGGCGACCAGCCGTTCGCCGATCGCAAGTCCGTGGCGGCGCACCCAGGCGTGCTTGAACTCGATCTTCATCCGCGCCATGTCGACGCCGGTCGGGCATTCGCGCTTGCAACCCTTGCAGGCGACGCAGAGGTCCATGGTGTCCCGCATGGCGTCCGACACCATGGCGTCGACGCCGAGCTGGCCGGTGAGCGCCAGCCGTAACGTGTTGGCGCGGCCGCGCGTCAGATGCTGCTCGTCGCCCGTCGCGCGATAGGACGGGCACATCACGCCGGCGTCGGTCTTGCGGCATTCGCCGTTGTTGTTGCACATCTCCACCGCCGCGGGAAATCCGCCCCAGGCGCTCCAATCGAGCGCCGGAGCAAAGGAAATCGCCTTGTAACCGGGCGGAAAGCGGAACAAACGGCGGTCGTCCATCTTCGGTGGGCGGACGATCTTGCCCGGATTGAACAATCCTTCGGGATCGAAGGCGTCTTTGATTTGCTCGAAGGCGCGCGCGATCGGCGATCCGAACATCGGCTCGTGAAACTCCGAACGCACCAGGCCGTCGCCATGCTCGCCCGAGTGCGAGCCCTTGTACTCGCGCACCATGGCGAAGGCTTCCTCGGCGATCGCGCGAAGCTTCTTGGCCCCCTCGGGCTCCTTCAGATTGATGATCGGTCGGACGTGGAGCGTGCCGACCGAGGCGTGCGCGTACCACGTGCCCTTGGTGCCGTATTTGTGAAACACCCTCGTCAGTCGGTCGGTGTACTCGGCGAGATGCTCGAGCGGCACGGCGCAATCCTCGATGAATGACACCGGCTTACCGTCGCCCTTCATCGACATCATGATGTTGAGGCCCTGCTTGCGCACCTCCCATAGCGCGTTCTGCGACGCAAGTTCGGTGATCTCGACCACGGAATCGGCGAAACCCAAATCGCCCATCAGCTCAACCAGCCGTTTGAGGTTTCGGGTCTCCTCCTCGAAATGCTCGCCGGCGAACTCGACTAACAAGATGGCGTCGGGCTCGCCGCGCACGAACCGCTCGATGACCGGCCGGAACATGGCGATCTCGCGAGAAAGCTCGATCATTGTGCGGTCCACCAGCTCGACCGCCGCGGGGCCCAGCTTGACGATGTGCTGCGTCGCATCCATCGCCTGATAAAACGTCGGGAAATGGCAGACGCCGAGCACGCGCGCCGGCGGCAGCGGCGATACGTCGAGCTGCAGGCGGGTGAAGAAGCCGAGCGTGCCCTCCGATCCCACCAGAAGCTTCGCCATGTTGTGACCCGGCTCGTTGCGATTGAGCCCGGGAATCGCGTGCGGCCGGATCATGTCGACGTTGTAGCCGCCGACCCGGCGGAGCAGTCGCGGCCAGCGCGGGCTTTGCAACTCCGGGCCCACGCTGTCGGCGATCGCGCGCGCGCCGCGCACGAGATCGAGGTAGCGTGGTTGCGCGGCGAACCCGTCGAGCGCTTCGGGCACCTCGCCGAACTGCGCCGACGTTCCGTCGGCGAGCGCCAAGTCGATGGCGCGCACGTTATGGACCATGTTGCCATAGCGCAGCGAGCGCGCGCCGCACGAATTGTTTCCGGCCATGCCGCCGATCGTTCCGCGGCTGCCCGTCGAAATGTCGACCGGAAAGAAGAGTCCGTGCTTGCGGAGCTCCTGGTTCAGTCGATCGAGCGTGATGCCTGGCTCGACCCAACAGGTCCGCCGCTCTTTATCCAGGCTGAGCAAACGATTCAGATATTTCGAGGTGTCGACAACCAGCGCGCGGCCGACCGTCTGGCCGCATTGGGACGTGCCGCCGCCGCGCGGCAGCACAGGCACCCCTTCCTCGCGGGCGATTTGGATCGCCGTCCCAATATCGTCGACGTGCTTCGCCACCACGACACCGATCGGTTCGATCTGGTAGATCGATGCGTCGGTCGAGTACCGGCCGCGCGAAAACGCATCGAATAGCACCTCGCCGCGCAATTCCTTCCCAAGCCGGGCGGCGAGTCGGCTGTCGCCCGGCTTGGCCCGCGCGGCACCCGCCGGCACGCGCTGGCTCCCGTAGACCGGAGCGGCAAGATCGGCGGCCATGGTGGCGTTCGCGGCCTCAGTCGTTGGCGTGCGCCGGTTCGCCGGCGAGCGCGTAGCTCTTGTTTGCGAGATGCGAGCGTAACAGAGCGGCGAGCCGCGGCCCGTCACGCGCGGCAAGGGCGGCAAGGATGGCTTCGTGCTCGTCGACCGCCTCGTCCCACCGCGCGGCGTTCAAATTGGCGGCATAACGAGCGCGGCGGATGCGCCCGGATAGCGCGGCGTAGACCTGCGCCAAGACGGCGTTGCCGGAGGCCTGCACAATCGCCTGATGAATGGCCTGGTTGGCTCGGAAATACGCCAACCGGTCGCGCCGCGCATGATGCGCCAGCATTTGGTGATGCAACGATCTGATCTCCTGCAACTCGGCCTCGCTGAGGCGCTTGCAGGCGAGCTCACCGGCCAGCGCTTCGAGGTTGCCGACGATTGCCAGCGTTTCGATGACATCGCGCGCCGTCAGTGCCGCGACCCGCGCGCCGCGGTTGGGCAGCAATTCCACCAATCCCTCGGCGGCAAGGGCCTTTAACGCCTCCCGCAGGGGCGTCCGCGATACGCCGAAGCGCTCGCACAGCGCGCGCTCGGGAATCTTCGCGCCTCCGGCGATCTCCCCGGTTACGATCATATCGCGCAACGCCTCGACCAATTTGGCGTGCACCGGGGTGCGCCGAGGGCGCCGGACGTCGTTCGCCGTGTGTGGCAAGATGTCCATCGGCGTCAATCTTCCATAACTGAATGCAAAAATCAACGTGCGAACGACGTTACGACTTAAGCCACGGTATTAGCACGTTATTTTTCAGTATTGACAAAGCAAAAAAGTGCATGCATTTTTGATGTTTGAACTGGAGCCGCGCATGCCTGAATCCGCCATTGCCAATGCCCCGCGACGTGTCGCCGGGCGCCATTTCCTGCAGATTCCGGGCCCGACCAACGTGCCCGAACGCGTGCTGCGGGCGATCGACAATCCGACGATCGATCATCGCGGCCCGGAATTCGGACGGCTCGGCCGCGAAGTGCTGGAAGGCATGAAGGCCATCTTCAAGACCAAAGGGGCGGTGATCATTTATCCCGCCTCGGGAACCGGCGCGTGGGAGGCGGCGCTGGTCAACACGCTGTCGGCCGGCGACCGGGTGCTCATGTTCGAGACCGGACATTTCGCCTCGCTGTGGCGCGAGATGGCTGGCCGCCTTGGCCTCGACATCGACTTCGTACCCGGAGACTGGCGCTCGGGCGTCGATCCGGCGGCGCTCGAAGCGAGGCTCGCCGAGGACAAGGCGCACAAGATCAAAGCGGTGTGCGCGGTTCATAACGAAACCTCGACCGGCGTGACCAGCCGCATCGGTGAACTGCGCGCCGCGATCGATCGGGTCAAGCATCCGGCGCTATTCATGGTCGACACCATCTCCTCGCTCGCCTCGATCGATTACCGCCACGACGAATGGGGCGTCGACGTCACCGTCGGCGGCTCGCAGAAGGGCCTCATGCTGCCGCCCGGCCTGTCGTTCAACGCCGTTTCGGGCAAGGCGATGGCGGCCAACAAGTCGGCTCGGCTGCCGCGCTCGTACTGGGACTGGGGCGCCATGCTGTCGGCGAACAAAACAGGATATTTTCCATACACACCGGGAACCAATCTCCTCTATGGGTTGAAGGAAGCAATCGCCATGTTGCTCGAGGAGGGCCTCGACAACGTGTTCGCGCGCCATCTGCGGCATGCCGAAGCGACAAGGCGCGCAGTTCGCGGCTGGGGCCTCGAGGTACTGGCGAAGAATCCGGCGGAATACTCGGGCTCGCTGACCGCGGCCCTGATGCCCGAAGGCCACGACGCCGATGCGCTACGAGCGGTGATCCTCGACCATTTCGACATGTCGCTCGGTCAAGGTCTCGGCAAGCTGAAAGGCAAGATCTTCCGCATCGGCCATCTCGGCGATTTCAACGATCTGGCGCTGGCCGGTACGCTGGCTGGGGTCGAAATGGGGCTGGCGCTTGCCAAAGTCCCGCATACGCCTGGCGGCGTGGCGGCGGCGCTTGACTATCTCAAGTCGAGCGCGCAACCCTCGCCGAAATGACGCTTGGCTCGACGCTTGCCTTCGTAATCGCCGTCTTCGTTCTCGGCGTGACGCCGGGACCCGCCGTCGCGGCGACCATCGCGCGTGGATTGACGACCGGATTCTGGTCAGCCGCGGCGCTCCATCTTGGCGTGGTGCTTGGCGATCTCGTGTTGCTGTCGCTGGCAATCTTCGGCATGGCGGCGGTCGCTCAGGCGATGGGCGAGCTGTTCTTCGTGGTCAAGATCATCGGCGCGGCGTATCTGGTCTGGCTCGGTTGGACGTTGTGGACGTCCGAGCCGATCGATCCGGCGGCGCCGGCCGAGCGAGCGGTGCCGAGCCGCCAAACCGGCAGGAACGTTTTCGCCGGCCTGGTCATCACGCTCGGCAATCCCAAGGCGATCATATTCTACGCCGCTTTCCTGCCGACGTTCGTCGATTTGAGGCAGGTCGGCGCCGGCGATATCGCCGTCATTGCGGCGGTCGTCGTGATCGTGCTGACGATCACGAATCTGAGCTACGCGGCGCTGGCGACACGCGCGCGCGACCTGCTGCGCAGCCGCCGCGCGATGCGGACGCTCAATCGTACCGCCGGTACGATGATGGTGGGCGCCGGAATTGTCGTGGCGACGCGTTGAGCCGCGCTTGAGCGGCGTCGCGCGGCTTACCCGAGAGCGGTGTTGCGCTTTTCGCCGCCGCTTTCGAGCGGAACCCCATCGGCGCTCTCGCTGCCGCTGCGATAGCGATACACGCCATCGCCAATGGCGATCAGCCGGCCGTCATCGGCGGTCACTTCGACCGAGGCCGCGAACAGCTTGCGGCCGCCGCCGCGCACGCGCGCCGTCGCCGTGATGGTGCCGCTGATCGTCTGGCTCAGAAAACTGGTCGAAAGCGAGACGGTGACTGAGCGCCGGACGTGCCCGTTGACGCAGCAGTAACAGCCGGCATAACCGCCGGCGGCATCGATGAGCGTGGTGATGACGCCACCGTGAATCACCCCGCCGCGATTAAGGTGGCGCGGCCCGATGACCAAATGGACGACGGCGCGCCCCTCCGACCACTCGGTGAGGCGGTAGCCGATGAGCTGGCGGAAACCGCTGGGTGCATCGCACCATGCAGCGGCGGGTTCGCTGGCTCGGTCCATGGCTTAAAACTAGCCGGAGTGGCCGGGCTCGTCCACCCCAGGCGCGCGGCCGCGGCGCATTGACAGGCGGGAGCGCCGCCCCTTTACTCGCCGGCGCGTTCGATATCATTGAATGACTGCAAGGAATTCTGCGATGAGCCGATCCGGTCCCCCGCCGCGACCGCGCTCCGCCGCCGGACCAACCCCCCGAACCGGCGGAACGATCCTCGTCGATCAGCTTTTGATACATGGCGTGGAGATGGCCTTCTGCGTGCCGGGCGAGAGTTACCTCGAAGTACTCGATGCCCTTTACGACGTGCGCGATCGCATCCGCCTGATCAACGCGCGGCACGAGGGCGGTGCGGCCAACATGGCCGAGGCTTACGGCAAGCTGACCGGTCGTCCAGGCCTGGTCATGGTTACTCGCGGCCCTGGCGCCTGCCATGCCGCGGTCGGCGTCCACACGGCGTTTCAGGATTCGACGCCGATGATCGTGCTGATCGGGCAGGTCGGCCGCGCCATGCTCGACCGCGAGGCGTTCCAGGAAGTCGACTACCGTCAGATGTTCGGCCCGCTGGCCAAATGGACAGCGCAGATCCAACAGGCGGAGCGTATTCCCGAATACATGGCGCGCGCCTTTCACGTCGCGACTTCGGGCCGTCCCGGGCCGGTCGTATTGGCGTTGCCCGAGGACGTGCTCAGCGACGTCGTAAGCGTCGCCGACGCCGAACCCTATGTCGCGGTCCAACCGTCGGCCGGCGCAGCCGATCTCGTCCGGCTTCGCGAACTGCTCGCATCGGCCGAACGTCCGCTGGTGCTGGTCGGCGGCGGTGGATGGAGCGAGGCCGGTTGCCGCGACATCGTCGCTTTCGCCGAAGCCAACCATCTGCCGGTCGCCTGCTCGTTTCGACGCCAAGACGTATTCGACAATACGCATCGCTGCTTTGCCGGCGACATCGGCACCTCGGGCCCGCCGGCGCTCGTCGAACGTTTCAAACGCGCTGACCTGCTCGTCGTCGTCAATGCGCGTCTCGGCGAGATGACGACCCAGGGATATACGACACTCGATTCACCGACGCCGCGCCAGCGTCTGGTGCACGTGTTACCCGATGGCGACGAGCTCGGCCGCGTCTTCCAGCCCACGCTCGCCATTCCATCGGGTCCAAACGGATTTGCGACGCTCGCCGTGTCGATGCCGCCCATCGCTTCGCCGCGCTGGCGGGCGTGGAGCGAGGAGGCACGCGGCGATTATCTCGCCACGCTGCAGCCCACGCCGTTCAATGGTACGTTCGATACGGCGAAGGCAATGCTCGAACTCCAGCGTTACTTGCCGGACGACTTCATCCTGACGCTCGACGCCGGGAATCACACGGGCTGGCCGCAGCGTTACCTGCAATATCGACGCCCGGCGCGCGAGCTGGGTCCAACCAACGGCGCGATGGGATATTCGGTGCCGGCCGGCGTCGCGGCGAAGCTCGTTCATCCCGACCGGCTGGTGGTGAGCTGCGTGGGCGACGGCGGCTTCGTGATGACCGGGCAAGAGGTGTCGACCGCGGTTCAATACGGCGCGCCGCTGATCGTGCTGGTCTTCAATAACCGGATGTATGGCACCATCCGCATGCACCAGGAGCGCGAGCATCCTGAGCGCGTCGTCGGAACCGACCTCGAAACGCCAGATTTCGCCGCCATGGGCCGCGCGCTGGGCGGTCACGGCGAGACGGTAGCGCGCAACGACGAGTTCGCGCCTGCGTTCGAGCGGGCGCGCGCCTCGGGCAAACCGTCGGTGATCGAACTGCGCACCGATCCCGAGGCGATCACCACGCGGACCACCATCCAAGCGCTTCGCGACAAGGCGCTGAGCAGGGCGAAGCAGCCGGCTAAGAATCGAATTTGACTAAAATCCACGGCGTGGCGCATCGTCTCTATCGGCGGGGGAGATAAACGCACCCTTAACCTCGGTCGAGGGAGACTCCCCCACATGACCCGATCGACCCTTTCGATTCTCGTTGCGGCGCTCCTGGTGGCGGCATCGCCGGCGCTGGCCCAGCCCGGCAAGCAGAAGCAGGGGCGCGGCGGCGGAGGCGGCGGCGACGTCGACGTTTCCGTCAGCGTCGGCATCGTCTTTTCGGAGCAGGATCGGCGCGCCGTCTACGAGCACTATGGCGTCGCCTACGGCGGAACGGCGAAGGGCTTGCCGCCAGGGCAGCAGAAGCGACTTGCCAAGGGCAAGCCGCTGCCGCCGGGGATCGCCAAGAAATATCTCCCGCCGACGCTCGATAGCCGCCTGAGCGCGCCGCATCCCGGCACCGCCCGGATCATCATCGGCAATGATGTCGTGATGATCCAGGTCTCGACCGGGCTCGTCCTCGACGTGATCGCCGGCGTGATCGGCCACTAGGCCGTCCCCGGGTCCGCCGGCGGGCGCGGATGACGCGAGGGCTGCAACCAGACCGTTTCGGGATACGCCGACGAATGCCTCGCATGGCAGGCATGCGATCGGACGTTCCCTGCTTGTCGTTGTATCGCCGGACCTTCGCGCGATAGGATCGCCGCCTGCCGCAAGCCGAGTCAGGGGAGGAGCAGGCGATGGCGCTCAAGAAGAAACCATCGGCGCAGAAACCGGCGGGGCGCGCGACCAAGCTGCGCAGCCGCCAATGGTTCGGGCGAACCGACCGCGACGGCATGGTTCATCGCAGCTGGATGAAGAACCAGGGCCTGCCGCATCACCTGTTCGACGGCCGGCCGGTGATCGGCATCTGCAACACTTGGTCCGAGCTTACTCCGTGCAACGCGCATTTCCGCCAGCTCGCGGATTACGTCAAGCGCGGGGTCTACGAGGCGGGCGGCTTCCCGCTCGAGTTCCCGGTGATGAGCCTCGGCGAGACGTTGATGCGTCCGACGACGATGCTGTTCCGCAACCTATGCAGCATGGACGTCGAGGAATCGATCCGCGCCAATCCGCTCGACGGCGTGGTGCTGTTGGTCGGCTGCGACAAGACGACGCCGGCGCTGCTGATGGGTGCGGCGAGTTGCGACCTTCCTGCCCTCGCGGTGTCCGGCGGGCCGATGCTAAACGGCAAGTTCCGGGGCGAGGATATCGGCTCGGGCACCCATGTCTGGAAATTCACCGCCATGATGAAGACCGGCGAAATGTCGGTCGACGACATGGTCGAGGCCGAGGCCTGCATGTCGCGTTCGCCCGGCCACTGCATGACCATGGGCACCGCATCGACGATGGCCTCGATGGTCGAGGCGCTGGGCATGGGCCTGCCAACCAACGCGGCGATCCCCGCCGCCGATTCACGCCGTCGCGTGCTGGCGCACATGGCCGGCCGACGCATCGTCGAGATGGTCAAGGAGGACCTTCGCATGTCGAAGATCCTCACCAAGAAGGCGTTCGAGAACGCGATCCGGGTCAACGGCGCCATCGGCGGCTCGACCAACGCGGTCGTGCATCTGTTGGCGATCGCCGGGCGGATCGGGGTCAAGCTGACGCTCGACGACTGGGATCGTCTCGGCCGCGAAGTGCCATGCCTGGTCAACCTGATGCCGTCGGGAAAATATCTGATGGAGGATTTCTATTATGCCGGCGGCCTGCCGGCCACGATCCGCGAACTGGCTCCGCTGATCCACAAGGATGCGCTGACGGTGAACGGAAAGACGATGTGGGAAAACGTCAAGAACGCGCCGTGTTACGACCGCGACGTCATCTTTGCGCTCGACAAGCCGTTCAAGAAGCAGGGTGGCATCGCCGTCCTCACCGGGAATCTCGCGCCGACGGGCGCGGTGCTCAAGCCTTCCGCCGCGACGCCGAAGCTGATGAAGCATCGCGGCCGTGCGGTCGTTTTCGAGGACATCGACGACTACAACGCGCGCATCGACGATCCCAATCTCGATGTCGACGAGAACTGCGTCATGGTGCTCAAGAATTGCGGCCCGAAGGGATATCCGGGATTCCCAGAGGTCGGCAATTTCGCCTTGCCGCGCAAGGTCCTGAAAAAAGGCGTCGACGATATGATTCGGATCTCGGACGCCCGGATGAGCGGTACCGCCTACGGTACGGTCGTGCTGCACACATCGCCCGAGGCGGCGGCCGGCGGTCCGCTGGCGCTGGTCAGGAACGGCGACATGATCGAGCTCGATGTGGAAAGGCGGCGGCTCCATCTCGACGTCGGCGACGCCGAGCTTGAACGCCGGCGCAAGGCATGGAAGGCGCCGCCGCCACCGCAGGATCGCGGCTATCTCAAGCTCCATTTCGACCACGTCATGCAGGCCGATCAGGGCGTCGATCTCGACTTCCTCGTCGGCGCCAGCGGCGCTCCGGTCGGACGCGAGTCGCATTGAGCCGTTTTCCTGCGCCGCTGCGCCCACAGGTCGAGGACCTTACCGGTTCGCGAATCCGCGAGGTATCCGACGCCGCATTCGACCGCCCGGGGCTGATTCCGCTGTGGTTCGGCGAATCCGACCGCGCGACGCCGCGGTTCATCGGCGAGGCGGCAAAAAAGGCGCTCGACGAAGGGCGCACGTTCTACACGCCCAATCGCGGTATTCCAGAGCTGCGCCAGGCGATCGCCGACTATATAAGCCGACTGCGCCAGCGCACGCTCGGGCCTGAGCGCATCTCGGTGACGCCCTCGGGCGTCAACGCGATCATGCTGGTCATGCAGGCGCTGGTTGACCCGGGCGACAACGTCGTTCTGGTGACGCCGTTGTGGCCCAACTGCGCCGACGCGGTGCGCATCCTGGGCGGCGAGGCGCGTCGGGTCGCGGTCACCGCCGTCGATGGCGGCTGGCGGCTCAATCTCGACCAGCTGTTCGCGGCCGTCGACCGGCGCACGCGCGCCGTGTTCATCAACTCCCCCGGCAATCCGACCGGATGGATGATGAGCGCCGACGACATCGCGGCGGTGCTCGAATTCTGTCGTCAACGGCGTATCTGGCTGATCGCCGACGAGGTTTATGAGCGCGTCGTTTACGACCGCGACCGCTCGCCCTCGCCGCTCGACATTGCCGCTGACGACGATCCGGTCATCTCGGTCAACAGCTTCTCGAAGGCATGGTGCATGACCGGCTGGCGACTTGGCTGGCTGGTGACGCCGCCGCAACTTGGCGAGACGATCGGCAAGATCGCCGAATTCAATGTCTCGTGTCCGGCGGCGTTCGTACAGCACGCGGGGATCACCGCGATTCGCGACGGCGAGGCGTTCACCGCCGAGATCGTCAGCCAATATCGACGTGCCCGCGATCTCGTCGTTCAGCGCCTGGGCGCCATGCCGCGCGTGCGGCTCGCCTATCCTCAGGCGGCGTTCTATGCGTTCTTTCGCGTCGAAGGGATGAGCGACAGTCTCGATTTCGCCAAGATGATCGCCAGCGAGAGCGGCGTCGGCTTGGCGCCGGGAATCGCCTTTGGACCCGAGGGCGAGGGGTGGCTGCGGCTCTGCTTCGCCACCAGCACTGCGCGCCTGTCGGAAGCCTTTGATCGCTTGACGCCGATCCTGTCGTGATCATGGCGCGCTGTCATGGAGCGCCTTCCCGCTTCCGCGGCTCTTGTGATCGTCGACGTGCAATGGGCAATGGACCATCCGGTCTGGGGCCGTCGCAATAATCCGCATGCCTTGACCCGCATCGAGCGCCTGCTCGCGGAGTGGCGTGCGACATCGCGGCCCATCTACCATGTACGTCATGATTCGACGTTCGTGACATCGCCATTCCATCCCGGCCAGCCGGGCAACGCGTTCAAGGATGAAGTTATCCCGCGGCCGGGCGAAACGGTCATCGCCAAGCGGACCAACAGCGCCTTCATCGCCACCGACCTCGAATCCCGATTGCGTGCCGCCGGCCACGACACGCTCGTCATCGTCGGATGGCTCACCAACAACTCGGTTGAAGCGACGGCGCGAATGGCGGGCAATCTCGGCTTCGATACGTACGTCGTTTCCGACGCAACGTGGGCGGTCGACAAGTGCGATCTTGCCGGCCGGCTGTGGCCGGCCGAGGACGTTCACGCACTCTCGCTCGCCAATCTGGACGGCGAGTATGCGCGCGTCGTCGATACGGCGGCGCTGCTGAAGGCGCTCGCGCGGTGAAATCGACCGCGCTCATCGGCGTCGACTGGGGTACCACGAACTGCCGGGCGATGAAGATCGCCGCCAACGGGACCGTGATCGACGAGCGGACCGCCCCCAATGGAATTTTGAATGTGGCAAGCAGCGACTTCGCGGCAGCGCTACAGGGCCAAGTCGGCGACTGGATCGCCGCCGCGCCCAAGGCAACCGTCCTCATGTGCGGCATGATCGGCAGCCGCCAGGGCTGGGTCGAAGCACCATACGCGCCGGTTCCGGCCGACGTCGACGATCTTGCCCGGCGTCTCGTAGCGGTTAAGGCCATGGGCCGAACCTTACGCATCGTTCCCGGCGTCAGCGGTCCCGCGCTATCGGGCGGGCATGATGTGATGCGCGGCGAGGAGACGCAGGTGTTCGGGGTCGTCGCGGCGTTGCCGCCCTTGGCCTCGCGCCGGCTGATATGCCTGCCTGGAACGCACAGCAAGTGGGTCGTGGCCGAGGGCGACGGCGCACGATGGCGGATCGCGCGGTTCGCCACTTTCATGACCGGCGAAGCGTTCGCGGTCCTCAAGCGCAACTCGATCCTCGGACGCTTGATGCAGGAAGGACCCGACGACACCGCGGCATTCGACGATGGTCTCGCTCGCTCCGGCGGTTCGGGTGGTCTGTTGCATCATCTGTTCATGGTGCGCACCGAGGGTCTTTTCGAGGTCAAGTCGCCGACCGCGCTGTCGTCTTTCATGTCCGGCCTGTTGATCGGTCACGAACTGCGGGCGGCGTTGGCCTGGGCGGGAGAGGAGCCGATCGCGCTCGTCGGCGCGCCCGACTTGTCGCGCCTCTATGCGCGGGCGCTCTCCGGATTGGCCCGTCGGAGCGAAATCGTCTCCTCGGAGGCCGCGAGCGCGCGCGGGCTGCTCAAGATTGCGGCAGCCGCGCGTCTGCTCCCAGGCGCAGACGAAACGTGACGAAAAATTGCCGGATGGCCTTGCGGCGGGTCAACAAACCGGCTTAGATCGCCAGTGCGCAGACTTAACCGCGCAACAAAATAACACGCGGGAGCAGGGAAGGACGCGAATGGCATCGGTCGTAGTCCGCGACGTCGAGAAGGCGTTCGGAAATACGAAAGTTATCCACGGCATCAGCGTCGATATCGGCGACGGCGAGTTCGTCGTACTGGTCGGTCCTTCCGGCTGCGGCAAGTCGACTCTGTTAAGAATGATCGCCGGCCTCGAGCCGATCAGCGGCGGGACGATCTCCATCGGCGATCGCGTGGTCAACCACATTGCGCCGAAGGATCGCGACGTCGCGATGGTGTTTCAGAACTACGCGCTCTATCCGCATATGACCGTCTACCAGAACATGGGCTTCAGCCTGGCTCTGAGAAAGGTCGACAAGGCGGTGATCGACGAGCGCGTCGGTCGGGCGGCGCAGATCCTCAATCTCACCGACTACCTCCATCGCTATCCCCGGCAACTATCCGGCGGCCAGCGGCAGCGCGTCGCCATGGGGCGGGCGATCGTGCGCGATCCGCAGGTGTTCTTGTTCGACGAACCGCTTTCGAACCTCGACGCCAAGCTGCGCGTCCAGATGCGCACCGAGATCAAGGAATTGCACCAGCGGCTCAAGACCACGTCGGTCTATGTCACGCACGATCAGATCGAGGCGATGACCATGGCCGATCGAATCGTCGTCATGCACGACGGCAGGGTCGAGCAGCTCGGCACGCCGCTCGAACTCTACGACAATCCGGTCAACCTGTTTGTCGCCGGATTCATCGGCTCGCCGGCGATGAATTTCATCGAAGGCACGCTGCGCCGCGAGAACGGTGCCGCCAACGTGGTCAGCACGAATGGAGCGCATCTGCCGCTGCCGCCGTCGGCCGGCGGCCGCGACGGGCAAAGGGTCATCTACGGCGTGCGTCCCGAGCACCTCGATCTCAGCGACGGCAATGGCGGGTTGCGGAGCGAAGTCGTCGTCGTCGAGCCGACCGGCGCCGAGATTCACGTCGTCGCCAAGCTGGCCGGTTCCGAGATCCAGGCGGTGTTTCACGAGCGGCACGATTTTCAGCCAGGTCAGCCGATCGCACTCGCGCCGCGCCTGGACAGCGTGCATCTTTTCGACAAGTCGTCGGGAGCGCATTTGTGATTTTCGCGAACGTCGCGGCAGCAGGACCGTGTATACCGGGCCGCGGCTCGCGAAGTGGAGCATCGAACGCCAATTCGATCAACGAAGGGGAGGAATAGAATGGCTCGCACATCACGTCGTGACTTGTTCAAGCTCACCGGTGCGGGCGTCGCCGCCGCATCGCTCGGCGGCATCGCCGGGATCTTGGCTTCAGGTCGCACGCCGGCCTACGCCCAGGTGACCACTGTCCACTTGCTGCGCTGGAACGACTTCATTCCGACATCGGACCAGTTACTGCGGTCGACCATCCTGCCGGAGGCGGAGAAGGCGCTGGGGCTTAAGGTCAACTTCGAAACCGTCAATGGCAACGACTTGCAGCCCCGCATCACCGCGGCGATCCAGTCGGGCGCGGGTCCCGACTTGATCATGCTGTTCAACAACAATCCGCATCTTTACGCCGCGAGCGTCGTCGATCTTTCCGACGTCGCCGAAGAAGTGGGGCGCGTCGGTGGCGGCTTCTATCCGATTTCGAAGTCCAACTGCCATGACGGAAAGGCGTGGATTTCGATGCCGATGAGTATCATCGGAGCGATGATCGCGTATCGTAAATCATGGTTCGCCGAGATCGGAGTCAACTCGTTTCCAGATACGTGGGATGGCTACCGCGACGCCGGCAAGAAACTCAAGGCCAAGGGCCGCCCGATCGGCCAGGCGTTCGGCCACTCCTTCGGCGATCCGCCGACCTTCGCTTACCCGTTCATGTGGTCGTTCGGCGGCAAGGAGGTCGACCAAGCGGGCAAGGTCGTCATCAATTCCAAGGAGACCGTCGAGTCGATCCGATACATGATCGGCTTCTTCAAGGATGCGCACGATGAAGGCGGGCTTGCGTGGGACGACTCTAGCAATAACCGTGCGTTCCTCGCGCAAACGATCTGCGCCTCGCTCAACGGCGCGTCGATCTACATCGCCTCGACGCGGAATCCGGAGCAGTACAAGACCGAGAAGGGCGGGTTGCTCAAGGACGACATCCTGCACGCGCCGCTGCCCAAGGGCCCGGCTGGACAGTTCGGCTTCCACACCTTCCAGAGCCACGTGCTGCCGAAATACTCGAGGAACCAGGCGGCGGCGAAGAACTTTCTTAAGTGGCTTCATACGCCGGCGAACTACGACAAGTGGTTCGTCTCGCAACAAGGTTTCTCGACCGGCCCGACACAGGACACCGAAAAGAGCAAGATGTGGGACACCAATCCGGTGATGGCGCCATACCGTGTCGCCGGCAAGCTCGGCCAGACGCCGGGCTATGTCGGTCCGCCGAATGCGAAGGCCGCCGAGGTGCTGTCGAAATACATCATCACTGACATGTACGCCAAGGCGATCCAGGGCATGTCGCCTGAGAACGCCGCCAAATGGGCCGAGGACGAACTCAAGAAGATCTACGTCTGAGGCGAGGTTCAACGCGAGCATCGGCGGCCGAGGCGATTCGCCGCCGATGCTCGTGCGCCTGACGCGTTTGGCATCGCGAGACACATAATGGCCACCTACGCCACAACTGCGGTCGTGACGCCGCGGCCGCGCTATCGCGTACTCGAAGACGAGCGCTGGCTGGCGATGGCGCTGTTGCTGCCGACGATCGTTCTCCTCGCCATGTTCATCGCCTATCCGTTCGTCAAGGGCATCCTGCTCAGCGTCACTAATACGCGTGTCGGCGTGCCCGGAGAGTTCGTCGGGTTGGCCAATTTTTACAAGATCTGGAACGATTCGATTTTCCGTAGCGCGGTCTACAACACGTTCGTCTACACCGGCGTGACGACGGTCTTCAAGCTCGGACTCGGGCTGTGGCTTGCCCTGCTGCTCAACCGAAATTTCCGGGGCAAGACGTTTACGCGCGCCTTCATCCTGCTGCCGTTCATCATCCCGACGGTGCTATCGACCTTCGCGTGGAAATGGATGTTCGACCCGACCTTCTCGGTTCTCAACTGGATGTTCTGGAAGCTCGGACTAATCTCGAGCCGCATCAACTGGCTCGGCGATCCCGATCTGGCGATGCTGTCGGTGATCATCGTCAACATTTGGCGCGGCGTCCCGTTTTTCGCCATCTCGCTCCTGGCCGGCCTGCAGACCATCAATCCCGACCTCCACGAGGCGGCGGCGATCGACGGCGCGCCGCCGCTCAAGCGGTTCATCTACATCACCTGGCCGCTGCTGTTGCCGGTGACCATGGTCGTGGTGCTATTCTCGGTGATCCAGACTTTCGCCGATTTCCAGCTCGTCTACGTGCTGACCGAGGGCGGCCCGGCGAATTCGACGCATCTTTTCGCCACTTATGCATACAACCTCGGCATCCGCACCGGCCTGCTGTCGGAAGGCGCGGCGATCTCGCTCGCCATGTTCCCGGTGCTGTTCTTGGTCGTGATCTTCCAACTTCTCTATATTCGCCGCGTGGAGACGCGCTAGCCATGATCGAGGGCGCTCTTTGGCGTAAATGGGTGTACTTCTACGTCCCCCTCATTCTGTTTTTGATCTTCCTGCTGTTCCCGTTCTATTGGATGATGATCACGACCTTCCGGCCCGACGGCGAGCTCTACCGGCCGTGGAACGCATGGAATTACACGCCGTTTTGGACCTGGAACCCGACTTGGGCGCACATCGAGTACTTATTCCGCGAAACCATATTCGGGACCTGGTTGTGGAACACGATGTTCATCGCCACGATCTCGACAATGATCTCGCTGGTCTGCGGCGTGTTCGCCGGTTATGCGCTGTCGCGCCTGAAGTTCCCGTTCGCTGGTGGCCTCGGCACCGGAATCTTCGTCACCTACCTCGTGCCGCAGACGCTGCTGTTCATTCCGCTCGCCGACATTATTCGCGACTATCGGCTTGGCGACACGCCGTGGGCGCTGATCTTGACCTATCCCACGTTCCTCATTCCCTTCTGCACTTGGCTGATGATGGGTTATTTCAAGGCGATTCCGAAGGAGCTGGAGGAGTGCGCGCGCATCGACGGCGCCTCGCGGTGGAAGGCGATGATCTACATCATCCTGCCGGTCGCCGTGCCTGGCATCCTGTCGGCCGGAATATTCGCGTTCACGCTGTCGTGGAACGTGTTCATCTATGCGCTGGTCTTTCTGTCGTCGCCGCAAGAAAAGACCGTCCCGGTCGGCGTCGTTTCCGAACTCATCCGCGGCGACGTCTTTTTCTGGGGCCCGCTGATGGCGGGCGCGCTGCTCGGCTCGATCCCGGTGGCGGTGGTCTATTCGTTCTTCGTCGAGCACTACGTTTCGGGACTGACTGGTTCGGTTAAGGGTTAGCGCAAGGACGCGATCACTGGGCGAGTTCGAGGCGGATATGGCGCAGGTCAGCATTCGGCAGGTCAACAAGAAGTACGACGACTTTCACGCAGTCAAGGACGTGAATCTCGAGATTCACGACAAGGAGTTTCTGGTCCTGGTTGGCCCGTCGGGCTGCGGCAAGACGACGACGTTGCGCATGGTCGCCGGCCTGGAATCGATCACCTCGGGGGAGATCCTGATCGGCAACACGGTGGTCAACGAATTGCCGCCGATGGACCGCGACATCGCCATGGTGTTCCAGAACTATGCGCTCTATCCGCACATGAGCGTCTTCGACAACATGGCGTTCGGCCTGAAGATGCGCAAATTCGACAAGGCGGAGATCGCCCAACGGGTCAAGGACGCCGCCGACATCCTGGGCATCGAGCAGCTTCTGGCGCGCAAGCCGCGGCAACTTTCGGGCGGCCAGCGCCAGCGAGTGGCGCTCGGCCGCGCAATCGTGCGGCATCCGCAGGTGTTCCTGTTCGATGAACCGCTGTCCAATCTCGACGCCAAGTTGCGCGTCCAAATGCGCGTCGAACTCAAGAAGTTGCATAACCGCTTGGGCACCACGGCGATCTACGTGACGCACGATCAGGTCGAAGCAATGACGCTCGGCGACCGCGTTGTGGTGATGAAGGACGGCTGGGTGCAGCAGGTGGGCGATCCGCTCGAGCTCTACAACGCGCCGGCCAATCGGTTCGTCGCCGGGTTCATCGGCTCGCCGGCAATGAATTTCGCCGCTGTTGCGGTGAGCGAACGCGACGGCGCATTGTGGGCGGAGAACTCGGGAATGCGCATCAAAGTGCCTGCCGCGATCGCCGCGCGCATGAACTCCCATCGCGGGCGAAACGCGACGCTCGGTATCCGGCCGGAGGACATCCATCTGGCGACGCCCGCCGATCCGAGCGACGTGTGCTTCGACGCGGTGGTCGAAGTGGTCGAGCAACTCGGGTCGGAAGTCCTGCTCGACATCAAGGTCGGATCCGACACCATGGCCGCCGCGGTCGAGCCGACGCTGCGGGCCAAGATCCAGGAGCAATTGCGCTTGGCGCTCAACCCGGCGCGGCTCCATTTCTTCGACGCCGAGACCGAAACGGCGATCTGAGCGCGTGCCCGCGGCGACGATGTCCGCGAAGATTGGATACATCGGTCTTGGCGCCATGGGCGCGCCGATGACGAGACGGCTCGCGGCGGCGAATCCCGGCCGGGTTTGGTGCTATGACGCCGACCCCAGCGTAAGCCAGCGCGTCGCGATCGCCGCAAATGCCAAGGCTGCTCGCGACCTCACCAAACTTGCGGCGAACTGCGACATTCTCCTGTCGTGCGTTCCCGACGACGCCGCTGTTCGTGAGATCTACCTGGGCACCGGCGGCGTGGCCTCAGGAGTTCGCCCAGGCACAATCACCGTCGATTGCTCGACCGTGAGCCCGGACGTCTCGCGCGAGGTATACGACGGTCTCAAGCGAAGCGGAGCGAGCCATCTCGACGCCTCGATGCTCGGCTCAGTTCGCCAGGCCAACGAGGGCACCATCAGCTTCGTCGTCGGCGGCGATGACGGCGCCTTCGAAAGAGCAAAGCCGATCCTCGCCGCCGTCGGACAGATGATTCGCCATGTCGGCGCCAGCGGCGCGGGCAACCAGATGAAGCTGGTCCACCAGACGCTCGTCGCGGGCCATGCCGTGGCTGTCGCCGAGGCGCTGGCGTTGTGCCTGGCGAGCGGTACGGACATCGAGGCGTTTTACGAAATCGTCACCAAGGGCACCGGCATGGCGTATTCACGGTTCTTCGAGAACCGCGTGCCGCGGATGCGTGAGAGCGAGTACTCGCCGCTGTTCATGCTGAAATTCATGGCCAAGGATGCGCGGCTGGCGCGGGCGATGGCGCCGGAGCTGGCGGGGCGTCTGCCGCTGCTCGATGCGGTCATCGCCACGCTCGAGGAGGGCGAGGCGGCAGGATGGGGAGGCGACGATTTCTCCGCGACGATGAAAGTGCTCGAGCGGCGGACCGGCCGCAGCGTGCGCAAATAGTTGTTTCCTGGGAGCTCGCAGCCGGACTAGTTTTTGACCGCTAGGCCGCGATGACTGGGTAATCGGCGACGACGATCGGGGGTACGAGCATGCAGGTGGTCATCACCGGCGGCGCCGGGATGTTGGGAAAGAAGCTGGCGAGAGAATTGCTGAAGCGGGGCCAGCTTGCCGGGCCCGGCGGCAAGCTGGAGCTGATTGAGCGACTGCTACTGATGGACGTCGCCGCGGCGCCCGACTTGCCGAAGGATCCACGGGTCATCTTCGTCGCCGGCCAGATATACGACGACCAGTTGATCCGGCGCGTCATTGCCCCAGGCACCGGCAGCGTATTTCATTTTGCCGCGGTGGTTAGCGCCGGGGCCGAGGCCGATTTCGATCTCGGCTATCGCGTCAATCTCGATGGCACGCGCGTCGTTCTCGAGGCCTGCCGGGCGCTGCCGACGCCGCCGAGACTCGTGTTTACGTCCTCGGTAGCTGTCTATGGCGGCGACATGCCCGAAGTCATACCAGACGGGCAGCCCTTGACGCCGCAGACCTCATACGGCGCGCAGAAGGCGATGGGCGAGCTGTTGATCAACGATCACAGCCGTAAGGGTTACGTCGACGGCCGATCGCTGCGTCTGCCGACGATCGTCGTGCGGCCCGGCAAGCCCAATCTCGCCGCCTCGACGTTTGCATCCTCGATCATCCGGGAGCCGCTGTCAGGCCAGGACGCCATATGTCCGGTGGCGCCGGAAACGATGATGCCCTTGCTCAGCCCGCGCCGGACGGTGGACGCGTTCATCCGCGCCCACGAAATGCCGGCGGAAGCTTGGGGCGCCAATCGTTCGTTGATGCTTCCGTCGCTCGACGTCTCGGTGCTCGAGATGGCCGACGCGCTGAAGCGCGTCGCCGGCGCCGATGCGTATCATCGGATCAAGTGGCAAATCGATCCGCGCATCCAAAAAATCGTCGCGACTTGGCCCGGTCGTCTCGATTCCAGGCGCGCGCGAACGATGGGCTTCGAGTCCGATCGGTCGATGGACGCCATCATCCAGGCCTTTATCGAGGACGATCTTCGGCCCAACGCGGGATAATGCAGGACGGCCAGACTTCGAGCGACTGGGAGCGAGCGGTGATGCACAATGTCAGGTTATTCTTACTCGGGCTTGTTTGCGCCCTGGCGGTGTCGCCTACGGCCGAAGCGATGCGGGTGTTCGAGGATTTTCACGGCGGCGTTCTGACGCTTGTCCGCTATCGGCTGACTGGAGCCGCCCCGGATTTCGCGGCCTTCGCCAGGAATACCGACGCCTATGATCAGGCGAGCGAGCCCGAGAAGCCACGAGCGCTTGCCGATGAGATGGAGACGATGCAGGGCATCTTCGGCGAAATCGATGGCGACGTTCGACTCGTCTGGCGCGGCACGGTGCGCCTCACGCGCCTGGGCCATAGCGCCGGCCGCTTCCAGGTCGAGGGCCTGGCCGACGAACTGGGCGAACCGCTCGACGGTTATGATGGCGCGTACCGTTTGCTGGTCGGAAACCTTGCAGCCTTTCGCACCGTGACCGTCGATGCGGCGGATCTGCCCAAGATCGGCGCCCGCCTCGGCCGGCGCGGTGGCTTGGTCGCCGAGGCGGTGCTGGCCGTTGATGGCGCACAGCCGGCACCGACATGGCCGAAATTCGCCATTCCGGTGCTGATCGAACGCTTGTCACTCAGCGACGAGGCCGGCGAAATATTGCGGCGTGGCACGCGCTGACCGTCGTCGAGCGGCGATTATCGATCGCCACGCGGTTGACGGAAGATTGTGCCGTTGCCCGGTGTTGATTCGTGGTTACGTCGACCAACCAAGGCGCCCAAGCGGTCAACGAAGGCGCCTTCGGAAAAAGGGGAGCAAGTTCATGAAATCAGGCAGGAGTTTCGCACTCGGCGGGGCGTTCGCCGGGTTGGTCGCCTTCGGGATCGCCGATGCCGGCGCGCAGGCGCTAAGGCCGGGGCCCGGGCATCCCGGCGCGCCGGTGCAGCTTGCCCAGGCGCCACAGGCTCCGGTGCGCGAGATCACCAAGATCGCCGGCGAGGTCTACCGGTTCCGCAACGACTTCCACTTTTCCGTTTTCGCCGTGACACCGGCCGGGATCATCGTCACCGACCCGATCAACGCCGATGCGGCGCGATGGTTGAAGGGCGAGTTGCAGCAGCGATTCAACCGCCCTGTCCGCTACGTCATCCTGAGCCACGATCACGCCGATCACAGCTCGGGAGGCGAGGTGTTTACCGATACGGCGGTTGTCGTGGCTCACGCCAACGCCAAGGAGGCGATCGTCGGCGAGAAACGGCCGACGGCGGTGCCAAGCATCACGTTTCGCGGCGGCATCACCATCGAACTCGGCGGGACCGAGGTCGAGCTGACCTATGTCGGTCGCAACCACTCCAACAACTCGATCGTGATGCGTTTCCCGAGGGAAAAGGTCCTGTTCGCGGTCGATTTCATCCCGGTGAAAACCGTGGCGTTCCGCGACTTTCCCGATGGCTACATGCCCGATTGGATCGAGTCGCTGCGGCGGGTCGAGCGAATGGACTTCGACATCCTGGCGCCCGGGCACGGACCGCTCGGAACCAAAGAGGATGTCACCGCGCATCGGCAGTTCCTCGAGGACCTGCGCGCCGAGGTGCTAATGCACGCGCGGGCCGGCAAGTCGGTCGATGAAACCAAACAGCTCGTGACCCTCGACAAGTACAAGGGCTGGGCCGGCTACGAGCAGATGTTCAAGCTGAACGTCGAGGGCATGTATCGAATGGTGCAGGCGAACCGGCGCGGCAACTAGTGTATAGGCGGCGGCGCCTCACAGCGCCGCCGTCAACCCGCCGTCGACAAACAATGTATGGCCGGTGACGTAGCCGGCTTCATTCGAGGCAAGGAAGACCGCCGCGCCGGCGAGCTCGTCGGGCTGCGCCCAGCGGCCGATCGGCGTGCGCTTGGCGACCATCGCGGTGAACTCGGGGTTCGCCAGCAATGGCGCGTTGAGTTCGGTGGCGAAGAACCCCGGCGCGATGGCGTTGACCGTGATGCCCTTTGGCGCCCACTCGACGGCGAGCGCCCGTGTCAGGGAATCCAATCCGGCCTTGGCGGCGGAGTAGGCGGCGATGTTGGGCCGCGAGATTTTTCCCATCACCGACGTCGTCATGATGATGCGGCCGAACCCCTTGCCGGCCATGTGCTGGGCGGCTTCGCGGGCGAGCACGAACCCGGACGTGAGGTGCGTGGTCAAGATGGTTTGGAAGTCGGCGGTCGCGTACTCCAGCGACGCCTTGCGAATGTTCATGCCTGCATTCGAGATGAGGATATCGAGGCTGCCGCGTTTCTTGACGATGCGATCGATCGCCGACTTCGCCGCATTCTCGTCGACGACGTCGAATGGGGCTGTGTCGGCCTCGATTCCCTCGCGGCCGAGCTCGTCCGCCTTGCTCTGGAGCGCCGCCGGATCGCGGGCGTTGAGGACGACGCTTGCGCCGGCGCGGCCCAATCCGCGGGCCATGGCAAATCCCAGGCCGCGCGAAGCGCCGGTGACCAGCGCCACGCGGCCTTTCAGCGAGAACAAGCCTTCGGCCATATCGCCCCCTATTTCGCCAGGAACTTGGCGATCCGATCGCCGACCTTGGCCACCGCCAACACGCCGTCGAGATGGCCGCCGTCGCCATCGATTTCGACGAGCTCGGCTTTCTTACCCTGGCTCTTGAGGATCTCGACCGCGCGACGCGAGAACGCGCTGGGTAGCAGAAGGTCCGAGCTTGCCGGAATGAACAAGGCTTTGGCCTTGATCTTGCTCAGTCCCGCCTCGAGCGATTCTTCATGGCCGGCGACGAAGAGCTGGTTGGCCTTGACCAGATAAAGAAAGGAATTTGCGTCCGAGACACGCGCTCGCGCCAGCGCTGCGCGGTCGAGGGTATCCTCGATTGCATACTTGCTCTCGAACGCCTTCGCTGGATCGCGCTCCGGCGCCGCCCATTTGCGCGCGAACGCCCGGTCGGCCCACCCGTAGTGCCGAGCGTCGAGCGTCACCATCTTGAGCGCCAAGGCCAAGCCCTGCGTCGGCTCCGTCTTGCCGTAATAGTCGCCGCCGCCCCAGTTCGGGTCGAGCGTAATCGCCGAAGCCCATAAATTGAGTCGCCCGATGGTAAAGGCATCCATTTCGACGGCCGCGATCACGGCAACAAGCCGCTCGACGAGCTCGGGATACGCCGCGGCCCACTCGATGGCCTGCATCGAGCCCATCGATGCGCCGATCGCGGCATACACCTTCTTCACCCCGATCGAATCGAGCAAGGCCTTCTGGACATTGACGAAATCGCGAATCGTCACAATCGGGAAGCGCATTCCGTACGGCTTTCCGGTATCGGGGTCGATCGACGCCGGACCGGTGGTCACGACGTTGGGGTCCTTGGTGTTGAGGTTGACCAGGCTGTCGACGCTGACGACGTAGAATTTGTCGGTGTCGATCGCCTTGCCCGGGCCAATGATGGAATTCCAATACCCCGGCGCCGCATCTTCGGCCTTGTACTTGCCGGCGGCATGCGAGGTGCCGGAAAAGAAATGCGGCACGATGATGACGTTGTCCCGCGCCGCGTTGAGCGTTCCGTAGCTTTCCCACCCGACCTTGAGGTCACGGATCTTGGCGCCTCCAGCGGTCGTATAGCTTGCCATCGCGAACGTTCGCTTGGCGACGATACCAACGTCGCCGACTTTTTCTTGAGCGACGGCGAGCGAAGCGGCGAACGACAACATGAACAATCCAGCAAGGCCGATAAGCCTTCCTGCGAGGCGCGCATTCGGCATCGACGGTACCCCCTTGAGTGGACTTTTTTGCCGCAGACGGCGCAGGCTATCAACTCTTGGCCAAAAAGAAAGGGTTCATGCCCCGGTTTTGCCGATCCAGAACTGATACATCGCGGCGAATGTCGTCGGATTCTCCGCCTCGAAGCGATCCCAAGCGCCGAGATCGGTCATCGCCGGATCGTCGGGAAAGCGAAGGCGGTATCGCGACGGAATTCGCGCGTCGGCGAACTCGAACCCGACGAAGTTCAAGCCGAGCGTCCGCAGCATCGCTGCGATCCTCGGCAGTGTCAGACGATGCTCCTGCACGTGGAAAAGGAGATCGCGACAGCCGCTCATGGCGTAGAAATCCGGATTGTGGCGCATCCATGGCAGGACGGTTTCATCGGCTTCGGCGAGCAGTGCCGCGCGCGCGCAGCGGATGCCCTCGGCCGTAGGCGCGAACCCGTGCGCCTCGATCAGCCGCCGGGCGGCGACGGCCGGTGCACGCGCCCGTTCGCTGTATAGGGCGATGCGCATATACCCGCCCGGCCGCAACAGGCGCTCGAGTATGCGCCAGCCCGCGAGCGGGTCGGCGAGGTGGTGCAGCACGCCGCCGCACTCGATCATGTCGAAGCGGCGCTCCATCCCGTCAAGCGCGAGAATATCGGCCTGGGCATGCTCGATATTGGCGATACCCAGCTCGCGCGCCTTGCGTATTGCGTAGGCAAGGCTGGTGCGACTCAAATCGATGGCGAGAATACGCGCGTCGGCGAAGCGCAGCGCCGAGCCACAAGAATGCCGGCCGGTCCCGCAACCGGCGATCAGTACGTCGATCTTGCCGTCGAGCCGCGAATCGGGCGGCCTCGCGTGCGGGAAGAGCCGGCGCAATTCCGCCCCAAGCGGCGTCGGCGCGCCGCTCCAGTCGGGACGCCGCCACACCGGATAGGGATTCTCCTCGTATTGCATTCGGACCTTCCGCGAGACCACGTCGTCGAGCGGCGTAATGGCGACGATCTGCTCGCGGATGATCGCCTCGGCGCGCGGGACGACGATCTGCCGTTCGACCAAGGCGGTGATCGCCGCCGACCAGGCGCGGCGCGCCAGAACATCGACGATGTCGAGCGAATTGAGCGGGCGATACGCGGCGAGAACGGCCAACTCGCGTTCGTCGATAGCGTCGGGCGCCATGACGGCGCGGCGCGTCAACTCCGCGATTTGCGCCGTCTCGGATTCCGTCTCGGCGTACACGTACTCGGTCGCATAACATTGCTGCGCGATCGCGACGAGCAGTTCGCGCGAATGCGCAGGCGTGCGCCCGGCGAGGAGTGCGGCAAGCGCCGCGCGTCGCGCCGTCGTCAGCCAAGTCTCGATCTCCGGGTCGGCGACGATTGCCGCGGCGAGCAACTCGGTGAGGAGTGGGCGCACTAGCGCCTCGTCGGCGCTCGTCGCTCGGGCAATGGCACGGACATAGCTCGCGATCGCCGGGGCGATGTCCGCCGGATCGACGGCCGGCTGCGCAAGGAGCCCGAGCAAATCGGATTCCAGCTCCGGGTCCACCTTGTCGAAACGCAAATCGCGCAATGCGCGCGCCATACCGCGCCAAAATTCGTCGCTGTCCGGCGCGCGCCGCGCCGCGCCGCGCCACAGCCAGAAAGCCTCGGCGGGCCGCGCGCGCCGCTCCTCGATGCCCGCTAGCCGCGCCATCGTCGGCAAATCGTCGGGCTTCATGGTCAATGCGCGTTCCAGATTGGCGGCCGCTTCATCGAGGTTACCGAGCGCCTCGAGGACACGGCCGAGGTTGACCCATGCGATACGCAGACCGGGCGTTCGCGCCAAGACCGCCCGATAAGCCGCCGCCGCCTCGGCGTATTCGCCGGCCTCGGCGAACGCCCCGGCAAGTCCGATCCGGGCTGCTTCGATGTTTGGCGCCAACTCGGCAGCGCGGCGTAACGCGGGAATGGCGTCGCGCGGTCGGTCGCACTCGCGCAGCACATTGCCCAGGTTAAGCTGGATCTCCGCGTTGTCGGGCGCCAGCTCGGCTGCTCGGCTCAACAAGGGGATGGCCGCGCGCGTTTGTCCGAGCTGGGTCTTCAGCACGCCCAGAAAATGCAAGGCGTCGACGCTGTCGCGCTCGATGGACAGCGCTGTTTCGCAGGCCGCGGCCGCCTCGGCGAGTCGGCCCGCCCGGTGATGCAGCGCCGCCGCCGCGAGTTGCGCCCTTACGCTAACTCCACCGCCCTGTGAGCGTGGGGACATGCGGTTTCGTTCCTCCTGCCGTGGTCCAAGGTTATCGGCAAAGAGACGCACATTTCAAAGACGCTTCTTTCGTCCCCACTCGGACAGCGGTTAAAGTCCCGGCGCGGCTGCACGGCGCAAAGGATTTGCAAGCGATGGACAGGCTGAGCTTGGCAACGATGGCGCGCGCTCCAGCCCAATTCGCGCGGCCAGCTTTCGATCCACGCCGCCTTGGCATCGGCATGGTTCACCTTGGCATAGGCGCGTTCCACCGCGCCCACCAGGCGGTCTATACGCAGGCGGCGCTGGGTCCCGACCCCTCGCCATGGGGCATTGTCGGCGTGAGCATGCGGCGGCTCGATGTGCGCCGACTTCTAGCCCCGCAGGATTGCCTGTACACGGTGGTCGAGCGCGGCGAGACCGGCGGACGCCGCGCAATCGTCGGAACGGTACGCGAGATCCTCGTGGCGCCGGAAAATCCGGCGGAGGTCGTCGCCCGCATCGCCGCACCGACGACGCATGTGGTCACGCTCACCGTGACCGAGAAAGGCTATTGCCTCGATCAGGCGACGGGGAAGATCGATATCCTGCATCCCGACATCGCCCACGACATCGCGAATCCCACGGCCCCGCGTTCGGCCGTGGGTATCCTGGTCGCGGCGATCGAGCGGCGGATGAGCGATGCCGCCGGCCCGCTTTCGGTCCTGTCTTGCGATAACCTGCCGCAAAACGGCCGAACGTTGTCCGGTCTCGTTCGCACCTTGGCACGCATCCGTGACGACCGCCTCGCCGATTGGGTCCCCAATAACGTCGCGTTTCCCTCGAGCATGGTCGATCGTATCGTGCCTGCAACGGGGCCCGAAGACATCGCGGAGAACGACGCGAGCCTCGGCTTGCACGATGAAGGCGTGGTGGTCACGGAGCCGTTTCGGCAATGGGTCATCGAAAGCCGTTTCGCCGGCCCGCGACCGGCCTGGGAAGCGGCCGGAGCGGAGATCGTTTCCGATGTCGGCCCCTACGAGCAGATCAAGCTGCGGCTGCTGAATGGCAGCCACTCGGCGCTCGCCTATCTGGGCGCGTTGGCGGGTCATGAGCGCATCGACCAGGCGATCGGCGAGCCGGATTTCGCGCTTCTAGTTCGCCGGCTGATGGACGACGAGGTCTCCTCGACGCTCGACGTGCCGCCGGGGCTCGATCTTGCGGCGTACAAGGCGACGCTGCTTGCCCGCTTCGCCAACCCGGTCCTTGGCCACCGTACGCGGCAGGTGGCAATGGACGGCACACAGAAATTGCCGCAACGGCTGCTTCCGGCGATCCGCGCCCGGCTCAACGCCGGGCAAAACGCGCGGTTGCTGGCGTTGGCGATCGCCGCATGGATGCGATACGCGACCGGGAGCGACGAGCAAGGAAAGCCCTTCGAGGTGAACGATCCGTTGGCTGCGCGGTTGAGCCGGATCGCCGCGGATGCCGGGGCGGATGCTGTTCCTCTTGCGCGGGGTTATCTCGGCTTGATCGAGGTCTTCGGCGAGGAGCTGCCGCGGCAGACCGAGTTCGTCGAGGAGGTCACGCGCTGGCTCGCGATGTTGCTCCAAAAGGGAACGCGGGCGACGATCGCGGCGGCGGTCCGCACATGAGATTGGCTCGTCCGAGTCCGTTGCAAAACCGCGTCGATCCGTTCGGACGGCTGCTCGCGGTGCCGGAGCGCGGAGGGTGGACGGGCAATCGCGGCTGCCTTCACGACGGCGCGTACCGCATAGGGCGGCGCGGTTGGACGACACGAGCATGGATCACCTGCCGTTTGTCGTTCAAGAATCGACGCCGAGCGGTGATGAGCCCCGGCCGTTACACTGAGCTGTTTTTTCTCGATGAGGCGAGCGCTTTTGCGGCGGGACACCGGCCATGCGGCGAATGCAGACGCGCCGATTTCGGGCGGTTCAAGGCGGCCTGGCTCGCCGGGAATGCCGTAATCGACCCGGGTCGAGACCCGCCGATCACCCTTGTCGACGCGATCCTCCACCGTGAACGGATCGCCCGAACGCCGTGGTCGCAAGCGCCCGCGCGATTCGCAATGATCAGGCAACTTCCCGACGGTGCGATGGTGAGCGAGGATGGCGGCGCTTGGCTGCTGTGGCGCGGATCGCTGCACCGTTGGACTCCAGGCGGGTACGTGGGCCGGCGCCAGGCCAATGCCGCTGCCGCGATGCCGGTGATTACTCCGATGTCCGTCGTTGGCGCCTTCGCCGCCGGCTATCGCCCAACCGTCCATCCTACGGCCGAGCGAGCCCAGCTGAATGAATGGGGCGTCAGCGCGTCCGAGGCTGGAACAGAGCGTTAAGCTCCGCGAATGGCACAGCGTCGCTCGCAAACTCGAAAGTGCCACGTTCTCTGATTTCGCGTGACGCGCGCATGAACGCGCCAAGGGCCGCGCGGGCGAGCGCTGAGCCGACGCTGATCCGCTTGACACCGATTTCGGCGAGTTCGGTCACCGTGATTCGTGGTCCCTTCAGGCCCATGACAACATTGACCGGCCGGTCGACGGCGCGCACCACGGTGGCGATGTCCTCGCGCGAACGCAGGCCCGGCGCGTACAAAACATCGGCGCCCGCCGCTTGGAAAGCTTGCAAGCGTTTGATCGTGTCGGCGAGATCGGCGCGGCCGTGCAGATAATTCTCCGCTCGCGCCGTCAGCATGAACGGAAAGGAGAGCGATCGCGCCGCGTGGACTGCGGCGCGCACCCGGTCGACGGCTTGATCGAACGCATAAATCGGCGCCGCGGAAAGCCCCGTCGCGTCTTCGATCGAGCCGCCGACGAGCCCGATGGCGGCGGCGTGCTGGATGGTATCGGCGCAGACTTCAGGCGGGTCGCCGAAGCCGTTCTCGAGGTCGGCGCTCACCGGAAGATCGGTCGCTTCGACGATCGCTCGCGCGTTTGCGAGCGTTTCATCGCGATTGACGGCGCCCTCGGCGTCGGGACGGCCGAGCGAGAATGCGAAGCCGGCGCTGGTCGTCGCCAGCGCTTCAAACCCCAGGCTGGCGAGGAGCCGCGCCGTGCCGGCGTCCCACGGGTTGGGAATTATGAAACACCCGGGCCGCGCATGGAGCGCTTGAAAGGCACGCGCCTTCTCGCTTTGCGAAGTCACCGAATTCGCCCTTTCAACACGGATATCCCTTGGACTTCCCGGCGAGCCCGTCGAAGGCGTCGAGCAGGCGCTGGCGCCAGGCGGCAACGGGGTCGCCGTCCTCAAGGATCTTGAACGGGCTGATACAGCGCGCCCATTGAAAACCGCCGAATATACTGTAATCGGCGTAGTACGGCGCCGCGCCACCGAGGAATGGCTGGGCTTCGAGCGTGGTGCGCAACGGCTGCAGGCTGGCGCGAAATGCGACCACCTTCGTATCGCGATCGGCAACCGCCGCTTCGAGCGTCATGCCAAGACGCTGTTCGCGCGACTGGCGAAAATAATCGCGATCCTTGGCTGCGACGTGGTCCCATATGTCCTTGACGATCATCCGGAACAGGCCGGGATAGACGACGGATTGCGTCCAATTGTTGACGAACCGCGCCAATGCGCGACCGGCGTCGCCGCCAAACAAGGATGGGCGGTCGGGATAGCGATCCTCGAGATAATTGGCGATCGTCCAGGAATCGAACACCGTCTTGTCGGCGTCGACGATGACGGGCACTGCGCCTTGTCCCGAGGCCGCGATGGCATCCTTTTCGACGAAGCGCCACGGCACCGCGTCGACGTCAAGACGCTTGTGCGCCAGCGCCATGCGCGTACGCCAGCAGTTCGGGCTGAAGCGCCGGTCGTCCTCGGCTCCCGCAAGGTCATAAAGCTTGATCGCCATCGTAATTGCCCGTGCAACGTTTTGCAGGAATGCGGGAATAGCGCGCGAGCCACGCCGCGGTCCAGCGCCGCGACGAGGCGGGCGATCAATTCTTCGCTACACCACGGCGCCGATTTGCCAGGGCGCGAACTCGTCGTCGCCGAAGCCGAGCGCCTCGCTCTTGCTTTTCTCGCCCGACGCGACGCGCAAGATCAGGTCGAAAACACGCTCGCCGCATTGCTCGACTGTCTCGACGCCGTCGATGATGCCGCCGCAATTGATGTCCATATCATCAGGCATTCGCTTGAACAGCGGCGTATTGGTGGCGAGCTTGATCGACGGCGCCGGTTTGCAGCCGAACACCGAGCCGCGGCCGGTGGTGAAGCAGATCATGTTTGCGCCGCCGGCCACTTGCCCGGTCGCCGAGACCGGGTCGTAGCCAGGCGTGTCCATGAATACGAAGCCGCTGGCCGTCACCGGCTCGGCGTAGCCGACCACGTCGACGAGATTGGTCGAGCCTGCCTTTGCGGACGCGCCCAGCGACTTTTCGAGGATCGTCGTGATGCCGCCGGCCTTGTTGCCCGGCGAGGGATTGTTGTCGACCGTGCCGCCATGCTTGGCCGTGTAGTCCTCCCACCATTTCATGACCTGGACCAATTTCTCGCCGACCTCGCGACTGACCGCACGGCGCGTGAGCAGATGTTCGGCCCCGTAAGTCTCCGGCGATTCCGAAAGGATGACCGTGCCGCCATGGCGCACCAACAGGTCTGAGGCGACGCCGAGCGCCGGGTTGGCCGAGATTCCGGAATATCCATCCGAACCGCCGCATTGCAGTCCGATGGTGATGTGCGATGCCGGCACGCTCTCGCGCGCGCAGGCGTTGACCTCGGGCAGGAGCTGCTTGATTTGCGCCACCCCCTCTTGCACCGTCTTCACCGTTCCGCCACGGTCCTGGATGGTCATCGGAATGAAGCGGCGGCCCTGCTCGAGGCGTTCGGCGCGCATAAGGCCGCCGATCTGATTCGCCTCGCAACCGAGCCCGACCAGCAACACCGCGGCGAAATTGGGATGCCGTGCGTATCCGGCGATTGTCCGGCGCAGCACGTCCATGCCGTCGCCTTCGCTCGCCATGCCGCAGCCGGTTTTGTGGGTAAGCGCGACGACGCCGTCGACGTTCGGGAATTCGTCGAGCAGGCTCGCGCCGCCGAACGGGTTTCGCTTGAAGGCGTCGGCGATGTACTTGGCGACCGTCGCCGAGCAGTTGACCGACGTGAGCACGCCGATGTAGTTGCGCGTCGCGACGCGCCCGTCGGCGCGGACGTAGCCCTGGAACGTCGCCGGATCGTTGAAATACTGCGTCGCCTTGGCGTTGGCGCCGAAGGCATAGTCGCGCGCAAAGTCGCGCATCGCGCAGTTGTGCGTATGGACGTGGTCGCCGGCCGCGATCGCGTCGGTGGCGAAACCGATGATCTGGCTGTAGCGCCGGATCGGTTCGTCCTTGGCGATGGCGCGCGTTGCGATCTTGTGTCCCGAAGGGACGTGACGCAGCGCCGCGACGCCTTCGTTGGCGAGTTCGGTTCCAGGCAGGAGGTCGGCGCGGGCGATCACCACGTTGTCGGCGGCGCCGAGGCGGATCGTCAGCTTGGCGAATTCGGCCATGGCAAGTCCTCCCTTCGAGGCGCCGGAAAGCGCTAGCCGGCCCGATCCGCTAATATAAGATGCCGCGGCACGCGACAACAGCGGCTAAGGAATGGCTGCTTTGAGCGTGGTTTTCGGCGATGATCTCGGAATAGGGCGAGGGGGGAGGGCGCGTTGAGCGGAAGGTTGCAGGGGAAACGGGCGTTCGTCACCGCGGCGGCGCAAGGGATCGGCCGCGCCACGGCGCTTGCCTTCGCGCGCGAAGGGGCGCAGGTCATCGCATCGGACCTCAACGAGGCGAAACTGCGGGAGATCGTCGGTACGCCGGGAATCTCGGTCCGACGCCTCGACGTCTTGGACAAACAGGCGATCGACGAGGCGGCGAAGGCGGCCGGAGCGATCGATGTTCTGGCGAACTGCGCCGGATTCGTCCACCACGGCACGATCCTCGAATGCGGCGAGAGCGATTGGGATTTTTCGAACAACCTCAACGTCCGCTCGATGGTTTGGACGATCCAAGCGTTCCTGCCCGGAATGATCGAGCGCAAGAAGGGCGCCATCGTAAACGTCGCTTCGGCGGCCGGCTCGATCAAGGGCGTGCCCAACCGGTTCGTCTACGGCACGACCAAGGCCGCGGTGATCGGGCTGACGAAATCGGTCGCGGTCGATTTCATTCGCCACGGCGTGCGGGTCAACGCCGTATGTCCTGGCACGATCGAGACGCCCTCCCTCGAAGGCCGCATCGCCGCCTTTGCCGATCCCGTCCAGGCGCGCAAGGATTTCATCGCCCGCCAGCCGATGGGCCGGCTAGGGACGGCCGAGGAAGTGGCGGCGATGTGCGTTTATCTCGCCTCGGACGAAAGCGCCTTCACCACCGGCACGGCGATGCTGGTCGACGGCGGTTTCGCCCTGTAATGCCGCCGCTCAGCGGATGAACTGGTCGAGATAGCGATCGCCGAGGCCGTTGCGGCGGTAGTGCGCCCGGCACATCTCGATCTTGGTGAAGACGTCCTCGTACGCCACGGCGCGGCCCGCCTCATCGACATAGATCATGGCGCCGGCGATGTTGAAGAAGGTGATCATTTCATCCGCGCTGTCGACGATGAGCGTGTGCGTTTCGCCCGGAGGCTCGAACACGTATGCGCCGGTCTCGGCGACCCAATCGTGCTCGAGATAGCGCCATGAGCCCTTGATCACGTAACCATGGACTGGGGCGGGATGACGATGGCGGCTCAGCACGCCGGCCTTGCGCACGCGCAACAGATTGCACCAGCCGCCAGAGACGGTGTTTAGCATCAGCGGCCTGAACCACACGTTATCGGCCTGCGGCACCCAGACGCGTTCGTCATCGGGCACCGCCTTGACGACGATCTCGGGCTGCAATCCGGCGGGTTGCGCGATCGCGTGAGCTTTCATGATCGACTCCCAATAGCTCACAGAATTCCGTGACGGGCGAACACGTCCTTGAGCTTGGCGCCGCGGCGCAATTCGGCGCGCGTCCGATCCTCGCCCGACACCTTGTCGAGGGCGCGGCGAAGCGTCTCGTGCTCGATCTTACTCGGGATCGCGACCACGCCGTCGGCGTCGCCGAAAATCAGATCTCCCGGCTCGATCCGCACGCCGGCGCAGTCGACGGCGACGTCGATGGCCGCCACCTGGCCACGGCCCTTGGAATCGAGCGGCCCGATGCCGCCATGAAAGACCGGGAACCGCATCTTGCGAATGGCCCGGATGTCGCGCGTCATGCCGTCGGTGACGCAACCGGCGGCGCGGCGCGCCCGTGCGGCGGTCGACAGCAACTCGCCCCATGGCGCGATTCGCTTCGAGCCGCCGCAGGCGAGCACGGCAACCTCGCCGGGCTTGAGATCATCGATCAAGGCGATTTCGAGCTCGTAGGGGTTCTCGTTCGCCGGCACGTGATAGACCTCGCGATAGAGGCCGGTTCGCGCGCGGCCAAGCATGACGAGCGCGTCGTCGAGCGGGCGGATGAAGGAGTTCATCGCCTGGTCGCGGAAGCCGAGCCCATCGAGGACGTCGGAGACGACCGAGACGAACAGCTTGCGACGGGCGAGCGAGAATAGCCGCGAGGTGGTGGCTTTATCCATTTGACAAAAATTCCGCCTCGCCCTGAGCCTCCTCACCCTGAGCCACGCGCCCATCCCCGATGCTTCGACAGGCTCGGCATGAGGATGGGCGCGTGAGTCGAAGGGCGAAGGGCAAGAATGTTCGGCGATGTCGCATCAATACGTCGCGCGGCCGCCCGAAACGTCGAATACCGCGCCGGTCGAAAAGCTGCACTCCTCGGAGGCAAGCCAAGCAACCAACGCGGCGATTTCTTCGGTTTTGCCGAAGCGTCCCATCGGAATCTTCGCCAGCATGTATTTGATATGCTCCTGGGTCATCTGTTTGAAAATGTCGGTCTCGACGGCTGCCGGAGTGACGCAGTTTACGATGACGCCGGTCTCCGCCAGCTCCTTGCCGAGCGACTTCGTGAGGCAGATCAGGCCCGCCTTGGCGACGCTGTATGCCGAGGCGTTGGGGTTGCCCTCCTTGCCGGCGACCGAAGCGACGTTGACGATGCGGCCGTACTTGTTGGCGATCATTTTCGGCGCGACTTCGCGGCAGCATAGGAACGGCCCGGTCAAATCGACCTCGAGCACCTTGCGCCACGCATCGGGCCCGTACTCCCAGGTCTTCATGTTGGGGCCCGTGATGCCCGCATTGTTGACCAGGATGTCGACGCCCCCCATCTGGCCGATGGCGGCTTGCGCGGCGGCGGTCACCGAGGCGGCATCGGTCACGTCGACCGCGGTCGAATGCACCGTGCCGTGGCCAGCGAGACGCTTTGTCGCCGCGTCGAGAGCATGCGCGTCGATGTCCCACAGCGCCACCTCGGCCTTGGAATCGAGGAAGCGCTCGGCGATGGCGAGCCCGATGCCGCGGCCGCCGCCGGTGACCACGGCCTTGCGGCCGGCGAGATCAATCTGGTTCATGCGTATCGCCTCGAGTGGTTCGTCCGTCGAACGCGACGTTTGGAAGCTAATTCCGTCGCGCGGGGCGGCATTGTGAGCCACCGCCGGGGCGGGCGCAATCGCGGGCTGGCCGGGCATGGGGCTTGTCGGCGTACCCCGAGAGTGGGCTAAGATCGACGTGCCGCAGGCCACGATGCGGCGGGGAAGCGGAAGTTGAAGGAATGTCGTCGGCGGCGCTCGAAATCGACCAAGTCGAGGTGGGCTACGGCGCCGTCCGGGTGTTGAAGGGCGTCTCGCTCGCCATTGGCGGCGGCGAATTCGTCGCCCTGCTCGGCTCGTCGGGTTGCGGCAAGACGACGTTGCTGCGCGCCATATCGGGTTTCGTGCCGGTGGCCTCGGGCGCCATCCGCGTCGATGGCCGGGACATCACGCATGCGCCGCCCGACAAGCGCGAGATGGCGATGGTCTTCCAGTCCTACGCCCTGTGGCCGCATATGACGGTGGCGCAGAACATCGGCTACGGGTTGCGGCTGCGCCGGCAGCCGCGCGGCGAAATCCAGCGGCGGGTCGATGAGATTCTCGGAATGCTCAAGCTCGGCGGCTTCGGGCAGCGCATGGTGACGCAACTTTCGGGCGGCCAGCGGCAGCGCGTCGCGCTCGGGCGCGCGCTTGCGGTCAATCCCAAGATCCTGCTTCTCGACGAGCCGCTATCGAATCTTGATGCGCGCATTCGCGAGGATGTCCGCCACGAGATCAAGGCGCTGCAGCAATCGATCGGCATCACCGCCATCCACGTCACGCACGACCGCGAGGAGGCGATGGTGATGGCCGACCGCATCGTCATCCTCGACGCCGGCGACATCGTCCAAGCCGGCGCGCCGGAAGAGGTCTACAATCGGCCGAACTCGCCCTTCGTCGCGGCGTTCATGGGCGCCGCCAACGCCATCGAGCTTCGAGCGCGCGGCGAGGCGAACCAGATCCTTATCGAGGCGGGGCCGCACAACGGCGAGGCGCGGATCGCGCGCGCCGACGGCGTCGCCTCGGGTCCCGTCGTCGTCCATTTCCGCAGCGAGGCTGCGCACCTTACCGACCCCGGAGCGCCGGTCGGCGGCGAGGAGCTTGTCTTGCGCGGCCGCATCGCCCAATCTTCGTATCCGGGCGGCTTTTGGCGCTATGCCGTGCGCGTCGGCGAACAGCAGTTCATGGTCGACGACGAGCGGCGGCTCGCTGTCGGCGCCGAAGTCGGCATCCGCCTTTCCTCCAATGCGCTCCACGTCTCTCCGCGGACAATGCAGTAGACCGATCGATCAACACGACACACGCCAACATAAAACCGCAACGCGCGGCGGCTAGCGTCCTCGGCCGTCGCATATTCTAGGGAGGTCCATTCACATGCGTACGCTCATGCGTTCGACGGCGATGATTGCGACCGGTCTCGCCGCCGGGCTGTTGTTGGTCCAGCCAGCCGCCGCCCAACGCACCATCAACGTCATGACCGCCGGCGACCAGAACATGGTCGACTACGTCACGGACTTTCTCGGACCGCTTTTCGAGAAGGACAATCCCGGCATCAAGGTGCGCGCCGTCGGCACCGGCCCCGGCGACGCCGGATCGCAGAAGATCTGGGAACGCCTCGACGCGCAAAAGAAGGCCAACACCGCACAATGGGATGTCGACGTGGCGGTCGTCCACCAAAAGATGGCTGGCCAGATGGTGGGCGAAGGACTGCTCGATGCCTATCGCACCAAGGTCTCGACCGGCGGACTCGTCACCCGCGACACGGCCAAGAATGCCCTCGGCACCAATGTCGACGGCTATGTCATCCCGATGTTCCACAGCCAGACGGCGATCGCCTACAACCCGGCGCTCGTCGCTAACCCGCCCAAGAGCTACGACGAGCTCGTGCAGTGGGTGAACACCAATCCGAAAAAATTCGGCTATAACGGCATCAAGGGCGGAATGTCCGGAGTCGCCTTCGTCTTCGGCTGGATTTACGCCAACGCGCCCAATGCCCAGCAGCTCATGGAAGGTCCCTACGACGCCAAGACCAAGGACGCGTGGGGTCCCGCGCTGGCCAAGCTCAAGGACTTCAACCAGAAGGTCGTCATCACGCCGGGTAACGCCGGGACGCTCGACATGCTGAACCGCGGCGAGATCAACATGGGGCCGGTGTGGGTCGACATGTTCTACACTTGGCAAGCCGAAGGCCGGTTGCCGCCGACCATGCGACTGCAGATCCTGTCGCCGGGCTTGCCGGGCCAGCCAATGTACTACGTCATTCCGGCCAAGGCGGCGAATATGGATGCGGCGCGCAAGTTCGTCGAGTTCGCGACCAGCCCGAAGATCCAGGCCGAGGGCATCGTCAAGCGATTCAACTGGTATCCCGGAATCGACGCGCAGCACGTCCAGTCCCACCTCGACAAGGCGGTATGGGAGAAGCTGTTCAAGGACGTCTCGCCGCAAGACCTGTCCTCGAAGGGCAAGCCGATGCCGATATCGCAGTATTTTACCGAGATCCTCGAAGCCTACGAACGCGTCGCCGCCAACTGACGGGACACCTCGCCCGGCAACGCTTGCGTTGCCGGGCGAGGGTTCGCGGATCGCATGACGCGCTCGCGCGGCTTGTCGCTGCTGCTGGTGACTCCGGCGCTGGTCGTAGTGCTGGCGCTCTTCGTCTACCCGCTCGGCTATTCGCTGATCAGCGCCTTCGCCGACAAGTCGGGCGCCTGGACGCTGGATAATTTCGACAAGGCGTTCGAGCTCTATACCCGCGACGTCGTTTTTACCTTCATCATCATCGCCGTCTCGACGACTCTGATCGGCGCGTTCTCGGTCGCCATCGGCGGATACCTGACGCTCGGCGAGAATCGCACCGCAATCGCGGTGCTCGCCTGGCTCTATCGCTGGCCCTTGTTCGTGCCATTCATCGTCGCCGCCCAGTGCATGCGCACCTTCCTCGCCAAGAACGGCCTGATGAACAACTCGTTCGTCTCGCTGGGCCTGCTCGACATCGAGTCGACGCAAAGTTTTCTCGATTGGCGCGGCATCATCATCACCTTCGTTTGGAAGCAGCTGCCTTTCGTCACCTTGATGGTGGCTGGCGCCATGGCGGCGCTCGATCGCGGCACGATCGACGCGGCGCGCAACCTCGGCGCTTCGCGGTTGCGAATCCTGGTCGAGATCGTCGTCCCGCAGGTGCGCGGTACGCTCTTGGTCGGCCTGATCCTTTCGTTCGTTACCATGATGTCCGTCCTTTCGGTGCCGATCATGGTGAGCGGCGGTTCGCCAACCATGCTCACCGTCGACATGGCGTACCGCATCAACGCCTTCGGCGATTACGGCGTCGCCAACGCGCTCGGCTTCATATCGTATTTGATGACCGGGCTGGCGGCCTGGGTCTATCTGCGCCAGGGCGTGCGCGAGCGGAGCGCGCAATGATCGCCAACGCCGCAATCACTTGGCTTCCGCGGGCGATCGTGCTCGGCCTGCTCGCCTTCGCCATCTTCGGCCCGCTCGCCAATCTCGTTCTGTGGTCGCTCGCCGAAGCCTGGTTCTTCCCCAACAAACTACCTTCGCAATGGGGCTTCCGGTATTGGGAGCAGGTGTTCCGTCCGACCGGACGGGCGATGGAGTCGCTGTGGGTCAGCATCTGGATCGCGCTCTTGACCGTCGCGACCTGCCTCGCCGTCTCGGTTCCAGCGGGTTATGCGCTTGCCCGCGGACGCCTGCCGTGGCGAGCATTGATCATGCTCGCCTTCCTGTTGCCGCAGGCCTTTCCCAGCCTGCCGATCTACATAAACGTCGCGCGAGTGTTCTACGAGTTCGGGCTCAACGGTACGGTCGCCGGCGTGGTGCTGGTCCACACCGTGCACGGCCTGGTCTACGCGGTGTGGATCTCGACCGCGGCCTTCGCGGCGGTGGACCGCGAGCTCGAGGAGGCGGCGCGCAACATGGGCGCCTCTGGATTGCGCACCTTCTTCAGCGTCACGTTACCGCTGGCGCTGCCCGGAATCGTCGCCAGCGCGATCTTCGTATTCCTGGAATCGCTCGACGAGTTCACCGGCTCCTACTTCGTCGGCGCGCCCGAGGTAACGACGCTGCCGCTGCTGATGTTCACCGCTAGCATGGGCGGCAACTACCAGATCTCGTCGATCACCGCGCTCATCTTGCTGGTGCCGTCGATCGTATTCATGCTGCTGGTCGAGCGCTTCCTCAAGGCCGACGTGCTGGCGAAGGTCGGCACGTGATCTCGGTTTAACGGCAATCCTACATCGGCGGGATCAGACCGTCCTGGCCGACCAGGATTCGCCGCGCGGCAAGCGATCCGTCGGCGCCGACCAGGGTGATCGCAAAGACGTGCGCGCCGGCCTTAAGCGGCGCGCGATCGGCGATCGAAAACGTGACCACGGGTGTGCCGTTCGGAACGGCCATCTTGACCGGCTGGCCCTTGACCGAAAGCGTGAGGTCGCGCCCCGATCCGCCGGTGACCACCGCGCTCACGCTCGCATTGGTCATCGTGCTGTCGGGCGTTAGGTCCCACGGGAATTGTCCCTCGGCGGCGATGTTCCGTGCATTGTCGGGAAACACGGTGACCTCGATGGCCCGCCATGTTCCGTCCGACTGCGGGGTCGCGGCCGCACCGACATAACTGCCAGGCGCGATCGTCGCCGGATCGTGGGGCCGCAGAAGCAGAACTTCGACGTTGTCGCCGAGCGTGATCTTGACTGTGGCGCCATCGCGCGCCTTGACCGACATCGACCCGCCATCGACCTTCGCGATGACGCCGCGCACACGTTTCATCTGCGGCGCTTGGGCATCGGCGGCGGGCGCGCCGACGAATAGAAACGCGGCCGCGGCCATGCCGTAGAGTTGGGCGATTAGCGAGATTGGTCGCCGGCGCGCCGTCATGGTGGTCATCGTCTGGGGCCTCCTCCTGGGCGCAACCGCTGGCGAGCGGTGTTGCCCGTTTTGGCGGTGATTTCCGCGCACGCAACCACGTAAGGCTGTGACGCCTCGCCGAGAAATCACATTGCGGTGAAGTGGGCGAATGAACGGCTCGGACCGCCGGCGCCTCTATGCTATCGGCATGAGAGTCGCCGGCGGAGCCCAGCCTGGCAGCGCCTCGATCGATTTGCGCCAAGCGAGAATCTTGGGTTGTCCGCCGAGGTCGTATCCGGCCTCCTCGGCGAGCCGCGCGTAGCTGTATACGGCGATGTCCGCCACGGTCGGGGCGGCGCCGGCAAGATAGGGACTCTCGCCCAACCGCGTTTCGAGAACACCCAATCCGCGCTCGCCAAGCTTGCGAAGAAAGGCGATGGCGCCGGGATCGCCCTTGACCACCTTGGTGAGAAAACGCGTGCGGCCAACGCCGGTGAAAAGCACGTCCTGCTCCCACATCATCCATTCAAGCACGGCATATTTCTGGGCGGTGCCGGAGGCGGCAAACTTTCCCGTCAGCTCGGCGAGATAAAGGAGAATCGCGTTCGACTGGGCGATCTTGATCTCGCCATGGACGAGCGCCGGGACTTGGCTGAAACGGCTTATCTTCAGGTGCTCGGGCGTATGCTGCTTGCCGGCGTTGAGATCGACCAGCTCGAATCGATGCGGCGCTCCGGTCAGCGCCAGCATCAGCGCCACCTTGTAGGCGTTGCCCGAGCGCGGGTGGCCGTAAAAGACGAGCTGGTCGCTGGCGGCCGGCATGGGCGAGCTCGACACGAGGCCTAAGCGTCCCAGATCTCCGCCGACATTGCCGCGTACCAGCCCTCGGCGTAGCGCGCCTCGTTGGCACGGAAAGCGCGGTCGGCGTTGCGCGGGCTGACGCCGCCGGCATTCGGCGTGGCGACGATTCCGGTGGGCGTGACGCGATAGACGTCGGCGACCGAGATGCCGTAATCGGGAGCGACCAAGCTATAGCAGGTGTTGACATAGGTCGGCGCGGCCATCGGCCGGCCGTTGACCGAGTTGACCACGGCGAGCGCCGCGACCTTGCCTTGGCTATTGGCGGCGAATCCCGATTTAGGCATCGCGCCCGCGATGCATGCATCGCCGATGACATGGACGTTCTTGTGGACCGTTGATTCGAATGTCGTCGGATCGACCGGGCACCAGCCGGTTTGATTGGCAAGCCCGGCGCCGCGCGCGACGGCGCCCGACCACTGCGCCGGGATGAGGTTGATCACCGCGCCCCGGTGGCGCTGGCCGAATTCGCTGACCACCGTCATTTCGGCGGGAACGGCGCGCGTCACCTTGCCGTCCTTGCTGAGCGGAACCCACTCGATCATGTCGCCGTAAACCGCCTTCCACCCGTCCTGGAAAAGACCCTGCTTCGAAAACATGTCCTTGGCGTCGAGGATCAGGATTTTCGAGCGTGGCTTGTTGTTCTTGAGGTAGTGCCCGATCATCGCCGCCCTTTCGTAGGGACCGGGCGGGCAGCGGAAGGGGTTGGGCGGGGCGACCATGATCACCACGCCGCCATCGGGCATCGCCTCGAGCTGGCGGCGCAGCAGCATGGTCTGCGGCCCCGCCTTCCAGGCGTGCGGCATGGTTTCGGTCGACGCCTCGGTATGGCCCTCGATGGCGCCGAAACGGAAATCGATGCCGGGCGAAACGATCAGCTTGTCGTAAGCGAGGCTGCCACCCGAGGCGAGGCGCACCGTGCGCTGGGCTGGATCGATCGCCTCCACGGTGTCGTGAACGACGCGCGCGCCGTGCTTCTCGGTGAGCGCGCGATAGTTGTGCGCGATGTCTTCCATCCGCTTGAAGCCGGCTAGCACGTAGTTGCTGAATGGGCAGGTGTGGAACACGCGGTTTGGCTCGATCAGCGTCACCTCGACGGCGGGATCGAGCTGGCGGATGTAGCGCGCGGCAGTGGCGCCGCCGAAACCGCCGCCGATGACGACGACGCGCGCCTTGGCCGGCTGCATCTGCGCGCAAGCATGGAGGCCGAGCGCGGAGGTCGCGACGGCCGCGCCGGCGAACCGGGTGAAGCCGCGGCGCGAGAGCTTGTTCATGGCGGTCCCCTCACTTCCAATTGCCCGAGATCTCGCGCGCGACGCCGTCGATCTCGGTATCGGAGTAGCCCTTGGCGATGCGGTTCATCACCGTCGCCGGGCGGCGGTCATCGCGAAAAGCGCGCAGCGTTTCGGCGATCGACTCCGACGTGCGGCCGAAAATCGACGGGATGGTTCCGGGGCTGTGGCCGCCCGGTCCGTGACAGCCGGCGCAGGTGATGGTGAGAAGCTGCGGATTGGCGTTTTGCGCCTCGGCTGGTGCTGCCATGCCAAAACCCGCAATCAGCCCCAGCGCCCCCGCCGTCACGGAGCGCCCGACTTGCCTGACACGCATTGTCTGTCTCCCTGCCGGTTGGTTCGTTTTGACGTTTTTGGTCGGCGAATTCTGCGGCAACTCGACGAAAAGTTCAAAGCGGTATTGGTTTCGACTGCGTCTTACGACACCATGATCGAGGCGCGCTGGCGGGTGACCGTTCCATCGTCGTCGGTCCATGCGAACTCGAACGTTCCCGACCGGCTCGCCCGGACATGAAAGGCGAAGTAGGGGTTGGCCGCAATCGCCGCCGCCCAATCGGCGCTGAGCACTTCCTCGCCCTCGAACGTGCAGACGAACTTGTTGATGATTTTGCGCGCGATGAGCTTGCCGGCGTCGTCGCGTCGCTGGCCCGATTCCATGTCATGCGAAACGAGAGTCTTGATTTCGACGATCTCGCCTCTTCGAGCGTTCGGCGGCACGCGCAGTCGAACTTCGGACATGGCGCTCAACTCCCGCAGCCGCCGACGGTGACGACCGTTTGCGCGCGTCCCGACCAAACGGTGCCGTCGCTCATCTCGGCATAGGCGATCACGCTTTGGCTGCGTGCCAACCGAATTCGTGTCTGCACCTCGGCCTTGCCGACGCTGTGACCGAACCGCGCCGAAAACACTTCGGGGTTGGGATTGCCGTCGGCGACGACATGGATCGCGGTGCAGCGATCCTTGTCGCTCATCGGGCTCTCCACGCTCACGGTCAACGGCGCCGAGTTGCCGTTGTCGACCACATCGGCCAGCAGCACGCGCACACGGCCCGGCTTGGCGGTGCGTCCGCCGACGAGCCGCGCCAGAACCTGCATGTGCGTGCCTGGCGGCGATGACACCTGCGCGACGGCGCGCCAGGGCGCCAGCGCCGCGGCGATCAATGCCATACCGGCGAGAATGGCGCGACGGCTGATCGGGACACTGTTTCGAAGACGTTGCATGTCGGTGGCGCCCGAGCTCAACCTAGTCGGCGATTGACGAATTTTCAATGCGGGGCGTCGACGAGCGAGTCGCGACCCCGCCGCGCGAGCCAGCTAGCGATCGTCTCCCGGTAGCCTTCCGGGATGTCAAGCTTGGCGAGTTGATCGGGTGTGAACAAGCCGAATTCGCGATGCTCGTCGCTCAGCCGAATGGCCGCCCCAGCCGCTACGAAGCAGGCGTATGAAACGATCAGAACGTCAACCGCGGGCGCGATCGTATAGACCCAGCAATCGATGATCGGCCCGACGCGTACGTCAAGCCCCAACTCCTCAGCGATCTCCCGCTTGCAGCAAGCCACGGGCTGTTCACCAGGGTCGAGCTTGCCGCCCGGTAGCTCCCATTCTTCGCGACTATTGCGCAACAAAACGACGCGATCGTCGATGATCACGACCCCTTTGATCGACACCGGGTATAATTTGGCCAATACGTCGGTTGGTGTGTCCACGATCGCTCCGTCGGTAAGATCGATTCGCCGATGGCGCCTATGTCCGCGCCGCGAGCGCTCTAAGCGCGCCGAGCAGGGTGCCTTCCTCGAGATATTTGAGAGCATAGACCGCGCCGCCGACGATCGAGACGAAGGCGATCAACGAGCCGAGCGCCAAGGTCGACAATCCGGTGATCCCTTGGCCGATCGTGCAGCCGAGCGCCAAAACGCCGCCGACGCCCATCGCCGCGCCGCCCGCGAGATGACGTAGCATGTCGCGTGCGTCGGTGAAGGATTCGAGGCGATACGTACCGCTGGCCACGGCGGCGACCGCCGCTCCGGCGATAACGCCGCCGACCGCGCCGATACCGAACGTGATCGAGGCGCCGCTGAAGGTCATCAGGTAAACGAGACTGTCGCCGACCGGTGCGACGAAGGTGAGCGATGCGAGCGGCGCAGGCTCGAAATCGTCGGCGCCGAGGACCCCGGTTGCGAGCCATCCGGCCGGGATGGTCGCCCCGATCGCCGCTGCGCCCAACGCTTGCGCGCGAGCGGCGCGAAACTTGGGGTCGGCGAGCGCAAAGGCAAAGAGGCCGCCGCCGGCGCCGAGCGCCACGATGGCGCGAACGATCGTCGGCTCGATATCGGACATGGAAGCGATCGCCTCGGGTAGCCCTTGCGAGGCGAGGCCCCAGCCGCGCAGGTCGATGTTGGTCGGCTCGATCACGCCGACCCGCACGACCGCGATAAGGCCGCGCAACGTCATATAGGCGGCGACGCCGAGCACGAGTATGACGACCAGCGCCTTGAGATTGCCGGCGCCGAGCCGTACCAGCGTGCGGCTGCCGCAACCGCCCGCCAAGACCATGCCGAATCCGAACATCAGCCCGCCGACGACCGCGCCAAGCCAGCCGAAATTCGCCGTCAGATAGATCGACTTTCCGAGATCGACCGCGCCCGCCAGGTGAAGGGCTGCGCTGCCGAGTATGGCGACCGCTATGGCCAACAGCCAGGCGCGCATCCGCCGGCTGTCGCCCATGAGCACGAGATCGGAGACCGCGCCCATGGTGCAAAAATTGGTGCGTTGCGCCGCCGCGCCGAAAACCAGACCGATTGCGAAACCGAATAGCGCCGTAAGCGCATTGACCGACATGTCATGACCGCGAGCGGTGAACCGTGGCGTGAATTGTAAGGCTTGTCGGCGCGGCGGAGCCAGCGATAAGCTCCCCGCCCTTTCCAATCGCCCGGACGTGGCGCGCCATGACGATAATCGTTCTCGACACCAAGGGCCTGAATTGTCCGCTGCCGGTCCTCAAGGCGAAGAAGGCGATACGGGACGTGCCGCAAGGCGCCACGCTGCAGGTACTGGCGACGGATCCGGGCGCGGTCAAGGACTTCGAAGCGTTTTGCGCCACCACCGGCCACGAGTTCATCGGCTGGCGCAACGACGCCGGCGTACTGATCATCGACATCCGCAAGCGCGGCTGATCAGTCGCCCGAGCGGACGGGTATCGGGGGCGGCGAGCCGTTGCTAGCGGCGAGCGAGGCGAGCCGCGCGTGCTCGATGGCATGGCGACGCATCCGCCGTTTGTGCGCCATCACGAATGCGCCGAGGGAAATGGCGAAGAGGCACAGCATGGCGAGGCCGAAGGCCAACGCCACGTCGCCAAGCACCGCCTCCAAAGCCTCTCCGAACACGTAGCCGAAACCGGCGAAACTCAACGCCCAGACGAACGCGGCGACGAAATTGAGCGCCATGAATCGGAGCCGCGGGACGCCACTCATTCCCATCGAGAACGAAGCGAAATTTCGAACGCCGTAAATGAAACGAAACGATAAAATAAACCAGGTGTCGTAGCGGCGCAGCGCCTCCAGGGCCAGTTCGACGCCGGGTCGCCAACGCGGGAAACGCAGCAAGAGCGTCTGACCGTAGCGCCGGCCGATCCAAAAATAGCACTGGTCGCCCGTGAAGCTTCCGAACCAGGCGCAGAGAAAGACCGCCAACCAATCGAGCACGCCTTGGTGCGCCGCAAAACCGGCGAAGATGACGAACGTTTCGCCTTCGAAGAAGGTCCAGACAAAGATGAGCGCGTAAAGAAATGCGCCATAGTCGGCGAGGAGCTGTTCGAAATTCACTGGTGATCGCCGCCCGCCGACCAATTATTGAAAGTTTTTGCCCTGATTTTCTGGCGGCCACACTATCACGGTAAAGTTAAATAAAACAACAATATGGACGGAGGTACGACGCGATCCAATCCGCCGCTGATCGGTGAAATCGACGGGGTCGGGCGATGGGCCTGGTGCCGGATGAGGGGATCGAACCCCCGACCTTCGGTTTACAAAACCGCTGCTCTACCGCTGAGCTAATCCGGCCTGAGTCAGCCGGCCCTGGCGCCGGCGGCCACGGCATACTCCAATTTCTCGAGATCGTCCAATCGCCGGACCCTGCGTTAGCAGAGGATACGCTTGCGCTCTGGATCGTAGGGCGGCTTGGTGATGCGTGTCGCGGAGACGCTTCGGCAGAACGCCTCGATTTCGTAGTCCGTGTGACTGGCGTCCTCGGCGGGGATATAGCCATAGACGATGCTGCGCCCGACGGTGTGTCCAAAGCCCCCGCTCGTCGTCACGCCCAGGACCTTGCCGCCGCGCATGATGGCCTCGCCGCCATAGACCGCCGCCGGCTCGTCGAGAAGGAAAATGCATAACTTGCGCTGTGGCCCCTCCGCCTTGGCGCGCGCCAGCGCATCGCGGCCGATGAATTCTCCCTTATCGAGCGCGACGCAGAAGCCAAGCCCCGCCTCATAAGGTGTGTAGTCAGGCGTGATGTCGGCGCCCCAGTAGAGATAGCGCTTTTCAAGCCGGCATGTTTCGATGGCCCTATAGCCTGCGTCGATGATCCCGAATTCCTCGCCCGCCTCCCATAGCCGCTCGTATGCGTGGGCAGCATACTCGGCCGGCACGTGAAGTTCCCATCCCAGCTCCCCGACATAGGTAATGCGGATCGCCAAGACTGGCGCGTAGCCGACGCGAATCTCGCGCGCGGCGAGAAAGGGAAATGCGGCATGACTCACGTCGTCGTCGCACGCCTTTTCCAGCACCTTTCGCGCCAACGGCCCGCCGAGGTTGATCACCGCGCGCGCCGAGGTGACGTCGCGCATGACGACCGATCCGTCGCGCGGCAGGTGGCGCTCGATCCAGTTTGCATCGCGCACGCCGAACCCGCTACCGGTGACGACATAGAAGCGATCCTCGGCCAAACGTGTGATCGTTAGATCGGCTTCGATCCCGCCACGGGCGTTACAGAGCTGCGTGTACGTCGCCGTTCCCGACTGCTTGTCGAGGTCGTTCGCCGCGATCCGCTGCAATGCGCGGAACGCGCCGGGGCCGTTCACCTCGAATTTTGAGAACGAGCTTTGGTCGATCAGGGCGACCCGTTCGCGGATCGCCTTGTGCTCGCGCCCGACCGAGTCGAACCAGTTCGGCCGCCCTTCGAAGGCCGGCTCGTCGCGTGGTTCCATTCCCGCCGACGCGAACCAGTTCGGCCGCTCCCAGCCGAAGCGCGAACCGAACACGGCGCGCTTGGCGGCGAGCAGCGGATAAAGCGGACTGCGCCGGCCGCCGCGACCCAACGCCATCTCCTCGACCGGCCAGTGAATACGGTAGTATCGCCAATAGCTTTCGACGGCGCGCTCGTTGCGGTAGCGGCGGCTCATGTGATGATGGCCGAATCGGCGGACATCGAAGGCCCAGAGATCCAGTTCGGGCTCGCCGTGGACGATCCACTCGGCGATCGCCCGGCCGGCGCCGCCCGCCGCCGCGATTCCCGAGGTGAAGCCACAAGCGACGTAAAAATTATCGAGCTCCGGCGCCGGTCCGAGAATCGGTTCGCCATCGGGTGAGATCGGAATCGGACCGTTGATCAGTTCGCGCACGCCGAGGCGCTCGAGAATCGGAATACGCTCCGCCGCCGGCAAGGCGATCTGCTCGAAGCGCTCGAAGTTGGACGCCAGCAGCTCGCGCCCGAACTCGAACGGGACGCCGTCGCGTCCGCCGAAGGGAACCGTGTTGGGCTCCCAGCCGCCGATCACCAACGCGCCGACGTCCGGCTTGAGATAAAACGCGCGATCGGGATCGCGCAACGTCGGCAGTCCCGGCGGGAGCTCGGCCGACTTTTCCGTCACCATGTATTGATGCTCGACGGCCAGCGCAGGCACGCGCACGCCGGCCATGGCGCCGATCCGATCGGCCCACATCCCCGCGGCGTTGACGACGATCTCGCAGGCGATCACGCCTCGATCGGTGAGTACTCGCGTCGCGCGGCGGCCGTCGACTTCGATTCCGACGACACGGGCACCTTCGTGTATCTTGACCCCGCCCGCCCGCGCCGCCTTGGCCAGCGCCATGGTCAGCCCGCTCGGGTCGATGTAGCCGTCACCGGGAACAAACACCGCTCCGACCACGCCGTCGAGGCTGATCAGCGGGAACTTGTTCTTCGCCTCCCCAGGCGATAGCGCGTGAATTTCGAAACCAAAGCTGCGCGCGGTGGTGACGGATCGCTTGAGTTCGCTCCATCGCTCGGGCGAGGAGGCGAGACGCAGGCTGCCGGCCGGCCGCCAGTCGGTCGCATGGCCGGCCTCGGCGTCGAGCCGCCCGTAGAGTTGCGCGCTGTACTGCATCAGTCGCGTGAGGTTGCGCTTGCTGCGCAGCTGGCCGACCAGTCCGGCGGCATGCCATGTGGCGCCGTGCGTGAGACCGCTTTT
>DATIBC010000007.1:0-10033 GCA_035457725.1 Alphaproteobacteria bacterium | reverse complement strand
GACGACGCGTGGCACACCTGTCGCCGCCGCGGCGAATCGTCCGATGAGCGCCGCCACCGGCGTATGGACGTGGACGAGATCGAAGCGTTCGGCGCGAAAGGCTCGGACCAGGCGGCGGAAGGCGCGCCAATGGTCGCGCGGGTCGTAGCCGCGCACCAGGGGCACGGTCTCGACGCGGAACCCCTCGCGGCGCACCTCTTCGATCAACGCGCCGTCGGCGCACATCGCTACGACCTCATGGCCCTCCTTGCGCAAGCCGCGCATCAACGGCAGCAGGAAGTGATAGAGGGTGAAATCGACGGCGCAGAGCTGGCAGATTTTCATCGATCGGCCATCGCGACGGGCTCGCCCGCTACAAGCGCGCGATAGAGATCGCTGTAACGGCTTGCGGCCTGGGCGATGCCGAAATTCTCGACGATGCGCGCACGCGCGCGCCGGCCACGGGCGGCGCGTTCAGAGGCCGGCGCGGCGAACAGCGCGCGAAGCGCCGCGACGAGCGCGGCCGGCTTGCGCGGGGCGATCAGTATCGCGCACTCGCCCATCAGGTAAGCCGAGTCGCCGACGTCCGTGGCGATCGGTGGCAAGCCGCACGCCATGCCTTCTGCGAGAACGTTGGAGAAGCCCTCGCTGAGCGACGTGGACACGATCGCATCGCAAGCCGCGAGCAGCCTCGGCACATCGTCGCGCGGGCCAAGGCCGCGAAAATTGCGCGGCGCGTCGAGTTTTTCCGTCCCGGAGCCAATGGCGAGCACAACGAACTGGGGTAGATCAGTCAACGCAGCCAGAAGCGTCGCATGGTCCTTGATCGGGTCGATACGCGCGACCCAGGCGACTACCGGCGTATCGTCCGCGAGCTCGAATTCGCGACGGACGTCACGACGCGCCTGAGGATCGGGACGGAATCGCTCGATATCGATCCCGTTAGCGATAACGACCGCTTGGCGTGGCCGATAGCCGATCCGAAGATGGGCGTCGAGGCCGGAGCGCGCGTTGGCGACGATGACGTCGGGTCGGTGGGACAGCCGCGCGCACACCGCGATCGTCGCGCGCAAGCCTGGTCCGTAGTCGGCGGTCGACATATCCGTGCAACGCAGCCCCCAGACGAGTCGCACTCGGCGGCGACCCGAGAGCGTCAAGCCGATCAGTGCGGCGAGGTCGCCATGGTACATCCACCCCTGAACTACGTCCGGCGACTGGCGGCGGATCCGCGCGGCGAGGCGTACCATCTCGCGCGGCGCCCGCCAGGTCGGCTTAAAGGCTAATTCGGTAGTCGGTACTCCATCGGCCAGTAGCGCCGCAGTGTGCGCCCCATTGGGCAATAAACTGATCACGCGATGCTCGATTCCGTACGCATCGCCTCGACGGGCTAAATTCGTAAGCTGGGTCTCGGCGCCGCCGACGAATAGATCGCTGATGACATGCAGCACTCGAATCGGACGGCTTACCTCGGCCATCGCCGGCGCCATGCTTGGAGCATCAAGACGACCCACAACCGATGTTGCCAGTTCTGCGCCCCGGAAAGATGCTCCTGCCAAAGCCTGCGGATCGGCCCTGCCGCGCGAATGTAGTCCGCGGCGAGGGCGCTCGGCGATAGCGGATTCTCCGCCCGGTCGCGCAATGGTCCGCGCGGCCACGCGACGATCGGCACGCCGAATCCCGTCTCGGGCCGCTCATACAAGTCGGCCGGCACGTGGCGTTCAGTGACACCAGAGGCAAGGTACACGAACCATGGCGCTCGATTCGCCCAATACAGGCCGTCTTGTATCGCTTGTCGGCAGAGGCGTCGAGAACGATGTATTCATGGCGATCTTGCCCGACGCTTTCAGCTGCTGTAAATCGCATCATGCATGCTCAAGACGGTCCCTAGAAGTTCGAAGTAGCCGCGGCCGACGGCGAGTCGTTCGCCTAGAGATCGAAACGGTATTGCTTGCGCGAGATCGGACACGGCGTCGAAGGCACGCTGGGTCGGGTAGGCTGTCGAAGGGCAACCATAGTGGACACAATGCCCGAAATGCCCGACCGAATACCGCGGCCGAGCCATGCCCCGAGGATGACCATCCTTGAACTCGCCTTATGGTGGGCCGCAGCGGCATCGTTGTTCCTGCCGGTGCTTTCTTTTTCAGGGTATCCGCCGGCGTCGATCGAGTACCTGATTGGCGCAGCGATTTCGCTGCTGATGGCCGTCGCCTGCTGGTCCTTGGCTGCCCTGCGGCCGCTGGGCGTCGTTCTACTGCTGGCTCTGACGGCAGCGGTCTGTGGTGCGTACTACTCCGGATTGATCACGGAAACCTACTGGGGCATGGCCGCATTCGCGGTTTTCGGTATCGCCGTCGCAGCGATCACGCTCGTAAACTTCCCGAACGCCCTTGGTGTGCTCGGAATCGTCGGCGCGGTCCAGATCGCCGCAGCGGCTTTTTCGGCGCCCGATCTCGTGCGCGACTCGGGCGAGCGGCCTGCGGCGCGCGGCAACGCACCATCGGTCGTCCACTTGGTCGTCGACGAGCACACCGGCATCGCCGCGATTCCGGATGAGTTCGCGGAGCACCGCGGTCGATTGGAGGAGCTGTATGTCGAGGCGGGATTCATCGTGTTTCGGCGCGCATACACGCTCGACAAGTACTCGCATTTGTCGCTCGCGCGGATCATGAATCCTGGCATCGCCGATCCGACGACTGTTTTAGATCTCCTTCGCGAGATCAATCGATGGGTGATTACGGAGTCGGATGCTCTGAGCCGCATCAAGGCCGAACGCGCCGTCGATCTCACGTACTTCGACTATATATCCTACGGCCCGGCGGTACTGAGCCAGCAAGGAATCGTCCGATGGGAATCGCTCGATTCCGACGTCGCGGTGCCGAGCATCACGCAGTTCAAGTTTTCCGCCGTCGACCGGGTCACCATCGCGGCGTCCAAGGCCTTGGCATGGTTCAGGCTCCGCGCCAAGTCAAGGGCGATCGAATGGCTCTTCGCGCGAACCGACATTGGTCAGTCGCTTTGGAGGCGCAGCGAGCCGACTCGACGGACGCATCCGATCGTTTCGCGCGCCGCGCTGACCGGCCTCGCCGACCGCTTGTCCTGCTGCGGTGATCGAGGCACCTACTATTTCGCCCACGTATTCTTTCCGCACTACCCGTATGTCTTCGACGCGACCTGCGAGGCCCGACCGACGCCGGAGTGGCGGACAAGAATCTCCGATCGGATCGGCCAACCCGATACGGCGAGCAGTCGGTTCCTGCGGTATGGGCTACACATCGAGCAGGCCGAATGCGCCGCCCGCGACATTCGGCGTCTCGATGCCGCGATTCGCGCGAACTCCGCGTTGCGCGACGCAATCATCATGGTTCACTCCGACCACGGTTCTCGCATCAGCATCGAAAACCGCGCCGCACTCTCCGATCAAGAATACGACGATCACGCCTATGAGCGCGATTGGCGCGGGGCTTTCTTCGCCGTCAAGATTCCTGGTCTCGCCGGCCGCGCGATCGACCGTCCGGTCCGCGTCGACATGCTTTATGATCGTCTCATTCGGAGCGACTTCCGTGGCTTGGACTTCGATTCCATTTCGGACGACGGCGGCGGCGTGTATTAGAACGCCGACGTCGCCGGACACGGCGCGACCGGCTTACGTCGGCCATCTCCGGCGCCACGCTTGGAACATCAAGACGACCCATAACCGGTATTGCCAGTTCTGTGCCCCGGAAAGATGTTCCTGCCATAGCGCACGGATCGGTCCCGGCGCGAGCATGCCGTCAGCGGCGAGGGCGCTCGGCGACAGCAGATCCTCCGCCCAGTCGCGCAATGGCCCGCGCAGCCACGCATCGATCGGCACGCCGAACCCCATCTTGGGCCGCTCATACAAGTCGGCCGGAACGTAGCGATCGAGTATCCGGCGCAAGATCCATTTGCCGACGCCGGCGCGGACCTTGAACTTCGACGGCAGGCGCCAAGCGAACTCCACCACCCGATGATCCAACAGCGGCACGCGCCCTTCGAGGCTTACCGCCATCGTCGCGCGATCGACTTTCGTCAGGATGTCATCGGGCAGATATGTCATCGTATCGAGGAACTGCATGCGGGCCAGGAATTGCGGGACGTCGCTCGACACGCCGTCATCCCAAAGGATGCCTTTCGGTTCAATCGCCCCTTGGACGACCGTCGCCGGATCCAGCCAATGACTGACGATCTGGCGATAGATTATGTCCGGATCCTCGCGCACCAGGATGTCGGCCAGTTTGTGTATTTTCTCGCCAGGCTGGCGCGGGCGCAGCCGTTGCGGCACGATCGAAAACATGCGGTTCCACGCCGCTGGCGACAGGCGGCGTATCGCGGTGGCGCCGGCGAGGCGAACCGCCCGCGGTAGGAATCCCATCCGCCCGCTCATCATGTCGGCCCAGAAATAACGATTGTAGCCGGCAAAAACCTCGTCGCCGCCGTCGCCGGACAGCGCCACCGTCACGTACCGGCGCGTCATTTCGGAGACGAGGTACGTCGGAATCTGCGAAGAATCGGCGAACGGCTCGTCGTACCAATCGGAGAGCCCGGGGATGATGTCGAGCGCGTGCCGGGGATCGACGTAAAGCTCGGTATGATCCGTGCCGAGATGGCGCGCGATTGCCTTGGCATGTTGCGCTTCGTTGTAATCGGCTTCGTGAAATCCGATCGTGAAGGTGCGTACCGGTCGATTGCTTTGCGCCTGCATCAGCGCCACGACCGTCGACGAATCGATTCCGCCGGATAGAAAAGCGCCCAGCGGAACGTCGGCGATCATCCGTCTACGCACCGCGTCGCGCAGCAGCGTGTCGAGTTGTTCAATCGCTTCAGCATCGGAAAGCTTGGAGCGCCGCGCCTCGGCGATTCCTTTGACGGCGACGTCACGCATGCTCCAGAACGGCGTGAGCGTGGCCGGCTTTCCCGGCTCGAGCGTCAAGACATGGCCGGGCGGGAGTTTGCGGATCTCGCGATAGATGGACCGCGGCTGTGGAATGTAATTGTGCCGGAAATACGCCGCCAATGCGTCGCGATCGATCGTCGGCGTCCAGCCAGGGTGGGCGCGCAACGCCTTGAGCTCCGAGCCGAAGATGAGCATGCGATCGAACTCGCCGTAATACAGCGGCTTGATTCCCAGGCGATCGCGGACGAGAAAGAGCGCGCGCGTGCGGCGATCCCAAAGCGAGATCACGAACATGCCAATCAGCCGCCGCATCGTCGCCATGACGCCCCAGCGCGCGCAGCCTTCGAGGATAACCTCGGTGTCGGAGGCGCCGCGGAAACGACACCCGGCCGCCTCGAGCTCGGAGCGAAGCTCAAGATAATTGAACACCTCGCCATTGTAGGAAATCACCCACCGCCCATCGGCGGACGTCATCGGCTGCGCCCCGCCCGGCGAAAGATCGATGATCGATAGGCGCCTGTGTCCGAACGCAATCCCGCTTTCGGCCTCAATCCACTCGTCGCCGGCGTCGGGGCCTCGATGCTTGAGCGAGTCGGACATCGCCCGGACATGCGCGAGCAAAGTTTCGTGAGCCGTTCCGGCGTTACGATCGACGATGCCGCTTATGCCGCACATGCGCCCTAGCTTGTCTTGGTTTCGCGAGACACGCCATCTTCTATCCCGTTCGCGCCAAGGCGTCGAGGGCGGCAAACGTTCGGTCGACCATGCGGGTGACCGAGAACTCGTCGACGATCCTCCGGCGCGCCGCGGTGATGCGTTCGGCGCGCGCCCGATCGTCGAGGTTCATCAAGCGAATAATGGCGGCGGCAAGCGCGGCGCTATCGCGGGGCGGCACGATCTCTCCCAATCCACCGACAAGGCGGGCCGCATCGCCGACATCGGTGGCGGCGACTGGCGTGCCGCAGGCCATCGCTTCACCGATGACGTTCGGCATCCCCTCGCCATAGGCAGACGCGAGACACAAGCAATCGAGCGCGGAATAGACGCCTTCGACATCGGTTCGCCCGGGCGACCAAACGACGCGGCTCAACACGCCAAGCCGCTCCGCGCGCCCGTACAGCTCGTCGCGGAGCCGCCGCGGCCCGTCGCCGACGACAACGGCACGGGCGTTATCACGCAGCTCCGCGACCCGATTGAACGCATCGAGAAAGTTGGCATGATCTTTCATCGGGTCGAGACGGCCAACGATGCCAATCAGGAACTCATCGTCGCGAACCCCCCACTCGGCCCGCACCGATCGACGCGCCGCCTCGTCGAAGCGGAATCGCTCGGTGTCGAACCCGTTGTCGATGACGACCATCAATCGCGCCGGATAGCCTAGAGCAAGCGCATGAACGCGTCCTGCCTCGGAGTTACAGATGATCATGTCCGCGGCGCCGGCAAGCCACCGCTCGACGCGATACGCCGCTCTCGACAACGCGTCATACCGGGCGAGATCGACGTCGGACGCACGGAGGCCGAATACCACCTTTACGCCAGGCAGGAAGGGTTTGAGCGACGCGGCGATACAATTTGCCGCCGGCAGGTAGCCGTGCACGATATCAGGGCGCTCGCGGCGCAGCAGCGCGATGTTGCCGGCGAGAAATCGCGCGAAGTCCCATCGACCACGCTTGGCGCCGCCAACGAGGCGAAGTCCGGATAACGCCGGCGGATCGCTCGTGCTTTCATAGAACCTGGCGATAACGACGGATACGCCTAGGCGAGCAAGTCCCGTCGCCAGGCTCCAAAGTTGTCGTTCGCCGCCGCCCCCCGACAGCGTTCGCGTCACGAACAGAATCTTCATTGCACCGCTGGCGGAGCGCGGAAAGCGAACTCGTTGCAGCCGAGACCGCCGCCGCAGGTCGACAGGTAAACGAGCGTAAAACCACGCGCGCGGAAAAACTCAAAAACTTGCTCCGGCTTGGCGACCTCGAATGGCCATCCGCCGACCCAGTCGACCAGATCGGTCCACGCCGACATTCCTCGTCCGCCGGTGTAGCCGCGCCACGATTTGAGGGGATTGCCACGAATGGTGTCGCGCAGAATTGTCGGACCCCACAAGAGGCCGAACGACGGGATCAGTAGCAGCCAGCGTGTCCACGGCGGAATCCGGTTATAGGCGCGCTTGATCCGCGTCCACCAGCGGGACTGACGGCCTTGGTCGTTGTAGATCGAAAGCGCCAGCGTACCGTCCGGACGCACGAGTCGCGCGACGTTCTCGAGCGCGCGCCACAGGGCGCCCGTGTGATGGAGCACGCCCCAGGAATACACGACATCGTACGTCCCAAGGCGGCTCAGATACTCGGCGTCGAGAATCGAGCCTTTCTCGATGCGCCACCGCGCGTCGCCGGGCATCTGGCGGCGACGAAGCTCCATCGCGCATGCGACGGAATCCGGGTCAAAATCGAACGACACGACCTCGGCGCCAAGTCGGCGCGCGGCCAGGCTGAACAAGCCGCTGCCCGAGCCGACGTCGATGAAGCGACATCCCTCTAGGCTGGCGACGCCGAGAATGCGCCGAACCGACTCCTCCGCCTGGACGATGCGATCGGGCGTCAGGCGCTCCAAAAAGCGCCGCCAGTTGCTGCCGAATTCGAAGCGCGGTTCGGATTCTGGGATGGGTTCGGTCGACAATACTCGGGTCCTTGCAAGACTGGGGGCGAGTTATCCGAATGCAGGGCCAGCCGCCGAAACGCCGTCTACCCCCGGACCGAAGCGAACGTATTGGCCGTCAGTCGGCGCGGTTACCCTGATTTACGCGGGCGGCCGGGGCGCGCGCAACGCATACGACATAGGGTGAGGTCAGAAAATTGGCCGGCAGGCGAAATCCGATGCGCTCGAGGCCCCAGATGATTCGAGACAAGCCGCCGGTGATGACGCGAAACGGAAGGTGCAGGAAGGTGCCCTCGAATCGCCGGGCACGCAGGACATACCAATTGGCCGATAAGAAATAGTCGCACGACTTAACCTCGAAGCCGGCGCTCCGGTGGGCGTCCGCGAGCTGCTCGCGATCGAGTGGAAGATGCATCTCGTAGATTTTCTGATCGATGCGGCGCTGAAAGACGCCCAGCAATCCGCTGAGATTGGGGATGATCGTGATTGCCATGCCGCCCGGCCGGAGATAGGCGCGGCACGCGGCGAGCGCCGAGGCCGTGTCGTCGAAGTGTTCGATAACGCCGAACGAGACGACGACGTCGAATGCCCCCCTCATCTTGGCCGGCGGATCGAAGAGATCGGCCTGAACGATTCGTCCTAAAACGCCCGCGGCCTTTAGTATCTCCGCGGCTTTTGCGCAGCCGGTCGCGGAATAGTCGAGCCCGACTATATCGAAGCCGAACTCGCGCTTGAAATACGGCAGCCATGCCGAACGCGCGCAGCCGATCTCCAGCAGTCGTGCATTCGATGTCCCGAGGCCTTCGAAACAGCGGCGGAACAGCGCATCGAAGCGCCGGTTGGCGTGATTGGCGATGTCGCCGAGACGCGGGTCGATCGGCGCCGGAAGGGCGTCTTCGCGCCAAAGCTCGTCCCAGTAGACGTGCGATACGCGTGCCGATGCTGGAGGTAAAGCCGGGGCCGACATGCGACGGAATCCAAGTCCGCCCCGAGGGCCTTCCGAGACCGCAGGGCATACGTGTCAGTACGCGCAAGATAATACGAAGTTACGCTGCCCGACAAGCAAACGTCGGTCGGCGCCGTTTCGCCACGGACGCGACGTCCTTCATTCGACGCGGCGGGCGACGGCCAGCACGTTGGCGTAGAACGCGGCGGTACGATCGAGTCGATCCAGGCCGACGGCGATCGCGTTAACGGCGCCGCTGAGCGCCACGAACATCGGCAGGAAAAGGCCCTTGACGAGGCGGAGGCCGGGGCTGCCGCCAAGCGCGGTGTTCACCCAGTTCAAGAAGTACTGGCCGGTCGTGCTGCCGATCGCGCCGACCGGTGAAAGCTCGACGATCTCGAACCCCTGGGCGAGCAGACGCCGCACCCCATGGACGGAAATTCGCCGATAGTCATGGGGCGCGCCATGTTCATTGTAGGCGAAGGGGACCGATGCGACCAATATCCCGCCCGGGCGCAGGATGCGACGCATTTCGCCAAGCATGTGATCGAGATCGGCGACATGCTCGATGACCTGGGTGCACACTATGGCGTCGACCGACGCCGATTCGAGCGGCCACGGCGCGCCGGCGGCGACCAGAATGTCTGGGTCGGCTTGGCTGTCCTCGATGTCGAGTCCGACATAGCGCGCCTCGGGATCGAGCCAGCCGCGATACGGGCGGTGGCCGCACCCGACATCGACGATCGCCCCGCGAAGCGTCGGCAGAACGCGTCGCAATGCACGATGGAGGCCGCGGGCCGTGAGCCACTGGAAATGCCAAGGCCGCTGAAATGGGTGCTGGCCGCAAATGAAATCGTAAACGCGATGGTACGCCTCGCTGAGCGCGCCCATCGGCGGCCGGGAAGCGTGGTCGCTCATTTCGCCAGCGCCGCGTTGAACGGACTGCCGCCGTCAACCGGCAGCTTGCGCGCCACGAAGGTCACGATACCGTAGGTCTGACGCCAGATCTGCCAGCGTTCATAAACCGGGAGCAGAAGACGGTCCAAACTCGTTATCGGATTCGCGATCGCGAATCGAAGACTGTCCTTCACCCCGCCACGCAAACTCTTGCGGCGAAAATATTCGATGCGCGTCTCCGCCGTGTCCTCGAAACGCATGGGCGGTCGACCGAACGCGCGGCGCACGAAATACCTGAGCCAGCCGAGTGGCCGCATTTCGAAGATCGAATCGTCGCTGCGACTTACGACCAGCCGCATGTTCGCTGTCTCAAGGTACCGCTCGACGGTGGAGCGGGTAAAAAAATAGAGATGGCGCGGCACGTCTTCGCGAAAGAGATGGCGAGAGGACACGCTGGCGAAGTTGGTGACAAGAAATACGAACAGTCCGCCCGGAGCGAGGACCTGCGCGGCCTTGCGGAAATAAGCCATGGGGTCGTGAACGTGCTCCAGGACCGCCCACGCAGTCACGGCGTCGAACGTGCCCGACAATTCCTCGATTTCCGGAAACGGGAGGCGGTGAACCTCGAAATCGTCGATGGGGAAGGC
>DATIBC010000006.1:0-4657 GCA_035457725.1 Alphaproteobacteria bacterium | reverse complement strand
CGAGTGCTCCTTCTCTTGGTCCTGGTCTGAGAGTTCCGATTCGAACGATGGCTGGGAGGGCCATCACTCCGTCGCCCCCAGCCGGATTTGACATTCGAGGTCTTCGCGGTGTCGCCCCACACCTTGCGGCGGGATCCCCCCGAGGTACCTGACGTCGACTATGGATCATGGGCATATTCTATTGATAATCCGTTAAATTAGACAGGACTGATAAAATTTAGGCGAATATTACTATAAAGCCTTGTAATAGATTGTATTAACGCTGAACCTGAAACAACTTAGAGGTACCATTCGACCGCCAGGTCACCACCGATAACGCACAACCCGATGTGAGTCGCTGTGATATTATTGTTACGCCACGATTGCCGTCAGATCACGCTCGAAAACATCGCCATCGCCGGCGTGAGCGCCAGCGATCCGAGGCAGATCGCGACGCCGTAGGGAACCGGTTCACCCTTGCCAAGCAGCCGCGGCAACGCCATCCATCGCCCGAACAACGACAAGAACAGTCCCTGCCCCCATGCCGTGCGCAACAGCAGCAACATCACCGAAAGCGTGCCGCCGGCAAGAAACACCAGCAAAAGCTGAGGCACCAGCAGGTCGAGCCCGACCCACAGCGACGCCGCCGCGAACAGCTTGACGTCGCCGCCGCCGAGAAGGCGGAACTGGAAGAGCGCCAATCCCACGACGAGCACGCCGAGGCCGGCGAGGACATGTCGGATGATCGCCGGCAGCGGTAACAGTAGCGGGGCCGCGAGGATAAAGGCGGCGATCAGGATCAACACCAGCCGGTTGGGAATAATGTACGAGCGCGCATCGCTGACCGCCGCCCAAAGCAGTACGCCGCAATAGAGCGCCAGGGCTGCGGCGCCGACCAAGTGCTCGGTCACCAAACCTCCTCCGCGGCGCGCCAATGGCGTCGCCGCTGCGCCAGTGCGGCAACCATCGCCCTACTTTTTCAGTTTTTCGAGCTGGTTGAGGTTGCGCCAGGCGACCTCGTTGAACGCCGGGCTTGCCTCCATGGCGCGGCTCAAATACGCCTCGGCGGCCGCGTAGTCGCCGCGCATCATGGCGATAAAGCCGGCGTTGTTGAGCGCGCGCGAATACTCCTCGCGCGGCACGTCGAGCAGCGATTCGTCGTAGCGACCCTGCGCCGCCAGCGCCAGGCGAAGGTTGGCCTTGGCGACCTCGAGTTGCGGATCCTGCTTGACGGCGATGACGAATTCGGCCGCCGCTTCCTGCGGTTTGCGCTGCAGCAGGTACGAGAAACCAAGGTTGTTATGGACCGCAGCGTTGCCGGGCTTCAGCGCCAGCGCCGTTCGATAGGCGTCTTCCGCCTCCTTCCACTTCTGATCCATGTCGTGGCACTGGCCGAGACCATTCCACGACCGCCACAAGCTTGGGTCGGCCTTCACCGTCTCGGCGAGAACAGGGCACGCCTGCTCACGATTCTTCAGCGCCAGCAGCGCCAGCCCGCGGCCTTGCAGCGCCTTGGCCTGCAGCGCCGGCTCGGTCGACGCCTCCTCGAAACGCGCCATTGCCTCGCGATAGCGGCCGACGCCGAGCATCACTTCGCCCAGGCCAAGCTTGGCGCGGCGACTGGTCGGCTGCACGTCGAGGACGCGGGTGAACAAGACGAGGGCCTCCTCATAGAGGCCGTCCTCGAGCGCCTGTTCGCCTTGCACCAAATTGGCGTCGAGCCCGCTGACCTGGAAGATGGTGCTGCCGGCGAGCGGCGCGTGTTGCAGCTTTTCGACTTCCGGATTCACGCACGCTGCAAGAACGCAAAGCGACAGGACCGCGAGCCAACGCCCCAACAGCGCCGAGATCGGACCGGAGCGCGCCATGCTGCGTATCAACTCCAGCGTTCGCCGTTGAGGCGCGCAATCAGCTGGGCGTCGAATTCAAGCATGTCCGCTCCGAGTTTGAGCCGCAGCGGCTGACGCTGTTCGTCAACCGCGGGCTCGATCGCCACCTCGCGCGGCAGAACCGCCAGCAGGGCAAAGGCGAGTTCTCGATGCCCCTCGCGATAGTAGATCACGCTACGTCGATTCGTGAAGCTTTCGGCGTTGGTCAGTCGGACCGCCGACACCCCGTTGGTCTTCAACCATGCGCCCATCCGTGCCGCCTGATGGCGGCGGCCGGTGCCGTTGGATACCTCGAGAATCGAACGAAAGAGCGGTCCGCGATCGATCGCTCCTGGCGCCCCGGCGATCGCCGCAGCGGCGGCGGCAGTGGGCGCATAGGCCGCTCGGTGCAGCAGCGGCGCCGGTTGGACGCGGGCGGGGCTGTCGTCGGCGATCGCCATGCGCGGCGGTTCGTGGGCCACCGCGCTCGGAACCGGAACGCCCTGGCGCGCCACTAACGTCTTGAGATCGCGAGGACTTGCCGGGATCGGCGGAGCACCGACCGCGACGACCGGTGTCGTCGGTGCGGCGACAATGGCGGTCTCGACACCGGGCTCTACCGCGGGCGGGCTCGACGGATTTGCGGCAATGACCTGCGGCGCCTCCACCCGCGGCAACATCGGTAGCGGCGCCTCTTCAGGAACCGGCCGTGCTGCTGGTTGAAGGGTCAGGACCTGCGTTTTTGGCGACTGACGCACGACACGGGGACCCGGTTCCGTCGCCTTCGCGGCAGGCGCCATCTTGGGGCGGCTCGCGGCGGCGACCAGCGCGTCGACTCTGGACGCCGCGCCGGGGACGTCGCCGGCGTCGAGCCGAGCGATGTTGGCCTGCACGGCGACGTTGTTCGGATCAAGCGCGGCGGCGCGCGCGAGCATGCGCTGCGCCTCGGCGTGTTTTCCCTGCAGCATGTACGAATAGCCAAGATTGTTCAGCACCGCCGCCGAGTTCGGCGCGATCAGCAAGGCGCGCCGGTAGTATTGCTCGGCGATCTCGTAGCGCGCGAGCTGATCGTAGGTGGCGCCTAGCGCGTTCAAGGTGTCGAACGAGCGCGGTTCGTCGGCCAACGCGCGATGAAACTGCTCCAGCGCCGATCCAAACTGGCCGATCTCGAAGAATTGTTTGCCGCGCTCGTAGGGCGTCGAAGGCGCGTAGGACGCCGAGAAATTCCGGGTCGCCGGATTAATCGAAGCATTGTTCGACGGCGTGCCTTCGCCGCACGCGCCGAGCACCAGCGTCGCCGCCGTTCCCAGCAAGATCGATTTGATGCGCTTCATCGCCCCACCTCCTCGATTGACGGCCGCGCCAGCATCATGCTTTGTCGCGCGCGACGGCCCACCGCTTGTTCCCCGCCGTCCGCGACGGGGCCACCACCCATCAACCTCCGCCCCCGCCCCTCCGCATGATCGGCAATAGGATGCGGATCACCTTGATGACCGCCGGGGACATGACCACCGTCATCAGGGCCGGCAAGATGAAAATAACCAGCGGGATCGCCAGCTTGACCGGCAGCATGTTGGCCTTTTCTTCGGCCGCCATCAGGCGCTTTTGGCGCATTTCCTCGGCGTAGACGCGCAAAGCTTGGCCGAGGCTGGTGCCGAGCACCTCGGACTGGACAATCACGGTGACCAGCGAGGAAACCTCGTCGATGCCGATGCGGTCGGCCATGGCACGCAGCGCCTGCTCGCGCGACCGGCCGGCGCGCAACTCAAGACCGACATAATTGAATTGCTGCGCCAGCAGAGGATGGGCGCGTTCGAGTTCGGTCGCCACGCGCGCCGTCGCCGCATCGAGACCGAGGCCCGCCTCGACGCAGACCAGCATCATGTCGAGCGCGTCGGGTAGCGCCCGCCGGATCGTTTGCTGTCGATAATCCGTCTTGCGGATGATCCACATCGTCGGCAGGTACAGTCCGACAAGCGCCGCCAGCCCGCAGACGATCAGCAGGCGGTTGACAGTCACGCCGCCGGAGGACAGAACGGGCACTAATATTAGCGCCAGGATCGGCAATACGATCGCGCAAACGATGCGCGAAATGAACAGGACCGTAACCGCCCACGGCTGCATGTAGCCGGCCTGGACCAGGCGCTTGCGCAGGCTCGACAGGTTCGCCTCGTCGTGCGGCACGAACGGCTCGATCGCCCGCTTGACGAACATGTTGTCGAACCACCGGCCCGCCTTCGGCCGCAGCTTTACCCCGACGTTCAACGTCGCCGCCTCCGGCTTGCTCCCCGCCTCGAGGCGCGCGCTGGCCGGACTGCGTGTGACGAGGAAGCCAATGCCGGCGGCGACGAGGAAGACAGCGCCAAAAATCAGCGCCAAGAGGACGAACTGAGAGTCGCCGCCGAGCCGCGCGAAAATTTCTTCCATGACCGTCCCAGCTCCCTGCTTTGCCCGTGCCGGCTATACCCGAATACGAACCATGTTCCACATCACGATGATGCCGATGACGAGCATCGTCGCGCCGACGCCGAGGAACATCGGCAGCAGCGGATCGTCGCGAACGTCGCCGAAATACCGCGGGCTGACGACCATCATCATGCCGATGACGAAGAACGGCAGGGCCGAAAGGACCAGCGCGGAAAGCCGCCCTTCGGCCGACACCGCCTTGATCTTGCGCTGCATGTGGAAGCGCGCCCGGATGACCTTCGACAGGCCGTCGAGAATCTCGGCGAGATTTCCGCCGGTGCCATACTGCACGTTGATCGCCACGATGAGATAATAGAGATCCTGCAGCGGCATGCGCTCGGCCA
>DATIBC010000005.1:0-19864 GCA_035457725.1 Alphaproteobacteria bacterium | reverse complement strand
GGTCGCATGGCCGGCCTCGGCGTCGAGCCGCCCGTAGAGTTGCGCGCTGTACTGCATCAGTCGCGTGAGGTTGCGCTTGCTGCGCAGCTGGCCGACCAGTCCGGCGGCATGCCATGTGGCGCCGTGCGTGAGACCGCTTTTCTCGACGAGGACGACGTCGCGCTCACCCTCTTTGACAAGGTGATAGGCGATGCTGCAGCCGATCGCGCCGCCGCCAATAATGACGATACGAGCTTGGCTCGGGATCAACATGCTCTCCCGATTGTCGGATATTCGGACGGTCGAGGGCGGATCTACTCGGCGGCCCGCGAAGCGGGCGTCCAGCCGGCGGTCTCACGCAAGTACCACTCGAGGAAATGTGCGACGTTCGGCTCGCGAAGTTTGGAATACGGTCCCGGGCGATAGCGCGACGAACTGACGCCGAGCTGTTGGTTTTCGCAGATCGTCCAGTCTTGCTCGTTGGTCGTCGACCACAACGGCAGTAGCGTCTCGAGCGTGTAGTCCTTGCCCTCGACCGCGTCCTTGTCGACTAGCCAAATGCCGCGGACCAGAGTCAGGTCGGGCGCGAGCGGCGTCAACCGCGCGGCGACGGCGTGATCGCTGTTGGAGTGCTGCCAGAAATTCGGGAACACCGTGATGCGAAGCGTTCCCACATCGTGCTGCTTGAAGTCGCCCATCAACGACGATACCGGCTTGCCGTCGAGGCTCTGGGTGACGAAACCCTCCATCAACGGCGTGCGGTGGCAGCGGTAGAAGGCGCCGGTCATGTTGGATGACACGTCGCCTTCGTCGAGCCCGAGCGCGCGAAAGCGGGCATTGGCGCGTTCGGTGATCGCTTCGATCTCGGCCTGGCGGCGCGGGTCGAGGCGTGCCTCGTCGCGCGCCACGTCGTAGGTGGAGCGGATGTATTCCTTGTGGTTGGCCGGGCAGTGGTAGCACTCGCGGTTGTTCTCGAAGACGATCTTCCAGTTGGCCTTGACCCGATATTCGACGATATGCGCCGCCTTGGCGCGCTCCATGCCGTGCGGCGCGAGCTTGCGCGAGATAGTGGCGAAGGCTTCATCGAAGCTCGGCGGCTGTTCGGCGAGCGAGACGAAGATCAATCCGGCGGCGTTACGCACGTGGGCTGGATGCAGCGACAGTCCGGCCGGATCGACGCCGAACTCTGCTGCAGTGTTCGCCATCAGCCGGCCGGAAAGGTCGTAGGTCCAGCGATGATACGGGCAGACCAAGTGCGTCGCGTGGCCGGTTTCGGTGCCGCAGATGCGCGAGCCGCGATGGCGGCAGGTATTGAAGAAGGCGCGGATGTCGCCATGCTGGTCGCGGAGCACGATGATCGAATCGCCGGCGATCGTGCAGGTGAACCAGTCGCCAGGCTTGGGAATCGCACAGGCGTGCCCGGCGAACATCCACCAGCGGCGGAAGATGCGCTCGACATCAACCGCGAAGACATCGGCGCTGGTGTAGAACGCACCGGGAAGCGGCCGGTTGGGTTGGTATTCGCGGACAAGCGCATCGAAATAGGCATCGCGGGCGGTCGCGCTGGGCGACATCGGGGTCGGCATGCGTATCGTCTCCAATGCGGCGCCTCGATGGCGCAAGACGCGGCGAGCGAATATGCTGGCGCCGCCGCGGCTTGCCGACGCCGTCCGGATTAGGTTACCACGCGCGAACCGTGGGCTTCACCCAAGCGTTTCTTGGCTTCAGGCTCCAGTGTCACTTATGCCGACTACGCCGCGCCGCCGCCGCCTGCCGCCGTTCACCTGGCTTCGCGCTTTCGAGAGCGCCGCCCGGCATCTGAGCTTCACCGAAGCCGGCGAAGAACTGGCGATCAGCCAGGCGGCGGTGAGCCAACAAGTGCGCCAACTCGAGGATTGGCTGGGAGCACCGCTGTTCAAGCGACTCGTCCGCGGGCTGGCCCTGACCGACGCCGGGATCGCCTACCTGCCGATCGTGCGCGACGGCATCGATCGGCTGGATATGGGCACCGAGCAGATCTTCGGCCGGCTCGGCCGTCGGCCCGTGACGCTGCGCGCCACCGCGACGATGGCGGCGCTTTGGCTGGCCGGGCGGCTCGTCGATTTCCGCCGCGCGCACCCCGAGGTGACATTGCGCGTCACCACCCTCTATGCGCCGGTCGACTTCGGCCAAGATGGAATCGACATTGAGATCCGTTACGGTGACGGCAGGTGGCCTGGCGTCGAGGCGCATAAGCTGTTCGACGAGACCTACTTTCCGGTGTGCGGCGGCGATTACTTGCGCGGCGCTCCTTCGCTGGCGCGTCCGGCCGACTTGACCCGCCACCGGCTCATCCACACGCTGGGCGAACGCGAGGGCTGGGGAGTATATTTCCAACAATCGGGCGTCGCCGCGCCGCCGCTGTCCGAGGGTTTGCAATGCGACAGCCTGGTCGTCGCGCTCGAGGCGGCGGCGGCGGGCGGCGGCGTGGCCCTCGGCACGGCGCCGATCGTCGAACCGCTGCTCGCTTCGGGTCGGCTTGTTGAGCCGCTGCAAGAGCGCCTCGTCGCCCGATATGCGCACCACGTCGTCGTCCCTGCCGCGGGCGCGCCGTCGCGGGAGGTACAACTGGTCGCCGACTGGCTGCTCGACGCCGGAACTACCGCCTCTCGCGGGGAGGTTCGGCAAGCCACGCGCGCGCGTGCAGTTCCGTCGCGTCCTTCTCGTCGAAGAGATTCACTCGGTCGCCGATCATGACGGCGAACTTGCCGAGCGTCGAGAAATGGCTGACCTCGACCTGACTGCGCTCGCCGCCCATAAGATAGACAAGGTCGGTTTCGCCGATATTGATTAGATGATGCGTGGTGCCGTCGGTCGGAAATCCGAGGTAGTCGCCAGGACCTACCGCGACGTCCTGTCCACCGATCTGCGCGAGTCCGTGCCCGTCGAGAATAAAAAGAAACTCCTCCTGAATGAGGTGGCCGTGCGGCACGAAGCTTTCCTTTCCGGGAGGCACGCGCGCCAGACTGAGCTGCGCGCGCTTCATGCCGACACGGTCGCTCAGCCGCTGGACGTAGACCTCGGAGTTGGGGTTGAGCGGATGACGGATTTGCGCCGCGTCCTCCAACGGCAACTCGTAGGCGCGGACAAGGTTCTTGATAGAGTCGGCCATGAACGCTCCTCGTCGTTTCGGATTCGGTCGGAGGCCGCATTCTCGCATGGCCCGACGCGAAGCCGATAGGAGCGCTCCATGATGGGCGGCGCCAGCCATTTCCAGCGGTTCCGGGTCCGCTTGACATAAAAGTGCAATGCGCGCTGACTAGTATCCGCTGCGTCCGATGCCGTGGGTCGGCTGGTTATTGCTTGACGGATCGGAGAAATCCGTTTGGGCAGCGCAAGACGGCAACGCCCCCGCGACGGACGGGGAAAACCAGGGAAGGGGAGTGTTCTCATGGCGAAGATGGGAGTGAAAGGATGGCTCGCCGGGCTGTTCGCCTGCGCGGGCGCGATGGCGCTGCTCGCCGGACTGACCAACGAAGCGGCGGCGCAAAAAACGCGTTTGACCGTCTATACGGCGCTCGAAAACGATCAACTCGGACCGTACAAGCAGGCCTTCGAGGCCGACAACCCGAATGTCGAAATCGCCTGGGTGCGCGATTCGACCGGCATCATGACGGCGCGACTCCTGGCCGAAAAGGACAACCCGCGCGCTGACGTCGTGTGGGGCCTGTCGGCATCGAGCATCGTTTTATTCGAAAATCAGGGCATGCTCCTCCCGTACACGCCCAAAGGCGCCGACGCGCTAAAATCGGTGTTTCGCGACAGCAAGAGCCCGATGGCGTGGACCGGCATGGACGCCTATCTGTCGGTGATCTGCTTCAACACCGTCGAGGGTCAAAAGGCGAGCGCACCCAAGCCGAGTTCGTGGGCCGATCTGACGAATGCGGCGTACAAGGGCAAGATCGTCATGCCGAATCCGGCTTCCTCGGGCACCGGCTACCTCACCGTCGCGGCATGGCTGCAGGTGATGGGCGAGGAGAAGGCATGGAAGTTCATGGATGCGCTGCATGAGAACGTCGCGGTTTACACGCACTCCGGCTCGGCGCCGTGCGTGCAGGCAGCGCGCGGCGAGCGGCTCATCGGCATCGGCTTCGATATGCGCGGCGCCTCGGAGAAGACCAAGGGCGCGCCGATCGACCTCGTGCTTCCGAAGGAAGGCGCCGGCTGGGAGATGGAGGCGAGCGCGATCGTCAAGGGCACCAAAAATCTCGCCGCTGCACAGGCGCTGCTGGATTGGGCGGTGAGCAAGAAGGCGAACGAGATGTACGGGAAGTACTACGCTATCGTGGGATATCCCGGCATCAACGCAGCACCGCCGAACTATCCGCCCAACGCCGAAGCGTCGATGGTCAAGAACGATCTCGGGTGGATGGCCTCGCAGCGCGAGCGCATCCTCGCCGAATGGACCAAGCGCTACGACAGCAAGTCGGCGCCGAAGTGACCGTCGCCGAGCAGTAACGTTCGAAGGAATCCGGCGTTCGTCCCCTGAGGGTGACGGACGCCGGACGGCGATCGCGATGGACGTCAAAGCGAACGGCGGGGCGCCGGCGGATGCCGACGCCCCATATCTCCGCATCGAGCGCGTCAGCAAGCTCTTCGGCTCCTTCGTGGCGCTGAAGGAGGTTTCGTTCGACATCTATCGCGGCGAGTTCGTTTGCTTCCTCGGCCCGTCGGGCTGCGGCAAGACGACGCTGTTGCGCGCCATCGCCGGCCTCGACCTGCAGACCAGCGGCCGTATCGAGCAGGACGGCCGCGACATCTCGAGCCTGCCGCCTTCGGGGCGCGATTTCGGGATCGTCTTCCAGTCCTACGCGCTGTTCCCCAATCTCAGCGTGTTCGACAACGTTGCTTATGGATTGCGTAGCCGCGGTTTGTCGCGCGCGGCGATGGAGGCGCGCGTCGCCGAGTTACTGGGCCTGGTCGGCCTTCCCGGCGAGGTGCGGAAATACCCGGCGCAACTGTCCGGCGGCCAGCAGCAGCGGATCGCCGTGGCGCGTGCGCTCGCCATCTCGCCCGGCTTGCTGCTGCTCGACGAGCCGCTCTCGGCGCTCGACGCGCGCGTGCGCGTGCGCCTGCGCCACGAGATCAGGGCGCTGCAGCGTCGCCTCGGCGTCACCACCATCATGGTGACGCACGACCAGGAGGAGGCGCTGACGATGGCCGACCGCATCGTTGTGATGAACCAAGGCATCATCGAGCAGATCGGCACGCCGGTCGAGATTTATCGCCACCCGGCGACACCGTTCGTCGCCGATTTCGTCGGTACGATGAATTTCCTCGACGCCACGCTCGTGGCACCAGGGCGCGTGCGGCTGGGCGCGGTCGAGGTGGCATGCGGCGCCAGCGACGGGCTGGTGCCCGGCGCCGCCGTACAGTTGTGCTTCCGGCCGGAAGATGTCAGCGTCCGCCAAGTCGAGCGATCGACACCGAACGTGGTCGACGTGACGATCGAGGGGCTCGAGTTTCTCGGCTCCTTTTGCCGCGGCACGCTCAAGCCTCTCGACGGTGGGCCGAACGAATTCGTAGCCGACTTCTCGATCAATCTCGTGCGCGACTTCGATCTCGCGGTCGGGCGCAATCTGTCGGTCGCTCTGCCGGCCGACCGCTTGCGCATCTATCCGAAGAGCTGAATGCCGATGGCGACGATCGCCGCCGACGCCAGGCCCGCCACGCCGCTGTCGCGCGTCCGCGGGCGGCTCGACCGCGACGATTGGATCATGCGGGCGAGCCTGGCGCTTGCCGGGCTCTGGCTCGTCGTCACCATGGTGCTGCCGCTGTGGAGTCTGCTGTCGAAGAGCTTTGAGGATCGCGCAGGCGGGTTCGTAGGATTCGCCAACTACGCGACGTATTTCAGCAACCCGGCGCTAACGTACTCGATAATAAACAGCCTCGAAGTCTCGCTAATCGCCACCGCCATAACCATCCCGCTCGCCTTCGTCTACGCCTATGCGCTGACCCGGAGCTGCATGCGGCTCAAGGGCATGTTCCGGGCGTTGGCGCTGATTCCGATCCTCGCGCCTTCGCTCCTGCCGGCGATCTCGTTCATCTACATGTTCGGCAACCAGGGCATCGTCAGGGACTGGCTGTTCGGTCAGTCGATCTACGGCCCGCTCGGCATCATCATGGCCGAAGTGTTCTACTGTTTTCCGCACGCCCTGATGATCATCGTCACGGCGCTGTCGCTCGCCGATTCGCGGCTCTACGAGGCGGCGGTGTCGCTCGGCGCCTCGAAGCCGCGCATCTTCCTCACCGTCACGCTACCGGGCGCGCGCTACGGTCTGATCAGCGCCGCGTTCGTCGTGTTCACCCTGGTGATCACCGATTTCGGCATCCCGAAGGTGATCGGTGGCCGCTACAACGTGCTGGCAACCGATATCTACAAACAGGTCATCGGTCAGCAGAATTTCGGCATGGGCGCGGTCGTCGGGATGGTGTTGCTGGCGCCGGCGGTGCTCGCCTTCGCGGTCGACCGCTTGGTGCAGAGAAAGCAGGTCGCTCTACTATCGGCGCGCGCCGTGCCGCTCGAGCCGAAGCCGAACCCGCGCTTCGATTGGATCATGTTCGCGTTTTGCGCCGTGGTCGGCGGGGCCATCTTCGGCGTACTCGCCGTCGCCGGATGGGCGTCGTTCATCAAATTCTGGCCGTACAACCTATCGCTCACTCTCGATAATTACGCTTTCGGCAATTTTGATTCCGCCGGCTGGTCGTCATACTGGAATTCGCTGGAACTTGCGGCGTGGACGGCGGTCATAGGCACGGCGATTATTTTTTGCGTCGCCTATCTTGTGGAGAAGAGCAAGGGTTTCCTCCTCGGGCGAAGCCTGGTGCAGTTGCTGGCCATGCTGCCGCTCGCCGTCCCCGGTCTCGTGCTCGGCCTGTGCTACATCTTTTTCTTCAACCACCCGAGCAATCCGCTAGTATTCCTCTACGGCACGATGGCGATTTTAGTGATCAACACGATCACCCATTTCTACACGGTTAGCCATCTGACGGCGGTCACCGCCTTGAAACAGCTCGATTCCGAATTCGAGGCCGTATCGGCGTCGCTCAAGGTTCCGTTTTACGTCACCTTCTGGAAAGTCACGGTTCCGGTATGCCTGCCGGCCATCCTCGACATCAGCATTTATCTCTTCGTCAACGCCATGACCACCGTCTCGGCGGTGATATTCATCTATTCACCCGACACCAAGCTGGCTTCGGTGGCGGTCATCAACATGGACGACAACGGCATGACGACGGCGGCGACGGCGATGGCGATGATGATCGTCTACACATCCGCGGCCGTGCGTCTCGCCCATGCGCTGGTCACCGCGGGGCTGCAGCGCCGCCTCCAGGCATGGCGCAAGCGCTGAACCACTTGCGACATCCCGAGCTGTCCCTCGAAGCCGCCGCCGCGCGGGTCGCAAACCTTCCTTGTTGGTCGGGACCGGTCACCCCCGAGCCCCTCGGAGGCGGCATCACGAACCGGAACTTTCTCGTCGTCGACCGCGGCGAGAAATTGGTCGCCCGCGTCGGCGGCGATATCCCGGTTCATGGGGTCATGCGTTTCAACGACATCGCCGCCGCGCGTGCCGCGCACCAGGCCGGAATCTCGCCCGAAGTGATCCACGCCGCCCCCGACATGATGGTGCTGCGCTTCGTCGAAGGCCGGACACTCACGGCCGACGAAGTGCGCGACAACGCGATGCTGGCGCGAATCCTCGAGGTCGTACGGCGCTGTCACCGCGACGTGCCGCGTTATCTGCGCGGACCGGTGTTGGCGTTTTCGGTCTTTCACGTAATCCGCGACTATGCAGCGACGCTAAACGAGGGAGGCTGCCGGCGTGCCGGCGATCTCGCGCGCTGGAGCGACCTCGCCGACCGGCTGTCGCGCGCCGTCGGCCCGATAGATCTCGTTTTCGGCCACAACGACCTGCTGGGCGCCAACTTCATCGACGACGGCGAGCGGCTCTGGCTCATCGACTGGGACTATGCGGGGTTCAATTCGCCGCTTTTCGACCTCGGCGGGGTGGCCGGAAATCACGGCCTGTCGCCGGCGCAGGAGGAGTGGCTGCTCGAGGCTTATTTCGGCCGGCCGCCCGACGCAGCGTTGCGGCGCAGTTACGCGGCGATGAAATGCGCGACTTTGTTGCGCGAGGCGATGTGGAGCCTGGTGTCGGAGATTTACTCCGACATCGCGCATGATTTCGTCGCATATACTGAAACTTGCCTTGCGCGGTTCGACGCGGCGTGGCCCGAGTTCGTGCGCGAATGGGGCGAGCCGTGAAGCGTAATTTCAGGCGACCAGCGGCGACCCCATGAAAGTTTCGGCGAAGAAGCGCGCGAGTTTCCGGTATAGGCGACGCTGATTGGCCGGCTTGACGATGCCGTGGCCCTCGTCGTCGAAGGCGAGCACCTCGTAGTCGACGCCCGCCGCCTCGAGCGCGCGGCGCACGGCATGAACGTTGTCGGGCGTGACGTTCGGATCGCGCATGCCCTGCACGATCAACAGTCGACCGCGGATATTGTGGACGAAATGGATCGGCGAGCGATCGTGGTAGCGCTGCGGCTGATTTTCCGGCGCACCGCCCATCATCTCCTCGCTGTAGGGCCGAAGGTCGGGCCGCGTCGTTTCATAGTCGACGACGAGGTCGGTCATGCCGCAAATCGGCGCGGCGGCGTCCACATACGAGGGCTTGCGCGTAATGGCGTGCCACGACGAATAGCCGCCATACGATGTTCCCGTGATGCCGATCCGGCCCGGACGAGCGATGCCGGCCTTGATCAGCGCCGCGATGCCGTCGCGGATGTCGTCCTGCTCGGCGCCGCCCCAGCCATCGCGCTTGATCGCCTCGCGGAAGTTGAGCCCGAAGCCCGTGCTGCCGCGGTAGTTGGGATCGAGCACATTGAATCCCTTGCGAACGAGGAACTGGATCGGCGCGTAGACGCGCGCCTCGCTATGCGCCGTCGGACCGCCGTGAACGAGCACGATCGTTCCACGCGTCGGCGCCTCGGCGCGATACAGCCAGCCCTGGATCTCGGTACCGTCATGGGCGCGCCAGCGGAAATCCTCGGCGGCGACGAAATCGTCGGGCCGTAACGCGGTTTGCGTCCACATGCCCGTGATGCTCAGCGATCGCGCCAAGTCGGGAACCGCCGGATCGAAGCGCACGATATCGCGCGGCTGCCGCGCGCCGTGAGCGACGCCGATCCATGATCCATCGTCGTGGCCCGCCGACGGCATGAACGTAACGTCGGGGACGGCGATCGGCCGCTCGAGACCGGATGTCGGGTTTATCAAGGTCACCCGACTGCGCGCGTGCGACGTCTCGACGAGCGCGATCGTCGGTGTCCCGCGCGGCGCGTAGGCGTACTCGATGTCGCGCGAGGGGTCGTCGACCAGCCACCGCACGCCACCCGATCGGCTGTCGAATACCCCGAGCCGCTTGTGACCGCCGGCCTCGGCGACGATGACGATATGCCGTCCGTCCGGCATCCATGCGGCCTGAATTTTCGTCCCGGCGCCGAAGTTCAAGATCTCACGGTCTTGTTTTCCTTCGACATCGACCAGCCAATACTGTCGACCCGCCGGATCGAGATCCTTGCGGCTGTAGAGCAGATGCGTGCCGGTGTCATTGAGCTGCGGCGCATAAGCGTTTGCGCGCCGCGGCCGCGCGATCACGCGTCGCTCGCCGGTGGCGAGATCGTGGCGAAACAGATAATGCGGCTCGATCTCGCGCCGCAAATCGGGATCGTGGTTTGCGGAGTAAAACAGCCATCGCCCGTTGGGATGCAGCGCGCCGCCGCGTAAAAAATATTCGGGATTGTCGTCGCTCAGTCGACGCATCTTTCCCGGGCTCGTCCGGTCGATCGCATACAGCCGGACGCGTTCGTCGCCGTCGCAGTCCTCGCCGACGATCACCGTTCGGTCGTCGAACCCCCAGGCGACGACGTCGCTGTCTTGCGCCGTTTCGGTGAGCCGCACGGGCGCTGTCGAGCCGTCGCACGGCGCGACGTAGACATCGGCGGACGGGCCGAGGCCATACCAGGACCAGGCAACCCATTTGCGGTCGTGCGAGACCTCGACCGAACCCAGGCGCGGCAGGGACAGCAGTGCGTCGAGATACTGTTCGTCGGATAGAAGGCGCGGCATTTGCTGCGGTCGTTGTTCGGCGCTCCCGGTGGCGCCGAGACTAGCCCAAGCCTTTCGCCGAGTCAGGTGATCGGACGGATAACGCCGGGTTCGAAAAGGTCGAGAAACGCGCGCAAGGCGCGCGACGTGCGGCGCTCGGCGAGCCGCACCAGGTATTCGGACATCTGCATCGATTTCTCGTGAAACGGAACGGCGGCAAGCCGCGCATCGGCGCCGAATTCGGCCGCCGATACCACGCCGATTCCCAGCCCCGCGACGACGGCTTCGCGCAACGCCTCGCGGCTGGCGATCTCCATCACTGCGTCGATCTTTATCGCGCGGCGGGCCAGCGCCTGCTCGAGGATGGCGCGGGTAATCGAGCCGCTCTCGCGCATCACCATTCTCTGGCCTTCAAGTTCGCCGAGCGATATCGCCGCGCGGCCGGTCCACGGATGGTTACGCGGCACGAAGACCACCAGCGGATCGCGCCGCAGCAGCCGGGTTACGAAGCGAGGATCGGCGGCGACGTCGGCGACCACCGCCGCGTCGAGGCGATAATCGAGCAGGTCGGCGAGCAGCGCCTCGGAATTGCCGACCGCGAGCGCGACGCGGATACCCGGATGGCGGCGATTGAACTCGGCGAGCCGTCCCATGATGTGGTGCGAGCTGTCGGCGCCGAGCCTGAGCTCGCCCGATTTCAGCGCCTCGGCGGCGCTCAGCAGCTCCTCGGCCTCTTGCTCGAGCTCGAAAATGCGGCGCGTCACGTCGCGCAAGGACTGGCCGAGCGCGGTCAATTCGACCCGCCTCCCTCGGCGATGGAAGAGCGCGACGCCGAACCTTGCTTCGAGCACCGCGACTTGGCTCGACAATGTCGGCTGGGTGAGGTTCAGCCGTTCGGCAGCGCGGGTGAAGCCGCCGGCGCTGGCTACGGCGTGGAACGCGCGCAATTCAGCGAAATTCATAGATAGAACCTATGGATAGTATAAATACAATCGATTTGACCAATGTTATATATGCCCCGACAATGACACGCAATGGCCCTGCCGATGCCACCGCCGGAGACGAATATGCCCGATCCCGCCGAACCCCTGCTGCTGACCCCCGGTCCGCTCACTACGTCACGAACTACCAAGCAGGCGATGCTGAAGGACTGGGGCTCGCGCGACACCGCCTTTATCGCCATGAATAGTCGAATGCGCGCCCGCGTGGTCGAGCTCGCCGGCGGCGTCGGCACCCACGTGGCGGTGCCGGTGCAGGGCTCGGGCACGTTCGCCGTCGAGGCGATGATCGGCACCTTCGTACCAAAGTCGGGCAAGCTTTTGGTGCTGGTCAATGGCGCCTATGGCAAACGCATCGCACGCATTTGCGAGGTCATCGGCCGCCGTTTCGCCGTCTACGAGACGGCCGAAGACACGCCGCCCGACCTTCGCGCCGTCGCCGAAATGCTAACCGGCGACCCCGATATAACGCACGTCGCCGTGGTTCATTGCGAGACCACCTCGGGAATCTTGAATCCGGTGGAAAAGATTGCCGAGCTGGTGGCCAAGGCGGGAAGGCGTCTGTTGGTCGACGCGATGAGCGCCTTCGGCGCGCTCCCCCTCGACGCGCAGACGACGCCCTACGACGCCCTTGCCGCGTCGAGCAACAAGTGTCTCGAAGGCGCTCCCGGCATGGGCCTCGTCATCTGCCGGCAGTCGGCGCTCGAACAGACCAAGGGCAACGCGCATTCCCTGGCGCTCGATCTTCACGATCAATGGATCAACATGGAGAAGACGAAGCAATGGCGGTTCACGCCGCCAACGCATGTCATCGCCGCGTTCGACCAAGCGCTCGCCGAGCACGAAGCCGAAGGCGGTATCGCCGGGCGTGGCGCGCGCTATTCGCGAAACTGCCGCGTGCTGGTCGAAGGCATGCGCGCCATGGGTTTCCGCACCCTGCTTCCCGACGCATTGCAAGCGCCGATCATCGTCACTTTTCACACGCCGCGCGATCCGAAGTTCGTCTTCGAGGTCTTTTACGACATGCTCCGCACGAAGGGTTACGTGATCTATCCGGGAAAGCTCACCGTCGCCGACTCGTTTCGCATCGGTTGCATCGGCCGGCTCAACGAGAGCGACATGAAGGGAGCGCTCGAAGCCATTCGCACTACGCTCGCCGAAATGGGCGTGGCGGCCCTGGCGCCTGCGGCCGCATAGCCAAATGAATCACGGAGGTGGAATGATCGCAACTCGACGTGCTGCCGTGGCCGTCAACGGCCGGGACTATGAGTGGCCGGACCGGCCTCTCGTGGTCGTTTGCATCGACGGCTCGGAGCCCGACTACACCATCAAGGCGATGGCGGCTGGGCGCATGCCATGGCTGCAGGGCGCGCTCGCTCGCGGCACCGATTTGATCGCCGAGTGCGTCATACCGAGCTTCACCAATCCGAACAATCTCTCGATCGTCACCGGCGTGCCGCCGTCGGTGCATGGCATCAGCGGGAACTACTTCTTCGACCGCGACGCCGATGCCGAGATTATGATGAACGACCCCAAATACCTTCGCGCCGATACAATTCTCGCCGCCTTCGCCGAGCGCGGCGCGAAGGTCGCCGTGGTCACCGCCAAGGACAAGCTGCGAAAGCTCCTCGGCCACAAATTGCACGGCATTTGCTTCTCGGCCGAAAAGGCCGACGCAACGACCGGGGCCGAGCACGGCATCGATAACGTGCTCGAGCTCGTCGGTAGGCCGTTGCCTTCCGTCTACAGCGCCGATCTGTCGGAGTTCGTCTTCGTCGCCGGCGTCACGCTGCTGGCGAAGCATCGCCCCGACATCATGTACCTGTCGACGACCGATTACGTGCAGCACAAGCACGCGCCGGGCACCGAGGCGGCGAATGCGTTTTACGCGATGATCGACCGCCATCTCTCCGCGCTCGATGGGCTTGGCTGCACCATCGCGCTCACGGCCGACCACGGCATGAACGGCAAGACCGACGCTGCCGGTCGCCCGAACGTCGTCTATCTTCAAGATACTCTGAACGCTTGGCTGGGCGATGGCGCCGCGCGCGTGATTTTACCGATCACCGATCCCTATGTCGTTCATCACGGCGCGCTCGGTTCCTTCGCCACCGTTTATCTCAAGCGGTCAAACGACGCCGAGCGGATCGCCGGAAGGATCGCGGCGACGCCCGGCGTCGAGGCGGTTCTGACACGAAAGGACGCGTGTCGCCGATTCGATCTGCCGGAGGATCGGCTAGGCGACCTGGTCGTCGTCGCGCGGCGCGATACGACGATCGGCACCTCCGTGACGCGCCACGACTTGTCCGGCCTCGATGCGCCGTTACGCTCGCATGGCGGCGTGTCGGAGCAGCGCGTGCCGCTGATGCTCAATCGCAGGACAGCCAGACTGCCGGCCGGCCGGAGGCTGCGGAACTTCGACGTTTTCGACTTGGCCCTCAACCATGTCGTCGAGGAGCGGGAGGACGAGCGTGAGCGTAGTATCGCTAGAGCTTGAGCGGGGCGGCGACGCCGCCGAGTTCCGCTTCGAGACGATGCGGATCGCCGGCAAAAAAGTCACCGGCGAGGGCGTTATCGAAGTCGAGAATCCATTCACGCGCCGAGTCATAGCGTCGGTTCCCAAAGCCACCGTGTCGCAGGTCCGAAGTGCGTTCGAGATCGCCGTCTCGTATCGATCGAAGCTATCGCGCCACGAGCGGTCTCAGATTCTCCGGCGCACCGCCGAGACGCTCGACCGGCGACGCGACATGGTCTCGGACCTGATCACCGCCGAATCCGGGCTTTCCAAGAAGGACACGCTCTACGAAGTCGGACGCGCGATCGACGTGTTCAATCTCGCCGCCAATATGTGCCTCGTCGACGACGGCCAGATCTACTCATGCGATATCTCGGCGCAGGGCAAGAAGCGCCGCATCTACACCCAGCGCGAGCCGTTGCGGGCCATCGCGGCGATCACGCCGTTCAATCATCCGCTCAATCAAGTAGCGCACAAAATCGCTCCGTCGATCGCCACCAACAACAAGATGGTGTTGAAGCCGTCGGAGAAGACGCCGCTGACCGCCTTGCTGCTCGCCGATATCCTGTACGAAGCGGGGCTGCCGCCGGAGATGTTCTCGGTGGTCACCGGCGATCCGCGCGAGATCGGCGACGAGTTGATCACCAACCCGAACTCCGATCTCATCACCTTCACCGGCGGGGTCGCCATCGGTAAGTACATCGCCGGCGCGATGGGATATCGCCGCGCCGTACTCGAGCTCGGTGGTAACGATCCGCTGATCGTCATGGAAGATGCCGACATCGACGAGGCCTCCTCGCTCGCCGTCGCCGGCTCGTACAAGAACTCCGGCCAACGATGCACGGCGGTCAAGCGCATGATCGTTCATCATGCGGTCGCCGAGGCGTTCGTCGAACAGCTCGTGGCGAAATCGCGTGCGGTCAAGTTCGGCGACCCGGCAAATTTCGACACCGACATGGGTACGGTCATCGACGAAGCGGCGGCGATACGATGCCAGTCGCGCGTCGACGACGCGGTGGCGCGCGGCGCCCGCCTGCTTTACGGCAATCGGCGCGACGGCGCGCTCTACTCACCGACCGTCATCGACCATGTGCGGCCGGATTGCGAAGTGGTGCGCGAGGAGACGTTCGGGCCGGTGTCGCCGGTGATCCGCGTCGCCGACATCGACGAGGCGATCGCGGTGTCGAATTCGACCGCTTACGGGTTGTCGTCGGGTGTTTGCACCAACCGGCTCGATTACATCACCCGGTTCGTGAACGAACTCAACGTCGGCACGGTCAATATCCGCGAGGTGCCGGGATATCGCATCGAATCTTCGCCGTTCGGCGGCATCAAGGACTCCGGACTTGGAATCAAGGAAGGCGTGATCGAGGCGATGAAGGGATTCACCAACGTCAAGACCTACTCGCTGCCGTGGGGATAAACCTGGCGCGGGGGCCAAAGGGGTGCAGGACATGACATTCACCTACCACCGCCGCTATCGCGGCCCGATTCAAGCCGTGCTGCTCGATTGGGCGGGAACGACGATGGATTTCGGCTGCATGGCGCCGGCGGTGGTTTTCGTCGAAGTATTCAAGCGCCAGAGCGTGCCGATATCGATGGACGAAGCGCGCGCGCCAATGGGCGCGCACAAGCGTGTGCACATCCAGCGCATAACCGAACTCGACTCGGTGCGGGCGCGCTGGAAGGCGAAACACGGGCGGCTGCCCGACGACGGCGACGTGACGCGGATGTTCAAGGATTTCGTGCCCTTGCAACTCAAGTGCCTGTCCGATTATTCCGACCTCATCCCCGGCACGCTCGACATAATCAAGGAGTGCCGCAAGCGCGGCTATAAGATTGGCTCGACCACCGGCTACCTGCCCGACATGATGAAGATCAATCAACGCGACGCGGCGAAGCAGGGCTACGCTCCGGATTCGACAGTGTGCGCCGGTGACGTTCCGGCCGGCCGCCCGTATCCGTTCATGTGCCTCCAGAACGTCATCAATCTTCAGGTCTCCCCGGTCGATTCATGCGTCAAGGTCGACGACACGGTGCCCGGCGTCGAGGAAGGTCTCAACGCCGGCATGTGGAGCGTCGGTCTCGCGGTATCGGGCAACGAGGTCGGCCTGACGCTCAAGGAGTGGAAGGCGCTACCGAGGGCCGAAAAAGAGGTCAAACGCCAGCGCGCCTACAAACGGATGTACCAATGCGGCGCGCACTATGTCATCGACGACATCTCGCAGCTCATACCGTGCCTCGACGACATCGAACGCCGCATGAAGCTCGGCGAGCGGCCGTGAAGATCTTGCTGCGGGGCGGCGGTCGACCCTGGTAGCTTGTTCGCCATGAACGACCGCCGCAAGAGCGGTGCTGATTCCCCCTCGCAATCGGAAGGCGACGTCAATTTCTCGCCTCGCCGCGCGGCGTGGGCGGCGCGCAACGTCGACGCCGCGACGCGCGACATTCTCGACGCCGACGCGCGACTGTTCCTGCATCAATCGGTTTCGACCCCGTGTCTCTCCGCCATACGCAAGGCCGAGGGGATCTGGATCGAGGACACCGCCGGACGGCGGTACATGGATTTCCATGGCAACAACGTTCACCACATCGGATACGGCCATCCCCGCCTGATTGCCGCAATCAAGGCGCAGCTCGACGAGCTTTCGTTTGCTCCGCGCCGGTTTGCCAATGCTCCGGCGGTCGCGTTGGCCGAAAAGCTGGGGCGGATAACTCCAGGGGCGCTGTCGAAGGTCCTCTTCGCCACCGGCGGCTCCGATGCCGTCGAGATCGCGCTGAAGCTGGCGCGTGTTGCGACCGGACGTTTCAAGACGGTGTCATTTTGGGATTCGTTCCATGGCGCCGGCTTTGGTGCGGCCAGCGTCGGCGGCGAGCAACTCTTTCGCTCCGGGCCCATCGGACCGCTGCTGCCAGGAACGGAGCACGTCGCGCCGTTCGCCTGTTATCGCTGCCCTTACGGTCATCCCGACATCGATGGCAAGCCCGATCTCGAGCGCTGCCGACTCGCCTGCGCCAGCTACGTCCGCTACGTGCTCGAGCGCGAGGGCAATGTCGCGGCGGTGATCGCCGAACCGGCGCGCGCCGTGCCGTTCATTCCGCCGCCGGGGTATTGGCGTTCGGTGCGCGAGGCCTGCGACGCGAATGGCGTGCTGCTGATCTTCGACGAAATCCCGACCGGCCTCGGCAAAACCGGCCGGATGTTCGCCTGCGAGCACGACCAGGTGGTTCCCGACATCCTCGTCCTCGGCAAGGCGCTTGGCGGCGGCGTGCTGCCGATATCGGCGGTGATCTGCCGCCATGAGCTGGATGTCGGCGGCGCATGGGCGCTGGGGCATTATACGCACGAGAAGAATCCGGTCACGGCGCGCGCCGCGCTCACCACGATCGAGATCATCGAGGAGGAGAACCTGGTCGAAAATGCGCGCATCCAGGGAACGCGCGCCCTGGCTCGTCTCGAAGAGATGAAGCGCCGTCATCGGCTGATCGGCGACGTGCGCGGCCGCGGCCTGTTGTTCGGGGTCGAGTTGGTGGGCGATCGCACGACGAAGACCGCGGCCAGCGAGGAGGCCGACGCGGTGCTTTATCGTGCGCTCGACCAGGGCCTCAGCTTCAAGACGACGATGGGCAATGTGCTCACCCTGACCCCGCCATTGACGGTGACGGCGGCGGAAATGGATCGCGCGCTCGACATTGTCGAGGATTGCATCGCGGCGGTCGAAGCGTCGGGCCCGTGAGACTCGCGCGTCTACTTCGATAAGACGATAACGACGACGCCGATCGCGAGGACCGCCGCGGCGACCAGACGCCGCCACATCGCCGCTTCGGCCAGCCAGACGCCGCCGATGAAGACGGAGATTGGAATTGCGGCCTGACGGACGCTGTTGACCGCGGCAACGTTGGCGCCCAAGCGGTAGGCAGCGAGGATCAATAGATACGAAAGGTACGCCATCGGGCCCAGCATGGCGTAGCGCAGCGGCGTCCGCCGCCACGTCGCCAGCGGCAGGCCGAAACGCCACTCGGCGTGGCTGCGCTTGAACAAGATGGCGAGCGGTGGCGTGACCAGCGCCTGGCACCAAAACAGAATCGCCGCCGGATCGATCTGCCGCACCAGCAATCCGTCCGATACGGCGTATATCGCCGAGGCGAACATGGCGGCGCCGGCAAGCGCGAAATTCACCGGTTCGCTAAGAAGCCGCGCACCGCGCCGGTACTGAAGCGCGAAGGCGCCGATGAGGACGAGCGCAATGCCAATTAGCAGCGATGGCGAATACCATTCGCCAAGAATCACGACGCCGATCAAGACGATGGCGAGCGGCGATGAGCGAATGATCGGATAGTAGGCCGATAGGTCGCCACGCTTGAGCACGCTAACGACCGCCAGGCCATATCCGAACTGGGCCGCGGTCGAAAGTAAAAGGAGCGGCCATGCCGCGAGCGCGGCGATAAGGTCAACGTCCTCGATCAACGCATGGACTAGCGCGGTCAGCGCGATGCCGCCGGCGACGGCAATATATGCGCCATCGGGATCCACGTCGCGCTTGACCACCGCATACCAGACAGGGTGGATGACGGCCGAAGCCAGCACCATGCCGGCGACCAATGGTTCCATCGCACGATTGTTCGTGAGCGCGCTTGACGGTCCGCGCTTGTGAAGTGGGGACGATCAGCCGCGGCGGGCGAGTTCGTAAAGAGCGATCGCCGCCGCGTTGGAAACGTTGAGGCTTTCCATCCCGCGGGCGATCGGGATGCGAACCATGAGATCGCAGCGCTCGCGCGTCAATCTCCGCAGGCCTTCGCCTTCGGCGCCGACGACCAGCGCGATCTTTCCTGAAAGATCCGCTTCATTCAGGGGAACGCTTGCCGCAGCGTCGAACCCGACGCACCAATAACCGGCCTGTTTTAATTGATCCAACGCACGGGCAAGATTGACCACCCGCACCAGCGGTACCCGCTCGAGCGCTCCCGAAGCGGCCTTGGCCATCGCCGCAGTGGCGCCGGGCGAATGGCGCTCGGGCAGAACGACCGCTGCCGCGTTGAAAGCGGCCGCCGACCGCAAGACCGCGCCGACATTGTGCGGATCGCTGACCTGGTCGAGGACGATGACGCATGCGCGGCCCTGTACCTCGGTCGCGCGGCAGACATCCTCGATGCTTGGCTCGTCCAGCCCGTCGACTTGGATGGCAATGCCTTGATGAACCGCACCTTTTGGCAGAAGGCGGTCGAGCGTATCGCGCGAGGCGATCTCGGCATTGGGCAGGCCGATCGGGTGCCCTTGCGCCAAGGCGTCGATCCTGGGGCCAAGCGCCATTTCGGTTTCGTTAGTCAGAACAACGCGGAAGCACCGCCGCCGGGGGTTGGCAAGCGCGGCGAGGACTGGGTGGATACCGTAGAGCCAGACTCCGCGCCCATGTCCGCTAGGCGCGCCGTTTTGGCCTTGTCGACGGGGGCGAAGCCGCTCCGAGCCCCCGCCGTTGCGCGGGTGGCCGTTTGTGGTGTCGCCGGGGCGACTATGGCGCGCCTTGCCTTTCATCGAGTCGAGCCTGTAATATTCCGGATTAGAGGCTTCTGCAAGTCACCCCACCGTCCCCCCGTTTTCGACAGAGGCGGACGGCGGGGCGGCTGCGTTTTGCCTTTGGAACGGCATTGACTCCGGAGGACAAATCCTCATATTTCGCGGTTCCGTCGCGCGAGGTCAGTTCGCGAGCGCGGAGGGGTGGCCGAGTGGCTAAAGGCAGCAGACTGTAAATCTGCCCGCGTCAGCGTACGTAGGTTCGAATCCTACCCCCTCCACCAACCAATGGGTTGGGTCGGAGGATCGGACCGGATCTTGTGGTGAAGGAGCTTCGAAAACGGCGATCGACAGCGCGCGGAGCGGACGGGTTGGACCGACCGAGCTCAGGCGGGTGTAGCTCAATGGTAGAGCTCCAGCCTTCCAAGCTGGCTACGTGGGTTCGATTCCCATCACCCGCTCCAACCGCCAAATCGGGCGCGATCACGAGTTGGACGACGGCGCGAGAAAGCAGGCCCTGCGCCTGGTGTCTTTCCTACTTTGCGTCGAGGCAATCGGAACAGGAAAAAAACAGGACGCGATCAAGATGACCAAGGCGAAATTCGAGCGGACGAAGCCGCACTGCAACATTGGGACGATTGGGCACGTGGATCATGGGAAGACGTCGTTGACGGCGGCGATCACGAAGGTGTTGGCGGGGGAGGGGAAGA
>DATIBC010000004.1:0-13792 GCA_035457725.1 Alphaproteobacteria bacterium | reverse complement strand
CCAGCGAACAAATCAGTTGTAGCAGGTGGTGTAGGGGCCAAAGTCTCGTGACAGATCGCGCCAAGGTGCCCCGGATCGCAAGACCCAGAGAATGCCGTTGAGGACACGTCGGTCGTTCACCCGTGGAACGCCGCGCGACTTGTACGGAAGCATGGATCTGATAGCAGCCCATTTCCGATTGGTGAGTTCATAGCGCATGATTCGACCCCTCGCTTTGAGGGCTTGAATCACGGCCCAGTGGTCAGGCTTAACATGCTGTGCATTGGGGTTCTTGGTCGCTATGCGCCTAAGAAGCGGACGACTGATGCTTACATTGAGTTTTGTCGAGATTGACCCATACCCGAAGTCGGGTTCGATAGACGGCCTCACGTGGTGCTAATAGAATTTGCGGGAAGCCTCTCGCTGGGGAATTGGCACTTTCATGGCTGAACACCGCATTCAACGCCGCCTCGCGGCCATTCTCGCCGCCGATGTGGTCGGCTACAGCCGATTGATGGAGACCGACGAGGCCGGAACGCTGACCGCCCTCAAGGCCCACCGCAAGGAAGTGCTCGAGCCGCTGGTCGCGCGGCATCAGGGCCGAATATTCAAGGTCGTCGGCGACGGAGTGCTGGTGGAGTTCGCCAGCGCCGTCAATGCGGTGCAGTGCGCCGTCGATCTCCAGCAGAGCATGGCTGCAGCCAATGCCGGCCAGCCGGCGGATCGGCACATCGTTCTACGCATCGGTGTCAATCTAGGCGACGTCATTGTCGAAGGTGGCGATCTCTACGGTGACGGAGTCAACGTCGCGGCGCGACTGGAAGGGGTCGCCGACCCTGGAGGCATCTGCCTGTCGCGTGGCGCGCATGATCAGGTCAAGCGCAAGCTCGACGTTGTTTTCGAAGACCGTGGCGAGCTGCAATTAAAGAACATCGCAGAGCCAGTGCGTGTCTACAGGATGCGGCCCATCACCGCCGCGGCCAGTATTACGTCACACCGGACTGCGCCATTCCGGCCGCTTCCCGAAAAACCCTCGATCGCGGTGCTGCCATTCCAGAATATGAGCGGCGATCCCGAGCAGGACTATTTCTGCGATGGTCTGGTCGAGGACATTATAACGACCCTGTCGAAGTTGACGGGCTTGCGCGTTATCGCGCGCAATTCCACGTTCGTTTTCAAGGGACGCTCGGTTGATGTCCGCGAGGCGGCCCAGCGACTTGGCGTGCGATATGTGCTTGAGGGCAGCGTCCGTAAGAGCGGCAACCGCATTCGGATCACGGCGCAATTGATCGACGCCCAAGATGGTACGCACCTCTGGGCCGAGCGTTACAACCGGGCCATGGACGACATCTTCGCTATCCAGGACGAAATCACTCTGGTGCTGGCGACCGAGATGCAGGTCAAGCTCACGGAGGGTGAACATGCGCGGCTGCACTACACGACCACTACGAATGTCGAGGCGTGGACTTGTTGGATTCAGGGGATGTCGCACCACCGCCAGGCTGTGACCAAAGAAGCACAGGGCCAGGCGCGGTTTTTTTGGGAAAAGGCGCTTGCGCTTGACCCTGCCTCGGCATCGCTTAATGCCCAGTTGGGATTATTGCATAGTTTCGATGCCCGCTTCGGATGGTGGGACGACCATGAGACCGCGATCGAAAAGGCTCTGGCCTATGTCGACAAGGCGTTTGAACTCGATTCGGGGAATGCCGTCGCCTACACCGCTTCAAGCCTAACCCTGCTGTTTCAGCGACAACACGATAAAGCCGTTGCCGCTGCTAGAAAGGCAGTAGAGCTGGCCCCTGGGGCGGCTGACACAGCTGAACTTGCCAGCCATGTTCTTGCAGCATCGGGATATCCCCAAGAAGCGGTCGTGCTGAGTGAGAAGGCAATGACTCTCAATCCAAACTATCCCGCAAATTATCTGGGTACTCTCGGGGACGCTTACCGCCTTTCGGGACGAACCGAGCAGGCGATTGAAGCCTTTCAAGCGTATCACGCCCGCAATCCCGGATTCGGCCTTACCGATATCGTGATCGCCTATCAGCAAACCGGCAGATCCCAGGAAGCCAGGCGAACTGCCGAACAGCTTTTGGCGGCCCGCCCGAATTTCACGATTGCCGCCTGGCTCAAGACCCAGTTCAGTCGCCGCGATACAGCGCAAGTTGAAGCCGATGCCGCGGCTCTTCGCGCCGCCGGGCTTCCCCCTGGTTGAATGCACCAACACGGCGATCGCACAAATTATGGCGACATCCGGGGTTGGCCCTTCGCCGACATGAAACTATGTCCGCTTTTATGTCGCTACTGGGGACATAGCGGTCATGGCAAATTTATGAGTACACGCCCTGGTGAAATCGCATCACCACCGCCGCGGCACTCTTGCCAACTCCCCGTCCGTTCCACGGCACCTTTTCCGTACAGTTTCCGTACGGTGAGAGAAAGTGAATGGCTATAACGATTAAGATATTGAAATTTTTGGCGTCCCCGACGGGATTCGAACCCGTGTTGCCGCCTTGAAAGAGCGGAGTCCTAGGCCTCTAGACGACGGGGACGGCGCGGCATGCGCAATGACCGGTTCCGTCTACCGGGCGGCGCAGCGAAAATCAAGCGACGCCGCCCGGTAGCGTTTCGGGCAGCGCCTGGGCGCGGGCGATGATGCGCACCTGCAGCGCCTCGGCGCGCCCGCGGATCATCGCCGCCTCGGCGGGAAACCCGGCGAGATCGACCCCGGCGCGCGCGGCGACCGCATCGGAGACAACCAGCTCGGCGGCGAAATCCTTGGTCAACGCTTCGAGCCGGCTCGCCGTGTTGACCGCGTCGCCGATGGCGGTGGTCGAGACCGTCCGCGCGTAACCCATCTCGCCGACGATCACCGGGCCAACATGGATGCCGATGCCGATCTTGAGCGGTCGCTCGAGCTCGTGGGTCAACGTGCGGTTCAGATCGTCGAGCGTGCGCGACATCTCGCGTGCCGCGGCGAGCGCCTGCCGGCAGCCGCGCGCCGCATCGCCATCGATGCCGAACAGCGCCATGACGCCGTCGCCGATGAACTTGTCGACATGTCCGCCGCTGCGCTCGATCGCCTGACCCATCGCCGCGAAGTACCGATTGAGCACGTACACGACGTCATAGGGCAGCCGCCGCTCCGAGAGCTGCGTGAAACCGCGCAGATCGCAGAACAGGATGGCGATGTCGCGCTCCTGGCCTTGCAGATGCGCCGGCCTGCGGAATCCCGCCGCCGGCCCGGCGCCGGGCGCGATCAGCGGCACGACGGCGATATCATGCGTTGGGCGAAGCTGGCAGGCGAGACGCACGCCAGGCGGCGCGCCGACGCGAGCCAAGACAGTCTGCTCGCCTTGCGAAGGCGGCGGCAGACGTTCGGCGCCGGCGGCGATCCGCACCCGGCAGGTCGAGCAGCGGCCGCGCCCGCCACAGACCGAGGCGTGCGGAATGCCGTTCTGCTGGCTAGCCTCGAGCACCGTCACGCCAGGCGCGACGCGCGCCTCGCGCCCATCGGGATAGGTGATGCGCACGAGACCGCGCGATTTCTCGACCGCGAAGCGCGCCACGCGTGCCGCGAGCGCCAGCACGATGCCGCCGTAGAACACCCAGTCGACCGCGGTTTCGAGAGTGATCAAGGTGTCGATAGCGGCGCGGTCGAGGCTGTTGGCGCGGGCGCGCATGGCTTGGTACCAGGCCTCGTCTTCGGCGAGTCGCGCCACTTCGCGACCGGTATCGGCGAATCCGAGCAGCGCCACCACCGGCAGCAGCAACGCGCCGGCATAAAGGTATGGCTGCCAGCGCCCATACCACGGCTTGAGGCGAAGCCAAAAATACAAACCGATGCAGCCGTGGACCCAGGCGACAAGCAGCGCCAGCCCCTGCAGCAATGCCTTGTGCGGCTGGTCGAACCACAAGATGCCGAGAACGTACGCATACGCCGGCCGGAGGTCGAACAACTCGTGCGCCACGCGGGTGCCGAGCACGTGCTGGGTCAGCAACGGCACGATCGCCAGTCCCAGCGCCAGTTGCAGCGCCTCGGCGGCCGGCATGGCGAGCAACCGACGGCGCGCGAAGATCGCCCACAGCGCCAACAGGAAATGGGTGACGAGCGCGCCGTAGAGCGCCGTGGTCGGCAGCAGCGATTGCCAAAAGGCGATGAACCACGTGCGGCCGTGCTCCATCGCCTCCAGCGAGATGACGCCAAGCGAATGATTGACGAGGTGCGTGGTCACGTAGACGAAGAGGATCGTCCCGCTGATCAGCCGCGTGCGGCGGATCGCGAAGGAGCCGACTGTCAGGCTCGCCATCTTGGTCTAGGGTGAGCGATCGCGCGCCGAGGCAAAGGCGCGGGCGATCGCCTCGAACGGCAGCAGCACGCAATCGTGCCGGCTCTTATAAGCGCGCGCCGGTGCGAACATCGACAACTCGCTCCATGCTCCCGAAGGCGCGGGAGCGTCGCCTTTTAGTATGCCGCGCAGCGCCTCGGCGGTTTCGGCGAGACTGTCTGCCGTCTCGCCGATCGCATGCCGCGCGATCGTCGCCGCCGCCGCTCGGCAAAGGGCGCAACCGCGCACATACTGGGCGATGTCCGAAACTCGTCCGCCGTCGAGCTTGAGGTCGATCGTCACCCGGTCGCCACATAGAGGATTGTCGATCGTGGCGCTGGCGTCCGGACGCTCCAACCGGCCGGCGCGCTCGCCCGATCGGGCGCGATCGAGAATCGTCGCATGATACAGCTCGTCCGTCACCTGAGCCGCCGCGCCGCCTCGTCGAGGCCCGAAAGCAGCGCGTCGACGTCCGCGTCGTTGTTATAGAGGGCCAAGCTGGCGCGCGTCGTGCCGGCGAGTCCGAAGCGATCCATCAGCGGCTGAGCGCAATGGTGCCCGCCGCGCAGCGCCACGCCGCGACCGTCGAGAATCTGGCAAACATCGTGGGGATGCGCGCCATCGAGCGCGAAGGAGACGACCGGAGCGCGCGCCTGCAAGCCGCCCGGACCTAGGACACGCGCGCCGCGAATGCCCGACAGGCCGTCGAGCGTGCGTTGCGCGAGGCGCATTTCATGATCCGAGATCGCCGGCCAGTCGAGCGTCATCAGCCAGCGCACCGTTGCGCCGAGCCCGATGGCTTGGGCGATCGGCGGCGTGCCGGCTTCGAACTTGTGCGGCGGCGCGGCGTATTCCGTACGCTCGAGCGTCACCGTGCGGATCATCTCGCCGCCGCCGAGGAAGGGCGGCATCGCCTCGAGCAATTCGCGTTGTCCCCACAGCGCGCCAACGCCGTTCGGTCCGAACATCTTGTGCCCCGAAAAGGCGTAAAAATCGACGCCAAGCGCCGGCACGTCGATTGGCCCGTGCGGAGCGCGCTGTGCGCCGTCGAGAAGCACGCGAGCGCCGACGGCGCGCGCGGCCGAAACGATACGCGCGACGTCGGTGACCGCGCCCGTGACGTTCGAGACGTGCGTCACCGCGATCAGGCGGCACTTCGCGGTGACCGTCCGCTCGATCGCCGCGAGATCAAGTCGCCCTTCATCGTCCACCTGAAGCGCTTTCAACACGATTCCGCGGCGCTGGCGCAGCATCTGCCACGGCACGATGTTGCTGTGATGCTCGGCTACCGAAATGACTACTTCATCGCCCGCCGCGAGGCCGTCGCCGAAGGCGCGTGCCACCAGATTGATCGAAGCCGTCGTGCCCGAGGTAAAGACGAGATCCTGGGGCGCCGCGTTGATGTAGCGGGCGACGGCGGCGCGCGCGTCGGCATACGCTTCGGTGGCCGCCTCGGCGAGATGATGCACCCCGCGCAGCACATTCGCCCGCCGCAGTGTCTCGAAAGCGACGATCGCCTCGATCATCGTTCGTGGCGCCTGGCCAGTCGCGGCGTTGTCCAGATAGTGGAGCGGTCGGCCATCGATCGGCTGGGCGAGGATAGGAAACTCGCGGCGGATGGCGCGGACGTCGAAGCTCATGCGCGGACCTTCGGCGAAGCCGAGCGCAGCGCCGCCAAGGCTTCCGGGGTGTCGATATCGAGCAGGATCGCGTCGTCGGGCATCTCGACTTCGCACACCTGCTCGGCGTGCTCAGCCAGAATTCGCCGGGCGCCCATATCGCCCTCGATCGTGCGCATCTCCGGAAAGAATCGCGCCGCCCAGAGCACCGGGTTGCCGCGCTTCGACTTGTGCGTCGGAACGCAGATCGCACGGCCTTCGACCGGATTGAAGGCGGCGATCAGCCGGTCGATATGCGCCGCGCCGACACGGGGCATGTCGGCGAGCATGAACAGCGCCCCGTCAATCTCGGCGGGAAGCGCTGCGATCCCGGCGCGCACCGACGTGCTGAGTCCTTGCGCATGATCGGGATTTTCGACCACGGCGGCCTCGCGCAGCCCGATCGCCGCGCGGACTTTGGCCGCGTCATGGCCGGCGACAACGACGACAGGCCGCGCCTGCGAGGCGAGCGCCGCGTCGACCGCGTGATCGATCATCGGTTGACCATCCACCTCGGCCAACAGCTTGTTGGCGGCACCCATCCTGGTCGAGCGCCCTGCCGCAAGAATGACCGCGGCGATGCGCGGCGCGCGCGGCGGAGCGACCGTTGGCTCGGGCGCCGCTTCGCCGCGCGGCAACGGGCGAATCGCGATCTCGCCAAGCAACCCGCCGACGCCCATGCGCATGATGTCTTGTCGACTTACCGGTACATCGGCGAGAAGCCGCTGCAAGATCCAATCGAAACCATTCCGCTTGGGCGACCGCGCGCAGCCGGGAAGGCCGACGACGTCGGCATCGCCCAGCTTGGCCAGCAGCAGAAGGTTGCCCGGGTCGACGGGCATCCCGAAATGCCGAATCTCGCCGCCTTGCGCGACGATTGCCCCGGGAATGACGTCGCGCCGATCGGTGATCGCCGATGCGCCGAGCACGAGAATCGGATCGCAGCCTTGCGCACGCGCTGTTGCAATCTCCGTCGCCAACTCGGCTTCGCTGTGGCCGCAGATACGAGTCAGCGTAAGCTCGCTGCCAAGCGCGGCAACGCGGGCGCGCGTCGCTTCGACCGTCTTTTCGAGCACGCTCGGCTTCGTGCCGGGCAGCCGGGTTTGGATCAGGGCAACCCGCCGAGTACGGAACGGCTCGACGCGTAGGATCGGCGTGCCCGCGCGCGCGATCATCGTTGCCGCCTCGACGATGGCCGAGGGCGCCGCGAACGGAATGATCTTGATCGTCGCCACCATCTGGCGCGGTTCAGTGGGCGCAAAGGCGGGCAACGTCGCGACGGTGACCGCCTCGCTCAGGAGATTGATGCGATCCAGCCGGTCGCCGTCGACCACGGCGAGCCCGGCGACGTCGGCGAACAAGTTGCACCGGCCGGTGAACGCGGCGCTTCGAGTGAGGTGCGGTCCGCACAATGCCTCGGCGATCGCGCCGGCCGCCTCGTCCTCGCCGATATCGCCGGGCTCGAGACGGGCGGCGATCACGGTCTCGACTTGGGCCCCAGTAAGCTGCGCCACGTCGTCGGGCGTCAACAGCCGACCCTTCTTGAAGGTCACCGTGCCGGCGCGAACGCCGTGGGCGAGGATCGCGCCCGCTGCTTCGGCGATTGCGACTGGGCCGAATTTCACGCCACGTCTCCGCGGCGGCGGACCTGCGTCACTTCGGCCATTATCGATAACGCGATCTCGGCCGGCGACAGCGCGCCGATAGCAAGCCCGACGGGACCGCGGATGCGGGCCAGCACGTCGTCGGAAAAACCGGCTTCCCGCAGCCGCGCAAGGCGTGCGGAGTGCGTCTTCTTGCTTCCGAGCGCGCCGATGTAGAACGCTGGCGAACGCAGCGCCGTCGATAATGCCGGATCGTCGAGCTTCGGATCGTGCGTCAGGGTCACGACCGCCGTGCGCCGATCCGGCTTGAGGCGGGTCAGCGCGTCGTCCGGCCATTCGTCGCTGACCGAGAAGCCGGCGAACTTCTCGCTCTCGGCGAAGGCGCGGCGCGGATCGATCACCGTAACGCCGTATCCCGCGAGCGTCGCCATTCGCGCCAGCGGCTGGGCGATATGGACCGCGCCGACGACGATGAGGCGGGGCAGGGGATTGAACACCTGGACAAAGACCCGGCCAGCCGGCGTGTCGAATGTCGCGCATTCGTCGCGCCGCAGGGCCTCGCCCGCTGCGGCGATCATGTCGACGTCGAGACAGAGATCGCCCTCGGACTCGCCTTCATAGACGAGGCGCTGCTCGCCGCTTCGCAAGTTGGTCGTCAACGCGACGGGTCGGCCGCTGCGTCGTGCCGCATTCAGGCTTTCACGAATAGACCGCCTCATTCGAGCCGCTCGACGTAGACCTGCACCTTTCCCCCGCAGGCCAGCCCGACCTCCCATGCCTGCTCGTTGGTTACGCCGAAATCGAGGAGCCTCGGCTTACCGTCGGCGATCGCCTCCAACGCCTCCTTGATTACCGCGCCCTCGATGCAGCCGCCGGATACCGATCCGACGAACCGCCCCTTGGCATCGACTGCAAGCTGGCTGCCGACCGGCCGCGGCGAGGAGCCCCATGTCGTGACGACGGTGGCGAGCGCCACGTCATGTCCGGCGTCACGCCAGGCACAGGCTTCGGCGAACACGTCTTCGGCGACCGTCGGCGCGCCGATCGCAAAATTGTCGTTCATGCGGCGGTGCTCCCTGCGGCGATGCGCGGCCGCATCGCGTGGCCAGTGTGCTCGCCCAATACTTGGGCGATGTCGGCGAGACTTTGAAGGTTGTGCGCGGGTCGAAAATCGTCGACATGCGGCATCATCGCCCGTGCGCCGAGGAATTTCGGCTCGAAGCCGGAATAGCGCAACAACGGATTGAGCCATACGAGGCGGCGGCAGGACTTATGGAGCCGCTCCATCTCGGCGGCAAGCCCTTGGGCGCCCTCGCGGTCGAGGCCGTCGGTGATCAAAAGCACCACCGCATTCTGGCCCAGGACGCGGCGGCTCCAATGCAGATTGAATTCGGCCAGGCAGTGACCGATCCGCGTGCCACCCGACCAGTCTTCGACCGACCCTGCGACGCGCGACAGGGCCTCATCGACGTCGCGAAATCTGAGCTGGCGGGTGATGTTGGTGAGGCGCGTCCCGAAGACGAAGCTGTAAACGCGTTGGCGGCTGGCCGACAAGGCGTGGAGAAAGTGCAGCAGCATGCGGGAGTAGCGCTCCATCGATCCCGAGATGTCGCACAGGACGGCCAATGGCGGCGGCCGCAGCCGCGGCGCCCGAAAGCGCAACGCGATAATGTCGCCGCCGGTGCGCGCCGTCGCCCGCAATGTCGCCCGCAGGTCGGCTCGCGCGCCTGCGGGGTCGGCGCGATAACGCCGCGTGCGCACCATCGCCACCGGCATGACAAGACGCGCCATCGCCGCCTTGGCGGCGGCCAGTTCCTCGCTCGACATCTGTTCGAAGTCCTTGCGCTGCAGAATCTCGCGCGCCGACCACGTCATCACGGCGTCGAACGTCTCGCCTGGCGGAGTCTCGTCCCGTGGACGCGCGTGCTTGTCGTCGCCCTGGCCTTGAAGCGCCTCGGCGAGACGCCGGGACATCGGCTCCTTCGGCGTCGGATCGGCGCCTCGCGCTTGCGGCAGTAGCAGTGAGAGCGCGGGCAAGCGAGCCGACCATTCGGGATCGCGCCAGAACAGGCGAAACGCCTGATCGAAAATATGTCGCTGATCGCGGCGATTGACGAAGACGGCGTGCAGGGTCCAGTAAAAATCGTCGCGGTTGGCCAGGCCGGCGACCTGCACGGCGCGCACCGCCTCGGCGACGCGCCCCGGCCCGATCGGCAAACCGGCGGCGCGCAAGATGCGGGCGAAATGCATCAAGTTGGCGACGAGCGTCCCGTCGCCGGCCGCACCGAGCGGCTGGTCGCGCCAGCTCATCGCGCCGGCGGCGCGGTCGCGAGCTCGGCCTGGACTTGTGAGAGCAAGCGCGCCGCCTCCGGCCCGCGAATCTTGGCGATGTCGTCCTGATACTTGAGCAGCGCGCCGAGCGTTTCGTTGATCGTCGTCGGATCGAGCGTCACGCGGTCGAGCTGGACCAAGGCGTTGGTCCAGTCGATCGCCTCGGCGACGCCCGGCGATTTGAACAGCTCCTCGCCGCGCAGCTTTTGCACGAAACCGACGACCTGTCGCGACAGGTCGATCGCCGCGCCTGGCACCTTCAGCCGCAGGATCTCCAATTCGCGCACCGCATCGGGATAATCCACCCAATAGTAATAACAACGCCGCTTAAGGGCGTCGTGAATCTCGCGGGTCCGATTGGAGGTGACGACCGTGATCGGCGGCGTCGGAGCGCGAATGGTGCCGATCTCGGGAATGGTGATCTGGTAATCGGCCAGCACTTCCAACAGATACGCCTCGAACGGCTCGTCGGCGCGATCCAGCTCGTCGATCAACAGGACGGGCGGACCATCGGGATCGGGATCGAGCGCCTGGAGCAGGGGCCGGCGTATCAAGAAACGCTCCGAGAAGATCTCTTCCTCCAGCGTCTCGCGGCTTGCCTCAGTCGCTTCGGCGAGGCGGATTTCGAGCATTTGGCGCGAGTAGTTCCACTCGTAAACCGCGGCGGAAACGTCGAGCCCCTCATAGCACTGGAGGCGGATCAAACGCCGCCCCATTGTCGTCGCGAGCACCTTGGCGATTTCCGTCTTGCCAACGCCCGCTTCGCCCTCGAGGAACAAAGGCCGACCGAGCTTGAGCGCAAGAAACGCGGCCGTCGCAAGGCTGCGGTCGGCGACATAACTTCCGGCCTTGAGCAGCGCCAAGGTCTCGTCAACGTTTTTCGGCACGGGCAGCGGCATTTGTCCTCGAAGTCTCTATCTCATGTTTCGATCAAATAATGCTACCCAATGGGCTGGTAAAGCAGCAAAAAGAGAGCCCCTCGTCCGGACCGAGCGCATCCCTGCTCAGCGACCGGACGAGGGGCGTATCCTAACCTCTTAGCCGGCCGCTTGAACCGCGCGTTTGGCCATGACGCCGATCAGGTGCGCCCGGTATTCGGCCGAGGCGTGAATATCCGAATTCAGCCCCTTGGCGCCGACCTTGACCCCGTCCAGCGCCGACGCCGACCAGTTCTTGGCAAGTGCGGCCTCCATTTCCTTCTGGCGGAACACGCACGGGGCTGCGCCGGTCACGGCCACACGCACGCCTTGCGGTCCTTTGGCGACCAGCACGCCGACCATCGCGTAACGCGAGGCCGGGTTCGGAAACTTGGCGTAACCGGCTTTCTCGGGCACCGGAAAGCTGACCGCGGTGATGATCTCGGTAGGCTTAAGCGCGGTTTCGAACATCCCCTTGAAATAGTCGTCGGCGACGATCGTACGCTCATTGGTCTGGATGGTGGCGCCCAGACCGAGCACGGCGGCCGGGTAGTCGGCCGCCGGATCGCTGTTGGCAAGTGAGCCGCCGATAGTGCCGCGATTGCGCACCTGCGGATCGCCGATGCAATCGGCGAGATGCGCCAGGGCTGCGATCGCCTTCTTGACCTCGGCCGATGCAGCCACGTCAGCGTGGCGGGTCAGCGCGCCGATGGTCACTTTCCCGCCCTCGACCTTGATGCCGGCGAGCTCCTTCAGGCCGTTGAGATCGACGATGTCGCTCGGCCGCGCGAGCCGTTGCTTCAAGGTCGGAATCAAGGTCTGGCCGCCGGCCATGAGCTTGCCGTCCGATGCGCCCTTGAGGGCCTTGACCGCGTCTGCGAGCGACGCCGGCCGGTGGTATCCGAAATCGTACATGGCTTGCGAACCCCCTTATTCGGCGGCCTGGCGGCCGGACACGCTCTGGATGGTCTGCCACACCTTTTGTGGGGTGGCCGGCATCGAAATGTCCTTGATGCCGAGCGGCGACAATGCGTCGACGATGGCGTTGATCACCGCCGGCGGCGAGCCGATGGCGCCAACCTCGCCGCACCCCTTCACACCGAGTGGATTGTGCGTACAAAGCGTAACCTGGGTGCCGACCTCGATACCCGGCAGGTTGTCGGCCCGCGGCATGCAGTAATCGAGCATCGAGCCCGACAACAACTGGCCGCTTGCGTCGTAGACACAGGTCTCAAGCAGCGCCTGGCCGACGCCCTGAGCGATGCCGCCCTGGACCTGGCCCTCGACGATCATCGGATTGATGACGCGGCCGACATCGTCGACGGCGATGAACTTGGCGATCGAAGTCACGCCGGTATCGGGATCGATCTCCACCTCGCAGATATGGCACCCGCCTGGAAAGGTGAAGTTCTTCGGATCGTAGAACGCCGTCTCGTCGAGCCCTGGCTCGAGCTCTTCCAGCGGATAGTTGTGCGGAACGTACGCAGTCAGCGCGATTTCGCCGAATGCCTTGCTCTTGTCCGTTCCGGCGACGGTGAACTTACCGTCCTTGAACTCGATATCCGCCTCGGACGCCTCGAGCAGGTGGGCGGCGATCTTCTTGCCTTTGGCGACGATCTTGTCGAGCCCACGCATGATCGCTGACCCGCCGACGGCGAGCGAACGCGAGCCGTAGGTGCCCATGCCGAAGGGAATCTTCGCCGTGTCGCCATGGACAACCTCGACGCTGTCGATCGCGATGCCCAATCGGTCGGCGACAAGCTGCGCGAACGTCGTCTCGTGGCCTTGTCCGTGGCTGTGCGAACCGGTGAACACGGTGACGCTGCCGGTCGGATGGACGCGAATCGACGCCGCCTCGTAAAGTCCCGCCCGCGCGCCAAGCGCGCCGGCAATGTTCGACGGCGCGATACCGCACGCCTCGATATAGGTCGAAACGCCGATGCCGCGCAGCTTGCCGCGTTTCTTCGCCTCGTCCCGGCGCTTGGCGAAGCCGGCCCAATCGGCCGCCTTCAGCGCTGCGTCGAGTGTCGCGTGATAGTTGCCGCTGTCATATTGCAGCGCGACCGGCGTCTGGTAAGGAAACGCGTCGTTTGGAATGAAGTTCTTCCGCCGGATCTCGACGCGATCCATGTTCATCTCGCGCGCTGCGACGTCGACCAGACGCTCAAGGAGATATGTCGCCTCGGGTCGCCCGGCGCCGCGATAGGCGTCGACGGGAACCGTGTTGGTGAACACCGCGCGCACCTCGACGTAGATCGCCGGAGTGGTGTAAACGCCCGCGAGCAGCGTGGCGTACAAATAGGTCGGGATGCACGAGCCGAAAGTCGACAAATACGCGCCGAGGTTGGCTAACGTATTGACGCGCAGCGCCAGGAACTTGCCGTCCTTGTCGAGCGCCAGTTCGGCGTGGGTGACGTGATCGCGGCCATGGGCGTCCGACATGAACGATTCGGTGCGCTCGGCTGTCCACTTGACCGGCTTCGCCAGTTTGCCGGCGGCCCAGGTTACGATCGCCTCCTCGGCGTAGTGATAGATTTTCGAGCCAAAACCGCCGCCGACATCGGGTGCGAAGACACGCAGCTTGCTTTCGGGAATATGCAGCACGAAGGCGCCCATGAGCAGGCGGATGACGTGCGGATTCTGGCTTGTGGTGTAGAGCGTATATTCGCCGCTCGCACGGTCGAAATCGCCCATCGCCGCCCGCGGTTCCATGGCATTGGGAATCAGGCGGTTGTTGACGATGTCGATCTTGGCGACCTTGTGCGCCTTCTTGAAAGCGGCATCGGCCGCGTCCTTGTCACCGAGATGCCAGTCGTAGCAGGTGTTGCCCGCCGCCTGATCCCAGACCAGCGGCCCGCCGGGCTTGACGGCATCGGCGATCGAGACCACCGCCGGGAGCGGCTGGTAATCGATCTCGATCATCTCCGCGGCATCCTTGGCTTGGCCCTTGCTCTCGGCGATAACCACCGCGACCTGGT
>DATIBC010000003.1:0-6638 GCA_035457725.1 Alphaproteobacteria bacterium | reverse complement strand
CGCCGGGTCAACCCGGCGGCGCGGCGTCCAACCGAAACACCGGCAAGCCAATTTTCGTCCGACGGGCGATGCCTGACGCTACTTCTTGTTGCCGGCGATCTGGATCTTACGGGCGCTCGGTTTCGTGCCTTCTTTCTTGGGCACCGTCAACTTGAGTACCCCGTTGGTGAACGCAGCCGAGATCTTCACCTCGTCCACTTCGCTAGGCAGGGCGATGGAGCGTTGAAACGCGCCATAGGAACGTTCGACGCGCAGATAATTCTTGCTCTTGTCTTCCTTCTCGTACCGCTTCTCGCCCTTGATCGTCAGCACGCCTTCGGCCAGCGAGACGTCGAGATCCTTCTCCTCGACGCCCGGCAACTCGACCGAGATTTCGTACGACTTGTCGGTCTCGACTACGTCAAGCTGAGGCGCCATGACTGGCCCGCCAGCCTTCGCCATAGCCGGAAAACCGAAGCCGCCGGCGAAGTCGCCGAACAGGCGGTCGATTTCCTTGTGCAAGGAAAACAGCGGGTTGTCATTGGGGTCGCCGCGCATCCAGGCGGACGGACTGAGCAGATTTTGAGCCATTTTACCCTCCTTGCGTTTGACGCCGAGTCGTGATCGCGGCGCGGAATGGCAGCGAAGTAAAATGATGCTACGAGGCGCTAGGTGGGATGGCTTTGATTCAAATCAAGCCCCGGATCGCGCTCGCGTGTCCGGCAGTTCGAACTCGGCGACGACGGGCGCATGAAACGAGCCGAGCGGCGGCGAACCTGCCTGCGTGGCAAGGAATTCGTCGCCCAGATCAAGATTGTGGATCTCCACATTGCACGCCAGCCGCCCCAGCGCCGGCGACACCAGCAGGTGATCCAGCATTAGTCGCTCGCCGTGATGCAGAACGCTGTATCGTGCCGTCGCCGGCACCGACCGCTCGAGCGGGGAGAGACGCCGCGAGGCCAAGACCGCGTTGCCGGTGTCCTCGACGTCGCCGCAAAGAATGCGCACCGGGACCTCGCGCATGTCGGCGTTGAAATCTCCGGCCACGGCGATCCATGCCTCGGGCGAGGCGTCAAAAATCCGCTCGACCGCCAGCCGCGCCTCCAAAGCTTGGCCCGACCGTTTCATCGCCGCGAGGAAGAATCCTTCGGCCCATCCGGCGACCGAGCGCCACACGAACGGGGCGAGTTTCTGTCCCTCGATCGGTGCGGCGAGTGGCGCGCGCAAGTGGAGATTGACGACATGCAAGCGTCGGCCCCTCTGAACATCGAGCTCGACGTGCAAGATCGGGCGATCCCAGTATATGGGCGTCGCGCGCGCGGGCGCGGGCTTCGCCGTCGCCCGGAGAAATGACGGGGGCGATACCAAGTCATGATGGAGCTGCCGCGTGGCGACGACCTCGAAGCGGCTCAACACCATCAGATTATGGATATCGGCCGGCGTTCCATTCGGCTTGGTCGTCGCCGCGCGCGCGAAATCCGCATATGGCGTTCCGGCAAGGAGGGCATCGAGCGCCGCATACTCGCGCCCCGCCCCGTGCTCGACGCTTTGCGCGTTGATCTCTTGAAGGCACAGCACGTCGGCGGCGATTTTCAGCAATGTCGGCCGCAGGGCCGCGATGCGGTCGCCGAGCGCCGGCCGTGCGCCCGGACGGTCATCGAGGCTTTCTAGATTGAACGTTGCAAGACGCAGGCGGCTGGCCATTCGCGGACATTGCTGTGAGCGAGCGCCAGACTATGGACCGCGCGCGTCGTCGGCCAAAGCGCAAAAGAAATGGGCGCCTGGCTGCAGGCGCCCGAGGCGGGGAGGAGAACTGGAACCGTACCGGACGAGGTTACTTGCGATCGCGTCGCTGATCGCGGTCATAGAGATAGCCCGCGCCAGCGCCGAGCGCGCCGCCAAGAACCGCGCCGCCGACCGCGCTGCCGCCGGTGATCGCGCCCACCGCGGCGCCGGCTCCTGCGCCTATGGCGCCGCCCGACAACACGCGCTGCTCGGTGGTGCTCATGTTGGAGCAGCCGCCAGCCAGCAGACCGATGGCGGTGATCGCTGCGAGGATCGGCGTCTTAGTCATTGCAAACTCCTATTGCAGTTGTTGCTTCAGGCGCCGCGAAAACAGCCGCGTGCTCGCGCACGAATCGGCGCCGACTAGATTTGCCCGATCGGCCGGGGCATGGCTGCGACTTCGTGGTGACCGGCAGCGACAAAACCGGGTCGGGTTCGGTTACTATGAGATACAAATAATACAGTTAAATCAGATAACTATAGTTATTTTCTAATAATCGACATGCGATGACCGAGGTTGTCCTGTGGGACGGGACGATAGTCGGCGACATTGCCGATTTCGCGGATAAGTTTGTTCAGTATCGCCTCGGCGAAGTCGGCATAGTCGCCCGCCGACAGGACGAATGCGCCGCGGCCGCCCACCACGGCGCGGCGATAGTATTCGACCAAGCCGGGTTCCTCGTTGAGGATCGCCAGCCCATTGATCGTGATGCCGGCGGCGAGCGCACGATCGCGCGCTGTTTCGACCGCGACCCCGCGATTGCTGGCGCCATCGCCCGAAATGTCGATCACGGGGCGTCCGTCGTCGAAGTCGGATTTTTCGAGCAGGGTTCGAGCGAACTCGATCGCTTCGCCGATCGCCGTCTCGCCGCCGACCACCAGACGCGGCGCGAGCGCCAATTCGCGCGCGAAGCGATCGAGGCTAGTCGCGTCGTCGAGCCTTCGCCACGGATAATTGACCCGCTGTTCGCCTTCGCCCGACCACTCGAACAGCGTCACAGCGATCGCTCGATTAGGCCCCGATTGAATGGCGGCCAGCAGCTTGGGATGACTGAAGGCCGCCGCGTAGCCCTCGAGCTGCAGATAGAACTCGTCAATGCTGACGCTCGACGATGAATCGACCGCGAGCACCAAGCGGACGTCGACCGGCTGGCAAAAAGCGGGACCGCTCGAGACGCCGAACGCCGCGAGCGTTACGACGACGAGACCAGCCAAGCCGCGATGTGGGAGATGGGGCATAGTGTTTCTGCGGAACGCAAAGCGGGCTTAAGGACATGCGAGGATTGTGGCATTTTTGGTGCAAATCGCGCGAGATGTCTGGCGATGGATCGTCGGGACCAGGATACGCGGCTATTGACTTGCGCTGAGATGGCGCATGCGGATCGCGCCGCGGTAGCCGCCGGCGTCGCCAGCTTGGCGCTCATGGAGCAGGCGGGCGCTGCGGTTGCGCGCGAAATCGTTCGCCGGTATCCGCCAGGCCCGACCGTCGTGCTCTGCGGCCCCGGCAACAACGGCGGCGATGGTTTTGTTGTCGCACGGCTGCTAGCCGAGAACGGTTGGCCGGTTCGTGCGGCCCTTCTCGGGAATCGCGATGCGTTCAAGGGCGATGCGGCGACGAATGCTGGCCGCTGGACGGGCGCCCTCGAGCGGCTCGCGCCGGCCGCGCTCGATGGCGCGGACATTGTCGTCGACGCGCTATTCGGCGCCGGCCTCTCGCGCCCGCTCGAAGGAGCGGCGCGCGACACGGTTCGGGAGGTCGTCCGGCGGCGCTTGACGTGTGTGGCGGTCGACGTTCCAAGCGGCGTCAGCGGCGACAGCGGCGAGGTTCTGGGTGGCGCCGACGGCGCGGCACCCCTGTGCGCGATCACAGTTACGTTCTTTCGCCGCAAGCCGGGGCACCTCCTGCTGCCTGGCCGCGCCATCGCCGGCGAGATCGTGGTCGCCGATATCGGTATTCCCGCATCGACGCTCGACGCGATCGCGCCCAAAACGCACGCCAACGAGCCGCCGCTGTGGGCCGCGACGTATCCCTGGCCACGCTTAGACGGGCACAAATACCTTCGAGGGCACGCCGTCATCGTCGGCGGAGCGCGATTGACCGGAGCGGCGCGCCTTGCGGCGCGCGGCGCGATGCGCGTGGGCGCGGGGCTGGTGACCATCGCCGCCGATCCCGCGGTGATCGCGATCTACGCCGGCGATAACGCCAGCGTCCTCACCGCGCCGATGCCCGATCTCCCGGCGTTTCGCGAACTCATTGCCGACGAACGGCGCAACGCCGTCCTCCTCGGACCAGGAAACGGGGTCGACATGGCGACGCGCATGCGCGTCAAAGCGGCGCTTGCCGCCGGCAAGGCGTGCGTGCTCGACGCCGATGCGCTCAGCGTCTTCGCCGACGATCCGGCGGAACTGTTTGGCGTGATCCGCGCGCCCTGCGTGCTTACGCCGCATGAGGGAGAGTTTCGCCGTCTTTTCGATGTCGCCGGCGGCAAACTAGACCGCGCGCGCCGAGCTGCCCGCCTGAGCGGAGCCGTGGTCCTCTTGAAGGGTGCTGACACGGTCATTGCCGCGCCCGATGGACGTGCGGCGATCAACGCCAATGCGCCGCCGGACTTGGCGACCGCCGGGGCTGGCGATGTGTTGGCGGGGCTCGTGCTGGGACTAATCGCCCAGGGCATGCCGGCCTTCGAGGCGACCTCCGCCGCGGCTTGGTTGCACGGCGAGGCGGCGCGCGCCGTCGGTCCGGGGCTGATCGCCGACGATCTGCCGGACCATCTCCCGACCGTGTTGCGCCGGCTCAAATTCGACATCGCGACCTAGCACGCCGCTTCTTGCATCGGCGGCGGGCTGCGGGCGACAATTCGCGCATGGATGAAGTCCCGACCGCCGCCGCTAAACCCGCAGCCAATCATTTTCTTGGCCGCACGCTGCAAAGCTTGCGCGACGCTTGGCGCGATCTGACCGAACAGGCGCGCGGCATGGTCGGCGCGGCGCCATCCATTCGCGCCGATCTGCCGGCAGAGGACTTGGCGAAAGTGCGCCAGCAGATGCGGGATTGCCTGGACGGGCGCGGCGGCGAGGTCTCAGCGCGAGCCCGCGCCGCCGAACTCGGGCACACATATCTGGGTCTAAATTCGGCCGGTCGACAGCGCTTTCTTAAGTTGCTGGCCGGCGATTTCGATGTCGATCGCGACAAGGCGGTCTCTGCCGCGCAGTCGTTCGTCGCCGCGGTCGACGAAATGCAGCGCCGCGAGGCGGCCGGGAACTTGCGCGCCGCACTGGAAGCACCGAGAGTGAAACTTCTCACTCAATTCAATGCGTTACTGGATGGAATTAAGTTTCTAGTCGATCTTCGGGCGGACATTATCCGGTGGGCAAAGAAGGATCCGTCGCTGTTGGCACTCGAGTCCGACCTTAAAAACCTGTTGAGCGGCTGGTTCGATATTGGCTTCCTCGAGCTACAGCGGATTACCTGGGATTCGCCGGCGGCGCTGCTGGAGCGGCTCAGTGTCTATGAGGCGGTGCACGCTGTGCGGGGCTGGGAGGATTTGAAGAACCGCCTCGATTCCGATCGCCGATGCTTCGCTTTTTTTCATCCGCGAATGCCGAACGAACCGTTGATCTTCGTCGAGGTCGCGCTGGTCAATGGTCTTGCCTTCAACATCCAGGCACTGCTCGACGAAAAAGCGCCGCTTGGCGACCCGCGCAAGGCCGATACCGCGATCTTCTATTCGATTTCGAACGCGCAGAAGGGGCTGGTCGGAATCAGCTTCGGTGGATTTCTGATCAAGCGCGTCGTCGATCAGCTTTCGGCCGAGTTTCCGCAACTCGCCCAATTCGCCACCTTGTCGCCCATCCCAGGCTATGCGGCTTGGCTCGAGAGGCGCATGGCGCAGCCGGATTCGACCGCAATGTTGCGCACGCCCGAGCGCAAGGCGCTAGGTACGGCGCTGGGCGTAGCACCGCGCGACGTATCCTTGAAGGCGATCCTTGCCGACCCGGCCTGGATCAAGACGTCGGCGCTCGCCGAGGCGATGCGTGGACCGATGTTGCGGCTCGTCGCCGAGTATCTTCTGACCGCCAAACGCGATAACGGGAAGGCGCTCGATTCCGTGGCGCATTTCCATCTCAGCAATGGTGCGCGGGTTGAACGGATCAATTGGCTCGCCGACGGCTCTGTGCGAGGCATCCGCCAGTCCTACGGAATGATGGTCAATTATCTTTATCGAACCGCCGATATCGAGACCAACCACGAAGCCTATACGGGGGCCGGCGAAGTGACGGCGTCAGCGGCCGTTCGGGGCTTGGTCTGAGCCGATCGCTCACCTCGGGCGATCGCCGCGGATGGGACACGGCCGGGGCCTAGTTTTATTGTGCCTCGGGCCGGCTTCGGCTGTATTGACGCGCTTGACCAGCCAAGCTACCTAAGCGCCCGCGAAGCTCGAACGCGGCCCCAGCGGGCGTGGTGGAACTGGCAGACACGCCAGATTTAGGTTCTGGTGGGGAAACCCTTGCAGGTTCGACTCCTGTCGCCCGCACCAGCCGCCCCGCGACGAACGACGGCCGTCGTCGACGCCGAACCCAGCCGTCGTTTCCGCAACCAGGCGCCGGATCACGCAGGCAAGGATTAAAGTCGTCCCGTCATGCAAGTCACCGAAACCCTCAGCGACGGCCTGAAGCGCGAATTCAAGGTCGTCATCTCCGCCAACGACATCAAGGCCAAGGTCGATGACCGCCTCTCGGAGCTGGGGAGGACGATCCGCATGCCGGGCTTTCGACCCGGCAAGGTGCCGATGCCGGTGTTGAAGAAGCGCTATGGCCCCGCGGTGCTCGGCGAGATTCTCGAACGTGCGGTCTCCGACGCCTCGAACCAAGCC
>DATIBC010000002.1:0-5159 GCA_035457725.1 Alphaproteobacteria bacterium | reverse complement strand
AGTACGACCGCTACAGCGATCGCATCGCGACCGACGAGGAATGCCCGCTGGTCGCCGATTACGCCGGCCGGCCGGATGAAGCCGCGTGGCCGGCCTACTTCGTCGATGCGCTGGCCTGGCGGCTAGCGGCGATCTTCGCTCGCGCCATCAAACGCGACAACCAACAGGCCGACGCGCTGGATGCGCGTTGCGATCGCATCCTCTTCCCCCGCGCGCGGCTCACCGACAGCCAGCAGCGGACGGCGTGCCCCGATGTTGCCGAGCTGGTCTGGGTGATCGGGGTAGACCTTTAGCGACCCGTACGGCGGGCTAGTGCAAATCAGATGAACCGATTCGCTCGGAATCCAGGGCAGGTTCCGAGCATCGCCTTCGCGGATCACGCGTTTCGTAATGCCAGTCGACGCCATTTACGCCTGCGAGTCGCGAACCGAAATTATAGCCGGTATCGAGATCCCGACCGCACTCCGGACTCTGCTTTTACGGGAGATCGTTAGGCGGGCAAGTAACATCGTGGCGACCGGAACGCCAGCAGAACGGTCGCTTCACGATTGCACATCTGGTGCACGGATGTTCGCAGATGTTCACGTACTTTTGCGTACTCTTGTAAACCTTTTGTCCTTCGATGAGCGATGACTAAACCAACGAAAAAGCCGCGGAAAACCGCGGCTTTTTGGTGGTGGGCGCGACAGGGATTGAACCTGTGACCCCTACCATGTCAAGGTAGTGCTCTCCCGCTGAGCTACGCGCCCGGGCCACGTCGAAGCGGGGCGGACTATACTAAATCGCCGCGCGATGGCAATACGTCGAGGCGGTCGTGGCTGTCGGCGCGTGCAAGGCGATGCGACTTTGTGCGGCGAGGACGCCAAACGGTGCGACGCGCCGACCACTGCGGCGATGTCCGGGCCGCGCTCGGTTGGGCGGAATAGAGCAACGGGGGCACGAGGCCGCCCATCTGACCGTCCCGCCGGTGGCCGATTGGCGCGCAGCAATTGCGCAGCGACGCCGGCGCGGCGATATAACCAACAGACTATTAATGGATAATTGATATTATATTCGTAGCTTTACCGTACAATACGACCATCATGAGGGCCCGAGCGATGACACCTTCAGTCGACGATAAATGCGCACATGTGGCGCCGACGCGCGCCGCGAAGAGCATGCGCTGGCGGCGCGTTCGGCAAGCGGCGGCGATGAGCGCGTTACTGTCGCTTGGGCTGCCGATTGCGCCGGCGCACGCATATCTCGATCCGGGCACCGGGAGCATCTTGCTGCAAGCACTCCTTGGCGGCGCGGCGGGCGCGGCGGTCATCGCCAGGTTGTACTGGCACAAGATCGCCACCGCGCTCGGCATCAAGCGGAAGTCCCCCGAGCCAAAGGATGAGGTGTCGGCGCGGAACGGCTGAATGTCGGCCCAGGTCGATTACGCATCCTTTCGCGATCCATCGGGATACGTTCTGCATCGCGAAGGCCGCGTTCTGCGCGCCGTCACGTCGCGTGGCGCTCCCGATTACGCGGCGGCGGAAGAAGGCGGGCTGATCGCCGAGCTGATCGAGCGCGGCTGGCTTGTCGCGACCAAGCGGCTCGAAGCGCCAGCCAACGACCCGGCACTCGGCGATGCGATCATCCTGCTTGAACACGAACGACTGCCGTTCATTTCGTATCCGTACGAGTGGACGTTTTCGGCGCTTCGCGCCGCCGCGCTGTTGCAGCTCGATGTCCACCTAGCGGCGCTGGCGCGTGGTTTCACGCTCAGCGATTCCACCGCCTACAACGTGCAGTTTCGGGGCGCAAGTCCGATATTCATCGACGTCCTGTCGTTTCGCCGCTATCGCGACGGCGCATACTGGGACGGCTATCGTCAGTTCTGCCAGCAGTTCCTTAATCCGTTGCTACTGCAAGCCTACGCCGGGATCCCGTTCAATCCTTGGTATCGCGGCGCGATCAACGGCATTGCGGCCGCCGAATTGCGGCCGACGCTTCCCTTGCGCCGCCAGCTTTCCCTGCGGGTCGTCAAACATGTGACGCTGAACGCGGCGCTATCGGCGAAGACGGCGGCGACGTCGGCGGAAAAGGCGATACCGACCCTTCTGCGCGCCGGGCTGCCGCTTGCCGCGCTGCGAAACTTGATCGGGTCGTTGCGTGCGTGGATCGCCGAGTTGTCGTGGAGCGCCGGTGGCGCCTCCACTTGGTCGGATTACGAAGCGACGCGGCTTTATCTGGATGAAGCGCTCGCCGCCAAGCAGGCGTTCGTGCGCGACTTCGTCGCCGCGACGCGACCGCGGCTGCTTTGGGATCTCGGGTGCAATGCCGGCGAATTCGCATTCCTGGCGCACGACGCCGGGGCGGCGTACGTCGTCGGCTGGGACTCGGATCGCGGCGCCATCGAGGAGTGCTTCGCGCGCGCGGCCCGCGGCGGGCGGCCGGTGACGCCGCTCATCGGTGACTTGATGAATCCGTCGCCCTCGCAGGGTTGGGCGGAACGCGAACGCGGCGGCTGGCGGGCGCGCGCGCCCGCCGATGCCGCGCTGGCGCTGGCGATCGTCCATCATCTGGCGATCGCCAACAACGTGCCGCTCGCCGCGATCGTCGATTGGCTGCTGTCGCTGGCGCCATGCGGCGTGGTCGAGTTCGTTTCCAAGGAGGATCCGCAAGTGCGCCGCATGCTGTCGGCGCGCGAAGACATTTTTCCCGATTACGCGCTGGCGCCCTTCCACGACCTGCTCGCCCGCAAGGCGCGGATCGTGCGGTTCGCCGAGCTCCCGGGTGGGACGCGCCATATTTTCTGGTACGACGGGGGACGGAGCCAATGACGGCCGGACCTTTCGCGTTGCCGGGCGGTTGGCGATTCGAGCGCGCGGCCAGCGTGGCGGCGCCGGCGTTGATCTTGATGGCGCCGTTGGTGACTTATCTGCGGTTCCACGGCTTCGATTTGCTCGCCGCCGAGGCATCGTTATGTCTCGCCGGGTTCGCGGCGCTCGGGCTGTTGATCGGATTGTCGTGCGAGATTCGCCCGGCGATCCTGCGGCCGGTCGTGCTGATGGCGATGACGCTGCCGTGGACACTGGCCCCCGCGGCAAGCGGTGTTTACTCCGCGGTTGAATGGATCGCCGTATGGATGAACGTCAACCCCGAGCAATCGACAATTCCCGTGCGAGTGGCGTCCGGTGCGGTCGGGCTGCTGGGGCTCTGGCAGTTGATCCTCTATTGGCTGATGCGCCGGCATATCGGATTGATCGTCGCCACGGTGTTCGGCGTCATGCTGGCGGTCGCGGCGGCGGGATCGAGCGGCACCGAGCCGCAGGTCGTCCGCGCCGCCGCTCCGCCGCCGCTGCGCGCCGACCTGCCGCCGGTCGTCCATCTCGTGCTCGACGAGCACATCGGCGTCGCCGGCATCCCCGAGGACATACCCGGCGGCCGCGAGCTCAAGCGCGATATCGTCGCCTTCTACGAGCGCCACGGCTTCCGCCTCTATCCCAACGCCTTCAGCCATTACTGGAACACCGAGGAATCGCTGAGCAACCTCGTCAACGGCACGGTCTCGCCGATGATGCAGGCAAATATCAAGATCGACGGTATGTTCGTGTTGGCGCACAATCGTTGGTTCGATGCGCTGCGCGGGACCGGCTACCGAATTCAAGTGGTGCAGACCGATTACTTGCGTTTCTGCACCGGCGGCGACGTCGAGGCGTGCCGCACCTACCCTCCCAACAGCGTCGGCTCGCTGCGCGACGAATCAAGCGTCGCGCCGACGACAACGATTAAGGCGATACTCCAGACATATCTGGAAAACCCTCTACGTTATCGTACGTTGGGGCCATTTTATGAGAACCGCGTTCGACCCGCCGCGAGTACATTGGGAATCGAACTTCCGGAATGGAACTGGGGCAGCATCAATTTTGGCCCCATCGCTTCGAAAAAGGCGCTCGCCGAAATGTTCGGCGCGATCAAACGCCGCCCGGAAGGCACCGTTTTCTTCGCGCATTTCATGCTCACGCACAACGCATATCTCCTCGCCGCCGACTGTAATCCCGACAAAGACTTCCTCAATTGGATGTTCAGAAACGATTTCATCCAACATCCTATGGCGTCGAACACGTCGGCCGGCCGGGCACGCCGGTACATGCGCTACTTCGAGCAGCTTCGTTGCACCTACCGTTTACTCGACGATCTGTTCGCGGAGATGCGCGCCAGCGGCAGCATCGACAACGCGACGATTTTCGTTCATGGCGATCACGGCTCGCGGATCGCCATGCGCGACCCGACCGTTCATTTGGCCGCCCTGCTTTCCGCGCGAGACATCGTCGACGGATATTCGACCCTATACGCGGTTCGCATGCCCGGCCTAGCGCCGTCACTGTCGCTGGAGACGCGCTCGATCCAGAGCTTGTTCGCCGAGCACGCGCTCGGCGAGTCGGATCGAAACGAAAGTCGTCATGTTTTCGTTTTGCCGAAGGTCCGGCGGCCGCTCACCCCGCTGTTCGCCCACAACAAGCCGTTCGACCTCGAGTTGAAATCGGACGGCGGTCAATCCGCTGCCGCCGTGGCGGCGCCCGTCGTGCGCGGCGACCCGCGTCCCTGACGGCGGGCATCGCGAGAAGCTCCATGCTCCAGGGATTCCCGAAAATTGCGCCGATCTGGCTCACCGCGCCCGCTCGCCAGCCGCAAACCGAATGGGCGGTGGACGTTTTCGCCGCGAGAGTCGCGACCCAGAACCCATTCGTCATTTATTCACGTAAACGTGGCTGCCGTCCGTCAAACTCCGAGATAGGCAAGACATCTCGGCGATCGGACACAGCGGTCGATGGCGCGTCCAGGCCCGGTCCGATGCCGAGACACTAACATAGAGTCGCATTCATGGCCTCGACATCGGAACTGCGCCACACATCGACACTTGAAGCGACGGCGAATTTTTTGGCGCCGACCTTCATCCTGTTGACGCCCTTCGTCACGTATTTGCGCTATCACGGTTATGAGTTGCTTGCCAGCGAAGCGGTGATTTGTCTCGCTGGGCTCGCGGCGCTTGGCCTGTTGATTAGCGCGCTGATCGGGATCCGCCCCGAGACGCTTCGGCCGATGGTACTGTTGGCGCTCACCTTGCCATGGACGCTAGCGCTAGCCAGAAGCAGTGCATACCTAGCACTCGACTGGGTCGGCCAATG
>DATIBC010000001.1:0-40036 GCA_035457725.1 Alphaproteobacteria bacterium | reverse complement strand
TCGTCGACCAGATGGTATGGAACGACCTCGGCGAGGCGCGCGCGAAGCCAAGATAGAGCTCGCCCGTGAGCCGGTTGGTCCGCTCAAGCTGATGAGGTGACGCTTTGCGATTTGGCAAGCGTTTGGAGATCTCCTGTTCCTGGCCCGAACAAGGAATCGCATTCCCAGTTTCGTCAAAAAAATTCCCTGTTCTTTTTCGCCTCTGCAAGGCGTCGATTGTTCCTCAACTCCATGAAACGCAGCGGTTTTCTCCAGGATGCCGGTTGCGAGATGGGTGCCGAAATGCGCCAAATTCCCTGTTCTTTTCCCTGTTAGCAGGGAATCTGGGCCGGAGAACGGTTCGCAGCAGACTGCGTCCTCCGCCACGCAGTCGGTTTCTCTCGTTTATGGTTAACGGAGGAGTGAGATTCATCGCGATTATATTAGGTAATGGATCGAGCGGCCGATGGCAGAGAAACCGACATAGGTCCCGAGCGACCATGATTATCCCAGGTTTCAGGCGCCTTTTCTCCGTGCGCCTGATCCGAACGTTGGTTGTTGATTTGGCCGGACCTCCGGCACGGCGGAGAACATCCCTGGAGCAGCCGCGTCGGCGTCACGGCGAGAGGGAGCGTTAAGCGAAATCCGGGCCGACCATCATGTGTTCCAGCAGGAAGCGCGTCAGCCGATCTTGCTCTCGCGACGCCATGGGTCGCCAGCGGCTAACCGGATCGGCCGCGTCGCGGCTGGGATTGATTGGTTGTAACGAACCAGAGATAATCGTCCAAAGTTGAACGCGGGCTCATTCATGGATTTAACGCTCCACAGGGATCGCGCGCCCCTGGTCGGAGTCGGTCATTGGCGGTCCGCGGTCCGAGCGTCGTAGGCATCTGCGGGGCAGAATGGCAAGAGTTGTTGCTGCCTGGTTGCTCGTCAGTTTGGTCGTGTGGGTCGTTTTACCCGCCTCGCTTTCGATCGCCAATTCCGAAATGAGCCTGGCGACGGAGACGCTTCGCCTCAGTATCGAAGAATGGAAGCGCGAGGAGGCCGCCTACCGCGCCGCGCGTGCCCACGCCAGGATTCCACATGTCGAGCAAGAAACGTACGCCACCTACGTCGCTGGCCTGCGCTTGCGAGTACTCGAGCAGTGCGAGGTCGTGCGCGGTCTCGGCGGAGAAGAAGCGGTCGCACCGTTCGAGTGCGTGCGCACCAGCCCACAGGAGCAGCGTACGCGGATCGCCGATGTCGTGCCGCCATCGGCGGTGCTTACGGACGACGAAAAGAAGGTCGAGATGCAGGCGCGTCTCGATACGCTCGAAAGCGAGATCGATGCGAGTCTGCAAAAACGCCAACAGGAGATTCGGCGGACAGCATCGGCCTCGCGCGGTTCGCAGTCGCCCGGCGGCGCCGCCGCCGGCGCCAGCCGCGGCAACGGATCAGGCGGCTCGGCCGGGACTACGTCTGCAACGTCGGGAACCTGGTCGAACCCGGATGCGAAACCATCCGGCGATAACGCCTCGGGCGGCGATAAAGCTTCGGATCGAACGGCGACCGTCGGCCGGGCGTCGCCCGCGAGCGCCGCAGGACCGAGCGAGTCCCCTACGGCGGCACGTCAGCGCCCGACCGAAGGCGGCAAAGATGACGATATCGTCGCGCGTCAGCTGCGCGAAGCAGCTGAAAAGGAGACGGACCCGGTCTTGAAGGAGAAGCTCTGGGCGGAGTATCGAAAGTACAAGGAGGCGATAAAATGAGGGGAATTCGGCCCCTTGTGATTGGCCTTCTGGCTGCGACGCTTGGCGCGTGTGCCAGCAATTATCCGACGCGCACCGTCTCCTATAAAGAAACGGCGATCGACCGGCCGACGACACCGCCATCCGAGGCCGAACTGTTGTCGGTGCGGATCGAGGCGTTCGAGCCCGGCGTGTTGCCGGAGAACAAGGATGTCGCCAAGGGCCTGTCGTCGGATATCCGCAGGGCCGAGGCCTATTACATTCCGGTGCAACTCAAGAGCACGATGCAGAAGTCCGGTCACTGGGGTCCGGCGAGGGTGGTGCCGCAAGGCTCTCGCGGGGGTGAAGTGGTCGTCACCGGCAAGATCCAAGAGTCCGACGGTGAGATCCTGAAACTGGAGATCGCCGTCACGGATGCTACCGGCGCCGAGTGGTTCACGAAGGAGTACGTGAGCGTTATCGACGACAACGCCTACCTCAAAGCAGAGGAGGGAAGCGTCGATCCATTCCAGGACCTCTACAACAAAATTGCCAATGACATCGCCGCGCACAAGAAGGCGCTCAAGCCCGCCGACATCCGTGTCGTCCGCCAGGTCGCAGAGCTGCGTTTCGGTGCAGAGTTTGCCCCGCAGGTCTACGACGCCTATCTGCAAAGGCCGGCGGCTCCGCCCTCTGAGCCTGGCGATCTGCGGCGCCTGATCGCGTTTTTCAATTCGGATGCGGGCGGCGAACAAGTTCCCGTTTACTCCGTAGTGCGACTGCCGGCGGAGAACGATCCGATCGTGCAGCGGGTTAATCGCATCCGGGTGCGCGAGGAATTCCTTGTCGATACGTTCGACGAGCAATATGACGGTCTGGCGCGGGGTGTCGGCGACGCATACACCAATTGGCGCAGCTCGCGCCTCAAGGAAATCGCGGCTATTCGCGCGGCCGACGAAGTGAAGAATGCGGAGACCGCGAAGGGTATCGCGGTGGGTGTGCTCGCCGTGCTCGCCGGCGCTGCCATCGCCTCGCAGGGTGGTAGTCGCTGCTACGGTTGCGGCACTGCCGGCGTCCTCGTGGCTGGCGCCGGTGTGGCTATCGGCGCCCAGATGGCCATCAAAGCGTCCGAGCAAGCTTCGGCGGAGACCAAGTTGCGCCAAGCCGCGCTGGAGGAGCTCGGACAATCGCTTATCGCTGACGTGAGGCCGACGGTGATCGAAGTCGAAGGTAAGACGTTCGAGCTCAAGGGCACGATCGAGGAGAAGTTTCAGGCTTGGCGGCAGGTGCTTAAGGCACTCCATGAGAGCGAGAACGCGCCGCTGGGGGTGACACCTCCCCCATCTGGACTACCTGCGACGCCGACGAGCTGACGTTGCTGCCACGGCGCCCGCGCCCGAGGAACCGTGTCCGCACCCCACGATGAGGCTTTCTCGCGCCGAACGCCGCGCTCGCGCGCCAGCCCCGGTGCTATCGCCGCGCTAATCTTCCTCGCGGTGGCGACGCTGTTTGTCGCCTTCGTGCTTCCGAACTATGTGGTGGCGCCTGTGCCGCCACCGCATACTTCATCGCCCGCACCCGCGCCGGCGCCCGCCGTCACGGAAGCCGCTCGAATCGACGCCGACACATTACTGGCCGAATCACTGCGGCGTGTCGCCAAGCTCGAAGGCGAGGGCGCCCGGATCTGGGGTCGTGTCGTGCTCGACGGCGTGAATTTCGCGGTTGCCGAGGAACGTCTGGCCAATGCGAGCAGCGTATATGACCGGAAGCGGCACGCAGACGCTGTGCCGCTATTCCGCGAGGCTATCGCCCTTCTCGACCGTCTGGCCGAGAGCAAGTCCGAGCGCTTTCGCCTCGCCATGATCGCGGGCCAACAGGCTTTCGAGGCTCGGGACGCGGCTGAAGCTCGCGCGCAGTTCGAAATCGCCGTGGCGCTTGTTCCCGGCGAAGCGGCGGCGACACGATTCTTGGAACGTGCGCGAAGGCTACCCGATGTGATCTCGAACATGGCGCGCGGCCAGACTTCCGAGACGGCCGGCGATCTTGTCGCAGCACGCGAGGCTTATGGCGCCGCCGCGGCGCTCGATCCCGAGTTTTCGCCGGCGCGTGAGAATTTGGCGCGCGTCGAGGGGCACATCGCGGATGACGAATATCGCGCCGCGGTATCGGAAGCGCACGCACGGTTGGCAGAAGGTAATCTACGCGGCGCGCAAGCCGCACTCGACCGGGCGCGCGGGTTCAATCCCAACGCGCCGGAGCTGAACGATCTGCGCCGGCGACTGCAAGCATCGGTGCGTATGGCAGGGCTCGAACGCCTGCGCGCTCAAGCCATGGCGCTGGAACGGCAGGAGAAATGGCCAGAAGCGATGGGGGCGTATGATCAGGCGCTCGCCATCGACGCCAACGCCGCTTTTGCCACGGCGGGCCGCGCGCGGGCGCAGCGGCTCGCCGATACGCACGCCGCGCTCGATCAATATATCGCCGAGCCGACGCGTCTGCGGTCGGCCGAGCCGCGTGCGCATGCAAAGATGCTCGCAGCGCAGGCGGGCGACGAGGATGGACCGGCGCTGTCGGCCAAGCGCCGCCAACTCGCCCAGCTCATCGCCGCGATGGAGACGCCGCTACCCATTATTCTCAAATCCGATCGCAGCACCGAGGTGACCTTGCAGCGTATCGGCAAGCTCGGGACCTTCGATACGCGTCGTATTGATCTGCCACCCGGCAGGTATGTCGCCATCGGCTCGCGCACCGGATATCGCGATGTCCGTGTGCCGTTCGAGGTCCCGCGCAGCGAACCCATCGTCGTCGAGGCGACGGAGCCGATCCGGTGATCAGCCTGGTCCTGGTAACGGCGTCGCAGCCGCGCGCCATTGGCGAGGCGGAGTTTCCGCTCGCGGTCGGCGTCAGCGATGGCACGCTCGTGGTCGGCGCGGCGGCCGAAGCGGCGCCGTCGCTGTGGATCCTCACGCACCCGAAGGGATTGTCGGTTCAGCCGCAAGGCCGCGCCGTGGGCTACAACGGCGCGCGGCTTACGGCGCCGGCGTGGCTTCGCCACGGCGATGAGATCGTGATCGGCGATGTGGCGGTCGCCGTCACGATCCAGGGCGACGCGGTCACTCTTACTGCTACGCCATCGACGGCATCGCGCGCCTCTAATCGAGCGCCGCGCTTCGACGCGGACGCCAGCGGCCGGCGCGCCGCGTTTGCGACAGCCAAGGGGATCGCACTCGCCGCTTTCGCTGTGCTCGTGCTCGGCGCCGCTTATGTAATCGCCGCATCGCCGCTCACCGTGCGCATCACGCCCGAGGCCGACGCCGTCTCGGTATCGGGTTGGCCGCCGCCAATTTTGATTGGCGAGCGTTACCTTGCCTTTCCGGGGACCTATGTAGTCGCAGCCGAGAAAGAGGGTTACCAGCCGATGCGCGCCACCATTTCGGTCTCGTATGGCAGCGCGTCGGAAGTCGCCCTCATGCTGCAGAGGCTGCCGGGCCAATTGCAGATCGCCACGCCACCGATCGAGGGGGCAAAGATTCTGGTCGATGGTGCTCAACGCGGCGCAAGCCCGGCAACGCTCGAAATCGATGCCGGGATTCACGAGATCCGCATCGACTCGGAGCGATATTTGCCCGAGTCGCGGCGCGTCGAGATCGAAGGCATGGGTATAAAGCAGACGCTCGTGGTGCCGTTGCAGCCGGCCTGGGGCACGCTCTCGGTCACCAGCGCACCTGACAAAGCCACCGTGCGCCTCGACGGCAAGGACGTCGGCGAAACGCCGATCGCCTTCGAGGCGCTGCAAGGCGCGCACGAGCTCGAAGTCACGAAGGAGGGCTGGAAACCGGTCGCACGCCGCATCGAGGTGCGGGCTGGAACCGCGAGTACGATAGCGACGATCGAGCTCGAGCGTGTCGATGGCACGATTGCACTCGCTTCCGATCCTTCCGGCGCCAGCGTTCTGCTCAATGCTCAATTCCGCGGCCAGACGCCGCTGACGCTGTCGCTTGTCGGCGATAGCGACTATCAGCTCACGGTCTCCAAGGCAGGCTACAAAACCGACTCTCGCAAGGTACGGGTCGAAGGCGGGCGGTCGGCCAACCTTGCCGTGCGGCTGGAGCCCGAACTTGGCACCGTGTTTCTCACCACCAATCCGCCCGGCGCGACGCTGATCGTCAACGGCAGGGCGAGCGGCAGCGCCACGCAGCGGCTGTCGCTGCAGACGGTGCCGCAGACGATCGAGATCGCCAAGGACGGCTACGAGACGTTCAAGACGACGTTCACGCCGCAGCATGGGGTGCCCAAACGACTCGACGTTACGCTGAAGACCGTTGGCGACGCGCTCAAGGAACGCGTCGCGAAGGGGATCGTCACGTCGGGCGGACAGCGGATGGCGCTCATCTATATTGCCGGACCAGTACGCTTTACGGTTGGCTCGCCGCGGCGCGATGCGGCGCGTCGCTCCAACGAATTCGACTACCAGGTCGAGCTCACCCGTTCGTTTCTAATGAGCGAGAAGGAGGTGACCAACGCGGAGTTTCGCAAATTCAAGCAGGGACATAACTCCGGCGCTTATCAGGGGACGACTTTGGACGACGCCGAGCAACCGGTGGTCAACGTGTCGTGGGACGACGCGGCGCGCTACGCCAATTGGCTCAGCCAGCAAGATGGGCTGCAGCCCGCCTATCGTGAGCAGGACGGCAGGCTGACGCCGGTTGTGCCGCTGACCAACGGCTATCGCCTGCCGACCGAAGTAGAGTGGGAGTTCACCGCGCGTTACGACGGCGGCCGGAGGCCGCTCAACAAGCCGCTGCAGTTTCCCTGGGGCGACGCCATGCCGCCGGCGAAGAACAGCGGCAATTTCGCCCACGAGGGCAGCGGCCTTCCGTTCGCCATTCCCGGCCACGTCGACGCATACGTCGTCTCGGCGCCCGCGGGCAAGTTTCCACCGAACGAATCGTCGATCTACGATCTCGGCGGCAACGTCGCGGAGTGGTGCCATGATTATTATGATGTACCGACATCCGCCGGGGCCAAGCCGCCGCGCGACCCGACGGGGCCTGCCGCGGGGCGTTTCCACGTGATAAAAGGGTCGAGTTGGCGCAGCGGCAGCGCTACCGAGCTGCGCTTCGCCTATCGTGATTACGCTGACAAGCCGCGCGATAATCTGGGATTCAGGATCGCGAGATATGTGGACCCATAAGCTGGCAATCTTCATGCTGTTGACATTGCTGGTCGCCGACCCCGCCCGGGGCCAGGAGCCCGCCAAGCCGGCACCGCCGTCGCCTTCGAGCCAAACCCGACCGCCGGTCGCCATTCCTGGGCCGGCGCCCGGGGCGACCCCGGCGCCGCCACGCTCATTTCGACCGAGCGAACAAGTGTCGCCGGGACGGAAAGCCTCGTTCCCAAACGATATATGAGACGCCCATGCGTCGGCTCTTTCCCACGGAATTCGTCTTCCAGATTTTCGCGCTGCTGGTCTCCTTCATTCTTGTCCACGCCGTGTATGTCGCGGTGATCCGCCCGAACGCCGAGGCGTTCCTGACCCAGGAACGCGCCAAGGCGACCGCCGACCCGGGCTATGAGATCGCGCAGTCGATTTACGTCGTCCTGCGTGATTACGAGCAGGAATCTTGCTTTGTGCTGATGCTGTGGGCGATAGCGATCCTCGGCTACAAGGCGGTTAACACGGCGCGCCAGCGCCGGCAACTCGAGCTGGATCTCGTCGGTCTGCCCGAAGGAACCCCCGTCAGCATCGAGAGCGCACACCAGGCTTCGGCGCTGATTCGCAAGCGTCTGCCCGAGAAGGAGCAGGGCTATCTGCTCGCGCGGGTGATGCTGGCGGCGATCGACCGGTTTTCCGCCACGCGCAACGTCCAGGATGCTTCGAACGTCGTCCATACGGTTTGCGATGCCGAAGCCGACCGGCTGGACTCCGAGTTATCGATCATCCGCTATGTTGCCTGGGCGATTCCGGCCATCGGATTCATCGGCACGGTGCGCGGCATCGGCAATGCCTTGGCCCAGGTGCACAAGGCGGTGAGCGGTGACATCACTGGCGTCACGGACAGTCTTGGCACGGCGTTCAATTCAACCCTGATCGCACTGTTGCTCAGCATCGTGCTGATGTTCCTGATCCACCAACTGCAATCGTCGCAGGAGCAATTCGTGCTCGACACTCGCCGCTATGGCGACGACTGGTTCGTGCGTCGGCTGAAGGCGTAGAGGGCCAGGGGGAGGCCCGCCGCGTGCGTGTGCGTCGCAGAACGACCGAAGCCGGCCTGATCTCCTTTTTGGATGTGATGTGCTGCGGCTTCGGCGCGGTCATCCTGCTGGTGGTCATTCTCAACGCCAACGTGGTGCGCAAGCGCGTCGAGCATACTGGCGATTTCCGGGCCGAGCTTCGGCGCGCCACGGCCGTCGAGAATTTCGCCCGCGAGGAACTCGCGAAGCTGAACGGAGATGTCGCAACCGTGGAGCTCCAGCAGGTCGAGATTGTACGCCAAGCCGAGCAGTTCGAGAGCCGCATTCGCGAGGCCACCGGCCGCGCCAAGGACGCCGAGGCACGGGCGCGAGCGCTTCGGGAATCGATCGTGTCGTTGCAAGCGCAGAGCGCCGCCATCGAGCATGCGGTCGCCCTGCTGCGCGGCAAGGCGACGCAGCAATGGGATGCCGGGAAGCGGCCGATCGGCTTCAGCGGCGACGGACAGCGGCAGTACCTCACCGGCCTGAAGCTGGGCGGCGAGCGTACCCTCGTTCTCCTCGACTCCTCCGCGAGCATGCTGGACGAGACTATCGTCAATGTCGTCCGCTGGAAGCTGATGGACCCGGACACGCGACGCAACGCGCCGAAGTGGCAACGCGCCGTGCGCACGATGCATTGGCTGGTTGCCAACCTGCGGCCGGGCAAGCAGTTTCAGATTTACCAGTTCGGCGCCGATGCCGCGCCGTTGATCGCCGGCACGGACGGCAAGTGGCTGAGCACCGACGACGTCGCCCAAATGAGCGCCGCGATCAAGGCGGCGCGGGAGATCGCGCCGACCGGCGGGACCAGCCTCTACCGAGCTTTCGCGGTGATCGACCGCATATCGCCGCGACCCGACAGTGTAATCCTTCTAACCGACGGTCTGCCCACACAGGGCCGCATGGTCGAACCAGACAGGCTGATCTCGGCCGAAGAACGGCTGCAGCTGTTTACGGACGCAGCCCGCACGTTGCCACGCGGCGTCCCGATCAACACGCTTCTCTTTCCGATGGAGGGCGACCCTGCCGCCGCCGGCGCATTCTGGCAATTGGCGATCGCTTCGCAGGGCTCGTTCATCACGCCGTCGAGGGATTGGCCGTGATGCGCAAGCGGCGGACCGAGATCCAAGCTTTCAGCCTGTCCTTCCTGGACGTCATCTCCTGTGGTTTTGGCGCGATCATCCTACTGCTGGTCATTACGCTTGCGTTCGAGCCGAAGACGATCGAGCGGATCACAAGTGGTCTGCGCGAACTCGTGAGCCAAAGCGCCGCGGCGAGGGAGCAGCTAATCGCCGAGCATCGGGCGCTGAGTCGCGAGCTCGATTCCAAGCAGCGAGAGTTGGCGCAGTTGCAAGCCCGCGTGGCGGCGCTCGGGTCGGATTGGGAGCGCGTGCGGCGGCAACAGACCGCGGCGCAGGCCAGCGCTGAGGCGAGCGAGCGCATCGAGGAGCAATTGCACAGCGTCCGGCAAAGCTTGAGCGAAGAGATGAAACGGCTTTTGAGCCAGCCAGACTACAAGCCACCCGGCGAGGACGCGCCAATCGGCGGCATCCCAATCGACAGCGAGTACATTATTTTCGTCATCGATACGTCGGGCAGCATGCAGCAGGGGGCTTGGCCGTTGGTGGTACGAAAAATGCAGGAGGTTCTCAACACCTACCCGCAAGTGAAGGGTATCCAGGTGCTCAATGACCAGGGAACTTATATGTTCCCGACCTACTCCGGCCAATGGATTCCCGACACCCCCGCGCGCCGCACGGTGGTCATTGACCGGCTGCGGACCTGGAACATTTTCAGCGCCAGCAATCCGGCGCCCGGCATCGTCCAGGCGATCCAAACCTTCTACCGGCCGGATCGACCGACAAGCATCTTCGTCTTCGGCGACGATTTCAACGGCCCGAGCATAGACGAGGTGGTGTATGCGGTTGCGCGCCTGAACACGAGAGATCCCGCCGGCCGATCCCAGGTGCGAATTCACACGTTCGGTTTTCCGGTCCTTACGCTGCTGGCTCCAAGCCAGTATCAGGCGAACTTTTCGCGGTTCGCACATCTAATGAGGCTGCTGGCCGAACAAAACTCGGGCAGCTTCGTGGGGCTGAATGCGCTTAAATGATTCATGCGTTTCTGCCGATCGCCCGGGAAACGCTTCACCAGGCCATGCCGTCGGTGATCGTCGTGCGCCGTTTGCCCTGTATCGAATTCGTGAGCCTGATCGGAGACGACGACGTAAGACGGGCTGCGATAAACGCGGATTACATCGCCGCGACGATTTTCCTCCCGTGATGAAACGCGATCAGGACCCGGGGTATCGTGGCGCTACTCAAGCGTCTGCCCGCTCTATCGCGCTCGGCGCTTTCTCCTTCGGTGCAAGGGCAAGTTCCCGGACATCGGGGCGCGTTTTATCACCCTGTGTCAATTCTGGCTATTAACGCCATCCGTGGCGCGTGACCGCGAGCCGTTGCGTTGCGCGAAATCTTTGCTGTGGTTACCGGCCGACGGCGTTGGCCAGTATCGGCCACCGATAATCGATCGTTAGTCCCAGCGGTTGGCATTCTTCGGAAAACCGGGACGCTGGACACGTACGACGCAAAAACGTTGACCGGAAGGAGCTTGCATCACCACCCAGCGCTCTAGCTGGTCGACGACCTTGGCGCCCAATCTCTCCAGGCGCGTCACTTCGGCGGGAATGTCGTCGGTCTCGATGTCGATGTGGACCCGACTCTCGTGGTTCACACGCTGTATCTCCACGATTGGCTCATCGGGTGGGGTCTCCAGCATGCGGTAGTTGCCGCGGCTGCCCGAATGGTTGAGGTCGACGGGGCGCCCCAGCGCCTCGCCCCAGAAGCGGGCGGCTTCATCGACGTTGGCGGTCTTGCAGTCGATCAGCACGGCACAGAGACGGGAATGGTGCATAATGACGGTCCTCATGCGGTCCAATCGAACGCATGATAAGAGGACTCCACACGTAATGGGTCAAAAACGTTTGCGCGTTCGCTCGATTCGATCGCGGGTGAGATGACGTCGGCTCTGCCGTTCCTTCCGGCATGGAAGGAACTTCGCGAGCGGCGTTGTTGACCCAGTCAGAGGCGCGGTCTGATGAAGATGTCCGGGTTTACGGCGAAGTGGGTCGCTCTTGCATTGCGTGAGGCGGGGACCGGTGGGGCGGCGACCGACCTGACGCGCGCGGATCTTCGTCGCGCGACTCTGATTGGCGCCGACCTTGGCCCGGTGCAGCCTTTGTGGCGCAGGTCTGTCGTCGGTCCGTCCGACTGGCGCCATTCTTGCCGAGGTCGATCTTGTCGGGGCTCGATCGGTCGACGAGGCCTGGACTTCGCGCAATTCACTGGCGCAATCCTGATCGGCGCACGTTTTCTTGGCCAAGCCGGCCGAAGCAGGGCGACTCTGGATGGCCTCGATCTGCGCGGGATGATCCTACGAAGCACGCTTAGTCGAAAGCGACCCAAACATATCCGTCGGCGATTCGCGCCGGAAATGGCCTGAGCGGCGCGCGATTCTTGCGCACGTTTCCCAGGAACTCGTAGCCTTTGGGTGTACCGTCGGGATTAAGAGCGGCGCACCAAAGTCGAACTTCGCCCGTTCTCAGGTCGAAATGGGTTTCGTGCCAGCGGCAAACGATGACGTCCGGCTCGACGATCTCGCTTTCGTTTAGGGGTAGGTGGAGATGTGGGCAGGCGTTGTTGAGCGCGTAGATGGCCCTCTTCGTCCGGACGAGAAGCAGATCAAAATCGTCACGCTCGACAACCCTTTGCTGTCCGACCGGAAGGTCGGCTTCGGGCAGCACACGCAGCCAATCGACGCCGGCATAGCGCGTTCGCGTCCGATCGACCTCGTGTTGCCCCGAAATGTCGGCCAACGCCTCAGCGCTGATGCCGGAGACTTCGTATAAGGTCATTCGGTCGCCGGCGCCGCGAAGCTTAACGCGTATGAAGTCCTTGACGGAAATCGACTCCTTCACCCGCTCATGAAGGCTGTCGGAGATGAGAAGGCGTGTTCCCGCCTGCTTGTTCGCCTGCTCGATTCGGCTCGCGAGATTGACGGTATCGCCAATCGCCGTGACCTTTTCGCGCGCTCGAAAACCGACCGAACCGATGACAGCTTCGCCGTAGTGGATGCCGATACCGACATCGAAGTGCCGACCATACATGGCATCCATATACGGTTTGAGGCGATCGATCGCGCCCAACATCTCCAGCCCCGCGTTCACGGCCCGTATCGGCGCACGCGGATCATCGTCGATGCCAAACAACGCCATAACCTGATCGCCGATATAGTTATCGATATAGCCTTTATTGCGCTCGATGATCTCGCCCAGCTGATAAAAATAGCGATTGAGCACGAACATCACGTCGTAGGACGAAAGCGTCCGGGAGAACGCGGTGAAATCGCGGATGTCGCAAAACAGCACCGCGATCGCCTTATTCTCTCCGCAGCGTCCGAGCCGCTCTTTCGCGAGCTGGCTGGAGATCTCAAGATCAGCCTCGTCCAGGACAAGACGGCGCAATTTCACGTCGCCGTCCACTCGCGTCTGGCAAGCGAGGCGAACCTCCGGTCCAAAGCCGAGCGCCAACGAGAGCGTCCGTTCGACTTCGCTCAAATCGGCGCAATGCTCGAGCCCGTCCAGGATCCAGATCCGGCATGTCGAGCACTTGGCGTGCCCACCGCAAGCGTGCGCGTGGGGGATGCCAGCCCGCAACGCCGCCTCGAGGATGGTTTCCTCCGGACCAATGTCGAACTCGCGTTTATCGGGAAGGCAGACGATCTTCGGCATTCACGAAGTGACGGTTTCGTTGCGAGCGACCTAGCATATCACCGACGGTTTGGATTGAGCTTCGAAAATGCGCGCAATTGACCACTTTCCTGCGGAGGTCACGTGCCGGCACTTCGCTCGTCGAGACCATCAGCCGAGCATGGGCTAGCAGCTTTACGTGGTTCAACCGTTTCAAGAAATTGCACATGGCGGTCGGCGCTCCGCGACGAGGCGATTTCGGGCAGATGGTGGCCAACTGATCGGTCGCCTCGCGCCTCCGTCGCCTTGGCGCGCGTACTAAAGGAAGATTGTCGCATCCCGCATCTAGACGTCCATCACGCCACTTTCAGGATCCGCCGCCAATATGGTTTGACGGCCGGGGCGGGTGGGTCATAGTAGATCGCCAATTGTTGGCGCGCGTGTCTTTGATCTAACGGGCGGCGCGAACGCTATTCGAGATCGCTCGAATCAACGTCTGGAGCGGGACGCGATTCATGGTCCGGCCGGTTAAAAGCGCAGCATAGTGGCAAGTCGCTTACGAAAATTGCGACGGGAGCGACGATGGCGAACCTCTCGCCGGAGGCCCGCGACATCGCCGGTCGGATACCAGCCATCGTTGCCTAAATCTCTAAGGTCCGGCTGCCGTCGCGCATTGCGGCGGCAGGCGGCCGTATGACCGGCTTGCGCCGCCTCTGGCGCGGGGAGTTGCCGCTAGCCGATGCATTCTGGAGTTGGGCCGTGTTGGGCGGCATCGCGCTAAACGGGGTAACGACCTTTCTATTTCTGATGCTGATCTCGGCCGGCCGTCCGATCGAAGCCTTTTTCATCGGCTACGCGATCTCGGTACCCTACAATATCTGTGTTGCGGTGGGCGTTTGGCGGTCTGCGGAGGCCTATGCCGGCGATCGCCGCTGGGCCACGATCGCCCGTGTCGTCACCTGCATTGGCATGGCGCTGCTCAGTATTACGTGAACGGCAGAATCGCGCCATTCACGCCACGATTCCACCACGCAGCCGCGCGACGTGCCGTGCGATGCCGCCAGATCGGCAGAGCCACGCGTCGTTACGCCGCGTGACGATGTGTCGAGGTGGCCGCCGCAGACGGCACAAACGATACGGCTGGCCGACGATATAGCCATGGAGCGCGATTCCCGGTACCAGCGGCTGGCCAGGCGATCGCGCCAACAGTGCATCGAAGTTGCCGAAATCCATGTCGGCGAAGGCGTTGGTGTCGACGCGGCTTTCGGTGATCAAGGGGCCAAGCGACCTGGAGGGCGGCTTGCCCTCCACCCGAGCGCTGGCGCAAACGTGCCGGGTTACGCGCGCCGTGGCGGCAGTGTATAGTTCTATAAAATAGCAGCCGTATTCGATTTACGAAATCCAATCTCGGGAAGACTTCAGGCTGCGTTTATTGGGGGGATCATGAAAATCGGGGTAATTCGACGTGACAACCGCGCTCGCGCGGGAACGCAACCGCTCGCCGATACGCGTTCGACGCAGGCATCCGCGCCTCACCAGGTATCGCGCCGAAAGGTACTGGCGTCGTCGAAAACCGGGTCGGCGATCGACCGGCGCAGCCTGCTGATCGGCGCCGGCACCGCGGCGAGCGTTGCCGCCACCTTCGGCGCGCCCGCGATTGCGCAGGGATTGCGAGAAATCAGGATGGTCACGAGTTGGCCGAAGGGCCTGCCTGGCCTTCAGGCCAGTGCGGAGCGAATCGGACAAGCGATCACCGCCGTCACGGGCAAGCGCCTGCAAGTGAAAGTGTTCGCCGCCGGCGAAATGGTAAAGCCGTTCGAGGTGTTCGACGCCGTCTCGAGCGGCGTCGCCGATATGTATCACTCGGCTGAATACTACTGGGAAAAGCAGTCGCCTGGCTTCAACTTCTTCGCCGCGGTGCCGTTCGGATTCACCGCCGGCGAAATGGCGGCGTGGATTCATTACGGCGGCGGTCAAGCGCTATGGGACGAGTTGAGCGCCAATTTCAACGTAAAGCCGCTGCTGTCGACCAATACCGGCGCGCAGATGGGCGGATGGTTCACCAAGGAGGTTACGGGCCCGGAAAGCTACGCGGGCCTGAGGTATCGCATGCCCGGCTTGGGCGGCGAAGTGCTGCGGCGCCTGGGCGCGGTCGTCGTCGCGTTGCCGGGGGGCGAGATCGTGCCGGCGCTCAAATCCGGGGCGATCGACGCCAGCGAATGGGTCGGGCCATGGAACGACATGGTGCTCGGGCTGCATAAAGTGTCGAAGTATTACTACTACCCGGGATTTCACGAACCAGGCACCGTCCTATCGACCGGCGTCAACAAGGCGCTGTGGGACAAACTAAGCGGCGAGGATCGCAATCTGATCTCGACGGTGGCAATGGCCGAGTACACGAACTCGCTCGCGGAGTTCAATGCCAACAACGCCAAATCCCTGCAGGAGTTGATGCAGGACAAAAGCATCGAAATCCGCAAGTTCGATGATGCCTTCATCCAAGCGCTCGGTAAAGCCAGCAGCGACGTGATGTCCGAGACCGCCAACAAGGACCCGTTGACGCGGAAAATCTATGAAAGCTATTCCGCTTTCCGAACGCAACAGATCAGTTGGACGAATCTGGCGGATCGCGGCTATCTCAATTCCCGCGATCTGGCCGACCTGGGCAAGCGCTGAGCGATGGAGGGACACCTGGCGGCGAGGCCGTCCGACAAACCAACTCGGTCGGGGATACTGTCGGGGCTGGGTGTGCGGGGTCGGTTGCTGTTGGCGTTTTTCAGCGTCAGCGCCTTCGCCATCCTCGGCGCCGCGGCGGCGTTTTATTCGTTCCAGCAGTTCGGAGATTCGCTCGGACTGATTACGCAGCGACGCACACCGGCGGCGCTCAAATCGCAGGAACTCGCGCGGCACGTCGAGCGAATCGTCGCGGCCGCCCCGGCGTTGCTCACCGCCGCAAACCAAGCCGAAAAGGACAAGCGCGCTCAAGCCATCGAGAGCGACGAAAGCGCGCTTTACGAGCGCCTTACTGACCTCACGACCGCCGGAGTCGATGGTTCGGTCATACAGGACCTCGAGTCCGATATTAGGCGGCTGAACGCCAATCTGACGGCGCTAGACGCCTTGGTGAACAATCGCTTGATCCTCGGCGAGCGAAAGAGAAATTTGCTGAGCGAGGCGGGCGAGGCAGCAGGGGCTGTTCAACAGTTGCTGGCGCCGTGGAGCGAGGTGATGGATCAGGCGATAACCCAATGGCGCCGATCCAAGTTCGATCCCACGTTGCCGGTGGCGAGGCGTGGCGAGGTCGACGCTGAATTTGACAAGTCGCTCGCCTGGTTTCGGGCTTTGCAAAACTCGCAAGTCGCGGCCACTACCGTGAGCGACTTGTTGCAGCGCGCGGCTGTGGCCGACACGGACAGCGCCGTAAGAGTCATCGGCTTTCGACTACAGCAGGCGTTGAACGAGTTGGAGCGGCTGGCGAGCGAATTCGATCCGCGGTTGCGTTCACTCTTGATCGAGGCCATCGCCAGGCTGCGCCCATTCGCGGTGGGGAACGACGGCATTCCGGCGGTACGGCTGCGCGAGATCGCCTTGATCACGGAAGCGACGAAGCTTCTGAGCGAGAACACGGCGCTGTCGCAAAACCTTACGACCAAAGTGGCGAACCTGACGATCGCCGCCTCGCAGGACATCACCGAAGCGAACGCCAAGGCCCTGTCCGTGGTGCGATTCAGCACATGGGTCCTCGTGATCGCGGTGGCGCTCAGCTTAATCAGTTCGGCCCTCATCGTCTGGCTCTATGTCGGGCGCAATCTCATCGTCCGTCTCACGGAACTCAGCGACCGGACATTGGCGCTGGCCGCCGGCGACCTGCGATCGCCCCTGCCGCAAGGAGGCGCCGACGAGATTGGCCGCATAGCGGAGTCGCTCGCCACTTTCCGCGCGACCGCGGTCGAGATGGAGGAGGCCAACCTCAAGGAGCTTCGTGAGGCGCGCATGCGCCTTACCGACGCGATCGAGGCGATATCGGAAGGCTTCTCCCTGTATGACGTCGAGGACAAGCTCATCGTCTGTAACACGCGCTACAAGGAGCTCTTTCCGGGGCATCGCGACACGATGGTGGCCGGTACGTCTTTCGAACGGATCGTCAGATCCGCGATCGATCGCGGCTTGATCGAAGACGCCAAGGAGAACGGCGAAGACTGGCTGGCCCAGCGCTTGGCGCGGCACCGCAACCCCGGTGAGCAGCATATCCAGCATCGCTCGGACGGGCGCTGGGTGCGCGTCAGCGAGCGATTGACGGCGAGCGGCGGCGTCGTCGCCATCTACACCGACATCACCGAGCTCAAGCAGCACGAAAGCGAGCTTGCGGCTCTTGTTCAAGAGCTGCAAGTCGCGCGCGACGCCGCCGACGAGGCCAACCGGACCAAATCGAGCTTCCTCGCCAACATGAGCCACGAGCTACGCACCCCGCTCAACGCCATCATCGGCTACAGCGAGATCCTGCAGGAGGACGCAGCCGAAAAAGGTGACAAGGAATCCATCACCGACCTGCAGAAAATCGAAGGCGCCGGCCGGCATTTGCTCGCGCTGATCAACAACATCCTCGACCTGTCGAAAATCGAGGCCGGCAAGATGGACGTTTTCTTCGAGCCGGTCGATATCCCGTCGCTCGTCAAGGAGGTGTTGTCGATCGTCAAACCACTCGCCGACAAGAGCGACAACATCGTCGAGGTCGTTTGCCCGGCCGATATCGGCAGCTTCCGGTCCGATCAAACCAAGGTCAAGCAGTGCTTGCTCAACTTGATGAGCAACGCCAACAAGTTCACCAGCAGGGGCAAGCTGACACTGGCGGCGGCGCGCGAGAACGACTCCCATGTCCGCTTCCAGGTGTCGGACACCGGCGTCGGCATGACCCAGGAGCAGCTCGGTCGGCTCTTCCAGGCGTTCAGCCAGGCGGACGCGTCGACGACCAAGCGCTTTGGCGGCACGGGGTTGGGGCTCGCCATCACCAAGCACTTCTGCACCATGCTGGGCGGCGGCGTGTCGGTCGAAAGCGCGCCCGGCAAGGGCTCGACCTTCATCATCCGGCTTCCCGACCAAGCCGTCGCGCCGGCCGCCGTGAACGCGCCTGAGCCCGCCGACGGACGCCCCACGGTGTTGGTGGTGGACGACGATCCGTCGGTGCGCGATCTGCTCGGCAAGACGCTGGAGAAGGAGGGCTATCGCGTCATATCGGCGAGCAACGGCGTCGAGGCGCTGACGCTTGCCAGAACATATCGGCCACAGGCGATCACCCTCGACGTATTGATGCCGCATCTGGACGGCTGGGGAGTGCTCAAGGAGCTCAAGACCGATAACGCGCTGCGCGATGTCCCGGTGATCATGGTCACCGTTCTCAACGAGCGCGGCATGGCGATCCCCCTGGGCGCCGCCGATTTCGTAACCAAACCGATCGATCGGCAGCGCCTGACGGCGATCCTGCGAGAGCATTGCGCCCACCCCAGCAGCACGTCCATCCTGGTCGTGGAGGATGATCGGCCGACCCTTGATCTACTCTGCCATTCATTGACCAGCATGGGATACGCGACGTCGGCCGCGACCGATGGCCGTGCCGGCCTTGACTGGCTCGGCGACAATCCGGCTCCGGACCTGATTTTGCTCGACCTGATGATGCCGAACATGGACGGCTTCGAGTTTCTACGCGAGCTGCGCAAGAAGCCGGCGCTTGCGCATGTCCCGGTCATCGTGGTGACGGCCAAAGAGCTGACCGCCGAAGACATCCAGATCCTGAGCGGACAGGCGGACCGGATCATCGCCAAGGATCAGGCTTATCTGAGCGAGCTCGCGGCCGCCGTGCGCGGACGTCTCGGGCAGCCGGCCCGCGAGACGGCGCGCATCGCGAATTAAACGACGGACACACGGGGAAACGCTCATGCCAAAGATATTGTTGGTTGAAGATAACGAGATGAACCGTGACATGCTGTCGCGTCGACTGGTGCGCAACGGCTATGAGGTTGCCATCGCGACCGACGGCCAACAAGGCGCCGATATGGCGACGTCCGAGCTGCCCGACCTTATTCTGATGGATATGAGTCTGCCGGTGATCGACGGTTGGGAGGCGACACGGCGTATCAAGGCCAATGACGCGACGCGACGGATTCCGGTGATCGCGCTCACCGCGCACGCAATGGCCGGCGATCGCGAAAAGGCGATGGAGGTGGGCTGCGACGATTACGACACCAAGCCGGTCGAAATCTCGCGTCTGCTCGGCAAGATCGCGGCCTTGCTTGCGACCAAGGCGGCTTGAGCGCGGCGCAGGCACCCATGCGGTGGAATGGGAGTTAGTGCCACGACCGCTCGGATCAGCCACGGCGCCGATCGTCGGATTGAACGGGCGCTTGTCGCCTACGTTCGACAAGAATTGAGCGCGCCTGCGATCGCGGTCATGGGATACGCCGAGATGTTGATGGACGACGCCCAGCGGACCGGCCGCAGGCAGATCACCGAGGATCTTCAGCGCATCCTTGACGCCAGCCGCAATCTCCACCGCCTCATTTTGGGCTTGCTCGATTTGGAGACCGTTCAGCCGGCCGACGGCGAAGCCGAGTCGACAGAGTATCGCCGGAAGTTGGGCCACGAACTGCGCACGCCCATCAACGCGATCAAGGGCTACGCGGAAATGCTGCGCGAGGACGCGGCGGCGGGAGGCGCGCAGGCGTTCATCGCCGATCTCGACAAGCTGTTGGCGGAAGCGAAATTGCTTCTCGACCGGGTCGACAGCCTCGTGTCGTTCTCTGACGCCGCGGCAGGGCGATCGGAGGGTGCAGCGAAGACCGTCGCTTCGGCGATCATGGTCGAAGGACTCCTCAAGGCGGTCCGCCCGATCGCGGCGAACGAAGCCAACCTTGCCGCGGTACGCCCAAGCCGGATCCTGGTTGTGGATGATAACGCATCGAACCGGGATCTTCTCTCGCGGCGGCTGCAGCGTCAGGGCCATACCGTCCTTCAGGCGGAGGACGGCGCCAGCGCGCTCGCTCTGGTCGGGAAAGTAGACTTCGATCTCGTCCTGCTCGATCTCATGATGCCGGGACTCAGCGGCTACGATGTCCTAACTTCGCTGAAACATGACGCCCGATTTCGGGAGATCCCGGTCATCATGATCTCGGCGCTGAGCGAGCTCGATTCGATCGTCCGCTGCATCGAGGCGGGCGCCGACGACTACCTCGCGAAGCCATTCGATCCCACGCTTCTTCGCGCCCGCGTGGGCTCATCGTTGGAGAAGAAGCACCTGCGCGACCGGGAGCGGGAGATCGTCGAGGCGCTGAGGGCCGAGAAAGAGCGGTCGGAGCATCTTCTTCTCAACATTCTGCCGAAGGAGATCGTCGCGCGGCTGAACAGTGGCGAGACGATCATCGCCAACCAGTTGTCGGATGTGACGATTCTGTTCGGCGATATCGTCTCGTTCACCAAATTATCGTCCAAGCTGCCGGCCACCGATTTGGTCGGCCATTTGAACCGGCTGTTCTCCGAGTTCGATCGGTTGGCCCTCACCTTTGGGGTGGAGAAAATCAAGACGCTGGGAGACGCCTACATGTTGGCCAGCGGCTTGCCCGAGCCGCGCGCCGACCACGCGCACGCGGCCGCCGACATGGCGCTGGCGATGATCGAAACGGTCGAGCGGCTAAATGACGAGTTACCGATCTCATTGCAGATGCGCATCGGCATTCATACGGGCGACGTGGTCGCCGGCGTAATAGGCACCCACAAGTTTGTATATGATATCTGGGGCGATTCGGTAAACATCGCTAGTCGGATGGAATCGCACAGCCTACCGAACCGCATCCAGGTCTCAGCAGCGACCCATCGACACCTTCAGCGCGACTTTTTGCTCGAGCCGCATGGCAGCATCGACGTCAAGGGTCGAGGACTCATGGAGACGTATTTTCTTCTCGGCCGGACCGACACGCTCACCAAATAAGAGTCGTGGATACGCGGCGCCGTCGCCCGCGGTCGGTAGGTCGGGCCGTCTTGCTCTGCGATAGGGAACTCGGCGCGGACACTCCAAGTCGGGCGACTTGGTCGCGATACGTCAATGTCGTTCACATCGCTTCGCCCGGATTCACGAACCAGTGTACAGCTCTCTGCCGGAGGCAGCCGAATTAACAGCGCCGCGACGGGCGCCGGTCGCTCCATTCCTGGCCGGGTGGGAATCCGGGAATGTCTGCCGCATGTGCCGGGTGAGCAGCTCGGAAAAACGTTCGGCATGACGCGGGAGTGTGCGCCGCTTGTCCCACAGGACGGCGAGCGAAATGTAAAGCGGCTCGCGCTTGTGCGTGACGCGCATGACGTGGAACTCGCGGCGGCTCGGTCGCAGGATCGACGGCACGATGGCCACCCCGCGCCCCGCCTCGGCCAACGCCAGAAGCGCATGCACCGATCGGCTCTCGACCAGAGCATTCGGCGTGACGCCGGCAAGACGGCAGGCCGCATCAAAAATGCTTCGCGTGGCGAAGCTCGCATTCAGCAGAAGCAGCGGGTGGCGGGCGAGTTGGCGGATATCGATAGCGCCGCTTCGCTCGATTGCCCGCGACCGCGCGCAAACCGCCGCGACGTGGAACCGGGGCAACACATAGCGGGCGAACCGTTCGTCGTCGATCTTCAAAGAATTGACGACATTGACCGACAGATGAACCTCGCCACGCTCGAGCATGCTCAGATGTTCGGCGGGATCGTCCCGTTCGATCAGCATTAGCTCGACGCCGGCGACGCTCTCGGCGTAGCGCTCGAGGAAGGTTGGAAAGGCGCCCTCGATCGTCAACGCCGAAGCAGCGACTTTCAACACCTTGATGTCGCCGCGCCCGAGCGCTTGCGCCCGCTCGCGAAGCGCCCCGGCGCAGGCGAGCAGGCTACGGCAGTCGCCAAGCAATTGCTCGCCGCGAGCGGTGAGCCGGAGTCGTCGCCCGACGCGCTCGAAAAGCTCGAAGCCGAATTCCGCTTCGAGACCGGCGATCTGCCGCGAGAGCGCCGGCTGCGTTATATGCAGCATCCGCGCCGCCTGCGAGACGGTGCCGTGCTCGGAAATGGCGACAAAGGTTCTAAGTTGTCTCAGGTCCATAGCTACTTATGCCGATTATGCATAAAAATCACAAACAATTATGCAATTGACGGAGGAAGCCTTTCTCGCGCAAACGTGCGGCCCCGGCGACACCGGATCGCTCAAGCGGGCGATCCGACCGCGCACGGCATCGACAAGGAGAGGCAAATGACTCTTGCACTGGGCGACACGGCGCCAAATTTCACCGCCTATACGACGGAGGGCCCGATCGATTTCCACGCCTGGATGGGCGACGGCTGGGCCATACTGTTCTCGCACCCGAAGGACTTCACGCCGGTCTGCACGACCGAGCTAGGCTACATGGCGCGCATGAAGTCCGAGTTCGATAAGCGCAACGTCAAGATCATCGGACTTTCGGTCGATCCGCTCGACCGTCACGAGAAATGGGCCGACGACATCAGGGAAACTCAGGGCATGGCACCCAACTATCCGATCATCGCCGATACCGACTTCAAGGTCGCGATGCTTTACGGAATGTTGCCTGCAGGGACCTCCGGTGACCCGACGAAGCGGACGGCGGCCGATAACCAGACGGTCCGTAACGTGTTCGTCATCGGGCCGGACAAGAAAGTGAAGCTCATCCTGGTTTACCCGATGACGACCGGCCGCAATTTCGACGAAGTCCTGCGCGTCGTCGATTCGCTGCAGCTGACGGCCAAGCACAGGGTCGCGACGCCGGTCAACTGGAAGCAGGGCGAGGACGTGATCATCGCCGGATCGGTCTCCGACGAAGAGGCGCGGAAGACGTATCCGTCGGGCTGGAAGGCGCCCAAGCCTTATCTCCGCATCGTTCCGCAACCGGTGGCGCGCGCCGGCTAGTGGCGCGAGATCCTGGTCGACTGGCGCCGTCGCGTTCGGCGACGCCGGTCGATGGGATGTCGTGGAGAACGGCATGTCGCCCACCGTCCGTTCTCTACGCTGCCAGCCGTGTTCGCACAGGAAGTTAACGAGGTGACCGACGAAGAGTTGGCGCGGGCGCTTGGCAACGAGATCGCCGACATCCTGCCCGATGTTTCATTTGCTCTCCACGCTGGCGCCTGGGCCGGCTCGAGAATCGGGCGCCGATAGCTCCGCGATCGTGCGTTGCGCTACGCGCCTTTGTCCACCTTGAGGCGCCCCGAATCAGAGATGTTTTTTGTCGAATTCCTCGCACGATAGGCCGAAGGCGGCGAGCCCTTCTTCGAGGTAATCTCCAAGCAACGGGATGCCGAGGAGATATTCGGCCGTGCTGCCCGACCGCCGCGAGCGCGCCAGGCCCACCGCCTCCTTCCACTGAGTGGCGTCGAAATCGCCACGGCCCGTCCACGCAAGAGCGACCAGATCGACTTGCTCGTCCTCGTCGAGAGAGTCGATGAAGCTGCGCAGCTCTTCGCCCACCGGATCGTCGCGAAATCCGCCAAGCACCTGTCGGAAGTCTTCGTCCAACGGGTTTGAAGATTCGCCGGGATCGACCTCTCCTTCCTTGACGTCAAAGACGCGCGCCTTCGTGATAATGAAGCAGACCTTCTCGGGACTGATATCGGGCATGATCGCCCTCCGCACGGGTGTCGACGTTGTAACCTGCCGCGAGCAGCTCGGCCGCGCTTTGCTCTAGATCAATTCGGCGTCGCACCGGGGAGCGATCCCGGCTAAGCATCGATACCGGTCGCGGCAGCGATTGACTTGCGTCAATGTCCGCGCCAAGGGGATGGGTACCCATTGACCTTCGAAGGTTCCGACCGGCCGACCGGTCGTGGACGGCGATGGAGTGGCGAGGTGGCCGAAATCGAAGTGTTGCATCGCCTGGCCGTAGCACTCGCGGTCGGGTTGGTGATCGGGTTGGAGCGAGGTTGGAGTGATCGCAACGCTCGCGAGGGCAGCCGGGTCGCCGGCATTCGCACGTTCGCGCTAATCGGCCTTGGCGGAGGGCTGACCGCGCTCATCGGTAGCGAGTTCAGCGTCGGTACCGCGGCCGCGTTAACGCTCGGCTTTGTTGGCCTGCTTGCCGTGGTCCGATTCGCTCAGCCCCCGGACCGGGATGTCGGCATGACCACCGAGGTCGCCGCGATCGTCACGTTTGCGCTCGGCGTTCTCGCCGGGCTTGGCCATATGGTGGCGGCGATCGCGGGATCGGTCGGTTCGGCGTTCCTGCTCGGATTGAAACCGACGCTGCACCGCTGGCTGCAGAGGATGAACCAACAAGAGCTGTTCGCAGCACTTCAGCTTGTCTTGATCTCGGCAGTCGTCCTGCCGTTGCTGCCCGACGAGGGATACGGCCCTTTCGCCGCGCTCAATCCCTATCGCGTTTGGCTGATGGCGGTCGTCGTGGCGGCCGTGTCTTTCGTCGGCTACCTATTGGTCAAACTGCTCGGCTCGCGCGCCGGGGCGCTGGTCACCGGTTTGTGTGGCGGGCTTGCCTCGTCGACCGCGACGACCATGGCGCTGGTCCGTCTGTCGCGCGATCTCGATGCCTCGCTCCATGCCGCGGTCGCATCGGGCATCGTCGCCGCGAGCGCGACGATGGTCGTCCGGGTGGTTGTCCTGGTCGCCGTGATCCATCCGCCGCTTCTGTTCGATCTAGCCACGCCCTTTGCCGCAATGCTGGTCGCGGGCGTTGGCGCGGCGGTTTGGCTTTGGCGTCGCCGCCCTGTCGAGCAGCACGTAACGGTGGCGGCCGGACATCGCAATCCGCTCGATCTTCGGGTCGCTTTGGCGTTCGCGGCGTTTCTTGCGCTGGTGACGTTGGCTGCCGAGGCGACCAGAGTGGAGTTCGGCGCGGCGGGCCTCTACGTGCTTTCGGCGGCATCGGGACTTGCCGACGTCGACGCGATCACGGTATCGGTGGCCCAACAATCGATAAGCCAGTTGCCTCGCGACGTCGCCGCCAAAAGCCTCGTCATCGCAGCGTCGGTCAACACGGCGGTCAAGGCGTTTCTTGCCGCGACGATGGGCCCTGCCTCCGCCGGCCGTCCAGCTGCAGCGGCGCTCTTCGCGATGCTGGGCGCCGGTCTCGGCGCGCTGGCGATCGGGTAGTCGTCGATGCCGAAGATCGCGTCACCAGCGGCGATGGGCGCGAAACTCCCAGACGCTGACCTTGCCGTTCCCATCCTTGTCGGCGCTTTTGTACCGCTCGGCGTGCGAAACGAGGAACTCTTCGAGCGTAACTTTGCCATCGTGATCCTTGTCCATGCCATCGAAGGCCTCGGCGCGTGCCTTGTTTCGCTCGGCCGCCCTAGGTCCTTGGCCCGGACCGCGCCCCATGTGTTGCGCGAGGTATTCGTCGCGCGATAGCGCATCGTCCTCGTCGACATCGAAGACGAGAAACACCTGCTCATACCAGCCGGCCGCTTCGTCGGCGCTGACAAATCCGTCGTGATCGACATCGACCGTCGCCATCCGCATTCCGCTGCCGGGCGCCATTCCGGCATCGGGACCCATTCCGCGCTCCATTGGCGCGCCTGGCCCCATTCCGGGCCCCATACCAGGCCCCATTCCAGGCCTCGGCCCCATCTGGGACTGTTGGGCCGACGCGTCGCTTGCAAGCGCCAAAAGTAGCGCCGCAACGAGCGCAGAGGAGCGGCCGATCAACCGGCAAAATTGAACGCGCAACATGGGGGGCCTCCGATCGGACAGAGCCTCGTAGCACGGCGCATGTTTGTCATTTAACCAGATAAGACGGGCGCCCATATTGATCCAGGTCAACCGCTGCCGATGGCCGCGGCGGGAGATTTCTGATTGTCGCCTCGATTCGCCTTCAGTCGCGTTCAGATCGCGACCGTCGTCACGCGAAGTTGCGCTGTTCGCCGCGTCGGTCGATGTGGGTCGCGCCGACGCACTGTGCGACTTCCGCATGATCGAGCGATTCCCGTTCTTCCAAGGCGGCGACGAGGCGATCCATTCCCGGACGATTCGCACGGATGATCTTCGCGGCGATCGTCTCGGCCTCATGCAGCAGCTTACGGACGGCGTTGTCCACGGCGCGCGCCGTTTCCTCGCTCGCGTGGCGCGGTTGCGCGATTTCGCGGCCGAGAAACGGGTGCTCCTCCGCATCGCGGACGTCCATCGGACCGACCTCGCTCGACATCCCCCAGCGCGAAACCATCGCTCGCGCCGGCGCCGTCGCCTGCCGTATGTCGTCGTCGGCGCCCGAAGACACCTCGCCAAGTATTTCCCTCTCCGCGGTTCGGCCGCCCATCAGGACCGCGAGCCGATCGCGCAAATAGCTCTCAGCGAGCGTATGCCGATCTTCTCCCGGCAACTGATGCGTCGCGCCGAGCGTCCGGCCGCGAGGAACGATCGTCACCTTATGGAGCGGATCGGCGCGCGGCTGCGAGTGCGCAATGATGGCATGGCCCGCCTCATGGACGGCGAGACGGTGGCGTTCTTCCGGCTGAATGCCCAGCGAGCGCACGGGGCCCATCAAGACCCGATCGCGCATTTCCTCGAAGTGCCGCATCGCCACCTTATCTGCCTTTTCCCGCGCCGCCATCATCGCCGCTTCGTTGACCAGATTTTTCAGATCGGCGCCAGAGAAGCCGGGAGTGGCGGCGGCGATTGTGGCAAGATCGACATCGGGCACTAGCGGCACCTTGCGCACGTGAACGGCGAGGATCTCCTTGCGTGCCTTGCGGTCGGGTAGATCGAGGGTTACGTGACGATCGAACCGGCCGGGGCGAAGCAACGCTGGATCGAGAACGTCGGGTCGGTTCGTGGCGGCAAGCACGATGACCGCCTCACGGCCCGAGAATCCGTCCATTTCGGCGAGAATTTGGTTCAACGTCTGCTCCCGCTCGTCGTGCCCGCCGCCGAGGCCGGCGCCACGAACACGGCCAACGGCGTCAAGTTCGTCAATGAAGATGATCGAAGGCGCGCGCTTCTTGGCTTCCTCAAACATCCGTCGCACTCGGCTGGCCCCGACGCCGACGAACATTTCAATGAATTCCGACGCCGAGACCGAGAAGAATGGCGTCTCCGCCTCTCCGGCGAGCGCCCTGGCGAGCAGTGTCTTCCCGGTCCCCGGCGGGCCTATCAGCAATACGCCGTGCGGAACCTTCGCTCCCAGCCGCGTTTAGACGTCCGGATTTCGCAAGTAGTCGACGAGCTCGGCCACCTCCCGTTTAACGTTGTCCTGCCCGGCCAATGTCGCCGAAACGACCAACGCCCCCTATGACATTGCGATACATGTTTCGTGCGAACCAAAAATAAAGCGCCAGGAACACAAGCCAAGGCAGTACGCTGTAGAAGACGCGCGCCGCCCCTTCCGGCTCGGCGTCGACGGCGCGAAACGACACCTGGTGCCGTTCGAGAACCTCGATCAATTCGGGGTCGCCGATCGCGGGCACGACCGTGGTAAATCGGCCCGAAGCGACTCCGTTGCGGCCCAGCGGCCGGACGTTGGTCAGCGTCCCCTGCGCGATATGCTCGGACAGCGTCACTTCGGCGATGCGGCCTTCGCGGACAAGCATTTTGAACTCGCTATAGGCGATCTCGATCGCCGGCGGCTCGGCGCCCCGTTGCTGCACCACGCCGAGAACCAGAAAGATCGCCACTGCGAAGATCAGGGCGCGCCAGACCCAGATCTTGTAGCGATCGTTGGTTTCGTGGTCGCCGGGCATCGCTTCACTCGAGCTCGCTTGGGTAGGTTGCTCAGGCGTAATAGAGCGCGGCCGGTCGGACCTGCAGCTTGTCTTTGACCTTGCGGACGCCGGGGATGCCCTCGGCCATGACTCGAATGGCATCGCGCTGGTCCGCGCTTGGAACCATGCCATTGAGCTCGATCATCCCCTTGTCGACGATGAAATTGACCAGCGCAGCATCGGTCCAGCTAAGCGACGACAGTTTCTTGCGCAGATGCTCGCGTATCGATGCATCGTCGCCGCGGGCACGCGCCGCGCCGCCGCGCGTCTTTCCAAGCGAACGAATAACGTCGCGGCGACTGACGATCCCGACCAACTTTCCGTCCTTGACTACCGGCACCCGCTTGATGTCCCAGCGCTGCATCAGGTCGACGATCTCCGCGACATCGGTCGTGTCGGAAATCGACATGACCGGTGTCGTCATTATGTCGGCGGCGCGCGCGGCGTTCGACTTCACGTAGTCGCGCGCACGCGTCGTCGGATCGGCCAGCAGGGCGTACCACCAGCTCTTTCGCCGATCGGTTCCGATTTCGACGCGGCGCAGCAAATCGCCTTCGCTGACGATCCCCAGAACGCGACGATTGCCGTCCACCACCGGCACCGCGCTTACCCGTCGGCCGATCATCGTCCGGACGATTTGATTGACGGTTGCCGTTGCACGAACACTGTGAACCCGTCGCGTCATGATGTCTCGAGCGCGCATTTGGCCTTCCTCTCCATGGGTTGGCCGCCGATCGATGGTTTGCAATGCCCGGCGGCAGTGGTTATCGAACCGTAAAATTTTCTGCGTCTGGCGATGCGACTGCTTTGATCCAAATCAACCGAGTATCGCGAATCGATGAGCTGGCTCAAGGCGATAGAAACCGATCCTGCGTCTCGGCGCGGAACATCGAGGCGCAAGCTCCGCTGCGCGCCTCAATACACGCGGACATCCCCATCGACGAAGCGTTGGGTCAAAGCCTCCAGCTCGCCGAGCTTCGCCGCGGCGATCATTCTAATTGTGCCGGCGTGCCGCGCCACGTCGCCGTCCTCCGCGGCAAGGAGACGCACACCGATCAATGCCGGCGTTTTAACAGGCAATCCGATCCGGCTCGCAAGATAGCATTCGGCCGCCGATACGTCGGCGATCTCGCGAACGACCGCCTCGGCGATTTCGTGGGCCAGCACATTATAGAGCTTGCCGACATGGCTTACCGGGTTCTTGCCGGCTGCCGCCTCCATCGCCATCGGTCGGTTTGGCGTGATCAATCCGCTCACGCGATTGCCTCGACCGGTCTCTCCATCGTCGCCTGATTCGGCCGACGTGCCTGAAACGGTGAGGTAGATTTCATTGCGGTCTGGTTTATCCGCGGCGTTGACGACGAGCGAAGTGACGCGAGCGCCGATATTCGTCGCGGCCGCCCGCGCAATGTCGATCGCAGTTGCGCAAGCGGACTGGTAATCGGCCATATTCCATAGGTGCCGGCCGACCATGGCGATCGCGACGGACAATTCGATCGCCCCGCCATGGCGCATGCCGAGCACCTTGATGTCCTCGCCGAACGCCGGATTGGCGCACCTGGCCGCCGGGGCGCTCAGCGCCTCGTCGACCGCCAGAACCGTGCGCTCGAGCTGGCTGCGGGGGGCGAAGCCGACGCCGATCGACGTGTCATTGGCCAGCGCGGCGCCGGCATGACGCGCGCGTTCGAACAATGCGACGAGATCGGTTGAACCCGCGCGGGTCAGGGGGCGGATGCGGACGTGGCGCGATACGTCGAGCCAGCGCAGGTGGCGACCGAGCCAGTCCTGGCAGGCCGCCACGACGATATCGGCGACGGGAACATGGACGCCGCGGTACTCGCGTGCGGCGCGGCCGGCGATCATGATCTTTACCGGCGCCTCGATTGTGCCGCCGCAGAACGCGGGCCGCGCCGTGCCGCCGACCAGCAGGACCTTGTCGAGGTTGTGGTGGAGAATGAACCCGAACCGGTCGAGATACCAGCGACAAAGGGCGCGCGACGCCTCCTCGGCAAGAGCGTCGCAGATCGTATCGGGATGGCCGAGTCCCTTGCGCTCGACGAGTTCGAACGCCGATGTCGCCGGATCGGGCAACGCGTCGAGGATCAGTTCTTGCGGCACGGCGCTGCCGCGAGGTCAGAACGCTTTTGCGGCCCGCGATACGGCGCGCGCCGCGGTCCGGCGCGGCGTCGGTTTCACGAATGTCGCCTGGCGACCCTTGTCGCCTTCCTCGATGGCGCAATGCACCGACCGGCCCACGGCGATCTGCGAGAAATCGCCGCTCACGGCGTTGCGACTGAAGTAGACTTTCTCTCCGTCCGAGGTCCTGAGGAAACCGTATCCGCGGCTCTTGAACACGCGATCGACGCGCGCTGCGATCGACCGCGAGGCGTGCGGTTTCACGTCGCCGCGCCATCGGCGCGCGTGATCCTCCAGGCGCCGTTCGACCGCGTCGAATGCGTCGCGAATCGCGACGTATACGTCCTCGTGCGCATCATGTGCGGCCGGATTGCGGGTCACCGCGATCTCGCCGCGCGGCACCTTGACGTCGATCGACACCTTATAGAGCTTGCCGCGACGGTGTCGGCGATTGGGGGCTTCGATGACCACCCGGCAACTCACGATGCGGTCGAAAAACCGCTCGAGCTGGCTTGCGCGCTCGCGCACGCGGGCGCGAATGAAGGACGACGGGTCGATATTGCGGAAGGTGATCTGAAGTGGAAGCTGCATCGTCGTCCTCGACTGGTTCGGGCGAAGCAGGAGAACAATGACATCGTGCCACAAGTCATCCCTTGATGCAGATCAAAGGCCTTAAGCGCGCCACCTTGCGGGCTAGGCCCGCTTCCTGCGCGGCGTCGACGACGGCGGTTACGTCCTTATAGGCGCCGGGCGCCTCTTCGGCCACGCCGCGCATCGAACGGCTCATGATAACGACGCCACGCGCGGCAAGCTCCTCGACGACCTGCCGACCGTCCCAGCGTCGGGTTGCGGCATGTCGGCTCATGCTTCTGCCCGCGCCGTGACAGGCCGAAGCGAACGCGCATTCGGTGTCGACGCGACCGTTTCCCGCCATGACGTATGACGACGTCCCCATGCTGCCACCGATGAACACCGGTTGACCGGCGCCTCGGAACCTCGCGGGCAGCTCGGGGTGTCCGGGGCCGAAGGCGCGCGTCGCCCCCTTGCGGTGCACGAACAGCTTTCGCTCGACGCCATCGACCACGTGCGTCTCCTCGCGGCATACGTTGTGAGACACATCGAACAACAGCTCGAGCCTTGCTCGCGGAAGGATCTTGGCGAAAGCCGATCGCGTCAAATGCGTGATGACCTGTCGATTGGCGAGCGCGCAATTGACGGCGGCGCGCATCGCGCCGAGATAACGGACGCCGACGTCCGATTCAATCGGCGCGCAGGCGAGCTCGAGGTCGGGAAGCTCGATGTTGAACCCGGGCGCGGCGATCGCCATTTCGCGAAGAAATTCGGTTCCGATCTGATGACCGAGCCCGCGTGATCCGCAGTGGATGCTGATCACGACGTCGCCCTTGCCAAGGCCGAATGTGGCGGCAAGCGCTTCGTCATCCACGTCGCCGACGGTCTGCAGCTCCAGATAATGATTTCCCGATCCCAGCGTTCCCACCTCGCGGCGTTGACGGTCGCGCGCGCGCGGCGAAACGGCGGCAGGATCGGCTCCAGCCATGCAGCCACGCTCTTCGATCCGATCGAGATCGTCGGGACTTCCATAACCTTGCTCGACCGCCCAGCGCGCGCCGCCGGATAGCATGACGTTCATTTCGGCGTGTTCGAGCACGATGCGTCCGGTGCTGCCGACTCCGGCGGGAATCGCCCGATACAGCGATTTTGCGAGTTCGGTTTTGATCGGCTCGATGTCCATGCGCTGCAAGCCGGTAAGAAGCAGGCGCACGCCGCAAGAGATGTCGAAACCAACGCCGCCCGCGGAGACGACACCGCCGCGAGCCGGATCGAACGCCGCCACGCCGCCGATCGGAAATCCGTAGCCCCAATGCGCGTCGGGCATTGCGTAAGCGGCGCCGACAATTCCCGGAAGCCGGGTGACATTGCCAATCTGCTCGAAGACTTTGTCGTCCATTTCGCGCATCAGGGATTCGCTAGCGAGAATCACCGCCGGCACGCGCATCGTTCCGGTGCGTTCGATTCGCCATGCGCAGTCGCTCACGCGAGTGAGCCGCGAAATGTCCATCGGCTCGCCTCCTCGCCGCCGGCTAAACGTCGATCACGCAGGCGGCGCGCCATCGGCCATCGGCCCGGCGCTCCACCGTCAGCGCGGTATATGTGGCGCCCTTGGGCTCCACCGCGGGGGCGTGGCGGACCAGGTCTACGCGTTCGCCCCACGCCGTCGCGCGTAGGTTAACGCCGTCGGTCTCGACGCGATAGCGGCGGAACAGCAGATCGTTGGTCGCCATTTGGAAAATGATCGCGTTCAGGAAATCGACAAGTAACAATTGAGGCGAAGGCGCCTCGCAGCTTATCGCGACGGCGGCGTCGTCCTTGACCGCGGCCGGATCGGTGACGATCGCCGTGAGCGCGGTCGCCACGGCGGCGAATGTCTCGGCAAGCGTGGCGCCTTCGCCGCTGATCCCGATGTCGGCTCCATGCTCGAAATGGCTCCATCGCAATTGCGATGGCTGGAGCGCAGCGGTATCGATCAAATCGCTCATGAAGCCACGCTTGGACCGGCATCTTGCGGCCGGGCGGTCCACAATAGGCGGAAACTGCCTTCCGGCGTGATTAAGAGGCGACATTCATCGCCGTTCACCGAGACGGCGGATCATTTGACGATGGTGCACGGGCAATGCGCAAGGTGAACGACTTTTTGCGAGACGCTGCCGAGCACCAGTCCTGTCAACGCGCCGCGCCCGCGCGCGCCGATGACGATCTGGTCGACGCCGAGCCGATCTGCCGTCGCCGCGATGCGCGCGCCCGGATCGCCGGCCTCCAGAACCATCTCGCCGATCGTGGCGCCCAGTTTCGTAAGCGTCGTCCGCGCGTCATCGAGGAGCCTTCGACCAATCGCCTCGCGCGCGATCCGCTCGGTTTCGCGCACCCGAGCCATAAGCGCCGGCACGACCAGTTCAGCGTCGCCGCGGTGGTCGAGCAGCCGCCCGAGTTCAGGATCGGCGCGGCCCGCCGCAAGGTGCTCGATCTCGACCATACGGCGCTCATCCGCGCTCAACGCGCGGTCGGTGACGACATGAACGATCGAGATCGAGGCACTTTGCGCCCGCGCCGTCTCGGCCGCCAGCTCAAGCGCCTTGGCGGAGTGGTCCGAGCCATCAAGGGCGACAAGGATTTTTCTGGGCACGAGTTTCCTCCCCAAACGATAACGGCATCAACCCTAGCGAACGGTTGGCGGCACGCCTTGATTCAGGTCAAGTGCGTCTGATCGCCGCCTAGCGCGTAAGCAGCAGCGGAACGTCGGCTTGCAATTCCGAGGCGAGACACGCCGCGGCGACATCCTTGTCCAAGTCCGCCTCGTCGTCATATCGCTTACCGGCGCGTTCGACGACCGGTTTACCGCCGCCGCCGGCGCAAATTACCACCATGCCGGCATTCGGCAACACCCGGATGGTGGCGATTGCGACGATTCGCAGCGGCTGCAGCGACGCCACGACGCGGCGGGCGTGCTCGATGTCGCCTGCCGGTCGCCCGATGATCGGCGCCCCGCGCCGCGTTCGGGGTACACTCAAGGTGGCGCGCTGGGCGGGCCCGTCCGGTCGAACTTGGCGGCGTCGGCGGCGACGCGCCCGTCGACTTCCTCGGCGAGCCGTCGCAAGGACGACGATATTTCCACAGGATACGGTGCGCACGCGTCCAATCCCCGCAGTGCGGCGGGTAAGGCGGCGAGATTCGTTGCCACGCGGGCACGAATGGCGTCCAAAGGCTCCTGTGGCGCCAAGCGCGATCCCTGGGCCATCGTCGGACATATGAGCGGCTGGCCGGGGAGCGTTTCACCATCGATGCAAAGAAAGTCGCCGACCATGACGCCGCTTTCGTTATGGCGTCGAATCACCTGCTTCCTGCCGGGCCACGTGCTTTTCCCGGGCGACCGCTTCCGCCGTGGGAGCCCGGCGTATTCCTGCAATTTGTAAGCGCAATCGAGATACGGTGCGTCGGAGGAAGTCGTCAGGTGAGTGCCGATTCCATACGCATCGATCGGCGCACCCGCGGCATTCGCCCTGGCGATGACATATTCGTCGACGCTGCTGCTGGCGAAGATTCGTGCGTCCGTCAACCCCGCCGCATCGAGAATCCGGCGGACTTTGACCGCGAGATCGACGAGGTCTCCGCTATCAAGGCGCACGCCCTTGATGCGAATACCCTCGCGGGCAAGTTCCGGGGCGAGCGCCGCCACTCGGCGCGCGCCATCCTCCGTGTCGTAGGTATCGATGAGGAATACCGCGTCTTGTGGCCACGTCCGGGCGAAGAGTCGAAAGGCGTCGGTTTCGCTGCGATGCGCTTGGACGAACGAGTGCGCCATGGTTCCGAAGCTGGGAACGGCGAACATGCGCTCCGCCTCGACCGTCGCCGTCCCGGCGAATCCGGCGATGTAGCTCGCCCGCGCCGCGAGAAGTCCCGCCTCCTCGCCGTGGGCGCGACGAAACCCGAAATCGATCATCGTCTTGTCGGCCCCAACCAGGACCATTCGTGCCGCCTTCGAGGCGATCAGCGTCTGGTAATGAAGGATGTTGATCAGCCTCGATTCCACCATTTGCGCAACGGGCATAGGCGCCGTGACACGCAAGATGGGCTCGTTCGGAAATACGATCGTTCCTTCCGCCACTGCGTGAACATCGCCACGAAAGCGAACTTCGCGCAGGTACTCGAGAAACTCCGGGCGGAATCGTCGGCCACGCCGCAGCCAGTCGATGTCGTCATCGCCAAAGTGGAATCCGGTGAGAAACTCGATTGCCTGCGCGAGGCCGGCGGCGAGCAGGAAATTGCGGCAGGATGGAAGCTTTCGGATAAAGAACTCAAAAACGGCCACGTCCAACATGCCCGCCGCGTGATACGCTTGCGCCATCGTCAGCTGGTACAGATCGACAGCAAGCGGCCTGGCCGGCGGGCGAACGGAACTCATCGAAACGACCTAGCTCCTGCACTGCGGCTGATCTTGGGCGGTTGGGCTCGATCAGCCCGAGCGGCGAAATTCCATCGCCCGACGCACGCGCCTCTCTGCGAGATCGCTCGCCGCCGCGCGCGGCGTGGCATTCGATTCCCTCGATGCCGCGAGAACGTGGCGCGTGTTGGTCGATATCTTTTCCTCGATCGCCGCGAAGACTTGTGCCTCGCTCCCGCTTCGGTATTCGATCGCCGCGCAAATGACGCCACCCGCGTTGGCGATGAAATCGGGAATGACCAGTGTCCCGTTTCGATGCAGCGCCTGTTCCGCCTCCACCGTCGCGGGAATATTGGCGCCTTCCGCCACGAGCCGGGCCTTCAAGCGTCCGACGTTTGACTCGGTCAAAACGTCGGGTCGAGCCGCCGGGATCCAAATGTCGCAAGGGACGTCGAGGATCGCATCGCGATCGAGTTTTCTTCCGGCCGGATGCTCCGATAACGGTCGACCCTCATGCTTCAGCGCCGTGAGCGCCGCGACGTCGAGTCCATCGGGATCGACGAGCGTGCCGTGCGAATCACTCGCGGCGACAAGCGTGGCGCCCCTTTGGCGAAGAAAGCGCGCCGCGTGCCGACCGACCGCGCCGAACCCCTGCACGGCCACGCGCGCTCCCTTCAGATCGAGCCCTATGAACTCGCGTGCTGCGTCGACCGCGACCGCAATTCCGAACCCCGTCGCGCCGATCTCGTCGAGCGGAATTCCGCCGAGTTCGCGCGGAAGTCCGACCGCGCGACCGATCTCGTCCTTGATCCATCCCATGCATCGCTCGTCGGTGCCCATGTCGGGTCCCGGAATGTATTCGCTCAACTCACCGATCGCCTGGGCGAAGGCGCGGACGGTTCGCTCCTTTTCGGCGAGCGGCATCTTCGGATCGCCGAATATCACCGACTTTCCCCCGCCATGGGCGAGGCCCGCCGCGGCGTTTTTCTGCGTCATGGCGCGCGCGAGCCGGAACGCCTCCGTCGTGCTGACGTCGCGCGCCATCCGGACTCCGCCGATTGCGGGCCCACACGCCACGTTGTCGATGGCGACGATCGCCCGTAAACCGGTTCTAGGTTCATAGATATGCACGATCTTTATCGGTCCGAATTCGTCAGCATAGCTCAACGCGTCATTCATCGGCTGGCATCCCTCTGAATCATTCCCCCTTCTCGAGATCGGCGATCATCGCCGCCAGAAACCGGGCGGCTTCACCCCCGGTGACCGCGCGATGGTCGAACGTGAGCGACAGCGGCAGAATTCGATGCACGGCGGCCTTTCCATCGATGGCAACGACGCGCGGCGCGATTCGTCCCGCGCCGACGATCGCCACCTGCGGCGGAACCAGCGCAAGCGAGGCATAGCGTCCGGCGAACATGCCGAAGTTGGACAGAGTGATCGTCTGACCGCGCAGCTCCTTCAAAGGCACGGTTCGCGCGCGCACGTCCGCTTTCATCGCTTCGAGACCGCGGCGCAAATCCACCGCATCGCGCGCGTCGACATTGCGTAGAATGGGAACGAACAGGCCATCGCCGGTGTCGACCGCGACGCCGAGGTCGACGTTGGCATGGAGGCGGCGTTCCATCTTTTGCCCGTCGTACCATGCATTCAGCATCGGTGCGGCGCGACAGCCGGCGACGATCGCGCGAATCAGGCGGATCGTGACGTCTTCGTCATTCGGCCAGGCGTCAATGTCGGCGTCGTCCGAGACCGTGGCGGGAACGACTTCGGCTCCCGCTCGCATCATGTTGAGCGCCATGGCGCGGCGAACGCCCTTGAGCGGGTCGGGCGGGCTCGATCTCGCCAACGCGGCGGCGGCCTCGCGAACGTCCTGGGAGGTCACCGTGCCGTCGGGACCGGTGGGGCGAACGGTGGACAGATCGATGTCGAGCCCGCGCGCAAGCGCCCGGACCGCCGGATTGGCCTTGATGTCGGAGCCGCGACGCCCTTGCGCCTCCGCCTCGCCTTCAACCGTCGACGGTAGGCCGGCGCCGGCGATGTCGCCGACGACCGTGCCGGTATCGGCCCGTTGACCTTCCTCGAACTCAACCAGGGGCGCCCCGACCTTGATCCGGTCGCCGATCTTGGCGCAAATTCGCGCGACGCGGGCCGAGGACGGGCTGGGAATTTCGACCACCGCCTTCTCGGTCTCCACCGACACGAGCGGCTGATCGGCAACGACATGATCGCCTTGCGCGACGTGCCATTGGATGATTTCCGCCTCGCGCAAGCCTTCGCCCAGGTCGGGGAGATTGAACGTCGTCATCCTGCGTCACCGATAAGCGAGTACCCGACGCACGGCGGCGGCGATGCGCCGCGTGTCCGGCAGGTAATGGTGCTCGAGGCGGGGCAGCGGCATCACCGTGTCGTAGCCAGCGACGCGTACGATCGGCGCGAGAAGCGACGAGAGCCCCTCTTCGGCCAGCCGCGCGGCGATCTCGGCGCCGAAGCCCGCGGTCAGCGGCGCCTCGTGGACGATGACGCAACGTCCGGTTTTGGCGACCGAAGCCAGAATCGTTTCCGTGTCGAGCGGCTTCAGCGTCGCCACATCAATTACCTCGACCGATATGCCCTCGCTCGCCAGCTCGGCTGCGACGGCAAGCGACTCATGAACGAGGGCGCCCCACGCGATGAGCGTCGCGTCGGTCCCGGAGCGAAGATTGAACGCCTTGTCGAGCGGCAGGCTCGTTCCGTCGTCGACGATTTCGTCCCTTGCCGCCCGGTACAGGCGGGTTGGCTCAAGGAAAACGACCGGATCGGCATCACGAATGGCGGCGAGCAGTAGCCCATAGGCGCGCGCCGCCGAGGACGGAATCACCACCCGCAGTCCGGGCACGTGAGCGAACATCGCTTCGGGACTCTCGGAGTGGTGCTCGACGGCGCGAATGCCGCCTCCGCACGGCGAGCGAACGACCAGCGGGCAATTGAGCCGACCCCGTGTCCGATTGCGCAACCGCGAGGCGTGATTTAGGAGCTGGTCCATGCACGTATACATGAACCCGGTGAATTGAATCTCGGCCACGGGCCGCATGCCTTGCGCGGCAAGGCCGATCGAAAGTCCGACGATCCCGGCTTCCGCGAGCGGCGTATCGATTACCCGCTCGGTGCCGAATTCCCGCAGCAGGCCGTCCGTGGCGCGAAAGACGCCTCCGTCCACGGCGACATCCTCTCCAAGTACGATGACATGCGAGTCGTCGATCATCGCGCGGCGGAGCGCGGCATTCACTGCCTGGACGAGGGATAGCTCGCTCATCGCGTCGACCGGGGCGAGGTGGTTACGGTCATCGTCGCGGCGAATGCTTCGCGCTGCCGTTTAAGATCGGCCGGCGACACGGCGAAGAGGTGGTCGAACATCGACAGCGGGTCCTGCGGCGGCGTCGCCATGTATTCATTCGCCGCCGCCTCCACGGCTGATCGGCAATCCTCCAGCAACGACTCCTCGTCGTTTTTTTGCAGCATTCCCCGATGGACGAGATGGCGACGAAGCCGCGCAATCGGCTCGTCATGCCAGTGCGGCGACACCAGGGCGTCATCGCGGTAACGGCTTGCGTCGTCCGCGGTTGTGTGATCGCCAAGACGATAGGTGACCGCTTCGATCCACGCCGCTCCGCCACCGCCCCGCGCGCGTTCGAGCCCGCGTTCCACCGCCGCGCGAACGGCGATGACGTCATTGCCGTCGACTTGGAGGCCCTCGATGCCCGCGGCGATGGCCTTTTGCGCCAGCGTCCGACTGGCGGTCTGCTTCTCGACCGGAACCGATATCGCCCACCGATTGTTGTTGATCACGAAAATCACCGGCGTCCGCCATACGCCCGCGAAATTGAGCGCCTCGTATACGTCGCCTTTTGAGGTGGCGCCGTCTCCGATCACCGCCACGGCTGCTCGTGGTTCGCGACGGAGTTTCATCGCCAGCGCCACGCCGACCGCGTGCGGTGCATGGCTTCCGACGGGGATCGAAACGGGAAAATCGTGGCGCGGTCCGGCGAAGACGTTGCCTCGTTCATCGCCGCCCCAGAACAGAAACAATTCGACCAGCGTCACCCCACGCACCAGCTGCCCTCCATGTTCGCGAAAGCTCGGGAGGAATACGTCCTCGGAGCGCATCGCGCTGGCGGTTCCGACGCTGACGGCCTCCTGTCCTAGCGCCGAAGCGTATGTGCCAAGGCGGCCGGTCCGCTGAAGCGATACGGCTTTGGCGTCGAACGTGCGTGCCAGCACCATCGCGCGGTACATGGCGAGCAGCGCTTCACGGTCTTCGGCAAACGCCGGCAACTGACCGACCGGTAGACCTTCGGCGTCCAGGCACTGAAGGTGCTCGATTTCGAATCGCGCGATGATTGACGTCGCCGCCTCCCAGGAATCACGGAGGGGTCCCGGTGACACCCACCATGACGAATTTTGTCGCACAGCCAATCCCGCCGGAAAATGACAAAGATCAAGCGAGATCGACCGACAGAAACGAATCTGCCGGTCCACGTGGCGTATGGATCGATGGCCCCTGAAGCAAAATCGGCCCGTGAACGAGCGGTGCGTCCACAAACGCGCGGGCTCGGCCAAGCTTCGCCGGTTTCACGGGCGTCCGCGTGCCTCGCTTGATTTATCTCAAAGCGCCCCGAACGGTTCCGGCATTAATCCATGTGCGATATAGCGTCCGGCGGATGGCGATTTCGGCGCCGTACCCTGGGCCCGCAGCGGCGTCCGCGCGCCCGTGGACCGCGAGGGGTCGACTACGGCGATCCTTGCTTGCGTCGTCGGGACCGGTGCGCCGGCGCCTCGCTTAGCCAAGGAGATCGGAGATGGCGCACAGGCAAGTTCTGTTCCGCGCCGCGGCTCGCGAGAAAGTGCTTCGCGGCGCCACACAACTCGCCGATGCGGTCCGCGTGACACTGGGGCCGCGACCCAAGTCGGTCCTGATCGAGAAAAATGGAGCGCGCCGATCGTCTGCAACGATGGCATGACCATCGCCAAGGAACTAAACCTCAAGGATCCGGAAGGACACCTCGGCGCGCGAATGCTGCGTCAAGCCGCCGAGAGGACGGACGAAATAGTCGGGGACGGAACGAGCACGTCGACGATACCGAGGCGGAAATACCGGTATAATGCGACTGATCGGGCGATCATCGGTCGGCCGAGACCCGCCCGCCACGCATCGGGCGGGGAGCGATTCGAGCGGGCATTGAATGGACTTATGTCGGCGATTGGTCGAGACGAGGCGGAACTTCGCCGTCATTACTCGAGCGAAGATCCTCTCTGACCCACGCGGCCCACGGCCGCGTCGGCGCCATCGTGGATGTGGGGGGTGCACAACGAAGTTGCGCAATCGACGGTCGGCGAACCTGTGCTTCGCCAAGGCGAGAATTTTGGCCCCCGGGGCCTGGCGACTCCGGTAAAATGTCGAGGTGACCACGCAGGATACGACAATACGATTCTCGAGCATGACCGCGAGCGAACGTTGTCGCGGTACAACGGGTATCGGCCCGTTCGAGGAGACGTCCTGTCGAGAAT